>JAIESQ010000163.1 GCA_019745975.1 Pirellulales bacterium
GACATGCCCCTGGTGTCGCCGATTCTGCCGACTGCGCGAAGGCCAGTTTTTCACCCCAGGGTGTGAACGGTTACGTTTGCCAGTGTCTGCCCGCTGGCTGCAGTACAACCGGCCTATAACATGCTGCAGCGCGAGATCGAGCAGGACTTGGTTCCCTGGTGCCTGGCACAAGGCGTGGCGATCGTGGTCTACTGGCCACTATTGAAAGGATTGCTCGCCGGTAAGCTCGCGCGCGATCACGTCTTTGCCGCTGGCGACGGGAGGTCCAAGTATCCGATGTTTCAGGGCGCCGAGTGGCAAAAGAACCAGGACTTTGTTGACCGGCTGCGGCCAATCGCTGTCGAAGCGGGGCTCAGCGTGGCGCAACTGGTCATCAACTGGACCGTCCATCAGCCTGGCATCACGAGTACCCTGTGCGGCGCGAAGCGCCCCGAACAAGTCATCGAGAACGCTGGCGGCGCGGCTCTCCCACTCGCGCCGGAGATTCTCGCGAAAATCGACGCGACTCTGGCCGAGCGCGGCGCGCCTCAAGTTAGCTTGCCCGTGTAGAATGGATGCGACTCGTCGCTACTTTCGTTCCGTCGCTTCAGCCTGGCTTGCTTGCTATGCCGCTGGAAAAACTGGGACCCTACCGACTCGGGCGCAGGCTCGGCCGCGGCGGCATGGGCACGGTGTATGCCGCCGTCGAAGACACTTCGCGCGAGCCGGCTGCCGTCAAGGTGCTCTCGGCACATCTGGCCGACGAGGAAGGATTCCGCGAGCGTTTCGAAGCCGAAATCGAAACCCTTCGCAAGCTCCGGCATCCGAACATCGTACGGCTCTATGGATTCGGCCAGCTCGACGACGTGCTGTACTATGCCATGGAGTTGGTCGAAGGGACCAGCCTCGAGGAAGAGCTGCAAGGCGGCCGTCGTTTCACCTGGCAGGAAGCGGCGCAGATTGGGATCCAGGTCTGCCGCGCACTGCGGCACGCCCACGATCATGGTGTCATTCATCGCGACTTGAAACCGGCAAACTTGCTGGCCGCGCGCGACGGCACAATCAAGCTTTCCGATTTCGGCATCGCCAAGTTGTTCGGCAATGTCGGCATGACTGGCGACGGCGGGGTCGTTGGCACGGCGGAGTACATGTCGCCGGAACAGGCCGACAGTCGACCGATCACGCATCGCGCCGATCTGTACGCCTTGGGGGCGGTGCTCTACGCGCTGTGCGCTGGCCGACCGCCGTTTCGTGCGCGATCGCTGGTAGAAATGCTCGAGATGCAGCGGACAGCCGTGCCGGAACCGCTACGGAAATTCGCGATGGACGTCCCCGACGAGTTCGCGGAGATTGTCGAAACGCTGTTGCTTAAGGACCCTGAGTCGCGGCCGCCAACGGCGCTCGTCTTGGGTCGCCGACTCGAAGCGACCGCACGGGGACTGCTGCGACGCGAGGGACGTGCGCCATCTCGCGAGACTGGCGAACCAGGCGATCGCCCCGCACCTGGCTCCAAATTGAGTGTGTCTCAGGGCGATGTTCCACTGCCACCGGGCGCCAAGACGCGCCACGACGACTCCTCTTTTGCGGCGACGCTCGCCGCGCCCGGCACATCGCGGGACGATCCTTTCGGCGTCACGCGCGGCGGTCCGACGGATGTCGCCGCGCCGGCTGGCGAATTGCCGGCGGTGCTTTCCCCTGACGAACCCACGATGGCGCCGCCGCGCGCTGGGTTTCGTGTTGCTCCGCCACCACCCAGCGCGATGGATGCCAGTTGTAAATCGGCGGCAGTCGATGCGCCGCAGTCAGGCGGCGAGTCCATTGGCACGGCGGCGACCCGCTTCACTGCGGTTGCGGAAGCCGAAGCCCAACAGGCCGCGGCCGCATTGCGCCACAAACGATTCGTGCTGGCAGCGCAGGCCCTGTCGCTTGCCGCTGGGCTCTGCGTTCTGGCGGCTGGAGCTTGGTATCTATTGCGGCAGCCGACGGCAGACGCGCTCTACGACGAGATCAGCCGCGCTGCGCAGTCCGACCAGGTAGATGCCTTGGCCGCGGCCGAGCCCCGGATGCAAGACTTCCTCGCGCGGTTTAGCGACGATGCTCGCGCGATGGTAGTGCGGGGTTTTATCAATCAACTCGAACTCGACCGCCTCGAGCGACGATTGGCACGCGAGACCCGTCGCGGGGGACCGAACGTGGCAAGTTCTTCGATCGAGCGCTCCTATCGAGAAGCCGTGGTCGCGGCCGACGAGCAGCCACAGCGCGCTGTCGCCCGGCTTGAAGCGCTGTTGACCCTGTACGATGGCGCTGTCGCCGGCGCATCCCACGAATCTGCTGACGGCGAAACACCGCAGGCGGTTCACGATCGCCGGCTCATCGAGCTTGCGCATCGACAATTGAAGCGATTAAAGCCTTTGGCCGAGCAAGCCACTGCTCAAGATCTTGCGGAAATCCACCGCCAGCTCGCCCGTGCCGCGGAACTGCAAACCGCGGAACCCGACATGGCGCGGCGCATCTGGGCGAGCTTGATTGAGCTGTATGGCGATCGACCCTGGGCGCAACAGGCGCTTGAGCCTGCCCGAGCCGGCCTGCACGCGGCCACTGCTGGTTCGCGGTAGCGTCGAGTGCTGGTGCAATGGAGACACAACAACCCGCGCCGGCGAGGGACCACTTTTTGGGTCCCTCGCCAGCTTGGCGGGTCGATACCAACGCCGCGTCCGTCGCCAACGTCAATTTAGGCAACCGACATCTCCGCCAGCTCCTTGGCCAGCCGCTTGCGGGCGACGTGCAGACGCCGCTTGATCGTGCCGACCGGCGACGCGAAGTTATCGCTCATTTCCACGAGCGAGTGGCCCTTAACGTAAAATGCCACGAGCGTCTCACGATCCAGCGGTCGCAGTCGCCGCAAGCTCTTGCGAACTTCGCGGCGCCGCTCGTTATCGAGCGCGTCGCGCAGCGGCGTGCGCGTCTCGACGCAGGTTGCCGCCAACGTGGCTGGCTCGGTCGCCAGCGCCGGCTGCGCGCGCGATGCTCGGTTGATCGCCATGCGCACCGTGATCGAGCGCAGCCAGCCGCCGAAGCACTCCGGCGTGCGCAACTGCGGCAGTTTCCGCAGCGCCTGGACGAACACTTCCTGCACGAGCTCCTGCGCCTCGGCATGGTTGCGCAGCCGGCGCACGGCCGTCGCGTAGACGGCCCGCTCGTAACGCTCCGCCAGAATGCCGAAGGCGGCGCGGTCGTTATCCTGGGCCGCGCGCACCAGCTCGGCAACGGTCATCGTCTGCAGGTCGATTCGATTGCTTGTTCGATCCAGAAGTCGCATGGCTAGTTTCTCGAGTCGCTGGGGGCCTCTTGAGATCAGCCGCAGGTGCGCTCCCGCGCTCCATGTCGGCCGACTGGAAAGCAAACGCTTCGTGCCGAGGTGTAGTCGAGAACATCCAGGCCAGGTGCCAGCCGATTGCAGAGCGCATCGCTCGCGTGCGGCGGCAGCCGGCCGTGGGCATCGTCGACGAACCGTGTTGTCAGACTAGGAACGGTCCTAGCCTGAAACGACGGTCGCCCTCGGCGCCGGTCGAACTCGCGGTTCGACCGCGGCCAGGACCGGCACCGCCATCCCCATAGGGAGGGCCAGTATGCCGGCGTGACCGGTAACGGCGCGTTTGGCCGCGTGCTTTAGCACGTCGGCAGCGTGGCCAATAATCACCAGATACGATTGCCACGCACTCAGAGGCGAAAGCGCTGGCGCATGGCGATCGTTGCTGCGGTCCACGAAGCGGCGCACTTGGTTGGTACCAAGGCAACGGTTCGTCGTGCATGCATTGATCGACGTACGCATCGGAGTATTCCTGCGCTTCCGCGCGGTTCGAGAGAAAGAACCACTACGATCCTGCCGAGCGGGTTGGCCCCCGGGACCAACGATAGGCTCGGCCGGGCGAATCCACTCTTCACACAAGCCTGACATGCATTGATCGGGGCGTCAACGGCGGGCGAGGCCGGCCGACGCACCGCCAGCATGGCGGCTTGTGATTCTATAGACACGCGATCGACCGAATAGTTCGTAAGTTTCTGGGAAATTTCTTCCCTCGCCACGGCAGCGCTCGCGGTCACGTCCAGGGCCGTCATCCGCCTGCAGGTGCTTGACCACACGTAACTCAAGTGTCAGACTCACTTTCCGCTACGAAGTTAGTTGAAGTTGGCCGCCTTGCTGCGGTGGTCGCCAACGCAGGACCTGGTTTGCAAAACACCGATGATCCGTACATTCAAGCAATTGCTGGCACAGCGGGATCACCTGATTCGCGTCTTCTCGATCGCTAGAGTCGTCCATCCGGTGGTGATCGACCTGTTCGGCCTGGCAGGTGGTTACGACGGATTCTGGCTCGATCAGGAGCATGGTGGGCTCACCTATGAGCAGATCTGCCTGGGGGCCGTTTGCGCTCGGGCCAATAACCTCGACTGCTTCGTGCGCATGGCGCCAACTAATTACGCCCAGGCCACGCAATGCCTGGAAGCCGGTGCTGGCGGACTGATGGCGGCCCGCGTCGAATCGGCGGCTCAAGCCGAGGAATTCGTCCGCTGGGCCAAGTTCTCTCCGCGCGGAATCCGCGGCATGAACACGGGCGGTCGCGACGCCCACTACACGCACAAGACGCAGCAGCAATACGCCGAAGACGCCAACCGCGACCACTTCATTAGCATCCAGATCGAGATGATGGGGGCCCTCGACGAGGTCGACGCCATCGCAGCGATCGACGGTGTCGATTTGCTCTTCCTCGGCCCCAGCGACATGAGCCAAGCGCTCGGGCACCTGGGTGAAGTCGGCCACCCCAAAGTCTGGGAAGCCATCGATCGCGTGGCAGCCGCGTGCCGCCGTCATGGCAAACACTGGGGCACGCTACCAGCCGACGAGGCGTATGCCGCCCGCGCGGTCGAGAAGGGTTGCCGCTTCCTGATCATGGGGGGCGACGTGCTCTGTTTGCGTCGCGGTATCGAAGCGGTCAAGCACACCTTTTCGCCACAGTTTCCGCATGTGATGTAGTCGGGCAGCGGGCTACAGCTCGCGCAGTACACGGAAGCCGGTCAAGTAATTGGCGTGACTGGGGTTCATCTTGCGCCGGCACGCTGAGCGGCAATCCAACGGATCGGCTGTCCAACCGCCGCCACGCAGCACGCGCAACTTGCCCTTGGCCGGACCTGGCGGATCCTCTTCGGGCGAGTGCTTGTAATAGTCGGCGGCGTACCAATCGGCACACCATTCCCAGGCATTGCCGAGCATGTCGTACAAACCAAAGGCATTGGGCCGAAAACGCCCGGCGGGGGCCGTGAAGGCAAATCCATCGCGCCCCGGAAAGACCTTGGCAATCTCGCCCGTGGGGCGCCCTTCGCGATCGGCCACGCGCGTCGGTCCGCAGGTCTCGGTAAGCGTGAGATCGTGCAGGTTGCCGAGCCGAAAGATATCCGCAGGCTTCGTAGCGTCGTAGTAGCGCGTGCTCGTGCCGGCGCGGCACGCCGATTCCCACTCGGCTTCGGTTGGCAAGCGGTAGCGGAGGTGTTCTTTGTCGCTCAGCCATTTGCAGAACGCAACACAGTCGTGCCAAGAGACATTGACGACGGGTGACGTTTCGCTTTGATTCACTCCCCAACCGCGCCACGAATAATCCTTGCGCCACTCGCCGGTGCGTTTGCGGTTGTTCCAGCCAAAGCCGCCGCGGCCATCCGATTCGACCTGCGTGTGGTAGTCGGCGTCGTTGACGAATTGCCGAAACTCGGAAAGCGATACTTCGTATACGCCCAGGTAGTAAGCCTCGGTGATTCGGACTTCGTGCTGCGGCCGCTCGTCCGCGACTTGCACGTCCTTGCGGAACTCGCCGAAGTCCTTCTCGAGCTCTGCCTGCATTTCGTCAGCCCCCATCAGGAAATCGCCAGCGGGGATGAGCCGCAGCTTGATACCGATCGAATTGGTGACCTCGGGCGGCGGGTCGTCGGCCTCGGCAACTGACCTCGGTCCCAGCGCAACAAATAGAACGACGAGGCCGGTCAGCGGCACGTGCAATCGACACGAAGCGGGGTACATCAGCCAGTTACCAGCAGACGAAGTGGGTGAGTTCTAAGAGGTCGCCATCTTGCCGCGCGAAGAAGCTATCAGCAAGGCGAAGGTACCAGCCGACGAGCCTACTCGGGCAAGTACCGAAAGGTGCCGCCCGTGCGGGTTGCGATCTCTTGCAGCATGGGCGCCCCCTCAGGCGACCCGAACGCCACGGTGTGTATCGCCGCGCGAAACTTGTGCCGGCGGATCACCGACAGCGCGCTACCCTGGTTGAACTCACCGTCGGTCAACAGAAAGATCGCGTCGGGTTTGAGGTCGAGCCCTCGACGGATCGCGCCGTCGGGATTCGTCCAGCCGTTGGGGATCACGCCTCGCATCCACTGGCCGATCCGTTCGGTCGACGAAAGGCCGGCGGGCGACATTTCGTTGTCGATGTGTGGCCAGGCCTGCGGATACTCTGTAGCGTTGAAGAAGATCACATAAAAACTCTGGTGCTCGTCGAGATCGGTGATCGAAGCCATCAACTGGTGGCAGGCCGCTATGAAGCGCGGCCCTTGCATGCTTCCCGACGAATCGACGATGAACACGAAACGATAACCTTTGGCCTCGAGCCCACAGAACGAGGCGTACCCTTTGCCCAGGACAGGTTCTTCCTTATCCTCGCCTTCATCGGGGCCTGGGATGCCAGGGAGTTCGCCGCCGTGCCCCACTGCGGCGGCAACTTCGTCGCCAAGGCCGGGATCGGAGCTCGCGCCGACGTAATCAACCGCTGCGGTGGGCGCGGCGATGTTTTCAACCGTGCCGCCAGTGATGGTTTCGGCGTCGTGTGCGTCGCGCGTGATCTCTTCGTTTGGGGCGCCGCGGTCAGCGACTTCCGGCCGCACAATGAGTTTCGGGAGTTCGACAACTGCGTCGCCAGTCGCGTCCGCTTCCGACCAAACGACACTTAGCGTCGCGACGCGGCCGCTCGGCTTCGCAGTTATCGTCGCCAGCGCCAGTGCGACCAACAATCCGGCGTGAAGCGTTGCGCTAACCAACCAGCCCGGGGCTTGTGGCATCAGTGCCTGCAGTACGTTGGCGAGCCAGAATATCGCCGACTGCTTGCTGCTCGGCGCATAACCTGAGTCGCTGGAATAGGTGTCCGATAGCGCGACGCAGCTTAGCTCCGCCGGTTGATCGACTGGTAGCGGCGGCGCTTGGCCTTCGCACACCGGCGGAAGTGGCGGTGTCGCAGGCGTTGTCGCGACAAAGTCCTTCGGCCAATTCGGGGGGAGCGGCGCGTCGCGCACCGCAAGATTCGCGACCTCACGGCGCAAGCGGTCGAGCTCGTGCTTCACGGCCTCGTGCATTGCTGCCAGCCTCGTTGGCGCCTGTTCCACTCCATTTAGCTATACCGACTGGCGGCTAGGCACGTCAAACTAACGCGAGAATTGGGGCGTCGATTTCGAAATCCTTAGCCTAGGTCGATCCTGCTCAACCTGACCTCGCAACGCTGGCCAACAGCAACGCGCCATGGATTACGACTTCCTCACCTAGCGAGGCCGGCATAATGCGATAACTGTCTTTGAGCGGCGGAAAGACGTATCTCGCTACCTCGCACTCGAGCGGCTCGAAGAACAGTTCCTTTCCTGCAAGCGCGACTCCGCCGCCAATCACGACCACCTCGGGCGACAACAACGTGATCGCTTGCGCGATCCCCCAGCCGAGTGCTTGCCAGGCCTGCCGCAAGATTTCGGCCGCCATGCGATTGCCGGCCGTTGCCGCTTCCACCACGAGTTTTGTACTTAGCCGCTCGGGCTGTCCATCGCAGCGATCCAACAGGTCGCCGGCGTCGGCCTCTCCCGCCTCTTCGATCTCGATCAATCGCTGGCGAATGTCCTCCGGGCGACGGCGATTTCCGCGCAGCTCACCGAGTCGGTAGCGCATCGGGTCGCGCAGACGGGCCTGGGCGGCTGCCGCGATTCCCCAGCCCGCGGCATAGCTTTCAAGAATCTGATCCGGCCCTTCGGCGTGCAGCCCCGGTCGCAAGTGCCCGAGTTCGGCAACACTCACGCCGTGCCCGTGGTAAATGTGCCCGTCGAGGACGAGCCCTGCGCCGATGCCGGTACCTACTGTGATATAGAAGACCGGATTGGCGCCGCGCCCAGCGCCGTGCCGGGACTCGGCCAGAGCGGCCGTGTCGGCGTCGTTCGCCACGATGACTGGCAATCCGAAGCGCTCGCGCGCCCAGTCGGCCAGTGGAAAATCCTCCCAGCCGTGAATGTGATGGCTCTTGACGACTCTGCCCGCACGATCGACCGGACCGCCGAAACCGATGCCGACTGCCGCGGGGCGATGTTCAGCCCGTAGCGGCTGAGCGAGCCGCTCGATTTCAGCGAGAATGCCATCGGCCCCACCGGCAGGATCGACAACCGTGCGTGCGATCGCAGCTAGTGTGCCCCCGGAGGCATCGCCGACGGCCGCTTGCAACTTGGTGCCGCCGATTTCGATGCCCAGCAACAGGGGGTGACTCATCGACGGTGCCAAAATCCAAGCGCCGTGCGACAGCAGCGTCGCCGCACAAGCGGGTTGAAAGCGAGCTAGTCTGTAGGTTGAAATGTACCCGAGCATTGCTGGCGAGGCGAGTTACTCGCGGCCAACTCGGCAGTCTGGTCGGGCACTGCTCGCAGCCTGGCTTGTCCCCTCGTGCGTAGGCCGAAGCAACCAAGTAGAATCAATGCAGCGTTGCCCCCGGGGTGCGGCACTGTCCTTGTCCCTGGTCACTGAGCGGCAACCTGAGATTGCGGCCAGAAAATCACGTGGCGGAGACAATCGAGATGACTCGCGACGACATTAATTACGAAGTCCTTCCCTCCGGACGGGACATGGACGAAACCGATATCAACCTCCGCAGCTATTTCAGCCGGCAATCCGACGAGCGGTTGCGCGAATACTGCCGAGAATGGACCGACGAGCAGCTCAGGGAGTGGGACGACAACTTCACCACCGACGGCAATCTGTTCATGATCTGCTGCGAGCGCGACGTCGAGATCGACGAGTATCGTCAGGTGCTAGAAGAGCACCTAAAGTTGCGCGGCCTGACATAGACAGCGTGACGATCGCGTCCGCCAAGACGTTGTTTACTTCGCTTGCAATCGCCGCTCGACTTCCAAAAACACGTCGCCGTGGTTCAAGTTGACCAGGTCGGCGCCAGCTTCAATGATCTTCTGAAAAGCATCTTCGTTCTTCCGTGGCTCGTACGCCATGACCTTCAGGCCACGCTCGCGGCAGGCGGACAATACCTCGGGCGTGAGCTGCGCGACGCCCACTTCGACGATATTGGCCTGGTAACGCTCCTTCGCCTGGCGAACGTCATCCACGGTGCGCACGTTGACCTTAAGAGGCAGCTTCGCGTCGAGCTGGCGAAACTCGAGCGCGCGCCGCGGATTGTCGAACCAGAAGAAGCAGTCGTTTTCTAGGCCGACGTCGTAAACAAGCTTGGCGAGTTGCTTGAGATCGGCGTCCTTGACGTCGAAATATACCTTGGCCTTGCCCTTGATCCAGCGCAGGTACGGCTCGAGCCGCGGCACGCGCTCGCCGGCAAACGACGGATCAAACCAACTGCCGGCATCGAGCTTGTCGATTTCGTCGCTGGTCAGCGAGCGTAACAAGCCCTGTCCGTCGGTGGTGCGATTGACCGACGCGTCGTGCAGGATATAGAGCACGCCATCCTTGCTGGTACGCACGTCGATCTCGACGTAGGCCACGCCCCACTCGACGCACTTTCGCGTCGCCGCGTAGGTGTTTTCGGGGCAGTGCTCGTTCGCGCCACGATGGCAGACGACTTCGATCTCGGCAGACGCCCGGCTTGCCAGCAACGCGAGCACAAGCGCCGCCAACCGCGGAACACCGACCACACTACAGCGCTCCAACGCCGAGCGTCTGCCTGCACACAAGCGAGGTTCGCGAGCTGGCATTTCGACGTACTCCTCGAAATTCTGCTCGGGGGACGCGGTCCGCTTCGGCAGCGGCAGCACGGTTGCCGCATCACAGGCTGCGTAATCTAGGGGAACAAACACCGAAGGTAGTGGAAATACGCTAACCCTGATTGAGGGCGTTCGCCAGCGGTGCAGACCACAATCGCGATACGCGGAGAATGACACCCTAATCGCGATACGCGGAGAATGACACCCTGCCCACCTGCGGAAGGTCACAAGTCCAGATCGTAAGGACAGTTGTTTGAATCGCTGCGCAGCTATCAGTAATTGCTGCGGCCTCGCAGGAAGTCCTTCCTGAACCGCGACTTTGGAAGACACCAGGAGCTGATTTCCAGTCGAAGCTCCGCCCCCTGCAAGGTTTCACTTACCGGCACGGCCGGCTCAAGCCTTACGGCTGGCAGGGCCGATAGAACCGATACCCTCCCAACTGACCCGCAAAGTTTCTCACCCGCCCGTTCGAGACGTGTCATGAAGATGCTCCGGATTCTGTTGGGTTTTTCCCGCCGTGTAGGCCAGACGCAGGGAGTCGCGCTGGCAGTTCTTCTGGGACTGCTGGCCGGCTTTGTGGGAGGTTGGAATCTCTCCCTCGTTGCGTTGTTGCTACTGGCGGTCGTCTTCAACGTGCGCGCGCGGACGTTCTTCGTCATGTGGGTCGCCGGCCTCACGCTATCGTGGATGTTGGTCCCCCTGAGTTTTGGGCTCGGCCGCTGGCTTTTGGATCACACCGGGCTGGGGAAATGGCTTGCTGCGAACTTCGACGAACAGTTGATCGCCTGGTTCGGGTGGGATCGCTACACGCTCGTCGGCGGGACTTTATTGGCGCTATTCCTAGCTGTGCCGACGGTGCTGGGGCTGCGCGCCTGGCGACGCGGCAAGCGGCAAACAGGTCAAGCCAACCAAGTTTGTGGGAACGCGACGCCCGGCACCTCCAAACTTACATCGACTAATCCTGACATGCGCTCACGACGCCGCGGATCAGGTTCAGCACTTTGGCGCAGATGGCTTGGCGCGGCTGAAGACGTCCTGATCCCAGAAGCGGCGCCGGCAACCGTCAGCTTGGTACGTCCCTGGGCACTCTGGGGACTGGTTGCCAGCCTGGCAACCGCGGCATTGGCCACGTGGTTGCTAACCCCACGCTTTGCCGCCGTGCGATTGATCGAAGTGCTCACTTGGGCCAACGGTGCGGAGGTCGCCGCCCACCGCGTCCGCATCACGCCCTGGACCGGCCACGTCGAAATCGATGGGCTAACGGTCGCCGATCCGTCGTTCCCCGATCACGACCGCTTGCGAATCGGACGTTTATGGGGCCAGCTCGACATGACCGCGCTCGTCCGCGGTCGGCTGATGATCGAGAGCATGCAGGTCACCGGCGTTGCTACGAACTCCATTCCAAACCATGCAGCCGGAGTCGTCGGCATGAGCGGTGGGGACAACGAGCCGCGTTGCGACATAGCTGATGGCGGGGATGCGACAACCGCAAGCGAGGCGGGTCAAGTCGCACTTGGCGACTGCCTCGATTGCTGGGGCCTGGCTGCCGACAATGTGCGACGTCTCGAACAACTACTGGAAGGGCTGGAAGCCGTGGCGGCGCTCGACACCGTCGCGCCCAGGCGAGCGATGTCGCTGTCTGAGCAACGTGCTGCCCGTTCGCTTCTCGGCAAAGTCGATCCACGCGTGCACGTGCGCGAACTGCTTGCTGAAGGTTTTCCGCTATCCTGGCAGCTCGGCAGCGACGCCCAGTTGCGGATCACCGATCTGGCGAGCGGGGCACCACCAGCCGCACGACCCGCGCGAGTGGTCGTGCGGATTCCGCAGCATGCGCTCGATCTGCGGGTGACCCTCGCCACGTGCGACGATCGATCCGTGGCAGGACACGGTGTCGAGTTCCATCTGTTCGACGCCCCGGCGATCGCGTTGTTGTCGCCGCCATCGGGAAGTCAGCGGCTGGTCTGCGAATCCGGCATGCTCACTTTCGCTGGCCGCGGCCAGATTACTCGGCGCGGTCTCGCGATTACGGGCGCCTTGCGGGCTGATCGCCTCAAGGCGCACGTGATTGGCGGCGAGCCGCTGGGCGGTCTCGATCCAGCGGTCTGGAACCAAGCATTGCGTTCGATCGCGCGATTGCAAACGTCGTTCGCGGTCCGCGGCAGCCTCGCTCGGCCGACCCTGATGCTCGATCCTTTTCAAGTTGTGCAGCATATCGAAGCCGAATTACGAAATGTCGGACAACATCGACTTGCGGCACACGTGGAGCAATGCCTGACCGGCACTCGGCTCGGAGAGGCCTCGACGAACTCGTCTGCTGAGTTGCCAAGCAACGAGTGGCTCAATCCAACTAGGGACCAGGGCGGAGTGGCCTCCATGCCCACGGCGGCAGCCAACAGCGCGGCCGCAGTCGCCGTAGACGAGGAGGCGGGAGGGACCCCGGCATTCAATACCGCGCCTGCCTGGTCGCAACCTTGCGCAGCCCCGGCCGAAGCATTGCTGGCCGCATCGCCAGTTGCGACCGCTTCCCCCAACTTTCAGCAGGACGCGGCCTTGCCACCCGAAATTGCCGAAGCCGTCACGAGCGATCAGCCTCCCAGCGTCGAATTCGAGCCTCCGGTGCAGGCAGCTCAGCCAAATGCGCCGGCGTCCGTCGGGGGTTTGGTGCAGGCTAGTCCGGTCGCCGTTCCAGAGTCGCCTTATGTAAGCGTTCGATTCTCGCCAGCGACTCCGCTCGGTCCGGGAGCAATCGATCTGGTGACTGGTCAAGACCCTGCCGATCGCCCAGCACCTGTCGCGTATCGCCAAGTGGTTGAGCCGGTCGATGCGACCGTGGACTGGCCGCTCGACCGGACCGCGTCAGCGGTGGCCAGCTCGATCGACGTCGCAGCAAATCCACCTGTGGAAGCGCTACCACTAGTCTCTGCATCGAACGACGTGGTTTCGGCAGCGACAAACACGCCTGCCGACTTGGCCACTTCAACCCAGCCTGAAACGGAATCGCAGCGGAGCTCGGCGTCGACTCCGCATGAGCGACGCGAGCCGCCGACCGACCCCGGCAAGCAGGAAAGTTGGAGCAAGAAACTCTCCAACTGGTCGCGAACAACGCTCGCGCAGGCGCGCGAGATCGCCTGGCCCTTCGGTAAAGAGAAACTCCCCGAGGAGCCCGAGCTTAGTGGTGATGAATGGCCCAGCGACTCGTCGTGGCGAGTAGGCTCGAAAATCCAGCGGAGCCCAGCCTCGGCAGGTGCCCGTTCGGAACGCACGGCCTCCGCCGAGCGTTCAACCTCCCGTGGCCGGGCCGCGAGCAACTCCAGTGATTCGCGTAGCAAGCGGCGGCTGCGCTAGGTTGGGATGCAGGGTCGCGGGTCGCTGGCATCGTCGCCAAACTGGGATTCGCCGACCACAGGTCACGACTTGCTTTACGTGTTCCCCCTTGGCCGCTAATCTTGTGGCCAAAGCCAGCCGTCTCTGGCTGTGCCAGCGCCTTGTGTTACGCCGGTCGCGACTGGGGGGAAGCCATGTTTCGTCCGATCATCGTGTCGCTTTGTGGATGTTCACTTCTGATTGCGATCGCGGCGCGGGCGCAGGATACGCCGACCGCGGCGCCAACATCCGATTCGGCGGTGGTCGCCAACCCGAATGCCGGCGATGAAGCGGCGGGCATTCTCTCAGCCGAAGGGGACTCTGCGACCGGCGACGTCGAGCCGACTCCCGCCGACACCGGCGACCACGCCTGGATGCTCGTCTCCTCGGCGTTGGTGCTTTTGATGACCGCTCCGGGTCTGGCACTTTTCTATTGTGGTTTGGTCCGCAAGAAGAATGTGCTTAGCGTGATGATGCAATGTTTCTTCCTGATGGGTTTGATGACGGTCGTTTGGGCATTGTACGGCTACTCATTGGCATTCGGCGGCGATCCGCGCGGCGGCGACGAAACGCCGGCGACCGCCAGTAAGTGGATCGGTAATAACGACTATCTGTTGATGGGGGCACTGCTGCCGACCGGCCGGCGGGCCGACGGCGTGCAACCCTACTTCAACGAAAGCAACAGCACCGTGGTTTATCCCATGGAAGGGACGATTCCGCGGCTGACGCACATGCTGTTTCAAGGCATGTTCTTCATTATCACGCCTGCGCTGATTTGTGGCGCATTTGCCGAGCGGATGAAGTTCAGCACCATGTGCGTCTTCCTGATCCTCTGGGGAACGCTCGTCTATATTCCGCTCTGCCACGCTGTGTGGGATTACGGGTTGCTGTCGTTCGACAATGAGAATGCCTGGTTCAAAGCGCTCGATTTCGCCGGCGGCACGGTGGTGCATATCAGCTCGGGCGTTTCGGCGCTAGTCTGTGCCATGGTGCTCGGCAAGCGCTTGGGTTTTGGCACGGAGCCCATGCCGCCGCATAATCTGACTTACACGGTCGCGGGAGCTGCCCTGTTGTGGGTCGGTTGGTTCGGCTTCAATGCCGGTAGCGCTCTCAACGCCTCGAATCTGGCTGCGAGTGCGTTTGCGGCCACGCATTTCGCGGCAGCCGCCGGCGCACTGGGCTGGGCGACCATCGAGTGGATTTTGCGCGGCAAGCCGACGGTGTTGGGTACTTGCTCGGGCGCCGTCGCCGGATTGGTATGCATCACACCTGCCTCTGGCTACGTGCAGCCGATGCCGGCACTGATCATGGGGCTGGCAGCCGGGCTCGTTTGCTTCTTTGGCTGTACGTGGCTCAAGGGGAAGTTCCGGTACGACGATTCGCTCGACGCCTTTGGCGTGCACGGCGTGGGGGGCACGCTCGGTGCCTTGCTGACGGGAGTATTTGCGACCAAGGCAGTCAAAGGCGGCACGAATCTTGGCCTCCTCGAGTTCGGAGATTTGCTGACCGCCCAGGCAGGGGCTGCTGCCGTGACGATCGGCTACGCGGCCGTTGTGAGCTTCGTATTACTGAAAATCCTCGATGTCGTGATGGGACTGCGCGTCAGCCAGCAGCACGAGATTCAAGGACTGGACCTCAGCCAGCACGGCGAGGAAGGCTACATCTTCATTTGAGAAACAGTGGCTCATACGCGGCCACTTGCCGTCGTGGTGCAGACCGTTCACTCACAGCGGCCGGCGCGATAAAGCGCGCGCTGGCCACTAAGGATACAGGTTATGAAGAAGGTCGAGGCCATTATCCGCCACTTTAAGCTCGAAGACGTCAAGAACGCGCTCAGCGAGCAGGGCGTTCAGGGAATGACCATCTCCGAGGTGCGCGGCTTCGGGCGTCAAAAGGGGCATACCGAAATGTACCGGGGGACCGAATACACGGTCGATTTCGTTCCCAAAGTCAAAATCGAGGTCGCTGTCCCCGATGCCCGGGTCAAGTCCGTGCTCGATACCATCCTGCGCACCGCGCAAACCGGCCAGATCGGCGACGGCAAGATCTTCGTCAGCCAGTTGCTGGAAACGATCCGGATTCGCACGGGCGAACAGGGAGAAGACGCGCTACAATAACCCTAGCGACGCGCGCTTGGCCCCCGCGAACCGTGTTCGACGGCGCGTCGGCGTCAAGCAGCCGCACGCCGCCCCCTACGACCTCGCCCATCTGTCCCCGCGCCACGCATGTTGACAGCCCCCCGCCTGCGTCCCAGCGTGCTCGACGCCAGGTCGCGCCTGAGCGAAGGACACCAGAAACTTCGCCAGCGACACGTTGATGGTTCGCCTGGCATCCAGGTTTGCAATGCCCTGACCGATCTGGTCGATGGCGTCATCCTCGATCTGTATCGCGCGGTGCTTGCTGATTTGACCCAGCTAGCCGATGTCGCCGGCGAGCAAATCACGCTGGTCGCGCTGGGAGGATATGCTCGTCGCGATTTGGCGCCATATTCCGATGTCGACCTGATGTTGCTCCATGCTCCGCAGGCAGACGAGCCAGTGTCGCGCCTGGCCGACCGTTTGCTACGCGACGTCTACGATTCAGGATTGATGCTGGGGCAGAGTGTGCGCACCATCGCGCAAGCCTGCCAATTGGCCTCGCGCGATGCCTCGGTGTGCACATCGCTCCTGGAAGCGCGCTACCTGGCCGGCAGTCAACCGCTGTTCGACCGCTTCGCGGAGCAATTCCGCAAGCAAGTGCGGCGCCATTGGCGCCGCCTGCTGGCGGCCACCGAGCAAGCCCGCCGCGAGGAACGCCATCCGTTCGGCGAAACCGTGTACCTGCTGGAACCAAACATTAAGCGGTCACCGGGAGGACTGCGCGACTTGCATTTGTTGCGCTGGGTGGGCTACATCCGCTATGGCGCCGCCGACCCCGACGGCTTGCAGTTGATGGGCGAATTGGCGCAGGCCGACGCCCGTGCCCTGCGCCGGGCGTACGAGTTTCTGCTGCGGCTACGCAACGAGTTGCACTTTCACGCAGGCAAGGCCCACGACCTGCTCGATCGCACCGAGCAATTGCGAATTGCCGGGCGGTTTGGCTACCAAGGCTCACCCGCCATGCTCCCCGTCGAGCAATTTATGCAGGACTATTTCCGGGCGACAAGCGATATTAGCCATGTCGTGCGGCATTTCGCGGCTCAAGCACAGCCCGGGCACCGGCTGCGCGTGTTTCTGGCTCCGCTGCTAAGCCATCGTGTCGAGGGGGACTTTCTGGTCGGCCCCACACAGATCATGCCCACCAAGCGCGGTGCCGAGAAGCTGCGGACCAGCCTGTCCGAAGCCCTCCGCTTGTTTGACCTGGCCAACCTGTACGACAAACGGCTGTCGTTCGAAGCCTGTGAGGTCATCCGCAAGGCCGCCCCCGACTATCCCCCCGGCTTGACGAGCGAGGCGGCGTCGCGGTTTTTATCGCTGCTCGCGCAACCGGCACGCCTGGGCGAACTACTCCGCACGCTGCACGAGCTGCGCTTGCTGGAGCGGGTGATTCCCGAGTTCGGCCACGCCCGCTGCCTGCTGCAATTCAATGAGTACCACAAGTACACCGTCGACGAGCACACGATGCGCGCGGTCGAACAAGTCGTCGAGCTCAAACACGACCGTGGTCCATTGGGCCGCGTCTATCGCGGCATCAAGCTGAAACGCGTACTGCACCTGGCGCTGATGATCCACGACCTGGGCAAGGGCCACGTCGAGGACCATAGCGAAGTCGGCCTGCGGATTGCCGCCGAAACGGGTCGGCGCTTATACCTTCCCCCCGCCGAGATCGAGCTCTTGAAGTTTCTGGTGCACAAGCACCTCATGATGGCTCATTTGGCATTTCGCCGCGACACCAGCGACGATCAACTCGTGGTGCGGTTCGCCGTCGAAGTGGGCTCGCCCGAGGCGCTGCAAATGCTCACCTGCCTCACGGCCGCCGATCTGGCGGCCGTTGGCCCGGGCGTTTGGAACAAGTGGAAGGGCGAAGTGCTGATCGAACTGTACCGCCGGGCGCTGGCTCACTTGGCTGGCGACGGATCGGCGTCGTTCGATCAACAGCTCGAACGCCGGCGGATCGACCTCGTCGAACTCGTGCACGGCGATCCGCAGCAGAACTGGTTTGGTGAACAAATTAACAATTTGCCGCGAGATTATCTGACGTCGACACCGCCGGCGCAGATCGTGGCGGAGCTACGCGAGCTTAAAAACCTTGGCCCACACGACGTGATCGCGCGTGGTCGATTCTTAGCCCCCACGCGAACCGTTGAATTCACGGTTGGCGCGCACGAAGAGATTGCGTCAGGCATTTTTCATCGCCTGACCGGTGCGCTCACCGGTCAAGGCTTACAGATTCTTTCGGCGCAGATTAACACCCTCGACGGACACCTGGTGCTTGATCGCTTCTGGGTTCACGATCCCGACTACGAGGAAGCTCCTCCCGGTGAACGCATTGAGTCGGTCTGCACGGCGCTGCGCCGCTCGCTGACCGCCGACGGTGCCGGTCTGCCGAAGTTCCGCCGCGTGTGGAGCGGCCGGCCCGCCGCCAGCCTCACCGTGTTGCCCACGCGCGTGCGCACTGATAACAGCACGTCGGATCGCTTTACGATCATCGACGTCTTCGCTGCCGACCGTTTGGGGCTACTGTATCGCATCACCCGTACGCTGTTTGAGCTAGGGCTATCGGTGTCGCTGGCCAAGATCGCCACGCATCTCGATCAGGTGCTCGACGTGTTCTATGTCACTGACCGGCGAGGCCGGAAAATCGAAGATCCGCGGAAGCTAATGGAAATCGAACGCCGGCTGCTGGCAGAGATCGAAGCCCTGGCAGCGGAAGAAGCCGCGCACGTACCAGGAGTCTAAGCCCGACGATATTGGGCGAACGGTGGACCTTCTGAAAGGAGCCGACGCGGGAGTTACGATGGGACAGTCGCGAGACCGCCGATGCATCGTGGCTGTCGTGTGTTTTTCACCCTCAATCTCCCTCTGGCTGTCAAGTCGCGGATCGCGCACGTCGATGTCCAAACGCCGCAAGCCAACGTCCACGGCACGAACACGACGAGAAAAAGTCGCCGTTCCAAGCGCAAAAGGAACCTCGGCGGCCAGTCTTCCCAGCAACTCCTCGTCTCTGGCGCCAGCTCGTGCCTCGCGGCGCCAGCACCACGCGTTGTTTCGCGCCGGTGCACTGCTCGTCGGGCTATTGGCAGGACTGCTAATTGTCGAGTTTGGTCTGCGCGTCTTGGGAATCCGTCCCGAGCGCTATCGCAAGCCGCGATGGCTTGCCTGGGATGGCATCGCATACCGCGACTTGGGCATCTGGGGGAATGGCCTCATCCGCCGCGATAGCGAGTTCCGCGCGCAAGGCGTGCTCATGGGCGAATACGTCCCTGGCGCAAGGTTCAAAGAGGTCTTCGACACCAATCCCCGCGGCTATTTCGACGAAGACAACGGCGTGCCGATGGAGGTCAATCGGCGCGGTTTGCGCGGACCAATGGTCTCGCCGCAGAAACCGCCAGGCGTATTCCGCATTCTAGGCCTCGGCGACTCGTTCACGTTCGCGGTCGGCGTGCTTGAGCACGACACTTTCTTGCGCCGCCTGGAAGCGCAACTCAATGCGCCCTTGCCACCACCTGCACAGCCCCGTGGTCAGGCATCCGTATCGACAGCAGCCGACAATGCGAAGCCCGCGATGTACGAAGTGCTCAACGCTGGCACCCAGGGCTATAACATTCGCGACGAAGTGCTGTACCTCGAGCATCGCTGGCTCTCGTTGGCTCCCGACCTCGTGCTCGTCAACTTCTACCTGAACGACGCCTATGCCGACGACACCTTTCGCAACATGGGCGAAGCGCTCGGGATTTACGAAGAACCACAAGGGCTCGGCCGCGTCAGCTACGTCGCCGACCTTGTGCAGCACCAGCTTGCCGTGCGCCGACAGCGGCGATACACCGAAGATTACTACCTCAAGAGCTTCTTTAGCCAAGCCGATCGCTATGTTGACGACCCCGGCGCCCTGTCGGCCGACTGGAAGCTCAGCCGCGACGCACTGGCCCACGCGGTGGAGCTGGGACGCCAGCACGGTTTTCGTGTCGCGCTGGTGATCTGGCCCGAGCTTTACGAGCTCGAAGGCCGTTACCCGTTCGAGCCCATCCACAAGCTGGTCCGCGAGACGTGCGCCCGGCTGGGTGTTCCGGTGCTCGACCTGCTCGACACGTTTCGCGGCAGAAAATCGGAATCGCTATGGGTTCATCCGAGCGATCATCATCCAAACGAAGAGGCCAATCGCCTTGCGGCCGACGCGATTGAGCGTTTTCTCCGAGAGCAGCACCTGTTAACGAAGCAGAGTGGCGGGTAGGTCGTCGCCGATTCGAGCTGACAAGTGGCCTTTGACCGGCGGGAATTGTCCTCCGCCGCGTCGCCCCTACCCGGCAGGTTCGCGGGCGAGTAACTTGTTGGTCTGCTTGCATGTCCTGCCTGGCTTGAGGCCCACCATGAATCAGTCGTCCGACGTCCCCCAGCGGCTCACGATCACGCATTGGCTGATCCTATTCGTGGCCGTATTAGGTTTCGCGTTCGATATCTACGAACTGCTGATGCTGCCGTTGATCGCCCCCAAGGCACTGGCCGAACTGTTGGGCGTCGACCCAATGACCGAAGGGGGGTTTCAGCAGGTACTGGATTGGACGAGTACGATCCAGTGGTCGAGCGCCGTGTGCGGGGGTGTCTTTGGTTTGTTGGGTGGCTATCTGACCGATCGCTTCGGTCGCCGAGCCGTGCTCACCTGGAGCATTCTGGTCTATGCAGTCTCCGCCGCCGCGGCTGGGTTTTCGACGTCGGCTCCTATGTTGTTGGCACTGCGCTGCACAACCTTCATCGGCGTGTGCGTGGAGTTTGTGGCCGCCGTCGCCTGGCTGGCCGAGATTTTCCCGAACCCCAAGCAGCGCGAGTGGGTGCTGGGCATCACGCAAGCGTTCTCATCGGTCGGCGGCTTGATGGCAGCCGGCGCATACCGATTGGCAGTCGCCTACGGGGATCAATTGCCCGCCATCTATGGCGCGCACGACGCTTGGCGCTATACGCTCATTAGCGGATTGATCCCGGCGATTCCCTTGATCGTAATTCGACCGTTCCTCCCCGAGTCGCCGGCTTGGAAGGCCAAGCGCGCGGCCGGCACCTTGAAGCGGCCGAGTATCGCCGAACTGTTCGCGCCGGCACTGCGTCGCACAACGATCGCGACGACGATCCTCTTCGCTTGCAGCTACGGCGCCGCCTTCGGGGCGATCCAATTGGCGCCACAACTTGTGCCCGGACTAGTTCCCGAATTACGCGCACTTAAGCCGTTGCGCGAGAAGGTCGAAGTGGCCAAGCAGTCCGGCCAGGACACGGCCAAGTTACGCGGCGAGATTCGTACGCTGCTCAACAAACAAGAGGCGGTTCGCGGCCAGGTGCAAACCTACCAGGAACTGGGCGGACTGCTCGGCCGCATCGCCTTGGCCGTGCTAGCTGTGGTGATCGTCAGCCGCAAAGGACTATTGTGGTTGTTCCAGGTGCCGGGGCTGATCGTCTTTCCGCTAGCGTTTGCCGTTGCGGGCACCAAGAGTCTCGACCAGTTCAAATGGCTCTTGGCGCTTTGTGGCTTTTGCACCGTGGCCCAGTTCAGCTTCTGGGGCAACTACTTGCCACGTGTGTACCCGCTGCACTTGCGCGGCACGGGCGAAGGGTTCGCGGCCAACGTCGGCGGTCGAATGATCGGCACACTGGGCACGTTGTTCACGACGCAGCTTGCTCCGCACATGCCCGGCGAGACCTTCTTTCACAAGTTGGCGTATGCCTGCACTGTCACCGCCGTGTTGGTTTACGGCGTTGGCTTCATCACGTCGTTCTGGCTGCCTGAGCCAAAGGCCGAGTTAGATTAGGTTGGCCGCATGCGTCGCGACGTTCGACAGCCGGGGTAACTTGCCCAGACTGGTTTACCCCGAGCGGGCTCGCGGATAGTACAATCTACCCGTCGATTCCGACGCCACAGCGAGGGAAGTCATGCACGGTCTGATCATGGACTACCAGCTCACGGTGCCGACGATGCTGCGTCGCGCCGAGCAACTGTTTCAAGACAAACGAGTTGTATCGCGCCGCCCTGACAAGCACCTCGACCGCCGCGACTACGCCGAGCTGATCGACCGCATCAAGCGGCTAGCCGTGGCTCTGGGCAAGCTCGGTGTGAAAGCAGGTGACCGCGTCGGCACCCTGTGTTGGAACCACGCCGAGCATCTTGAGGCTTATTTCGGCATCCCTTCGGCCGGCGCCGTCTTGCATACATTGAACCTCCGGCTGCACCCTAGCGACCTGGCTTTCATCGCCGGGCACGCAGGAGACAGAGTCGTGCTGGTCGACGATGTCCTCTGGCCGCTGTTCGAGCAGTTTCGCGACGAAGTTCCCTTCCAGCACATCGTCGTGATCCGCACTGCCGGCCAGGCGCTTCCCAAGGGAACGATCGATTACGAAGAACTGCTCGCCGAGGCAGATCCCGCGCGCTTCGAGTATCCCGACTTCGACGAGCGACTTGCCGCCACGATGTGCTACACTTCGGGCACGACGGGAAAACCCAAGGGGGTTTTGGCGTCGCATCGCGCCGTCGTGCTCCACTCGCTCGGCACGACGATGGCCGACACGCAAGCACTCAGCGAGCACGACACGGTGCTGCCCGTCGTGCCGATGTTCCATGCAAACGCCTGGGGGCTCCCGTTCGCGGCCTTGATGGTCGGCGCCAATCATGTCTTCCCCGGTCCGCATTTGGATCCTCCCAGTCTCGTCGAGCTGTTTGCTGGCGAGCACGTCACGGTCACCGCCGGCGTGCCAACGATCTGGATGGGGATCCTGCAGCTCTTGGATCAAGCGCCCGAAAAGTACGATTTGTCTTCGCTGCGAGCGCTCTTGGTTGGCGGATCGGCCGCGCCGATCTCCATGATCCGAGGTTTCCAGGAGCGCCACGGCCTGCGCGTGTTGCACGCCTGGGGCATGACCGAACTGTGCCCGCTCGGAACGGTCTCGCAGCTTTCGACGGCGATGCGGTCCGCGTCGGCTGACGAGCAGTATGCCTATCGCGCCAAGCAAGGCCGGCCCGTGCCGCTGGTTGAGATTCGCGCGCGTGGCGACAACGGCATCGTTCCCTGGGATGGCCGCTCCGTTGGCGAGCTTGAAGTCCGCGGGCCGTGGATCGCCGCGAGTTACTTCAATTGTCCGGAAGGAGCCGCGTCGTTTACCGACGATGGCTGGTTCCGCACTGGCGATATCGTTGCCATCAGCCCCGATGGCTCGATGCAATTGCAAGATCGAGCCAAAGACGTCATCAAGTCGGGCGGCGAATGGATCAGCTCGGTGGCTCTGGAGAATGCCCTGATGGGGCATCCGGCCGTGGCCGAAGCCGCCGTGATCCCCTGCGCCCATCCCCGCTGGGACGAGCGCCCGCTGGCGGTCGTGGTCCTCAAGTCCGGAGCGAAAGCGACTTACGACGAACTGCGGGAGTATCTCGCACCGAAGTTTGCCAAATGGTGGCTACCCGATGCTGTCGTCTTTGCACGGGAAATTCCCCGAACTTCGGCTGGCAAGTTCTTGAAGACTTCCCTGCGGGAGCAATATCGTGACTATTACAAGTGCGGCGAGCAGGCTGCCACGACCTAGGCCGGGGCCAGACAGAATTTCCAGCACCGTGGTGTCCCGCGTGCCGATTCGCCGAACAACTTCTTGCAGCCAACCCCGAATCCGATTACCCGCCGAGAATACAGGAGTTTTGCCATGTCGCAGCCAGTGATCGTTGACGCCGTTCGCACTCCCTTCGGTCGTGGCGGCAGCGCTACCAAGGCGGGGGGCTACTTCCGTGAAACGCGCCCCGATATGTTGCTGGCACATTGCCTCAAAGCGCTGGTCGAGCGCAACAAGCTCGATCCGGCCCGCATCGACGACGTCGTCACAGGTTGCGTCAGCCAGGCAGGCGAACAAGGCGCGAATATTGGCCGCTTGGGCGTGCTGCTAGCTGGTTTTCCCGTGAGCGTGCCTGCGGTGACGCTCAATCGCATGTGCGGCTCGAGCCAGCAAGCGGCGCATTTTGCGGCGCAAGAAGTGGCCGCTGGTGATGCCGACTTCACGATCGGATGCGGCGTCGAGCACATGAGCCGCGTGCCGATGTTCAGCGATGTCGGCTCATTGGACAAGCTCAATCCCGAGCTGTTCACCCGCTTTGAGCTGGTACATCAAGGCGAAAGCGCCGAGCGCATGGCCGAAAAGTGGAAGCTCACCCGGCAGGACGTCGACGAATTCTCGATGGAAAGCCATCGTCGGGCTAGCCGTGCCGCCAAAGAAGGCCGGAACAAGGAGATCATTCCAACCGAAGGGCTCGCTGCCGACGGCAGCAAGCAGACCTTCACCCGCGATGAGGGGATTCGCGATTCGCTCGACCCGGCGAAGATCGCCAGCCTGCCGACGGTCTTCCGCCCCAATGGCGTGGTGACCGCGGCCAATTCGAGTCAGGTCTCGGATGGCGCGGCAGCCGTATTGATCGCCAATCGCGAAGTGGCTCAGTCGATGGGCCTCAAGCCGCGAGCACGGTTTCTGGCGCGTGTGGCTGTCGGCGATGATCCGACCTTGCAACTTGCTGGCGTTATTCCCGCCACGCAAAAGGCCCTCAAGCACGCCGGCCTGTCGATCAAGGACATCGACTGGTTCGAAATCAACGAGGCGTTCGCCACCGTGGTGCTCGGCTGGGCCCGCGAGCTCAAGCCCGACATGGCCAAGGTCAACCCCTGGGGTGGTGCCATCGCGCATGGGCATCCGCTGGGGGCGACCGGCGCTGCGCTCATGGCCAAAATGGTTAACGGCCTCGAAGCGACCGGCGGCAAGCTCGGCCTGCAGACGATGTGCATCGGCCACGGTATGGCCACGTGCACGATCATCGAGCGCATCTGAGTTGAGTTGATCGCTCAGCAACACATCGAGCGCGTTGCCCAGGGATTGCCATCCCTGGGCTTTTTTTTGGTATCATTCGGCCTAAGCATCAATCGCTTCGAAACTGCTAGAGCACTTCGAGAGGGGAGCCGATCGGTCATGCAGATTTCCGGCAAGACGTTTTTGGTGACAGGCGGAGGATCAGGCCTCGGAGCCGCCACGGTGCGCCGACTGGCCAAGGCGGGCGGTAACGTGGTGATCGTTGACCTCAACGAAGAAAATGGCAAGTCAGTGGCCGCCGACCTCGGCAAGCAAGGCCGATTTGTGCAGGCCGACGTGGCGGACGAAGCCGCGATTCAAAAAGCAGTGGCCGCCGCGAAGGAAGCCTTTGGCGGCTTGCATGGCGCGATCAACTGCGCCGGCATAGGCACGGCGATGCGCGTGCTGGCCAAGGAAGGCCCCCACAATCTCGAAGTCTTCGCGCATGTAATCAAGGTCAACCTGATCGGCACGTTCAACGTCATCCGGCTGGCCTCGCAGTTGATCGCGGCCGGCGACCCCGATGCCGGCGGCGAGCGCGGCGTGATTGTCAATACGGCCAGTGTCGCGGCGTACGACGGTCAGATCGGTCAGGCCGCCTACTCAGCCTCGAAGGGGGGGATCGTTGGCATGACGCTGCCCATTGCCCGCGAGCTGGCCCGATTTGGCATCCGCGTGGTGACCATTGCGCCAGGCTTGTTCAACACGCCGCTGATGGCGATGCTGCCCGACGAGGCCAAGAAATCGCTGGGGGCACAAGTCCCGTTTCCGCCCCGCTTGGGCGAACCCGACGAGTTTGCCCTGCTGGTCGAGCAGATCGTCGTCAACCCCATGCTCAATGGCGAGACGATCAGGCTCGACGGCGCGATTCGCATGGCGCCAAAATAAAGGCGCGTTCGATCGATCAACGTCGACAAAGCCCTAGGATTGCAATCCCTGGGCCTGTTTTCGGCCGCGCGACCACCTCGGCAGCGTTCGCAAGATCCTGCGATCAGCTCGTCCGCTTACCGCCCGCCGCCCCCATTACCTTCTCTTCAGGCAGGTATAAGAGGCGACCGCAACTGCTGCAGAAGACGAGCTTGCCGAGCTTCAAGGAATTAATCGTGTTGGGGGTGATCATCTGCGAGCAGCCGCCGCAGATATTCCCTTCGACCGGCGCCATGCCGTCGGCCCCTTTGGAGCGCGTCATCCGCTTGTAGGTGTCGCGCGCGTCGCTGGGGAGGTTTTCCTCAGACTTGGCCAGTTCGGTTTCGAGCCGGCCGACATCTGTTTCGAGTGAACTCTGCTGTTCGCGAACCGTTTTCTGGGTAGCGGCCAGTTCCTCGCGCCCCTTAGCGAGATTCTGTTGTGCCTCGGTGATGGCGGCCTGATGCACGTCAACCTTTTCGAGCGAGTCGAGAATCTCGTCGGCGAGCACACTGTTGGCCATCTCGGCCGCCGCGATTTGCTCGCGCAGCGACTGATACTCGCGGTTACTGCTGGCGGCGTTGAGTTTCGACTTGAGGTCGACGATTTTCTGCTCGCCGGTGCGCAACTGCAGTTGCTTCTGGTCGGCGGCGACCTTGGCGGTCTTGGCTTCGTTCTGAGCCTGAGTTAGCGACTGCTCCAAGCGTGCCAGATTCGCCTCACGAGCGCGAATCTGCCGCGGCCCGCGCTCCAATCGCTCGCGCACGTCGCCCAGTTGCCGATGAATGCGATGCAACGTGCGCAAGAGTTCTACCAGGTCGCTCATGGCAGGGGGTGGCTCCGTCCGTCGGGCAGTGTGCAGGTGCGGTGCAATGGTGTGGGCAGGCAAGTCGTGCAGGCAAGTGCTCCAACCGGGTGGCATAGGCCGGATTTGGCACTCAGGTTATCTTAAGCATACCAAGTCGCCGCCCCGTCGGCACGCAAAAAGCCTTACGCAATCAAATCGTGCACCACGTGACCGTGCACGTCGGTGAAGCGGAAATCGCGGCCGGCGTAGCGGTACGTCAATCGTGTGTGGTCGAAGCCCAACAGGTGCAGCATCGTGGCGTGCAGGTCGTGTACGTGCACGCGATTCTCCACAGCTTGAAAGCCGAACTCGTCGGTCGCGCCGTAGGCCGTGCCGCCGCGAACCCCGCCGCCGGCCAGCCAGGCCGTGAAGCCGTGATGATTGTGGTCGCGACCGTTGATCTTGCCGGCGTTGGCCCCCTTCTGCGGCAACTCGACCGTGGGTGTACGGCCGAATTCGCCGCACCAGAGCACGAGCGTTTCATCGAGCAGGCCGCGCTCCTTGAGATCGCCGAGCAGGGCCGCGATCCCTTGGTCGCACTCCTTGGCAAGCCGGCGATGGTTGACCTCGAGATCGTCGTGGCTGTCCCACGGCTGTCCTTCGCCGTGCCAAAGCTGCACGAAGCGCACCCCGCGTTCGACCAGGCGCCGCGCGATCAACAGTTGTCGTGCCTGCACGCCAGGACCGTAGCGATCGAGTACGTGCTGCGGCTCGCGCGAGACATCGAACGCCTCGGCCGCTTCGTCCTGCATGCGATAGGCCAGCTCGAACGAATGAATGCGGGCCTCCAGCGCCGGATCGACTTGCCGGGCCGCGGCGTGCCGGGCGTTGAGCTCCGCCAGCAGATCGAGCTGTCGCCGCTGCTCGCCGTGCGACACGGCCGTGTTCTTGATGTTCTCGATCAGCTTGTCGATCGCCGTATGCTTGGTGTCGAGATAGGTGCCCTGGAACACGCCGGGCAAGAACGAGCTTTGCCAGTTCTGAGCCCCTTTGATCGGGTGACCGCCGGGGCACATCGCCAGAAAGCCGGGCAGGTTCTGATTCTCGGTACCCAGTCCGTAGGTGACCCACGAGCCGAAGCTGGGGCGCAGCAGCCGAGCCTCGCCGCAGTTCATCAGCATCAACGACGGCTCGTGATTCGGCACGTCGGCGTGCATCGAACGGATGACGCACAGCTCGTCGGCATGCGCGGCCGTGTGTTCGAACAGCTCGCTGATTTCCAGCCCGCTCTGGCCGTAACGTCGGAACTTGAACGGGCTGGGCAGGGCTGCGCCGGTCTTGCGTTCGGTCCCCAGATTGTCGAACGGCAGCATTTGGCCGCCGAGCTTGGTGAGCATCGGCTTGGGGTCGAAAGTGTCGACGTGCGACGCGCCGCCGTTCATGAACAGGTGAACGACGTGCTTGGCGCGGGGAGTAAAGTGCGACGGCTTGGGCGCCATGGGGTTGGCGTATCCGCCGACTGCAGTGCCGCCCGCTGACGTGCCGCCGGCAGCGCTACCAGAGGCGGTCGCCGCGGCGGCCGAGTCGACCAGCAACCCGTCGGCGGCCATCACGCTGGCCATGCCCAGCGATCCGAGCCCCATACCGACACGGCGCAGCAGCTCGCGGCGGGACAATTGCGGATCGAATTGGGAAAACTCTGCCATCGTTTCGCCTAGTCCACAAACACAAACTCGTTGGTTGCCAATAAGATTTGCGCCAATTGTTCGAACGCAGCCAGATGGTCGTTTTGGACGTCCGCCGAAGTATTGGCTGCCGACGACGCTTCGGCCAGAAACTGCTCGGCCAGGAGCAGTTCATCGGGCGCAGCCGAACGCCCCAACACGACGCGGTAGAGGGCTTCGATGCGCGACGCCGGGTTCGTGATAGAAGGATCGGCGATTGGCATCGTGCCAATGGCACGGGCCGCGGCCGCCTTCGCCTGCTCGATCACAAACGGCGAGTTCATCGCGAACAAGGCCTGCTGGGGCACCGTGGTTCGCGAGCGCTCGGGGCTCGAGGCATCCGGGGCAGGGAAATCGAACGTGCGCAGCAGGCTGGCCATATCGCCGCGATCGATGAAACCGTAAATCGTGCGGCGATGCGTGTACGGTTTGCCGGCCAGATTCATCGGCCGGCCACCGACCGCCGGATCGAGATTGCCGGCGACGGCCAGCAGCGAATCGCGAATGGCCTCGAATTCGAGCCGGCGGCGATTGGCGCGCCACAGCAGGCGGTTCTCCGGGTCGATGGCCGCACAATCCGCGCGATGATCGCTTGCTTGCTGATAGACGCGTGACAGCACGATGCGCCGGTGCAGCCGTTTGAGCGACCAGCCGTCGTCGCGGAAGGTGGCGGCAAGGTAATCGAGCAATTCCGGGTGGCTCGGCGGATCGCTGCGCAAGCCGAACTCGCTGGGCGTAAGCACGAGCCCCGCGCCAAAGTGCTGCTGCCAGACGCGATTGACGATCACCCGCGCTGTCAGCGGATTTTCGGGGCTGGTGATGGCGGCGGCCAACTCGCCGCGGCCGCTGCCGTGTTCAAACGCGTGACGCTCGCCGTCGGCAGTGAGCACCTGCACGTACGATCGCGGAACGACATCACCGTGGCGATGCGGATTGCCGCGCAAAAAGATGCGCGGTTCGTGCGGCGTGACCGCGTCGACGACTGACATCGCCCGCGGCGGCTCGGCTGGCGAGTGGGTTTGCCACTGATCGATTTCGCGGCGCAGTCGGCCGTAGTCGTTGCCGGCCACGCGATCCAACAGCGGCGGCGCGTTGTCGGCCGTGACGACCGTCGGCACTTCTTCGCTGTACAGGGCCTGACGCAGTGCTTCGCTACCGGCATCGGGCAAAGCCGTGGGCGCGGCCGGAGCCGGCTGGGCGCCGGCCGTCGCTTGGGCCACGGCCTGCTCGTGCGCGGCCAGCAGTTCGCGCCACTGCCGATCAGCGCCAGCCAGCAAGTCGCCCAACCGCTCGGCCACGTCCTGCATGGAACCCAGCGGCGAGGAGGTGAGCGCGGCCTTGACCTGCGGGTGTAAGGGCTGCGGCGGACGCGAGTTTGGTTTGTCGCCGGCAGATCTGTCGTCGTCTGGTTTGTTATTCGAATCGGCAGCCGCGGGCGCCGCGTCGGGCGTCGGCCAACCCGCCAGCAACTCGGCCGCCGCGGCACTAAAACCCTCGGCCGGCAGTTTCGCCAAGCGCGGCCAGACTGCGAACACCTCGCTGCGCCGCGCACGCCGGCCGTCGAGGTACTTGCGCCAACGCTTGATCGCCTCGGGCTTCAGCTCCTCGGGCGAGAGCGAAACCATCGGGTCTTGCGCAGGCGTCTGCGGAGGCCGGCGGACGACCTCAACCAAGTACTCGCGCACGCGCTCGCGCAGACCGGCCGCGAGCTGTTGCTGCTGAACCGTGAGGAACGCCTCGAGCGCTTGCCGCCGTTTGGTCAGCTCCGCTCGATGGGCCGTGTAGGCGGCGTTTTCCTCGGGCATGGCTATCAGCGGTTTTTCGGACGGCTCGATCGTGCTGGCGAACACGCCATAGAGCGCGTAGTAATCGGCCGTCGAAATCGGATCGTACTTGTGATCGTGGCAACGGGCGCAGGTGACAGTCAGCCCCAAGAAACCGCGCGTCACCACATCGATGCGGTCGTCGATCTGGTCGTGCGGATTGTTCATGAAGCGACTGCCGACGGTCAACAGACCGAGCGCCGCCAGCGGTCGCGGATCGCTCGACGTATCGCTCAGGTCGGCGGCGATCTGCTGCCTGACAAACTGATCGTAGGGCAAGTCGTCGTTCAAGGCCCGCACAACGTAATCGCGATAGGTATAGGCGTGCGGATAACGCGTGTCTTCGGTAAACACGTAGCCCTTGGTGTCGGCATAGCGGGCGACGTCGAGCCAATGGCGACCCCAGCGCTCGCCATACGCGGGCGAGGCCAGCAGTCGATCGACAGCCGCTGCCAGAGCCGTATCGAGCGATGTATCGCGCACCGCGCGCTCGAAGGCATCGACCTCGTCGGCAGTCGCCGGCAAGCCCGTGAGGTCCAGCGTGACGCGGCGCAACAGCACGCGCGGCGTGGCCGGCGGCGAGGGTTTCAGCCCTTTGGCATCCAGCGCGGCGAGAATGAAGCGATCGATGTCGCTGGCCGCCCAGGCCGTATCGGCGACAACGGGCGCCTCGTGCTTTCTGATCGGCTGGAACGCCCAGTGGCTTGCCCGCGAGCGGACGATGCGCTCGGCAATCGTGTCTTTGGCCGGCGCGGCCGAGTTGGTCGCTCCCTCAGCGGCTGCAGGTGGAGTCTCCGCGCCCCACGGCAAGCCAAGCTTCACCCAATGGCGCAGGTCCGACAGCGCTTCGTCGGCCAGCTTACCGTCGGGGGGCATCTGTACGTCGCGCTGGTAGCCGATAACTTCGATCAGCCGGCTGTGATCGGGATCGCCGGCCGCCACGATAGCGCCGGCCGAGCCCCCTTTGAGGACCGCATCGCGGGAGTCAAGGCGAATGCCGGCCTCTTGTGTATCGGCGCCGTGGCACGCCTGGCAATGTTGGACGAGCAGCGGTCGCACGCGTTTTTCGAAGAACTCGGCGCCGGCCTGCGCGTCGATCGGCGGCGCCGGCGGAGCATCCTCAGCCGAAGCGTGCGCCGCACATGCGATCGCCGGTCCGGCGGTTAGCAGCCACGTGAGCGACCGGCAGCGCAGCCAGTTCAGCAGGTAGCGGCCAGCGGCGCGTGGCGCCTGTGGTATCCGACAGGATGGCATCATGCGGAAACAAGGCTCGGGGCGAATCGTGGTCCCGGCGTCGCACAATTCAAGGCAACGACGCTGGGGCAAACTGCGATTTACTTGGGCGGGCGGTCGTCCGTGCCGCGAGCAAGGTGGGCGCTAGTGGGCGGGGAGGCCTCCGACGACATATAGTGTGCGGTTGGCCAATGCTTGGCGTTGGCGGCCCGCGGTTTATTGTATTTGGCGGACTACATGGGCGTCAATTTCGGGGGGGCCCTGGTATCGCGAGGCCGCAGGGGCGGGGTTTTGGGGTCATTTCAGCAAAACGGTAAAGCCCGCTTGCTCGATGTGGTGATCGGCGGTCAGAGCGCTGCCGAGGCGATGCCCCTTCATCGCCAGGAATGAAGTGCAATCGGTGAACGACCAACGCTTATCCTCGCGCTCTCCGTAAAGCCGCAGCGCGCGGCTGAATGATGTGGAGTCAGCCGGCAGAACGACGAATCTCTTGTCTGCCGCAACTTACTCGGTGAGGGCCACGAACACCGTGCGGTGAATGCCGCGAGCCAAGAAATTACCCAACTCGGCCAACACCCAGCCGGTCGTCAATATCCGAGCCTTTGGGTCGGCCATAAAGTGAATCGCCACAGCGTGATGCTCGTCGCGCTCGCTCAGAAACGCTACGAAGAAGGACGTGTCCGCGAATACGCGGCTCATCGGCCTGGCTGCCCGTACAAGAACTCGTCGATCGTGCGCGAGGCATCTGCGGGCAGGTCTTTCACGGTGCCGGCGAGTTTCAACAGGGCGGGCGACACGGCCTTATTCTTCGCACGGCCGACAGATTTGCCGTGACCGTTCTTCTCGACCTTCTTGGCCGGCGCGGGACGAACTACAACCTCGGTGCCGTCCGGAAGACCAGCGGCATCCTCCAGCACGACGATTCCCTTGCTGACCCGGCCTCGATAGATCATCGCGTTTGTCTCCGTGCGCTACCTCGCCATATAGAAGACTTTGTCCCAGAGCTTTGTATCGTACGACGCTTGCCCTTGATCCACTTCTCGCAGCCGCGGCAACCAATCTTCGTGTGAAAGCATGAACTCACGGACGCGGTTCAGTACTGCGTAATACTCATCGATCGGACGGTCGTGGTCAGATTCTCTGATTTGGAAAAAATCGCCGACATGACGATCGGCAATTGCAAATGCGTCTGGTTTCAAGAAATGCCAAAACTTAGTGGCCCAGGCAAGCCTGATTTGCCCAATTGTTTCTCCCGGCCAGGGTTTGATGAACGGACCCAACAGTTCATCGATTACATCTCGTGCGCACGGCGCGTATAAAAGACAACCTGCGCTCTCCAAAAGGGCGAAGTAACGATCCCTCGTCGAAAAGATATCCCACGCAATCGAGTCGGCAACCTCCGCCACTCTCTGTCGATGAGTTCGTCGATTAGACGCTCCGCCGTAGTCCCATCCGGTGAAGTTGATCTGGTCCCGAATTTCGCTGTGAGTGCAGCCCAGTCCACCGGAGAAAAGCTCCCGCCCACGGCGGTCCAGCTCAATGTTCTTCTCGCCAAAGTAGTTTTCAAGATTATACTGCACTTTCTGAGAACCGTTGCTGTATCAAGCAGCCAGAGCTAAGAGGCTTTCGGTCAGTTGGATGATTTTT
>JAIESQ010000138.1 GCA_019745975.1 Pirellulales bacterium
GGTTTTAGGTGAGTTAACGCTACACCGTGTTTAAACCACCAGGAGCCCTCTTTCATAGAATCAGGCTCCGCCAGTGCGCTGCAACGCTGGCCCCGCGCGCGTGTTCGCCGTCACTCCTTCACCGCGCAGCGATACAATCGGTCGTGATCTGCCAACTGCTGCACTCGGGTTCCCTTATGCTCATCCTGGCGACGACTGATGTTACCGAGTGGATCGGCATGGCGTGCCTCGGCGCGTGCCTAGGCGCGAGCATCGGCCTCATGCTTCACGCCATCGTCGCCCGGCGTGTACGAACACCTCTAACCCAAGTCGGTTGGAAAGCCGCCCTGGTGCGTGCCGGTGTCGAGCTCGTGGCGCTTTGGCTCTGGCTGTCCGCCACGCTGCCGCTATTGGCCTGGGGTTTCTGGATCGGTGACAACGATCACTGGTTTTATCACTACGCGTGGTTATTTGCGGCGTTCATCGCTGCAGGAATCGGCGCCCTTTCCGTTTGGCGCTACCTGCGAGGCGCCGCCTCCAAAAGCTACCGCGCCGTTCATTTGTGGATTCCGATCGGTTTGATTGCCGCGATGGCGGGAGTTCGCTTCTACGACTTCGCCTACCGGATTGAAGGGTGGACTGCCGAAGACGCTGCGCACAACATTCTCGCGCGCATGCCATACGACGAGCCGGTCCGCCTGGTGGAAATGACGGCCGCCGAGGGTCGCGACGTCGATCCAAGCCGTCGTAGGGTTTATTTGATCATGGGAGCCGACGAGCCGCGCGGTCGCATCGTCGTCGGCCGCTACCGTCGCTTCTGGTGGACTTTTGGGAGCAATGAAGGATTTCCCCCGTCGCGAGAAGCGTTATCGCGCGCGAAAGAATTTTTGGAGAAGACCCCTTGGGACAAGGACGGGGCGAGGTGGAGTTTGCAGACCATCGTGGAAAACTACCCGAACACCCCAGCCGCGGCCGAAGCCGGCGCGCTGCTCGAATCGCTCGAGCAGTCACCGACCAAGACACCGTGATTCTTCGTCAGCCGGTAGGCCCGGCAATGCGCCAGCGCAGGCCGGAAACGACTCCCGTCCCCCGCGCGGCGCTGGGCAGGGCGCTACGACAGGAGCCACCTGGCGCGCCAGCCTGCGTGCTGCGGCGAGAGCCATCGCGAGACCAATTGGTTAGCTGCGGGATTTATCCCGCGCGCTAGCTCGTAAGACGTCGCGCTACCACTGCGCGAGTTTTGATGTCGCGTCGAGCGTGCTAGCGCGCGGAGCAAGCTCCGCGGCTAACAATCGCCCACGAGTACCCGGACGCAAACTGCGCGATGTTACATTCGCCCCAAGTTGTGCCCACAATTTGAGTTCGGGTCCAATAGCAAAATACCCGGACGCAAACTGCGCGGTGTTACATTCGCCCAAAGTTGTGTTCTCTATTCGAGTTCGGGTCCAATATCAAAACACCCGGACGCAAAATGCGCGGTGTTACACCCGCCCCAAGCTGTGCTGTCCATTCGAGTTCGGGTGCAATGGCAACACACCCGGACGCAAACCGGACGATCACCCGGACGCAAATCGCGCGGTGTTACACCCGCCCCAAGCTGTGCTGTCCATTCGAGTTCGGGTGCAATGGCAACACACCCGGACGCACCCGGACGCAAATTCCCGGACAAACTTATTCTGGGGGATCCTCGATACCCCCCGATCGCGGCCCGCGACGTGATCGTGGGTCGTGCGCTCGCGCGATCGCTCTTTCCTCTCCACTGAACACCGAAAACTGAACACTGAACACTAACCCCTACTCCGTCACGCTCCAGGCCGTCAGTCCTTCGGTGGTCGAGATCAAGAGCACCGCTTGACCGTTGATCGTCGCCGTGGCGATGCCGCACGGGGCCGCGCCCAGCGTCCAGCGATCGACCAAGGCGCCGTCGGCGGCCAGCACGTGAATGGCCCCGTCGGCGCTGGCGACAATCCACCGGCCGGTGCTGCCGACGCGCCCGCCGGTAACCGCTTCGATCGGATGCTGATGCAAGCCTGGCGGAAGCTCATAGGTCCACAATTCCTTGCCGTCGAGCGCGAAACCAACCAGCGTGTCGCGGACCTGGTCGACCGGCGCCAAACCACACCATTCCACCTGACCGTCGCCGTCGAGATCGGCGCTGGCGATCGAACGAATGAACCGTTTGCCCACGGTGATCTCAGCGCCAGCTTGACCCGTGGCGTCGAGGTTCACCAGCGTGCCGCGGCCATGAGCCGCCAGCACGCGCCGCTTGCCCTCGGCATCGCGGCCGGTCGTTGCCAGACGAAAGACGTTTTCGAGCGAAGCATGCTTCCAGCGGTCCTCACCTGCCAGCGAGACCACTTCGATACCGCGATTGCCCCAGTAACCGGAGACGACTTCCAATTGTTCGTCGCCATCAAGATCGGCCAACAGCACGTCGGCCACTTCGGCTTCGTCCTTGGGCAAGCTGAGCACGGTTTTCCAGGCGTCGTCGAACAAGTGCCACTGGCGCTGGGCGCTGGCACAACCGACGAACCAGCGCCGTCCGTCGGCACCGGCGGCCGTGCGCAGCGAGCTCACCACGGCCGCCTGACCGACGTTCAGATCGTGCGTGGCGGCGACTGTGCCATCACCCTGGAGCTCGACGACCTTGTTCCAACCGTCGTTGACGAAGATCGAGCCGGCCGCTGGGCCCTCGTCGATCACCAGGATGTTGCCTGGTTGATTGATGCCTTGCGCGGTCCAGAGCTTCGCGAGCTTGAGCGTGGTCGGTTCCGTGGCCGGCGCGATCTCGGCTTTGGCCGGTGCGTCGCTGGCGGCCGTGGCGGTAGTCAACGGTTCCTTGAGCCACGCTTCGTGTTCGCGCTTGCGTTCCTCGTAGCGCTCGCGCGCCAGGGCGTGCAGGCTTTCGCCGGCCAGCAGCGTTTCGATGCGCGTCGGCAGCTCGGTCGCCAGTTGCGGATTGAAGCCGACTTCGTTGTCTTCGACCGTACCGTCGGGCCCGAGCACGAAGAGATTGGGAATGCCTTCGATGCCAAACACCTGGAACGCTGCCTGATTGTGGTCGCGGGCGATCGTCACACCGACCTTGATCTTGTCGAAGGCTTCGCGGAGCTTGGCGTCGTCGATATCGGGTCGATCGATGCTCACGGCCAGAAACAGTACCTTGTCGTTGCCGGCGAATTTCTGTTTAGCCGCGTCCAGGTTCGGCAGGCTAGCCAGGCAGGGCTCGCACCAGGTCGCCCAGAAGTCGACGATCACGATCTTGCCGGCCAGCGAGTCGCGGGTGAGCGGCGTGCCGTCGAGCCCTTTGAACTCGAAGGCGTCGATCTTGCTGCCCAGCAGCTTCGATGGCTCGGGTGGTCCGGGCACCAGGGCACGCGTATCGAATTGCGCGACGATCTTGGCGTCGCTCGGCACTTCAAAGGCGAAGGCCACGTCCTCGATCGGACGATTCACCTGCGCGGCGTGCAACTCAGCGGTCAGCGTGGCGTCTTTGACCGCGGTGCCGGTTTGTTGTTCGAGATACTTGGCCAGATCGCCTGCCGGAAAGTCGACACGCAACAGCAAGTGGCTCTTCTGGCTAACCCAGAAGATCAGCTTGCCGCCGGCGCGGTCGATCTCGACGCGATCGCAGGTTTCCTCCTCGAACTTCTCCGGCGTAAGCAGTTTCGGCGCGAACGTCCCTTCGAGGATCTGCTTCAAGAAGTCTTCAGTCAAAAGCAACGTCAACTGCGGCAGACTGCCGGCGATCTGCGCGGTGAGGGCCTGCCCAAGCGACTCATCGGCGTAGAGCGCCTCCTGCGTTAGGGTGGCCGGAGTGTCGAACTCGAGCACCTGGCCCGCGAGGTCGCCAATGGTAGCACGGACCTTACGACCATCGCTGGCGACCATGGCGCGGTAGCCCTGAATGCGCACGCGATTCGGTCGGGCAAACGAGACGGCAAACGGCACCTGCTCGGTGACCGGCTGCCCGTCGCTTCCGGTGAACTTGAGCCGCAGCTCGCCCGAGTCGGCATAGGTCTTGGCAGCTCGATACGTGGCACACATGTCGCGCAACACTTGTTCGGCTGCCGGACGCGCCGACGATCCGCCGCCAGGAGCACAGCCGGCAATGGCCGCGAGCAGCGCCAGTGCCGCGACGGCGCCGTGCCACGTCGATCGACGGCCCACTCGTTGCGCGCGGTTGGACGTATTTGCGTTGAGCGGCAAGTGGGTAGCGACGCGATCCGTCATGGTCGTGCTTCCTTCGAATTCTCTGTGCGGTCAAAGTCGCCGGCCGCGCGCATTGCAGCCGGCGATAGTCGGCAAAAGTGCAATGTGGGGGCGGCATTATGAAAAAGCCTGCCCGATGCGTAAAGCTCGGTATCCTTGACCGGCTGGCGCATGCGTCGATAAGATTCAACGTCTTGGGGCGCTTAGCTTTGTGCGCTGGGAAACCGCCCGCATTTGAGTTGACCTGTCGTCAGAAGTTCGCCATGGACACTGTTTTGCGCTACGGCTCCGATTCAACGCTGCGGCTCGAGGTCGACGACCGCGCGCTGGTGGCCGATTGCCTGGCTCCGCGCGGCAGCGGCGCTCTTGGCACGCGCGAGCTAGTGCGCGAAGCGATTGCCAGGCCGCTCGATTTTCCGCCGCTGACCAGTGCCGCCACGCCGGGCGATCGCGTTGTGCTGGCGATTGGTCCTGAAGTGCCGCAGGGAGCGGCGATCGTCGGGCCGATCATCGAGGCCCTGCTGACAACGGGAGTTCGACCGGCTGATATCACGCTTCTGCTGGATACCGCCGCGACAGGACGGGACACCGATTTCCTCCGCCGCGACCTGCCGGTGACCGTCGGTGCGGGCCTGCGAATCGCGGTGCACAACCCAACTTCGCGCCAGGATGTTGCCTATCTGGCGGCGACAGCCGCCGGTCAGCCGATCTATCTCAATCGTGTCCTGTGCGATGCCGACCTCGTCGTGCCGATTGGCTGCTTGCGCTGCGGCACGGCTCCGGGATACCACGGTGCCGCTGGGGGATTGTTCCCCACGTTCTCCGATGCCAAGACACTCGCACGCTATCGCGATCCGCGGCTGGCCCGTGCCGGCGCGGCGCTGGTCGAAACGGCGCGCCAAGAAGCCGAAGAGGTCGCCTGGCTGCTAGGCGTGTTGTTCAGCGTGCAAGTGGTCCCCGGTGCTGGCGACGAAGTCGTGGCCGTGTTGGCTGGCAATCTGAAGTCGGTTGCCCAACAGGGGCAGGTCGCTTGCGACGCGGCGTGGAGCCATTCGGTTCGGCGGCGCGCTAGCCTGGTCGTGGCGGCCGTTGAAGGCCCGCCGCAGCAACAGACGTGGGAGAATGTCGGCCGCGCCTTGGCCGCGGCGGCCAGCGTGGTCGCGGATCATGGGGCAATTGCCCTGTGTTGCGATCTGACCGATGAGCCCGGCCCGGCCGTGCAGAAAATCGCCGGCGCCGAGAATCCTCGCCGCACCGTGCGCCAGTTGCGGCAGGATCGTCCCGCCGATCTGATCCCGGCGCTGCAGTTGGCCGCGGCACTCGAACGCGCGAAAGTCTATCTGCTCAGCCGACTGGACGACGAAACGGTCGAAGAGTTGGGTTTGGCACCCGTCGAAGATGCCGCCGACATCGCCCGACTCGCCCAGCGTCACACCAGTTGCATCGTGCTCGAAAGCGCCCAGCGCGCAATCGCCACGGCCGATGAAGACGCCTGAAGCACATGAATGATCCGACCACCGCGGTTGACCTGGATCTCCAGATCGACGCCCTGCTCGACGGCGTCGGCGTGGCCGATCTTTCGTCGCGCGCCCAGATCGAAGTCACCGGACGCGACCGGGCGACTTTCCTGCACAATCTGTCGACAAACGAGATTCGCAAATTGCCGGTGGGCTCAGGCTGCGAGGCGTTCTTTTGCGACGCCCGCGGGCATATTCAGGCGCATGCTTTCATCTATTGCCAAGCCGATTCGCTAGTGATCGACAGCGTGCCGGGGGCGAGCAGTTTGCTGCCGCATCTCGATCGCTATTTGATTCGCGAGGACGTGCAGCTTGTCGACCGCACCGGAGAGTGGTGCCAACTGCTAGTCGCCGGGGCGCGCAGCGCCGAGCGGATTGGGCGACTAACGGGCCTCGACGTGGCGACGTTGCCACGGCCGCTGTCGATTGCCGCGGCGACCCTCGATGGCATCGAGGTGCAGGTGCGCCGCCACGATTATGCCGGGCCCGCTAGCTTTTCGATCGTCGGCCGAAGCGAAGACCGGCCAGCGCTCCTCTCCGCGATCAGTGCGGCCGGCGCGACGCCGTGCGGTGACGAAGCCGTCGAAGCGGCGCGGATTGCTGCCGGAAGTCCGTTATTCGGAGTCGACATCACCCCGCGCCATCTGCCGCAGGAGGTTGCCCGCGGCGCGCGGACAATCAGCTTTGTGAAGGGCTGCTACCTGGGGCAGGAGACGGTCGCCCGGATCGATGCCCTGGGGCACGTGAACCGGCTGTTGTGTGGATTGCGGTGTGTCGATTCAGGGAAGTCGTCGGATTCGCAGTTTGCGCCGGGCGCCGCGTTAACCGTGGACGCTAAGCAGGTTGGCGAGGTGACGTCGTCGTCTCGTTCGGCGCGTCTGGGGACGATCGGATTGGGCTACGTGCGACGCGAGAACGCTTTGCCAGGGAGCCGGCTTGAGTCGACGTCGGGCGCGGTCGAAGTGGTTCAACTCCCGCAGTTGAGGCGGTGAGCGGCCCTGTGCGCCACGCGCCGCTATCGGCACCGGGATGACGGACCGCGGAACGCGTAAACCACGGCGATATTCCCCCTTTGCGCCGGGGTTGGCGGTCCTATAATGAGCGATTCACCCCGTCCCCCCTGGTGTGTGGTCAACGGGGCGCAAATGGCCTAGCTGTCAGCGGTTCCGCCGGCCGGCGGTTGACGAACATGCCCAAGCAAAAGACGCATAAGGCTTCGAAGAAGCGCTTTCGGGTCACCGGCACTGGCAAGGTTAAGCATCGCCACGCCGGCACAAGCCACCGCGCGACGCGCAAGACCCATAAGCAAAAACGACACCTGCGCGGCACCACGACGCTTTGTGACGTCGAGGCCAAGCGCATCAAGCGAGCGTTGGTCGGCGGCAGTTATTGAGTTCGAGTTCACCCAGCGGAATCCAACTCTCGCCAAGCACCACGTCAGCGAAACGGGCGGCAACAACACAACGCGCCGGCGCGACGGCCCCGAATGGGCTCGAACTGCCTGGCGGGCCTTGCTTTCGCCATAAGGACCGCGGTCATGCGTACCACCAAAGGCGCCGCTCGTCGTAAGGCCAAGCGCCGACTGTTCGGCAAGGTCAAGGGCTTTCGCGGGGGCCGCAAGCGCCTCTTGCGCACCGCCAAGGAAACGCTGGTGCGGGCAGGCAAGTTCGCGTTTCGCGATCGGCGCACGCGTCGCCGCAACTTGCGGGCGCTTTGGATCATCCGCATCAATGCCGCTTGCCGGCAGCGCGGATTGAGGTACAGCCAGCTCATGGCCGGGTTAAAGCTTGCGCAGATCGAACTCGATCGCAAGATCCTGGCCGACATGGCCGTCAACGATCCGACCGCCTTCGATGCAGTCGTCGCCGAGGCTCAAAAGTCGCTGGCGGCTAGCAATTAGCGCGGCTCCCGGATCACGGAGCGCACGGTGTCGCTGGCGGCTTTTCTTGCTGAGCTCGACGAGTTGCAGTCGGCTGGGCAGCGCGCCCTGGACGAGGCGCAAGATGCCGCCGCGCTCGAAGCGGCGCGCGTCGAATTCTTGGGTGCTAAGAGCGGCCGACTCAAGGCCCTGCAAAAGCAACTCGGGGCCGTTCCTCCATCTGACAAGCCAGCCGCTGGCAAACGCTTCAACGAGTTGAAGCAGGCCTTGGACGCCGCACTCGAAGGCGCCCGGCAGCGCGTGGAAAGCCAGCGCGCGGCCGCTGTCGATACCACGTTCGATCCCTCGCTGCCTGGCAATACGCGCCCCCTGGGTCGGCTGCATCCGCTGACACAAACGATCCAGGAACTGCAGGAGATCATGGGGCGGCTTGGCTTCTCCGTCGCCGACGGGCCCGAAGTGGAAGACGAATTCCACAACTTCGAGGCGCTGAACATCCCGGCGGCGCATCCGGCCCGCGATCCACTCGAGAACTTCTACCTGAGCACGGCTGGCAAGGTCGTCGGCGGCCCCTATTTGTTGCGCAGTCAGACGAGCACCGTGCAGATTCGAGTGATGGAGCAGACGCGGCCACCGGTGCGCGTGATTTCGCTGGGACGCGTTTACCGCCCTGACACGGCCGACGCCACGCACTACCCGATGTTCCATCAAATCGAAGGCTTGCTGGTCGATCGCCGGGTGACGATGGCCGATCTCAAAAGCGTGTTGCGACTATTCGCGCAGAGTTATTTCGGCGGCGACGTGCACATCCGCTTTCGCCCCTCTTTCTTTCCGTTCACCGAGCCAAGCGTCGAAGTCGACATGACTTGGCACCAGGGTTGGATTGAGATGGGCGGGGCCGGCATGGTCGATCCGCATGTGCTGGCCGCCGTGGGCTACGACCCCGACGAGTACACGGGCTTTGCCTTCGGACTGGGCGTGGAGCGCGTCTGCGCTCGCCGGCATGGGGTCGCCGATATTCGAGACTTCTATCGCAACGACGTCCGCTTCCTGCGGCAGTTTTGATGGACACGCTGGCGTGCTGCGAACTGAGCAGTGCGGCACTTAGTACACTCGATTGAGTCAACGGTCATGAACGTTTCCTGGAACTGGCTGCAAGAGTACGTCCGACCGAATGTCTCGGCCGACGACGTCGCGCGCCGCTTGATGATGGCCGGGCTGAATCACGAGGAAACAAAAACGGTCGGTGCCGATCAGGCGATCGACCTCGAAGTCACCAGCAATCGGGCCGATTGCCTGGGCCACCTGGGGATCGCCCGCGAGATCGCCGTGTTGTATGGGGTTCCGCTCGTGGTGCCGGCCGCGCAACCGGCGGCGCAGGGGCCGCGGGTAACCGAGCTAGCAAAGGTGCGGGTCGACTGCCCGGAACTCTGCCCGCGCTACACGGCGCGCGTGATCCGCGGCGTGAAAGTGGGGCCGAGCCCAGCGTGGCTGCGCGACCGCCTGGCCGCGATCGGCGTGCCGTCGATCAACAATGTCGTCGACGTGACGAATTACGTGCTGTTCGAATGCGGTCAGCCGCTGCATGCCTTTGATCTGGCCACGCTCGCCGGACACGAGATCGTGGTGCGCCAGCCGCGAGCCGGTGAACGACTCGAGGCGATCGACCATCGGGCCTACGAACTTGGCGCCGGCATGTGCATTATTGCCGATGCCCAACGGCCGGTCGGCATCGGCGGCGTAATGGGGGGCGCCGCCACCGAAGTTACCACGCGCACAACCGACGTGCTGATCGAGGCCGCGGCCTTCGATCCCGTGTCAATTCGCAATACCGCCCGGTTGCTGAATCTGCATAGCGATTCGTCGTATCGCTTCGAGCGCGGACTCGATCCGGAGGGAGTCGATTGGGCCAGTCGTCGCTGCTGTGAGTTGATCCTGGCAACGGCCGGCGGACAGTTGGCCCAGGGGGTGCTTGACGTCGGCACACCCCCCAGGGAGCGAAAACCGATCGTGCTGCGCCTGGCCCAGATACCACGCGTCTTGGGGATCGACATCCCGCACGATCGCGTGCGAACAATTCTCGAAGCGTTGGGCTGCCGTGTCGCGGGCGCCGATGAGCGATCGCTCACGGTAACACCTCCTTCGTGGCGGGCCGACTTGTCGCGCGAAATCGATCTCGTCGAGGAAGTCGCGCGCGTGCATGGCTACGAGGCGATCCCCGAAGACGTGCAGGTGCCGATGGCGGCGTCGGCGCGTACTCCGCTCGACCGCTTGCTCACTGCCGCGCGGCAAGCGCTGGTAGGCTGCGGCTTCGACGAAGCTTACACGCTCTCGGTGGTTGACGAGAGCTGGTCCGCGGCCTTCAGTCCTTGGACATTTGTGCCAGCGCTTCGGAGCCAGACGCCTGTATTGCGTCGCGCCGATCAACTACGGCGCAGTTTGATTCCCAGTTTGTTGGGTGCTCTGCGCACGAATGAATCGCTGGCCAACCGCGACGTGCGGCTGTTCGAAATCGCCAAGGTTTACTGGCAACAGCCCGATCGCTTGCCAGCCGAGCCGCGGATGATCGCGCTGGCCAGCGGCGGCGATTTTTTCGACATCAAGGGTGTCGTTGAAACGTTGCTCGCGACCCTGCACGCGAAAGGCGAGCTAACCGTTTTGGCCATCCAGCACGAAATGTTCGAGCCGGGGCGCGGGGTCGAATTGCTGCTGGCAGGCGAGCGTTTGGGATTCTTAGGTGAGCTCAGTGCGACCGGTCGCAAGCAATTTGAGTTGCGCGAGCGCGCCAGCGTCGCGGAACTGGCGGTCGATCGGTTGCTGGCCGCCGCCGTGTTGGTGCCCAAGGCCGAGAGCATCTCCCAGTTTCCGTCGATCGAGCGCGACTTGAATCTGGTGGTTGCCGACCAGGTGCGGTGGGCCGACGTCGAGCGCGTCGTGCGTGCTGCCGCCGGTGCGCTGCTCGAGCGGCTCGAGTATCGCGACACGTATCGCGATCCCCAGCGCCTGGGTGCCGGCCGCAAGAGTTTGCTGCTGTCGATCGAATTGCGCGAAGCCCACGGGACGCTCACGGGCGCGCAGGCCGACGAAGTTCGCGATCGCATCGTAGCCGCTTGCCGGCATGAGCTGGCAGCCGAGCTGCGCGAGTGACGCAGAAAACGGCGTGGCTTGCTATAGCGCGGCGCCAAGTATTAGGGGGCAACCTGGGGCCGGGAGCCGACCGCTCGCCGACGAGCGCCAACTCCCGACCCCCAGCGGCTGCGCGATCCGCGCGGTCGCCTGCGCAGGCGACCGCTACAGGTCTCGCCATACTCCCCCCGACAGACGCCGCTCGACGACCGCGCCATATTCTTCCAGGCGCCGCCGCTGCCCGACCACGTGCCAAGGCGTGACATCTTCGAGCTCGGGCATGATCTCGACGAGTTGATTGATGAGCATTTGCACCAGCCGGCGTAGCGCTGGCGAGTCGGCCTTTTCGCGGATGGCGGCGGTGGTCTTCATGATTTTCAGCAACCGCGCGCGTTCGAGAATTGGCGCGGAGAGTGGGTCGTCCGACTCGACCAACAACTCGGCCAAGGGTACGTCGAGCACTTTCTGCCAGGCGTATAACACGCTCAGCGGCAGATCGGTTTGATCGTTCTCCTGGCGACGCACTTCGCTCGGCTCGACTTTGAGCGCGCGAGCAACGCGTCGCAGCGAAACCCCTTGCTGTTGCCGCACGGCGTGCAGGCGGTGTAGCGGAGCGCGCGCCGGTGGTTCGGGCGCGTGCCCGTTGACAGTCGGCAGGTTCTGGAGCGGCTGTCCATCAAAAGTTGCGGTGCTCATAGATCACGTGCCTTTCATCCACAGGCCCATACCGCGGGTACTGACCCAGCGAACGCGCAAACTGGCCCCCGGCGGTGAGCATCACTACGAAGCCCGACCGTCGTACCGCTTTAACGCAGCCCTGCGAATGACAGTAACGAGATTAGCCCGACGCGCGTTGCAAGGGGCATGAGCGTCGAAAGGCGACGGGAGAATTGTCGCCGACAGGCCCAACGCTCTGTTCCGGCCCTGTTCCGCGCGTCTATGTTCTGACGAGAAGCACTAGCGCTTTCGCGCCAACGCCCGTTGATCGTAATACACGCATTGACACCTGACAAGCACCACTTGGCAACAAAAGTTCACAGGCTCGTTGCGTCATGCCGAGACCGCGATTGCCGCTCGCTGTAGACGACGTTGCAATCCCGGTTGGCAAGAGCGCAAGCCTTGTGACGTCAAAGTGCCGCGCAGGCAAACGACGCTGCTCGTCGCAGGATTGTCAGACACTTTGGAAATGTTGCGCGTCCCACATCTTGGTCAATGCGCGCTGAAATGATGAGTCGCCAGGCTTGCAATCGTTCGCGGCGAAATCATTTGGGCGCTTTGCATCACCGCGCTAGCATACGCGAAGGGTTGGCGCTCGTGCCGCTCGGACATGCGCAGGAGTCCACGAGTCCGAGTGAAGAAAAATAAATGCAACCTAGGTGGCGCGAACGACGCGCAAGCCTGAGACGAAAGGGCCCACAGGCCTATTCGCCAACGGCCAGCCGCTTGAGTTGACCGAGGAAGTTGGGTCGACCAATGCCCGCGCGACTCGACGCGGGATGGACCCTGCGTTGGGGTGTCCGCGGCGGACGGCCGTGCTGGGCTGCCGCCTGGTAATCGCGTCGGTTTGGCGAGAGGTCCACTTCGGCGTAAGTTAGATCGCGGTCGGCAGCCGCCGAGAGCAGTTGTTCGCGCGACAGGCTGTCGAGTCGAAGTTGCCGCAGCACGTCGCGCGGGAGCAGGCAGACTTCGAGTGGGCAAGACACGCCAGACGGCGCGGCTTGGAGCGAACGCGCGAGACGCCGCGTCCAACGTGTCATTCCGCCACGTGGCTGTGCGATGCGTCCGACGACAAGATCGTGCGAATCTAGTTGGCTCCACAGGCGATCAAGCTCGCGCAGCGGCGCACTCGAACCGACCGGCCGCAACACCAGGATGCTTCCGGTCGCGGCGCGGGCCGCCCGCAACATCGCGTCGCCAGCCTCGTTCTGCGCCGGCCCGCAATAGTAGACCTGCGGGTAGATCGATGCCAGCGTGGCCGCTACATCGGCCGTGTCATCGGTCGAGCCGTGGTCGATCACGCCGATATCGAATTTTCCGGTGTGCTCGGCCAGTACTTCCACCGCCTCGTTGATCGCGCGATCGAGCCAGGTTTGCCCGTTGCAAATGCCCAAGAGCAAGCTGCACGACGGTAAGATGCTGGAATACAGTGGGGGCAATGCAATGGTCCTCGGCAGATAGCGTGGACTGTGAACGGCGTGTCTCGTGGCACGACGCGTTACAGAAGGGGACGGGACGAAGTGACGGGAATCTCGCTTGTAGTCGATCGGCTATCGCTGGCCCAAGCTCCAGCACGCGCGCCGGGGAACGCTCTGTGCCGAAGCTGTCGAGAGCCGCGCGCTTGTCGGCGGCTTGGCTTTTTCCGGGAGGCGCGATCGCGCCGGTCGTAACCGCCCGCTGGCGACGAACCTAGCCGCCTACTATGTTGTCTGTACTGCGTGTACGACCTTCGCGGGCCAGGCTGGCCAGCTTCGGCTCACGGCGTCTGGTCCGCGGCCGCGCAATGATCGGCGACGAGATAATGAACAACGCACCGGATTTCGCCTCGAACGATGGACTACTGCCGGCCATCGCGCAGGACGCCGATACTGGCGACGTGCTGATGCTGGCCTACATGAACGCGGAGAGTTTCGCCGAGACCCTGGCCACGGGTCGGGCCGTGTACTATAGCCGCAGCCGCGGCCGACTTTGGCGAAAAGGAGAGGACAGCGGCCACGTCCAACAGGTCTGCGGTGTCTTTGTCGATTGTGATGGAGACACCATTCTGCTGCGCGTTCGCCAGGTCGGCGGAGCGGCCTGCCACGAGGGCTACCGCAGTTGCTTCTTCCGACAAGTCACTGCCGACGGATTAAAGATCATCGCCCAGCGCGTGTTCGATCCGGCCACGGTTTACAAGCACGACTAAGCTTGCCAAGCACTGGTTTGACACCAGCGAACTGCGCCAGACCGAACTGGACTACTCCTCGTAGACGCGCGTCAGTTCTTCCTCGACGGCCGGCCGCGGTTGCTCTTGGCAGCGCACAAATGCCCGGAAGCCAAACTGCCCCACTTGTCCGCAGCCGACGCGCACGTGATACGACTCGACGGCGCCGGCCTCGAGCACGGCAATTGGCGCGAACACGACTTGTGCCTGCTCGATTTTCCCCGCGGTGGGTCCGTCGCTATCAATCGCTTGGCAGCCGGCGCTCAGACGTGCCGCGATCTGCACTTGATGAGCGGGCTGCGAACCGCGATTGCAGACGCGTACCTCGTAGACCGTTTCGCCCCCCAATTCAACCGGGTCCTGGCTATCGACGACTTCAATCGCAACGTCGGCGATTCCTTCGACTCGTGTGACAAACTCGGCCAGTTGTCCTTGGCCGTTCTCCAGCGAGGTTTCGACGGCCAAACGCTGTTCGCCGGCCGCCACGGCCGTCAGCCGTAGGTTGAACTGGCAGGCCTGGTCGGGTTCCAGTTGTCCGACGAACCAGGTCACCTGGCCGCGCTCAACGTCACAGGTGGCGCCGCCGTCGGCCGCTTCGAACCGCATGCCGCCTGGCAATTGAGCGACAACCTGCACGTTGCTGGCGGCAGCCTGACTTGTGTTGTGCACGCGCAGCGTGTACTCCGCCGCGTGGTCGACGTAGCGCAACCGCGGGCCGGCTACGCCGACCTCGACGCAAGGACTGACGACCGCCACGGTCATCTCAGCTTCGTCTTTCAGTTGACCCTGCCCCGCCGCGCACGCCAGCACGCGGCAGGCGCCGGCTTCACTCGCCATAGCAGTGACAGCGATTCGCCGAGTTTCGCCGGCGGCCAGGCTACCAATCGAGTACGACTTTGGGGGCCCCGCTGGCGAGCTAAGGGCGCCCTCGAATTCCGCGCTAACTTGGACCCCGGCGGCGCGGCCCGTGCCCACGTTCGAGACCACAATCGCAAAACTGGCTGGTTCCCCCGTGCGGACTTGGGCCGGCCCTTCGATCGTCAGTTGCAACTGCGGTCGCAAAGCCTGAATGCGCGTCGCGCAACTATGACGAAAGGTCACCGAAGCCACGGGGTTAAAGTCCCCTTCGTCGGTGGCGGTGACAGCGAGATCGATGGCCTTGGTTTGCCCGGGCGACAACTGTCCCAGTGCCCAGGCAACGCGTCCCTGGTCGTCGCGCACTTCGAGCGACGAGCGCTCGATCCGCAGGTGCTCCGGCAAATCGGCATGTACTTCGACGGAATCGACGGCGGCCGCCGCCGTGTTGTGCACAATCAAGCGACAGGCCGTCGGCTGGCCGACGCTGACTTCTGTGGGCGTGATCCACTGAAGGACCACCGCCTCACCCACGTTGCCGCGCGCCGCGACCGGTGACTGATGTTCGTCGTTGAGTGCTGAGGGCGGTTGAGCGTCCACCATCGAAGCCGCGCGAGCAGCCTTGGTGCGCGATGTAAGGCGCTCGCCCATGTCAGCGCGGTATGACGAACCAGGCGAGCGACCTGGCTCGACCGGCGCCTCAATGGCTGGGGAGGCTGGCGATTCGAGAGTCTGTCCGTCGCAGCCTGCCTCGCACCACGGTGCCGTCGGAACACCACCGATGGCCGGGCCCACGCCGGATTGCGAGTCAGCGTGCCGCGTCACCGCGTGTGCTTCGGCACATTCGTCAGCTCTGCAGTTTTCCGAACAGTCGCCCAAGGGTTGTTCGCCCCGGAAGTCAGGGCAAGCGACGCCTTGGCACTCTGTCTCGGGGGACGTCTCGTTAACGGGAGCAACGGCCTGCGGATCTGAAACTAGGATGCCCCGTCGCCGCGAACGGAATCGAGAATCGCGGGCGTTCACGCGCGGTGTGTCGCGCAGCGGGTGATCGGTCGCGGTTGCCACACCGGCGTCATCCGCCAAGAATGACTGCGCGTCGACTGGAGTATTCGTGACTTCTGGCTCGGCAGACCAGTAGCTGTGCGGAGCGATCTTGTTTGTGGCCTGTTCCGCGGAATTCGCATCCTCGTCGTTCAATCGCTCCCCTTCGGGCTCGTCGGCCCGAACCAGGCCGGACGCAAACCATAGTGGCCGCACCGTGGTGGTCGGATCCGTCGCCGAGCTGCCAAACAGCTCGTCGAGAAAGTAGACAGCGCCACTGAACAAGAGAAAGAGCACCGCAACGAGCGCGAACAGCCGCTTCATGGCCAGACTCCCGAGCCTGATGCGCGCGGCCGCGCGAATGTCGACCGCTGGGCGAGAGGAGTATCGGCCGGCGGCTCATGTCGATTGAGCAGAATCGGCTGACGTTGCCGATTAGGCGAACTTGATGGCTACAAATTAGGCAGGACAGGCAAGCCAAGCGGAAGCGGGTAAACCGGCGGATGGCTTTCCGGCTCGTACCACACGTCCGGCTGGGGACGCTCGGCAATCAAGTCGACCTGAATGCGCTCGGGACCCGCCAGCCCTGCAGGCCGGTTCCAGTAGAGCACGATGTGTTGCGCCACGCCGGTTTGCGGGTGAGCCCACAATTCGATGACCTGGCAGCGGTTGGCATGCGGATCACGCCGCACGCCGCGAATGTGTTGGCACAGCATGCCTGGGTATTCGGGCAACGCTTCGGGGGGCAAAAGTTCCAAGTCGAAATCGTCGACCAGGTTTTCGATTAATCCGCGGACCGTGAGATCGGGCAGGGCACAACCTGCCTTGCGGGCCCACCAGACCGACTGCTGTGGGTCGTCGGCCAGGCTTGGCAGACCCAACAGCGGAACGAACCAAGCGCGGCTGCCGTTGTTGCCGATCGTGACGTGGCCCCCCATCCAGGGATGCTCAAGCACGCATTTTTCACCACCGCGGACCCACAGCCTGGACTCAGTGCGCGTGATCTTGCCCGACGGGTTCTGAAAATCGGCGATCGCGCGATATTCGCGATCAGCGAGTCGCGCCGCGTCGGCCGATGCCCGCAGAATGGCTGCGCGCGCGTTGGCTTGCGAGCCTGAATTCCAGTAGATCCCGGCCGCTACGAGCAGCACGGCGGCGGTGGAGAACAGAGGCCAGACCCACGATGGGACGACCGCGGCAGCCGAGCGCCGCGCGGGTTGCAGATCCAACATCGCGTCGGCGGCGTCAACAGTTGTAACTGCCGCTGGTCCCAACTCCCTCGCTCGAATCGCGCTCATGACACGACGCACGCGCTGGGCGACAACGTCAGCCTGCGGTTGGTGAACGGTTTCCAACAAGGCGTGCAGGAAGGCCAGATCGGCGATGCGCTGGCCATCCGCGGCATCGTTGGCGTCGGCTGGCGTTTCGTTGCTGGCAACGTTGGTCGGGCGACTGTCATCGCTAGGATCCGAGGCATCGAGCCAGCGATCGATCCATGCCTGCACACGTCCATTGGACGAGCTGGCGTCATCCTCAATCCGATTACCATCACTCGCGGCCGAGCAATCGCAATCGACGCATTCGTCGTCGTCGCTGCGGTGACAATCTGAATCATACATGGCGTTGACTCTTCGGTTTCAATCAGGACGGTCGACCAGCAGCCGCGAGCTTGCGCTGGAGGCAATGCATTAGGTGGGCACGTCCGCGCTGTAAGCGTTTCTTGAGAGCTTCGGTCGAAATCTCCAACTTGGCCGCGAGGCTCGTTCCTTGCAATCCTTCGTTGTATCGCAGTTCCACGGCTTGCCGGTACGTCGCCGGCAGTTGCTCCAGGCAGCGGCGCAATTCGTCGAGCTTGTCGTCGAGGGTATCGCCCGGTAGCCGCTGCAGCTCCGCGTGCCGATGCTCCAAGTGCTCCAGGAAGCTCTCTTCACACAGGACCATCGCCCGGGCCGACTTGCGACGGTGAGCCAAGACCAGCTTGGCCGCGATCCCCCGCAGCCAGGGGCCAAACGGCCGGCTGCGGTCGAAGCGGTCCAGCGTGCGCCAGGCGGTCAGCATTGTCTCCTGAAACAAGTCGTCGACTAAGCTCGGGTCACGAACGACGCAGCGCAGATAGACCGTCAGCATATCCGCGTGCTCGCGGACGAGGATCTCGAACAGATCCGTCGAGGACATCTGCATCAGTCGCGTACCCAGTCCCTGCTGTTAGTTGTCTCCCACGGTTGGGTGGGGGACAAATCGCCCAAACGGCGGTCAGTCTTACCGGCCGCCGGTGCCGCACTCCAGCCCGAGGACTTTGGTTCTTTCGGCTAGCCAACCCGCTGATTGTGCACCGATTGCCCCGGCCACCGCTCGTCGCGGGCCGTCACTTCGGCTTTAATCCCGGCATGCTCCTCTATTGTATCCGCCACGGAGAAAGCACCTACAACTCCGAGGGGCGTATCCAGGGACAGGCGAATATCCCGCTCTCGCCCCTTGGTCGCCGGCAAAGCCAGGCCGTTGGTGCCGCCCTCGTGGGCCTGCCGATCGAGGCCATCTACGCCAGTCCGCTGGTCCGGGCTGCCGAAACTGCAGACATCATCGGCCAGACCATTGGCCTCGCGGTGACAGTCGTGGATGACCTCAAAGAGATCAACGCCGGCATCTTTCAAGGCCTCAAATGGTCGGAAATCGAGACGGCTCATCCGACTTTTGCCCGCAAGTGGCTCGATCAGGAGCCCGATTTCGTCATCCCCAGTGGAGAGTCGCGTCGCGCGCTGATGGATCGCGGCCGGGCTGCGCTAGCGTCGATCCGCGAGACAGGTCACCGTCAGGTGGTCGTCGTCTCGCACGGTGGGCTGCTATCGGCGGGTTTTAAGGCCTTGCTCGAGATCCCGGCCGAACGCAACCCGTTCAGCCTTTACAACGCGTCGATCAACCTGTTGGCTTGGGAGCGACAGGTGAAACTGCTGGTCGTCAACCGCATCGATCACCTGCGCGAAGTCAACGGCGATCGCGCACTATCGAGTGGCGATTTGTAGCCGGTCGATCGTCGCCGAATCCGTCGATGACTCGCGACCCGTCATCATGCACCGCCGAGATCTTCCACCTCGAAGATGGCCTCGATCTCGACGGGGATGTTCCCCGGCAGCGAACCCATCCCCACGGCGCTGCGGGCGCCAACGCCGGCGTCCGCGCCAAACACGTCGGCCAGCAGCTCGCTATACCCGTTGATCACGGCCGGATGCTGTTCGAAGTCGGGCGTGCAATTGACCATTCCCAACGACTTGACGACGCGCTTGACGTGGTTGAGGCTCCCCAGCCGCGCGCGCAGCGATGCCAGGATCGCCAGGCCGGTTTGCCGCGCGGCCGCTTTGCCTGCTTCGACCTGGCCTGGCGCCGTGGTCAGCTTGCCGGTGTGCATCGAGCCATCGCTCTTGAGCGGGCCGTGACCGGAGACGTAGGCCAAGTTCCCGGCAATCACGACCGGCTTGTAGACGCCCACCGGCTTCGGCGCGGGGGGCAATTCGAGCTTCAATTCGGCGAGGCGCTCTTCAGGGCTGATCATCTTGGCTCCCGTGGTGGCTAGAGGACATTTCCAAACCGTCTCAAGACGATAACCAGGCCTGCCCATTGGGCAAAGCCCGGGAACCGCTTGGCAGGATACTCGTGTCGCGTAATCAATCGCCGGAAATACTGCAGCAACTGATCGATCCTTTCGCACACTCGACAAATGTGCGTCGTCGGCGCCACCTGCGGACCATCCCTTTCTTGCCCGAACTCTTGGCGCCTCGGCGCTTGAGCGCGAGGTTTTCCGAGGCCGGCAAGCAGGGCGGACGTGGCCATTTTTGACCCTTGACAAATGAACATAAATATGTACAGTAATAGGTGCTAGACTTGAGTCCTGAGACTTGCGGAGTGCCGACGTCCGCGCGGGTGCCATGCCCACGCTTGTCGTGGGCATGCCTGCGATCGATCCCCTGAACACCGAACACTGAAAACTGAACACTAGCCGTTACAGGAGTCGCCTGGCGCGCCGGCGTGCGCGCAATTGAAAAACCAACCAGCCCGCATCTCCCCCAGGGGCTTCGCGATTCAGCGGAATCGTTTGTTTGAGTCGGAGCGGAGAGCTGCGTCCGCCGTGCGCGCGGTCGGAACAAACATCCCGCCGATCGACTTGTTAGCCGCGGACTTCGGCGAGCTCAGCCGAGCCGAGCTTGCTCCGCGCGCTAAAGCGTTCGTCGCTAAATCGAACCTCACGCGAGCTAGCGCGCGGGATGAATCCCGCGGCTAACGAGTGCTTAGGACGCAAAACCACGCTTAGGACGATCGAGGACGCAACGGCTTTGGATTTTGCGTCCTAGAATAAATCTTTGCTGCTAAACGACTTAACCACTTTTGACAGCCGCTTAGGACGGTTAGGACGCAAATTCCCGGACAATCTTATTCTGGGGGGGGTAGTGCCCAGGCTGAGAATCGAGCGCCGGCAAGAGGCGAACACGAAAGCAAGCCGTCGTGACCCGATGCGCGGTCACTTACCACGAGCCACTAACCACTAACCTTCGCCCCGCGACGCGGCTTCTTGTCGCCAGCCGCCGGTTTGTTCACGGCGTCGCTGGCCAAGGGAGCCGCCAGGTTGATCTCCACCCCTTTGCACTCGATCTCCCGCTGATTCAGGCCCGAACCGGTCAGCACGATGTTGTCTCCCTTGCGGGCGACCGAATAGTCGGAGAAGTCGACACGCACCTTGACCTTGTCGGCGAGCTTGATTTTGAACGGCTTGTTGCCGGCCGTGACCGTCAGCAACCCCTTCTTCAAGGTCTTGACCTGGCCGGCGACCAGACACGGGACACTGATTTGCTTAGGATCGATGGCGTTGTCGGGAAACATGCCCACCTGATAGCCGTCGCCCGGCAGAAAGAGTGTCACCTCCTCGACCTCGGCCCCTTTGACCGGGGCGAGTCGCTTGGTGACCGGCACGGTGAACCGCGCGAACGCGCCCGGCACGATCGCCGCCGGCTCGATCTCGCCGGTCACCTGCACTTTGGTTTCCTTCGTGACATAGGCGATGTGCGGCACATTCGACTTGTCGGTCCAGGTGATCTTGCCCGGTTCGACCGCGACGACTTCCCCTTCGAGGTGATTGAACATGAACTTGTCGGCCGCGGCCGCTAGCGAGCAACTGGCAAACAGCGCGATGGTCGCTGCGGCCGCCGACAAAGCGATCGATTGGCAAACGAATGGCAGGCGAATCATCGGCGAATTCCTTCGCTGGTTCCTTGAAAAAGTCGGGCGCCCGCGGGCGTCAATACGGCATGACGTGACGTACGCCAACATACTTTGCCGCAAGGCCTGAAACCAGCGATTCCACCGTTGTCGAGCGGCGGCGTCCACGGTTGCCAGTCTGCGACGCGAAGGCGACAATGCGACAGGATCGCGAAATTCAGGCAGGCAGCGGCGATCGGCCGCGCTGAAAGACTCACCATGACCGGCCAGCAGCAGCAAATCACGGTTCCACAGTTCGTCGGCTTCAAGCGCGAAGGCCACAAGATCTGCGTGGTCACGGCTTACGACTATCCGACGGCCGAACTGGTCGATGCGGCCGGCGTCGACGCCATCCTCGTCGGCGACAGCCTGGCCATGGCCGTGCAAGGGCACGCGAATACCTTGCCCGTCTCGCTCGATGAGATGATCTATCACGCGGAGATGGTCGGCCGGGCGGTGCGACACGCCTTGGTCGTGGTCGATATGCCGTTTCCAAGCTACCACTTGGGCCCCTACAAGGCGGTGGAAAACGCCGGGCGCATTTTGAAGGAGACGCGCTGCCATGCGGTGAAGCTCGAAGGGGGCGCCGATCAGGCCGACGTGATCCGGGCGCTCGTCATGGCTGGCATTCCAGTGATGGCGCATTGCGGGCTGCGGCCGCAAAGCGTGCACGCGCTGGGCGGCTACAAAGTACAGCGCAACGAGACCCAACTGATGGCCGACGCCCGCGCGGCCGAAGAGGCCGGCGCGTTCGCGATGGTGCTCGAGTGCATCCCAGCTCAATTGGCCACCAAGATCACCGCGGCGGTGGGCATCCCCACGATCGGCATCGGGGCGGGCGCCGGCACCGATGGCCAGGTGCTGGTGATCAACGATCTGTTGGGGATCACCAGCGGCTACGTGCCGCGGTTCGTCAAGGCGTACGCCGATTTGAAGACCACCATCACGACAGCCGTCGGCAAGTACTGTGCCGACGTGCGAGCTGGCGCCTTTCCCGGGCCCGAGCAGACATTCAAGTAGATGCGCACGCCGCGCGGTCGACTTGGCCGGACGCCAGTGCGCCACGCTCACGGATTCAACGAAAGTAGTGCGCGATGCCGAATCGACTCGCCGGCGAATCCAGTCCGTACCTGCTGCAGCACAAGGACAATCCGGTTGACTGGTATCCATGGGGCGCCGAGGCACTCGAGCGGGCCAAGCGAGAAGGCAAGCCGATCTTTCTGTCGATTGGCTACTCGGCCTGCCACTGGTGCCACGTGATGGAGCACGAGAGCTTTGAAAACGCCACCATCGCCAAACAGATCAACGATGAGTTCGTGCCGATCAAAGTCGATCGCGAGGAGCGCCCCGACCTCGATCAGATCTACATGAATGCGGTGCAGATGATGACCGGCCGCGGCGGCTGGCCCATGTCGATGTTCCTGACGCCGGATCTACAGCCCTTCTTCGGTGGCACTTATTGGCCCCCCACCAGCAAGCACGGGATGCCAGGCTTCGACCGCGTGCTGGCGGCTGTTGCCGATGCCTGGCGCACGCGTCGCAAGGAGATCGTCGAGCAAGCGGGCCAACTGACCGAACAGTTGCGCGATATCGGTAGGGCCGAGGGCGCCGTGGGCGACGTGCCCGACGATCTCGTCGAGCGGGCCGCCGCTGAGCTCGAGCGCACCTTTGACGCGGTGCACGGCGGCTTCGGACAGGCGCCCAAGTTTCCGCATCCGATGGACTTGCGGGTGCTGCTGCGAGCCTGGCGGCGTCTGCCGAAGGGCGACGCGCGGCGGGCCACGCTCTTGAACGTCGTCACCCACACGCTCGACAGGATGGCGGCGGGCGGCATTTACGATCACCTGGGCGGTGGCTTTCATCGCTATTCGGTCGACGAGCGCTGGCTCGTACCGCACTTCGAGAAGATGCTCTACGACAACGCCCTGCTCGTGCCGACGTATCTCGAAGCGTTTCAAGCGACTGGTCGCGACGACTACGCGACCATTGCTCGCGAAACGCTCGACTACCTGCTGCGCGAGATGAACGATCCGGCCGGCGGCTTCTACAGCACGCAAGACGCCGATAGCGAAGGGGAAGAAGGAAAGTTCTACGTCTGGACGCCCGCCGAACTCGAGACGGTGCTAGGCCCCGCGCGGGCCAAGGCGGTCGCGACCTTTTACGATGTTTCGGCGGCCGGCAACTTCGAGGGGCACAACATTCTCAACCGCACGCGCTCGTTCGACGATTGTGCGAAGCTGCTGGGGCGCGAGCCGGGCGAGTTGGCGACCGAGATCGACGAATCGCGCAAGCTGCTCTTGGCCGCTCGACTCAAGCGCGTGCCGCCCGGCCTCGACGACAAGGTACTCACCGGCTGGAACGCGCTGGCGATCGAGGCGTTCGCGCAGGCCGGCGCGATACTTGCCGAACCGCGATACATTGAAGCGGCGCGCCGCGCGGCCGATTTTCTGCTGACCAAGCTGCGTGGCGACAATGGCCGACTCTTGCACACGTGGCGCGCGGGGCGTGCCCGCTTCGACGCCTATCTCGACGACTACGCAGCGCTCGCCGCGGCGCTGGTCACACTTTATGAAACGACCTTCGACGAACGTTGGATCGACGAAGCCGTGATGCTCGTCGAGACAATGCTCGACGAGTTCGCTGATGTCGAAGCTGGCGGCTTCTTCTATACGGCGGACAATCACGAGACCTTGATCGCCCGCACCAAGGACGCGCAAGATTCATCCGTCCCCAGCGGCAACGCGCTGGCCGCCACGGCATTGGTGCGCTTGGGGAAGTTGACTGGTCGTGGCGACTGGCTCGATGCGGCACGCCGCACGCTCGAGTGCTTTGCCCGCATCTTGCGCCGCGCTCCGACGGCGAGCGGTCAGATGGTGCTCGTGTGGGACGAACTTGTCGGGCCCACGCCCGAATTGGTGTTTACTGGCGGGAACGATTCGCAACGAGCGGCGGCCGCGGCGCAGGTCTGGCATCATTTCTTGCCGAACCGCGCCCTGGCGAGCCGGCCGGCTGCGACCACGACACAGTCACCGGCCCTGGCGCCGATTTTTGAGGGAAAGGATGTGACCGCCGCCGAACCAACGCTGTACGTGTGCGAAGACTTCGCCTGTCAAGCGCCGGTGAGTGGCGTGCCGGCGATCCGCGCGGCGGTCGAGAAACTGGCAACAGGCGGCTGACGTACTGAACACAAATAAAGCGGCGCACGAAGGGGACTGGCGATTACATCAATCACTCGGCCGCAAACGCGCGCCGAGCTGCGTCGAATACCGTTTGCAGGGGAACTCCGCGTTCGGCCGCCACCCGCGCGCAATCGTCGTACTCGGGAGCGAACGCGGGTGGTTGTCCCTCGACGCGTCGCAGTTTGCCAGCGATCTTTCCGAAGGGAGTGTCGATCACGAGAGCGCTCCGCTCGAGCTTATGGCGCTGCGCCAGCCAGCGGCGCACGCCCAATGTGGTCGTCTCGCGAAACAGAATCGGCTCGATCTTCTCCAATTCGGCATGGGCACAGAGGACCGTCAGCTTGACCCCTGGGCGGTTTTTCTTCATGCCGATTGCCGTCGTGTAGACATCGAGCGCGCCGGCCTCGAACAAGCGCGTGGTCGTGTAGCCGATCACCTCGCCGGTGACGTTGTCGAGGTTGGTTTCCAGGACCCAGACCGTGTCGTTGGTGTCGGCCGCGGCCGTGGGTTCAGCGACCGCTTCGCCGACCAACAGCCGCAGCACGTTCGGCTGTTCGGCCAACTCGCGCTGCCCCGCGCCGTAGCCGATCGATTCGATCTTCATCGCCGGCACGGGGCCAAAGACCTCGGCCAGAGCCGTGGCGATCGCGGCGCCAGTCGGTGTCGTCAACTCGCATTCGACACTCGAAGACGCCAGCGGCACTCCACGCAACAGCTCCGCGGTCGCCGGCGCTGGCACACTCACGCGGCCGTGCGCGATCGTGATAAAGCCTTGCCCGGTAGGCACCGGCGAGCAGACGACCCGCTCGATGCCCAACAGATCGAAGCCAATCGCCGCGCCCACCACGTCGGCGATGGAATCGACGGCACCGACTTCGTGAAAGTGCACCTTCTCGATCGTGCTGCCGTGGACCTTGGCTTCGGCTTCGGCCAGGCGACCGAAGATCCGTTTGGCGAGCTCCTGCTGCCGCGGGCTCAAACCGCTGCCGTCAATCATCTTGACGATGTGATGCAAGTGGCGGTGCTTATGTTCCGGTTCGTGTTCAACGGTGATTTGCGTGGCGCGGAATCCGTGCTTTTTAACCGTCGTGGCGACCAGCCGGCAGCTCGGCAGACCAAGCGAATTGATCAGCGTCTGGATGGCTGCCAAGTCGGCGCCGGCATCGACCAATGCGCCGAGCGTCATGTCGCCGCTGATGCCACTGAGACAGTCGAGATAGGCAAGTCGCACTTGTGAATCCCTGGCAAGACGACCGAAAACTTCGCGCTTCGCGGACGGCTAAGCGCGAATCAACACAGCCGGCGACCATACATGGCCATCGACCGGATCGCAAGACGGGCGGCAAGAGTGCCGACTGCTGCGGCAGTCTAAGCGACAACGAGCGGCAGACTGCAGGGCCTTGTCATCCCCCGCCAGTCGCGACTTGGTTGGCCGCGCCGTGGTTCGCGGTGACTGCCACCTCGCTGAGAAAGGCGACGGCATCCTCGGGCAACACCGTGTTGATCGACATGCCGCTGCCCAGCTCGAAACCGGCAGGCGTGGACAAGCGCGGCAGAATCCGCAAGTGCCAGGCAAAATACTCTTCGTCCTCCGCGCCGCGCGAGGCCGTGTCGATCGTGAGATTGAAGTCCGGATTGTCCAATGCGGTGTGGAGCTTGAGCAGCACCACCTTCAGTAGTTCGGCCAGCGACTTGAGCCGTTCGCCCGACACGTGACCGAACGATGCCTGCCGAAGTCGCGGCAGAATCCAGGTTTCGAAAGGGACGTGCGAAGCGTACGGGCACAGGGCGACGTAGTCGTCGTTCTGCGCAAGTATCCGCCGGCCAGCGGCTAACTCAGCTTCAAGCAAAACGCAGTACAGACATTTGCCCGTTTGATCAAAGTACTCGGTGGCCTCGATCTGTTTGAGACGCAGTAGCCGCGGCGTGACCGGCGTGGCAATCAGCTGCCAATGCGGATGGCGGATCGAAGTGCCGGCGCTGGCACCGTGGTTCTTGAAGATGATGATGCTCTGGAAGCGCCGATCCCCCATCAAGTCGCTGAGTCGACGCTGCAGCGTCGCCAGCACCGACTCAATCTGCGAGATCGGCTGCTGACACAGCAAGGCGGTATGCTCTCGCGATTCAACAATCACCTCGTGGGCCCCGCAACCTCCCATCGAGCGGAACATCGCTCCCTCGTCGCGGCGACTGGGGTCTTCCTCGATGCGCAAGGCCGGAAACTTGTTGGAAACTACCCTCACCGACCAATCGCTACGCAATCCCCGCGGTGGACGCACAGCAAAGATTTCCGGCGGCGTGAGGGCCTCGTTGCCGGGGCAAAACGGGCAGGTCGCGGGCTCGGCGTGCCCATCGGCTGAGGGCACGAGGCGGGTGTCATGAGGCCGCAGCGCCCTCGACGGACTGTAGACCACCCAGTCGTTTGTGGTGCGATCAAAACGGAGCAGCGACATGGCAACCGCACCTTGAAAATCAACCCACGCTCGCCTTGAGCGGGAGGTCCTTGGCTAATGCAGAAACTGTGCCGACTAGGTGAGCACCCGTTCTACGACGTTTGCCGCGACGGGTTTGGCCTGCAAATTGCTCCGGAATTCGAGTATGAAACCGTTGTGGAAATGTTGTGGTGAGGGTTGGTTCCGTGGCTGACGAAACGGCATATTTGCAGCAAGTGCGGGCAGAGCACTACGATCTCGAGCAACTCGTGCGTCAAATTGAAGAGGCGTTCGGGTCAGCTCGTATCCAAGGGTGGCCGCCGACGTCGGCCCCGCGGCTGACCGAACTGCTCACCGAGTTGAACGATCAGATTCAGCGGCATTTCGCCCAAGAAGAGGTGGGCGGTTACATGGAGGAAGCCCTCTCCTTGGCGCCGCGCTTTAGCGGCCAGGCGCAGGCATTACTGAAACAACACGCCGAACTGTCGCAAGCCGTGCGAGAACTACAGGCGAGGGCCAAAGCCGAAGTGCTCGCTTGGAATAGCTTGCACGCCGACCTGTTGACCCTGCTTAAGAAGCTAAAGGCACATGAGGCAGGCGAAAATCGCATCATCGAGGCCGCCTTTAACGAAGATTTGGGCCTGGCCGATTGACCACTGCCTGGCGCTGGCAACGAACGACAATCCGACCAAGTTGATCTCGAAGTGTGCGAAACGGCGCGCAACGCCCAAGCGTCCGGTGTGCGGGTATGGCACGCGTGTTAATCGCAGTTGAAAGCAGGCCAGCGACTACCTTTCTGCGACACATGAGCTAGGCACATCAGCCGGAAGTTCCGCGGCGATGAGTTACGTTTTGACCATCGTTTCCTTGGCGCTGCTGGTCTCAATCGCCGTCTCGGCGTGGCTCGCGTGGCGTCGTCGATCGTCCCTGGCGGCTGCGCACAAGGCAGCGCAGTCCCAAGCGCACGCGGGTGAGATACTTGAGATCGCCGACGACGGCATTATCTCCGTCGATCAAGACCAACGAATCATCTTCTTTAATCGTGCGGCGGAACGATTATTCGGCTATCGACGCAGCGAAGTGCTTGGCAAGCCGCTTGACCTACTGATGCCGGAACGATACCTCGCTGCGCATCGGCAGCACGTCCGCGAGTATGCGCATAGCGGCAAGACTTCGCGGCGGATGAGCGAACGCGTCGAAGTATACGGTCGACGCCGCGACGGCATGGAGTTCCCCATGGATGCTTCGATTTCGCGCTTGCAGTTGCAGGATGAAGCGATCCTTACTGTCTCAGTTCGTGACATCACCGAGCGACGGCGGCACGAAACAGCGCTTCGCGAAATGCAAGAAGAGCTCGAGCGCCGCGTTGAACAACGTACTGCTGAACTGCGGGTGACGACACAGCAGCTTTGGCAAGCGGCTAAGCTCGCGTCGGTCGGCGAACTCTCAGCGAGCATTGCCCACGAGTTGAACAATCCGCTTTCGACGATTTGCTTAAGGATCGAATCGGCGCTGATGCGCACGTCGCCCGACGACCCGCGTCGTCGTGCGCTCGAGGTGGTGCAGCAAGAAGCCAAGCGGATGGGCGATCTCGTGTCCAATCTGCTGCAATTCTCGCGGCGCGGAGACGACGCGCGTTCGACGGTTAACGTTCCCGAGGAGTTGATCAAGACCACGGAGCTCATCGAGCACTATTTGCGACGACGCGACGTCCGCATAGCGCACGAATTCGACCCGCAAGCTCCTTTGATTACAGCGAACCGACAAAAGCTCCGCCAGGTATTTCTGAATTTGCTGACGAACGCCGCCGACGCCATGCCGCAGGGAGGTGAATTGCGGTTGCGGGTCAAGCCGACGATACTGCCAGACAAGGAGCGGGGTGTTGTCGTCGAGGTCTGCGACACCGGTCACGGCATAGCGGCGGAGCACCTACCGAACGTCTTCGAGCCCTTCTTCACCACCAAGGAGGAAGGACATGGCACGGGATTGGGCTTGGCAATTTGTCGGCGAATTGTTCAGGAGCACGGCGGCCACCTGGCGATTGACAGCAAGCAGGGCGAAGGAACTACCGTGCGCGTGACTCTGGCAACCGGCCTCAACGATGGACAAGAGACGGCTCTTTGAACAGAATCTCTATTGCATCCGTGCTCTGACGCTTCGCCGCTTTTGTTCGTCTAGGGGACAATGTCGAAGAACCGCCCCGTCCGTCTTCTTATCGTCGATGACGAACGCGAGTTGCAGTGCGCGCTCTGTGAGACGCTGAGCGAGCAGGGGTTTGAGACCGTCGGCGCCAATAATGCCGCTGATGGCCTGCGCAAATTCGGCCAAGGCGAATTCGACGTCGTGCTCAGCGACCTGATGATGCCGGGGGTCGACGGCATTGCCATGCTGCGCGACATGCTCGCACGCGACGCGAACACCGTCGGCATCATCATGACGGGCCAGGGCACGGTGCAAACGGCCGTCGAGGCAATGAAGACCGGCGCCTTTGACTACGTACTCAAGCCGTTCGACTTGAAGATCATGCTGCCGATCCTAGCCAGAGCGGTGGACGTGCGGCGCCTGCGCCTGGAGAACGTGCGACTGCGTGAGTATGTCGAGCGGGTCGTCTTCGAGTCTCCGCGATATCAATTGGTTGGCGATAGCGCCTCGATGAAACGCGTGCTGGCGCTGATTGAGAAGGTTGCCGGCACCGATTCCACGGTACTGATTCGTGGTGAAAGTGGCACAGGCAAGGAATTGGTGGCTCGGGCGTTGCATCTTAACAGCCCGCGCCGCTCGCGCCCGCTGGTGGCTGTTAATTGTGCTGCGATGCAGGAGACATTGCTCGAGAGCGAACTATTTGGCTACGAGAAAGGGGCTTTCACGGGCGCCGATCGCGCGAAGCAAGGCCTGATCGAAGTTGCCGCCGGGGGGACCCTCTTCGTCGACGAAATCGGCGAAATGCCGCCGGCGATGCAAGCCAAGTTGTTGAGAGTTCTGGAAGACGGACACTATCGAAAAATTGGTGGCACGCTAGACTTGTTTGCCCAAGTGCGCGTGATCGCGGCCACTAACAAACCGCTCGAGGAGGCGCAGCGAGCCGGCAGCTTTCGCGAGGACCTTTTCTATCGATTGAATGTGTTTATGATCGCGCTTCCGCCGCTGCGCGAGCATCCCGAAGACATCCCCGCTCTGGTCGAGCATTTCCTCGCCACGCGGCAACTGGGCGAAGTGCGCACGACCATCCATCCCGACGCCTTGGCTGCCTTGATGCATTATCGTTGGCCGGGCAATGTGCGCGAGCTTGCGAATGTCCTCGAGCGCGGTCAAATCTTGGCCGAAGACTACCAGATTACTTTGGACGACCTTCCTGAAGATGTGCTCCGCGCGCCGGCCGCGCCTCTGCCCGCCGCAACTGTCGTTGGTAGCACGGATGAAGGGCAGGCGGCCACCTGTAACCTCAAGGAACTCGAGGCTCAAGCGCTGCGACGCGCGCTGGAAGAGCATCAAGGAAACCGTTCTAGAGCGGCACGTTCCCTGGGGATTAGCCGGCGATCGCTGTACCGATTGCTCGAGAAGTATCGGCTCGTAGACAGTGGCTCCTCGGCCCCATCGTAAGCCGGCGTCAGGTCTCCTCCGACCTTCGACGACTCTTGAACGCTCCGATTGTGTCGTGACGAAGTAGACGGCGGTCACTCGACGCACGGCTGTTGCGATGCGATAATCGAACCACTAGTTCGGGGGGTAGGTGCGTGGTCGTTTCCGGCGCGGCGAGCGGTTCGGTCGTGCTCGGGGTAGCAGCATGCAAGCGTTGCTCATTTCGGACGGCAGTCTCGGCGACACGCTGCCGTTTCTCGCCTGGGGCCGCGCACTTCAGGCCCGCGGCCATCGCGTCACGATGTTGGTCAACGGCTACTACGGCAAACTCTTCGACGAGGCTGGCCTCGAACATGTCCCATTAACCACTGCCGAGCAGCACGCGCAATTCCTCGCCGAGCATACTTCGTGGAAGGATCCAGCGCCGGTCGCCGCTTTGCCTCACATGGCGCCGCGGTGGAATCGACCGGTGTACGAGTTCGTCGCCGAGCGCTACGTCCCTGGCGAGACGGTCGTGGCCGCGCAGGCCACGTTCGTGGGCGCTCGCATCGCGCAAGAGCACCTCGGGGTCCCGCTGGCGACCGTGCACCTGCAACCGATGTGGCTGGGTAGCACGTACGATTCGCCACTGGTGGCGTCGTGGTGTCCGCGAATAATCCCGATCTTGATCGATCGCGTGGTCGACTACTTCTTCGATCGCCTGGTGGGCGAGCCGACGAATCGCTTCCGCGCTGAGTTGGGATTGCCGCCTGTGAAGCGCGCCAAGCGCTGGTGGAACTCGCCGCAAATGGTGCTAGGCATGTGGCCCGAATGGTACAATCCGCCACAGCCCGATTGGCCGCGCAATACTCAGGCCATCGGCTGGCTGGCAGGGGGATTGCCGAATCCGAGTTACGACTGCCCAGGGCTTGAGCGGTTTTTGTCGGCCGGCGAACCACCGATCGTATTTTCACTTTCCTCGTACACGCAGCATGCACGGCACTACTTCGAAATTGCCATCGAGGCCGCCCGTCGGCTGAATCGCCGCGCAGTACTGTTGGCACCGCACCAGGACCAATTGCCAGCGCCACTGCCAGCGACGGTAGGCGCTTTTCCGTTCGTTCCACTCGACAAATTGTTGCCTCGCGCTGCCGCCCATGTGCATCATGGGGGGAGTGGCACCGTGGCGCACACGCTGGCGGCTGGCATTCCACATGTCACGGTGCCGCAGACCGTGGACCAGGTGGACATCGGCTGGCGGTTGCGGCGGCTGGGAGTTTCGCAAGACGTGCATCCAAAGCGCTTTAACGCCGAAACACTGAGCGGCGCATTGAGTTCCTTGCTTGATTCACCTCGGGTTGCCGAGCGCTGCCGTCATTACGCGGCGCGCTGTCGCGAGACGGATACTGTGCAGATCGCTTGCGACGCGCTCGAGCAACTCTGGCTGACGACTGGCGCACGCCGCGAGATCGTGGCTGAAGGTGGACCACAACAGCAGGCATCCATGCTCGCCTAAGTTGGCGGCACCAGACCGACCGATGATTGATCCAGAGATTTCCATGTCGAACAGTCCAGAAACGGCAGCGCCAGCCAATGTCGCTCTGAGTTCTCCTGTGACAGCGGGCCCGCGCTGCGAACGCCCAGTCGATCACCAGTTTCCTAGCACGAAGTCAACGCTCGACGACTTGGCGATCTTCGGCGGCCCGCCTGCCTTCGCCGAGCGACTTCATGTCGGTCGGCCAAATATCGGCGACGCCGAACGGTTCATCGACCGCGTGCGAGATGTTTTCGACCGACGTTGGCTTTCCAATCACGGTACCTATCTCGCGCAGCTCGAGGAGCGCGTTGTCACCTTGGTTGGTTGCCGCCATGCGATCGGCGTCGCCAACGCCACACTGGGACTGCAGATTGCCTGCCGGGCATTGGATTTGACTGGCGAAGTGATCGTGCCTTCCTTCACGTTCGCCGCCACGGCCCATTCCCTGGCGTGGGAAGGGCTGCAGCCCGTTTTTTGTGATGTCGCGCCCGCAACGCACAATCTGGATCCCGCTCACGTCGTCAAGCTGATTTCGCCGCGCACCTCCGCCATCCTGGGCGTGCACCTATGGGGCCTGCCGTGTGCGATTGACGAGCTCGCTGGCATCGCCAGCGATCACAACCTGAAATTGTTCTTTGACGCGGCCCATGCGCTCGGCTGCTCGTATCGCGGGCAACCGATTGGCAATTTTGGCGCATTGGAGGTCTTCAGCCTGCACGCCACGAAATTCGTTAACGCCTTCGAGGGAGGTATCATTTGTACTAACGACGACGCGCTTGCGCGGCGCGTGCGCATGCTGGCGAACTTTGGCTACGGAGAAGGCGAAATTCCCGAAATCGTCGGCACGAACGCCAAAATGCATGAAGCCTCAGCGGCGATGGGCCTGACGAATCTGGAGAGCCTCGGTGAATTTGTGGCCGTGAATCGCCGCAACTATCACGCATATCGTGCACAGCTCGCAAGCGTCGACGGCGTACGGGTCATCGACTACCCGGAGCGTGAGGATCATAACTATCAATATGTGGTTGTCGAAATCGACGGCGCCCGCGCTACGCTGACGCGCGACGAATTGCTCGAATTGCTGACGGCCGAGAAGGTACTGGCACGGCGTTACTTCTTTCCGGGTGTGCATCGGCTGGCGCCCTATCGAGCGACCGACGGTGCAGCGGCGCGATTGCCAGTGACCGAGCGGTTATGTGAGTCGGTGCTGCTCTTGCCGACAGGCACGACGGTCTCGGTTGCCGATATACAGCGCGTCGCGGAGTTAATTCGATTCGCGCTGCTGCACGGCGCAAGCATCCGTGCGCGCCGGGCGTCGGAAATGGGCGCCGCCGCGACGATCTAAAGCACGCCAGCTTCGTGCGCCAGCGCAGCCAAGTTGGGCTGACGCTCCCCTAGCCCTCAATCAAGCGAAGGCTCGGGGTTTTGTGGCGTCCGCAGTGGGCGCGCACGGTGTAGGTCCGGTGCGGTG
>JAIESQ010000098.1 GCA_019745975.1 Pirellulales bacterium
TACCTGAGTGAGCGTGGCCAGTGGGACGACTTCTGGAAAGACTACCCAAACTAACCACAATCCTGACGCCCACACGTCGCTCCCAATCGGCAAACACTTCCGGCTGGACCTCACACTCCGCTAGCATCGCCTGCTTCCGCACCGTGTAACGCCGCTCCATGACAAATCCTCCTTGAGCTTGCCGCCCACAAAGAACTATGCCAGAAAACACTTGCGTCACGCGATAGCAAATCGAACAGTAGAACTAAGATAAAAGCTCTTTTCGACGGGTGATTCCCAAACGCTGCTTTCGCTGGCAATTCTCTTGAATTGCTTTGGCGACATCGCGATCTGATTTGTTCATCAGACCTGAATCGCAATTGCGCCATTCATGCCGAACAAATCGCGACAAAGCAACATTCAATCTACGCACGCACGGCGCCGATGACCACCGCGCTGGCCTGGCCCTGCGGCGTCACGTTCCAATGCGCGGCGGTTTTGCCCGAGGGCGTGCTGTCGCCGCGCACCGCCGAAACGGGGCAGGCAGGGTCGGGCGTGTCGTAGTTGAGCACGGGGAAGAGTCGCCCTTCGCGCAAGGCCAAGACACTGGCGGCCAGTTCGACGATGCCGCTGGCCGCGCCTAAGTTGCCGAAGTAGCTCTTGGCCGCGGTGACCGGCAGCCGCGCAGCCGCCGCGCCGAACACGTCGCCGATCGCCGCCGCTTCGTCGACATCGGCGCGACGCGTGCTCAAACCGTGCGCGTGCAAGTGGCCGATGTCGTCAGGTTTAAGGCCCGCATCGCGCAGCGCCGCGCGCAGCGAGTTGGCCAGCGCCTTGGTGCGGTTGGCGATGTGCTGGCGATCGGCCACGTAGCTGGCGCCGCTGCCGAGCACTTCGGCGTAGATCGTGGCGCCGCGGGCCCGGGCGTGCTCTAGTTCTTCGAGGACCAGGCAGCCGGCCCCTTCGCCGATTACCATGCCGGTGCGATCGAGGTCGAAGGGCCGCGAGGCGCGCTGGGGTTCGACGCCAGGCTCGGCCGTTTCTTCTTGCACGAGGGCTTGCAGCGACTTCATCAGGTGGACGCGCGTGCCGGTGGCGCCGGCCAGCATCACGTCGGCGCCGCCGCGCTCGATCGTGCGGGCGGCCTCGCCCACGGCCAGGTTGCTCGAGGCTTCGCGCTGCGTGATCGAATTGTTCGGCCCGCGGAAGTCGTTGAAGATGGCGATGTGGCAGGCAGGCATGTTAGGCAAGTACTTCAGCAGCCAGAGCGGGTTCATCTTGCCCATGCCGGCGGCGCCCCACTTTTCAAAGTGGAACCGTCGGGCATCGTCGCCGCAGAGGTCCATGCCATCGCTGAATTCCTGCGGCTGGCTGAGCATGTAGTCGGCGCCGTAACAAACGCCGACGCGCTCGGGATCGAACGTTCCGGCCGAGAGCCCGGCCTGATGGATCGCGCGCATGGCGGCGGCGACCCCCATCTGGCACTCGCGGCACATCATTTTGAGGGCTTTGCGGACCGCCTTTTTCAGCTCCCCTTCCAAGGGGCCGAAGTCGTCGATCGAGCCAGTGAAGTCGGGGACTTCGGCCGCGCAGGCGGTGGGCAGATGGGTTGGGGGGATCGCGGTCAGAGCACGAACGCCGCTGCGGCCGGCGGCCAACGACGCCCAAAGATCGGCTGTGTTCATGCCGATCGGGCTGATGATCCCCAGGCCGGTGATCACCACGCGTCGCGGTTTGGCCGAAGGGGTGATCATGCTTGCGTCAAGCCCGTATCGACGACACCAGAAACTAGTAAGTCACAGCAACGGAACGACTTGCCGCGTCGGAATTCGCGACGCGTTGCGGCTTCACGGCGAAAAACTCCAGATCCGCGTCGAATTGTAGTCGTCAGCCGGCGTTGCAGTCGAGGCGAGTGGGGGCGGTGACCGGCCCGGTGACAGTCGTTGCTGTCAACCATCGGCGTGAAAGGAGGGACGGGGCTCAATCCCGTGTTGCTCGCACCGGCCTAGCCGGGGATAACAACATTCAAGCCGATGCGTGTTTCGGGCTTGGCGTCGGGTGGCCCCGACCCTGTCGGGGTGCCGAAGGCACAAGAGGTCCCATGAAAAGCCGGCGCGGCTCGTAACGCGACACACAAAGAGAGAGCCTCTTGTCGCTGCGCGACACGGACAGGGTCCGTGCCACCCTGCGGCGTCGACGGTGTCGTAAACCCCGTCGCGTAACACCGGGCGAACTCGATCCGGCGTCGCACGTAACAACAAAGAGCCAGCCGATTTGCCCCGCCGCGCGGCATCAGGCCTGGTTCGTTTTGGGAGCCCTCCGGCATGAGTTTGTGGAAGATCGCTCTGCGCAGCATGCAGCAGCGGCTGCTGGCCTCGTCGCTCACGGGACTGTCGATGGCGCTGGGCGTGGCGCTGGTGATCACGGTACTGGTGATCCTGGGGGTGATCCGCGATTCGTTTGGCCGCGGGGCCCAGGGCTATCACATGATCGTCGGCCCCAAGGGGGGCAAGCTGCAATTGGTGCTCAACACGGTCTACCACCTCAGCCAGCCGATCGAGAATTTGCCCTGGTCGTACTACAAGAAGTTCAAGACGCCGGGCAAGGAGAACTTCGGCGATTACGTGGCCACGGCCATCCCCTTCTGCCTGGGTGATAACTACGAAGGCTACCGCGTCGTGGGGACGACGCGCGAGATGTTCACTAAGCTGGAGTATACGGCCGGCCGCAAGTATGAATTCGCCGCAGGCCGAAACTTTCTGCAGACCGGTTTTTTTGAAGCGGTGATCGGAGCGACGGTCGCCCGGCAGACCGGACTGAAGCTCGGCGACTCGTTCATGCCGACCCACGGCGTCAGCGAAAACGAAGACGGCCACGTCCACGAAGACAAGTTCAAGGTGGTTGGCATTCTCAAGCCCACGGGCACGCCGAACGACCGGGCGCTGTTCATCAATATCGAAGGGTTCTTTCTGCTCGAGGGGCACGCCAAGGGGCCGGGGGTGCCGCATGCAGAAGGAGAAGCCGCCGCCCACGCGGAGCATCACGACGAGCACGGCGATCATCACCATCATCATCACGAGCCCTTGCCTGAGGATCAGCGCGAGGTGACGTCGATCCTGGTGGTGGTGAAGAACGACCTGTATGCTGCCGGCCTGGCGCAGAAGATCAACGAGGGGCTCGAAGCGCAGTCGGTCGCCCCCACGCGCGAGATTCAACTGCTGATGGAAGAGATCGTACGGCCGATCGAGTGGCTGCTGTTGTTCTTGACGACGACGGTGGTCGTGGTGGCCGGCATCGGCATCCTGGTGAGCATCTACAACTCGATGAACGACCGGCAGCACGATATCGCCGTGATGCGGGCGCTGGGGGCCCGTCGCGGCACCGTGATGTCGATCGTGCTCTTGGAGTCGCTCTTGTTGGCGCTGGGGGGCGGGCTGGTCGGCGTGCTCTTGGGGCACGGGCTGATCGGCGCGATCGACCCGATCGTCGAATCGCGCACCGGCGTGAGTGTAGGTTTCTTGCAGTTTGAAGGGATTGAGCTAATTTTGATTCCAGGGCTGACCGTCCTGGCGGCCCTGGTTGGGTTTTTGCCGTCGCTGGCGGCCTATCGCACCGACGTGGCGAAAGCCCTGACCGCCCGCCCGTAGAATAAACCTGCCCTGGAACTCCCTATCTGAGTCGTTTGAATCGACGCGCCGGCCCGCGCGGCCGCTTTGTCGAAGAGAGGTTCGCCATGGCTGCCAAGACCCCTCGAGGATTGAACATGATCCGTCGGTTGGATTCTGTAGCCGGGGTCTGTGACCCCGGATTACGCGGCGAATCTCCGGCCTCACAGAGGCCGGCTACAGGACTTCGACAGAGCGCGACCTTTCGGTTTAGCTCGCGGCGGTTTCGCGGACTCGCGGTCGTGGCGTCGTTGGCGGCGCTGGTCGTCGCCGGCAGTTCGCTGCCGGCCGTGTGGGCCTGCCCGTTTTGTAGCGCCGTCTCGGTGACACTGGGCGAAGAGCTGAAGGGAGCCACGGCCGGCGTGATCGTGAAACTGAAGAAGCTCCCCGAGCCGCAGTCGGCACCCGACCCAACGAAGCCGCCAGTGCTCTCCGACAGCCTAGCGCGGTTCGAGATCGTGCAGGTGCTCAAGGGGGCCGACGTCGAGATCGAAACGCCGGCGGGGCTGAAGAAGCTGGCCGACGTTCGCGAGATTGACGTCACCTATTTTGGCCAGGACGAAATCGGGCGGCATTTTCTGATCATGGGGATCGACGCGCCGAAGATCGCCTGGAACACGCCGATCGCGCTCACCGAGCGGGCCGTGGCTTACGTGAGCAAGATGCCTGGCCTCCCGGAGACCGGCCCCGATCGGCTGGTCTACTTTCAAGAGTATCTCGAGGACCCGGAAGAGCTGATCGCCCGCGACTCGTACGATGAGTTCGCCAAGTGCACCTACATGGAGATCAAAGGGCTGAAAGATCGCATGCACCACGACAAGCTCGTGGCCTGGATCAAATCGCCGCAGGTGACGCCGAGCCGACGCCGGCTGTATTTGTGCATGTTGGGCGTGTGCGGCAACGCCGACGATCTGCCGATGCTCGAAGAGACGATCCGTTCGGACAACCGCGATCTGCAGACCGCGCTCGACGCGGTGATCGGCGCCTACCTGATGCTCAAGGGAGAGTCGGGTGTGCCGCTCGTCGAGGAGCGGTTTCTCACAAAGAAAGATGCCGACTACACCGATACCTACGCGGCGATTACCGCCATCCGCATCTTGGGGCAGGAAGACCCGGAGCAGACCGGCATTCCCCGCGCGCGGCTGATCGAGGCGCTCCGGCACATGCTCGACCGTCCGCAGTACGCCGACCTGGTGATCGCCGACCTGGCGCGGTGGGAAGATTGGGGTTCGATGGATCGGCTGGTCGCGCTGTTCAAGAACGCCACTGACGAGACAAATTGGGTGCGCGTGCCGGTGATTCATTTCCTCAAGGCCTGCCCGCTCCCCGAGGCGAAAGCCCACATCGACGAATTGGCCAAGATCGATCCCGACGCGGTGAAGCGCGCCAATAGCTTCTTCCCGCTGGCGGCGCCGAAAGTTCCGCCGCCGAGCGAAGCGACGACCGACGCGGCCAGCGGCGCGACCGCACCGGGCAGCGACACCACGGGGAGCGGCGCCGCCTTGACTCCCTCCGGCGCGGCAGCAGGCGACGACATCCCGCTACCCCCGCCGCCAGTGGCCGATCCCGAAGACGGGCCGGTCGCCGTGGATCCTTCGACGACAACCGCCGACGTGGCAGCCGCCATGGCAGCCGATGCGATTGACGAACAACCGGCGGTAGCCGCGACCAACGAAGGCAACAAGACGAGCACCGCGGTGGCGACGACCAAGTCGCCGGCCGACGAACTCGAGTCTGGCGAGGAAGAAGAGCAGGCCTCGGCTCCGCAACCGTTACCGGCGATCGCCACCTGGAAAATGGTGGCGATTGCCTTGGCGGCCGCCGCCGCGCTGTTGGCGCTGTACTTCGTGATCCTGGGCTGGCAGCGCCGGCTCGCGCGATCGTAGTTGTCGGGGACTGTCCCGATTTTGCTCGGCGAGAAGATGCGGTCTCTCGTAGCTCGCCTTGCTCCGAGCAAAATGGGATTGTCCCCCTCGCTTGGTAGTTCGTTGTAGAAGCAACTCCATGAGCCTGGCCACCCACCGCGAAGACTACGATGCGCTCGACGAAGTCGACTACCGCGCGCTCTCCGCGCCGGCGGTCGCCAGTCTGGTGGCCGGCGTGCTCTCGTGCACGGCGTTCGCGGGCTGGATCATGGGTGCGATTCCGCTGGTCGGCATCCTGCTGGGCGTGGCCGCGCTGTGGCGCATCGGCCAACAGCCCGAGAGCCTGACGGGCGCCCGGCTGGCCTGGACGGGGATCACGCTGTCGGCGTTGTTTTGGGCGAGTGGCGCTGGCTGGCTGGCGTACGAATACGCGCACGAAGTCCCCGAAGGGTACACGCGCATCACTTACGCGGAGCTGCAACCCGAGCCCGGCGCCGCACCCGACACGGTGCCGACTTCGGCCAGGCGGCTCGACGGCCAGCGGGTGTTCATCAAGGGCTTCGCGTACCCCGGCAAGCAAAGCAAGGGGATCGAGGAGTTCATCCTTTGCCGCGACAAGGGGACGTGCTGCTTCGGCGGTCCGAGCCCCAAGCTGACCGACATGATTCAGATCCACCTCAAGAACGGGCTGAAGCTCGACCACTCGCTGCGGGTGCAGAAGCTGGCGGGGACGTTTCGGGTCGAAACCAGCGCGGCCAGCGACGACCTGGGACGCGTGCTCTATCACCTCGATGCGGAGTACCTCAAATGACGCACTCCGCAGGTGAACGATTCGTGGTGGCACGGCCATCTTGGCCGTGGTCGGTCTTACCCCTCACCCGGCGGCTGCGCCGCCACCCTCTCCCACAAGGGGAGAGGGGAAGCTGTTTAGGGTGTGTGCAACGCACCGGCCGCGTGGGTGCCATGCCCACGCTGGCCGTGGGCATGATGCTGGGCGCACTACTGATCGTCGCCGGTTGCGATCATTCGTCGGGCGATCCAGCATCGAGTGCCGCGACGACGAAGCAGGCCGCGCCGGCGACGGCGCAAGCAACTTCGGCCGAGAAGCCAGCGGACAAGGCAACCGCCAACGCGACGCCAACGGCGCCAACCGCGTCGGCCACGCCGGCTGCCGCCCAAGCGACGGAGACACCACCCGCGGTGACGGCAGCCACGGCCCGCCCCGCCGTGCCCGGCCGGCCGCGCGACGTCACCTTCGACACCATCAAGTTCGGCATCGAGAAGGACCAGAAGTTCTTCCGCGAGATGCTCACGCCTGAGATCGAAAAGCTGTTCGGCCAGCCGATCCGCATCCGCGGGTTCATTTATCCCACGTTCCAGCAGACGGGTATTAAGACGTTCGTGCTGGTGCGCGATAATCAGGAATGCTGCTTCGGGCCCGGCGCGGCGTTGTTCGATTGCATCGTGGTCGACATGAAGCCGGGCAAAACGACCGACTACTCGATCCGGCCGGTGACTGTCGAAGGGATCTTCGGCTTCAGCGAACTTAAGGACCCCGACGGCATCCAGCGGGCGATCTTTCATCTCGACGGCGAGAGCGTGCGATGAAGGCCTCGGCGGGGTCTCCGCATCGGGACAGACTGGTGCGTTTCACGCACCCTACATTGCTTGTTTCCGCGATCGTAGTTTTCGCGGCGTCATCGCTGCGGGCCTGTCCATTCTGCACGCCATTGGCGGCGCCGCTGGCCGAGCGGCGCGAGGCGGCCGATGTTGCGGGGCTGGCCGAGCTGGTGTCGGTCGACGACGCGATCGCCAGGCTCAAGCTGCGGCACCTGGCCAAAGGCGCCGCGCCACTGGCGGTCGACACAGTACTTGAATTGCCGGCCAAGGAACTGGCGATCCCGCGCGACGCCAAGCCCGGCTCGCTGTGGCTCGTCTTCGGTACGAAGTCAGCGACCGATGACGTGCCGACGAAGCAGACGGCGGCCGTGGCTGCCGGCCTCGACTGGTCGGCCGAGCCCGTCAATGAAACGGTCTACGGATATTTCGTCCGTGCGCCGGGCTTGCGAGTGCCAAGCGCCGAGCGATTGCGCTATTACGCGCGCTATCTCGAACACGCGGAGCCGCTCGTGGGGTCCGACGTGTACAACGAATTCGGGCTGGCGCCGCTGGATGTCGTCGCCAAGGTGGTCGACGAATTGCCGTTGGCTAAGATGCGAGACTGGCTTGTCGATCCAGCCGTGCCGGGCGGGCGCAAGGGCTTTTATGGCGTCGCGCTGGGGCTGGCGACCGACGAGCAAGACCGCGCGGCCAACCGCAAGTTGCTCGAGAGCCTCGTCGATCAGGCGGGCACGGCAGGCGACGGCCCAGCAGCAAAGCCGGGGAGTGATTTTCGCGCCGGCTTCGATGGCGCTCTGGGCGGCTTGTTGTTGTTGACGGGCGTGGATGGTTTGGATCGCATCGAGAAGCGGATTCTCGACAACCCGCGGGCGGCCGAGGGGGACGCGCGACACGCCGTGGCGGCGCTGCGGTTTGCCCATGAATACGTGCCGGGAATCCCGCGCGAGCGGCTGGCGGGGGCGCTGGCACGGGTGCTGTCGCGGCCAGGGTTCGCGGCGACCGCCATCACCGACTTGGCTCGCTGGCAGGCGTGGGACGAACTTCCCGCGGTTGTCGCCTGCTATCGCGAGCAAGGCGGGCCGGCGGATGACGATGTCGCGGCGGCCGTGCGCTACGCGGTGATCGGCTACCTGTCGGCTTGCCCTTCGGCCAAAGCCAAAGCACGCCTCGCGGCGCTGCGGCGCGAGGATCCCGCTGGCGTGGCCGCTGCCGAGCGGTTGCTCGGCCAGGGGTTTGGCCCCAGCGCGCTGCCTCGTCGGGCGGAGCCGTAGTCGAGTCACGGTGGACCGGCCCGAAGGTCGGCTTGAAAAGGAATTTTGAGGGATTTTTCACTTGCATCGGCCGGCTGGCCAGTTAGGCTGAGATAGTCTTTGGGTTCAGAGCCGAACCCTATTCGTTTTTCTTTGAAAGCGCTAGTGGCGATCGGGTAAGAGCCAACTTCAAGTGCGGCCGTCGGCGAGGCTGTTTCGCCCGTTCTGGCCGCGGCTCTTCCGCACTGAGGCTCTGGGCCACTCGCAGGCCGCTTGCCAGGTTCCGCGTGCGTTTTCTGTACGCGCGAGCCTCGATTGGCAGCGTGCGTTGTGCGCCTGGGGGTGCAGACGCCGATTACCCGAATCGCACCTGTAATCTTCGGAGATCACCGAGTTGTTGAACTTCCGCATTTTCCGCCCATTCGCCCGAGAGATTCTTATGCCGCGTTGGATTCGCTTTGCCGTACCGGTGGTCGCACTTTGGCTCGTGCCTTTTGCTGCCCAGGCGGGGACGGTTGTGGAATTCCAAACGCAACTTGGCGGCTTCCGAGTCGAGTTGATGGACGACGCCGCCCCGAACACCGTCGCGAATTTCCTGTCGTACGTCACCAGCGGCGAATACAACGGTTCGGTGTTTCATCGCGCCTCGGGCATTGACGGTGGCGGCGGGAAGCTGATCCCCTTCGTGCTGCAGGGGGGCGGCTTCTATCCCTTGCCTGACGGCGCACAATTCGTTCCAGAAGTCCCCAATCATGGGCCCATCAAAAGCGAATGGATCGGCACACCCAACTCGCGCGGCACGATCGCCATGGCGGTGCCGGTCACGGGCGGTGTTCCCAATCTCGACGGTGCATCAAATCAGTGGTACTTCAATCTGAACGACAACCAGGCCATCATCAATCCGCCCCAGATCGTGGTCTTTGGAAAAGTGCTCGGCAACGGCATGGATGTGGTCGACCTGATCTCCAATCAACAAACCTATAACTTCGGTGGGGACTTCAACACCCTCCCGTTGCTGCCCAGCTACACGCCCGCGAAGTTCTTCGCAGGCACCGTCCCGTCGCCCGAGGACTGGATCACCATCAACGTGCACGTCGTGCCCGAGCCGGCGAGCCTGGCGATGGCTGCGGGGGGCGCGGCGCTCGTCGGCGGGGTACTGCTGCGCCGTCAACGGCGGCGCTCGAGATTCAGGCGACGCGCACACTAGCGCGCAGACTCTACCCCACGTCGCCCAGTTCCAACACGCGGCCGTAGCGCACCAGCATCTGTCGGCGTAAGCGCGCGTGTTCGGGGCGCGCCAGCCCTGGATCAAGCGCCACCAGTTTCAAGGCGTCGCGGCGCGCTTCGTCTAACAGCGGCGCGTCGCGCAACAAGTCGGCAATCCGCAGCGGCGGCAGTCCATGCTGGCGCGTGCCGAACAGATCGCCCGGCCCGCGAATTTCCAGGTCTACCTCGGCCAGCTTGAAGCCGTCGGTCGAACCGACGAACGCCTCGAGCCGCTGGCGGGCTTCGTCGGTTTGCACGTCGGCGAACACGCAGCAGTAGCCGGTAAACCGTCCGCGCGTGACGCGGCCGCGCAACTGATGGAGCTGCGAGAGCCCGAACCGCTCCCCTCCTTCGATCGTCATCAGCGTGGCGTTGGGGACGTCGACGCCGACTTCGACGACCGTGGTGCTCACCAGCACTTGCAGTTGGCCCGCGCGGAACGCTTCCATGGTGCGCTCTTTTTCGGCGGTGCCCAGGCGGCCGTGGATCAGGCCGACACGGAAGTCGGCCAGCTCGCCGTTGACCAGCGATTCATACGCCTGTTCGACGCTGGTGGCGGTCACGTCGTCGGAGTCATCGACCAAGGGGGAGACGACGTAGGCCTGCCGCCCCGCGCGGAGCTTCTTGCGGAGGAACTCCCACCACTTCGCGCGCTGCTCGGGCGTGGCCAGATAGGTGTGCACCGGCTGCCGGCCGGGGGGGGCGTCGCGGATTGTCGACAGGTCGAGATCGCCGAAGAGCGTCATCGTGATCGAGCGCGGGATCGGCGTTGCGGTCATCACCAGGTAGTGCGGGTCGAGTCCTTTTTGTTTGAGCGTGGCGCGTTGCCGGACGCCGAACTTGTGCTGCTCGTCGATCACCACCAGCCCGAGCCGGCGAAAATGCAACTCGGCCTGCACGATCGCCTGCGTGCCGATGATGATGTCGACCTCGCCGGCGGCCACTTGCAGTTCGACCTGTTGTCGCTGGGCAGCCGCGAGACCGCCGACGAGCAACGCCCGCCGCACCTGGCTTCCGGCCAACAGGCGCTCGAGCGTGGCGGCGTGCTGGCGGGCGAGGACTTCGGTGGGGGCCATCAGCACGGCCTGATGCCCGGCGGCCACGGCCAGGAGCATGGCGTACAGCGCGACGACCGTCTTGCCGCAACCGACTTCGCCTTGCAGCAGGCGGTTCATGGGGTAAGGGCGATTCATGTCGGCGGCGATCTCGCGCACCGCTTCGTCTTGCCCCGGCGTCAGCTCGTAGGGGATCAGGCGGCGGATGCGAGCATCGATCTTGGCCGTGCATTCGAGTGGCGGCGCGTGCGCCCGCTGCCGCTGCTGGTGGCGGCGCACCGACAGGCCCAATTGTAGTACGAACAACTCCTGATAAACCAGCCGGCGCCGCGCGGCGGCCAGGGTTTCGCGATCGGTCGGGAAATGAATGTGCCGCAGCGCCTCGCGCACGGGGCTCAAGTGATGCGCGGCGAGGTAGTCGGGAGGAAACGCCTCTTCGATCTTCGCCAGTCCGAGCTCGAGCGCTTCAGCGGTGGCGCGGCGGACGTGGAACTGGCTCAAGCCTTCGGTGAGCGCGTAGATCGGCAGCACCTGGCCGGTGACCTCTTCGACCGATTCGGGATCGAGCCAGGTGACGCGCGGGTGAACCATTTGCCACATCATGCCGCGCAGGTCGGCGCGCCCCGAGACGAGCACGCGCTGTCCAACTTCGAAGCGGTCGCGCATGAAAGGCTGGTTGAACCACATTGCGCGGAGGAAGCCCGCTCCGTCGCTCAACAGCACGCCCAAGAGCGACTTGCGGCCAGGCTTCTTGCGAAGTTCGATTTCGGCCACGCTGGCGACGATGCTGACGTTGTCGCCATCGCGCAGGTCGCGGATCGCCCGCTGCTGGGAGAGGTCGTGATAGTCGCGCGGGAAGTAGAACAACAGATCGAGCACGGTTCGCAAACCCAAGCGGTCGAACAGCTCGGCCCGGCGCGGGCCGACGGCGCGCAAGCGTGCCAGCGGGGTCGCGAGCACTTCGAGGCCAGGCTTTTCTTGCACGTCGGACATCACAGAGGAATTGTACCGCTGGCGAGCACACCGGGCCGGTAGACGCGTCCCCCATTCGTGCTGGCACGACAACGAGCCTCCTTGTAGCCGAAGCCCCGACCGCCGAGTAGGATAACTGCCGGCATACGGGGTATCCGTCGGCTGGCAACGTGCGCCGCGGCGATCCATTCGGCAACAGAATCGTTCCCAACCCTGGCGAGGAGCGTGCTCTTATGTGGCGCAAGACTTACCTGCTGGCAATCGCGGCCGTGGTGCTCGCCACGTCGGCGCGGGCGAAGGATTCGGCGACTGCCGACGCTGGCAAGTCACCCGACGTGCTCAAGGTCACCTCCCAAACGGTCAAGCTCGCCGAGGGGTTGGTGCGCGGGCTGGTGGTGGGCCAAGAGGACGAGGTCCACTGTTATCGCGGCATACCTTTTGCGGCGCCGCCCGTGGGCGATTTGCGCTGGCGACCGCCGCAACCGCCAGCCTCGTGGGACGGGGTGCGCGAATGCTTCGAGTTCGGCGCGGCCGCGCCACAGAAGCCGAGCCCGATGCTGGCGGCGTTCCCCGGCATGAAGCTCGAAGCGCCGACCAGCGAAGACTGCTTGTATCTGAACGTGTGGACGCCCGCCAAGCCAGGGGACAAACCGCTGCCGGTGATGGTCTGGATCCACGGCGGCGGCTATGTGATGGGGGCCGCGTCGCAGCGGATGTACGACGCCACGGACCTGGCGCGCCGCGGCGTGATCGTGGTGGCGATCAACTATCGGCTGGGCCCATTGGGCTTCCTGGCGCATCCGGAGCTGACTGCTGAGTCGGAGCACAAGTCGTCGGGCAACTACGGCTTGTTAGATCAGATCGAAGCCTTGCGCTGGGTGCAGCGCAACATTGCGGCCTTTGGCGGCGATCCGCAGCGCGTGACGATCTTCGGCGAATCGGCCGGCGGCGGCAGCGTTTTCTCGCTGTTGGTCTCGCCGCTTGCCAAAGGGCTGTTCCAGCGGGCGATCGCCGAGAGTGGACCGACATTGAATTTCGTGCACCTCAACAAGTCGCACTACGGCTTCAAGACCGCTGAAGAACTGGGGATGGAGTTCGCAAAAGCGGTCGGCGCCCCCGAGGGAACTGGCCAGGTGGCGGCTCTGCGCAAGCTGTCGGCCGACGCGCTTTTGGCCGGCGCACCAGGCATGGAGGAGCAACGCGACTTCACGATCCGCGGCAACCTGCTGCGGATGGCGCCGGTGGTCGACGGCTGGGTGATCCCTGACGATCCGATGACCTTGCTGGCCGACGGCCGCGAGCACGACGTGCCGCTGATCGTGGGCGCTAATCGCGACGAAGGGACGATGTTCACGATGGTGGCCAAGCTGCCGCGCAGCATCGACGAAATGACCGCGAAGCTCAAGGAGAACTTGGGCGACACGCACGCCGCCACGATCGCCCAGCTTTATCCCGCGACCAGCGTGCCGCAGGTGCGCCGCGCGGTGACCGACTTCGTTGGCGACTTCATTTTCGTGGCGCCGGCGCGGTTCGTCGCCCGCCATGCCAGCGGCGATACAGCGCCAGTCTACTTGTATCACTTTGCCCATCCGCCGGCGGGGGGCTCAGGCAAGATGCTCGGCGCGCACCACGCCGCCGAGGTTCCCTACGTATTTGACAACATCGAACTGGGCGGCCCGAACCCGCCGACCGTCGATCAAGAGTTGCGCGATGCCCTGGTGGCGTACTGGCTGCAGTTCGCCGCGACTGGCAACCCCAACCGCGACGGCCTGGTCGAGTGGCCCGCCTACAACGCCGACTCGGATCAGTCACTGTTGGTCGAAGAGAAGGTCAGCGTGGCCGACGGCTTGCGCAAAGCGAAGCTCGACGCCATCGATGCCTTCATGGATACGTGGCGCCAGGAGAGCGGAGTGGTGAAGCCGTGAGCGGGATTCGCTGTTTAATATTCGCAGCGCTCGCGGTTGCCGGCACGGCACTGCCGCTTGGTCAGGTGCCGGCCCGCGCCGGCGATGATGCCGCGACGGCCGCACAAGCCGTTGAGCCGGCCCGCTTCCATCACGTGCTGTTGAACGTGACCGATCCGGAGAAGTCGCTGCGCTATTACCGCCGCGTCTTCGGCGCGGTGCCGGTGAAGTTTCGCGGCGGTCCCGACGCCTTGTTCACCGAGCGCTCGTTCCTGCTGTTGAACAAGGTCGATTCGCCGCCTAACCACGCGCTGAACACCGGCGTCTGGCATATCGGCTGGGGCGGGGTCGACATCCAGGGGGAATACCAGTGGTGGAAGAACCACGACGTGGAATTTCACACCACGCCGCAGCCATTGCCGGGGCGCGACAACTTCTACATGTACATCTACGGCCCCGATAAGGAGCTGATCGAGATCAACACGATGGGGCACCATCGTTTCGCGCACGTGCATTTCTTCGCCACGGACGTCAACGAAACGGTCAAGTGGTATGAACAGCACTTGGGGCTCAAAGCGCGATCTAAAGCGGTGGCGCGGCCGACGGGCGATCCCAACACGCTGGGCGGCATCTGGATGAACGTCATCCAATGCGACAATGTGACGATGATTTTCTTCGGCAAGCCTGAGCAGGACCCTCCGCCGCGGTGGTGGCCCGATCCGCCGCTCAAGGAGCTGCAATCGACCAAGGATCGGCCGATCGAGCGGATTGGCTTCTCGTACCAGCGCCTCGAGCCGGCCTTCGAGCGAATGAAGGCGGCTGGGGCGACGATCGTGGAACCGATCACGCTGCGCGAGCCGTGGCGGCTGAAGTCGTTCGTTGTCGAAGGGCCCGACCGCGTGCTCATCGAAGTGGCCGAAGCCAGGCCGATCCCCGAGGGCGTGTGGGACGAAAAGCCGTGAGTACGCAGAGTACTTCGTCGCGCCGCCCCGCGTCGCAGCGCCATGGATGATTGCCTGATTGTCGGCGGGGGCGTGGTCGGCTTGTCGTTGGCCTACGAGCTGGCTGGTCATGGGCAGCGTGTGCGCGTGCTCGAACGCGGCCAGCCAGGGCAGGAAGCCTCGTGGGCCGGCGCTGGCATACTGCCGCCAGGGCACTTTCGCACCGCGACCGATCCCTACGAAGCACTCAGCGGGCTGAGTTTCGAGTTGCACGGGCAATGGGCCGAGCAACTGCGCGCCCAGACCGGGGTCGACACCGGCTATCGCCGCAGCGGAGCGATCTACGTCGCCCGCACGCCCGAGGAAGTTGACCTGCTACGGGGGGCGGCCGCACATTGGCGCGCGAGAGAAGTCGCGTGCGAAGACGTTTCGCCCGCGCGGCTGGCCGAACTCGAACCGGCACTGGCCGTCGGCACGATCCTCGCCGCGCTGTACGTGCCCGACGAATGCCAGTTGCGCAATCCCTGGCACCTGCGCGCGCTGGTGCTGGGCTGCCAGCGCCGCGGTGTTACGATTGAGACGGGAGTTGGAGTCGACGCTTTCGAGCTCTCAGGTGGGCGCGCGAAACGGGTTGTCACGCCGCTGGGTCCGCGGCCAGCCGAGTCGTTTTGCTTGTGCGGCGGCGCGTGGACGCACTCGCTGTTGGCGCGGCTGGGGGTTGAAGTCGCCATGCGGCCAGTGCGCGGTCAAATCGCGCTGTTGCGCACGTCGCCCCCCACGCTGTCGCGCATCGTGAACGAGGGGCGCCGCTACCTGGTGCCGCGCGCCGATGGCCGGGTGCTCGTCGGCTCAACCGAAGAAGAAGTCGGCTTCGATAAGCGCACCACCTCGGCCGGCATCGCCGGGCTCTTGGAGTTTGCGATCGGGCTCGCGCCGGCGCTGGCGCACGCGGAGCTCGAGCGCGGTTGGGCCGGCTTGCGGCCCGGCACCGTCGATGGGCTCCCCTATTTGGGACGCGTGCCGACGATCGACAACGCCTTCGTGGCGGCAGGGCATGCCCGCGCGGGGCTGGGGTTGTCGCCTGGCACCGCGGTGGTGATGAGCCAGTTGATCCGCGGAGAGCCTCTGGCGGTGCCGCTGGACTTGTTTCGCATTCCGCGCAGCTAGTAGCGACTGTGCGCATGGTACCGCGCAAGCCCAGGGTACGCATACGCATTGCGCCGCCGAACGACTCGCGCGGGGAGCGTGCCCTGGGAACACCACTTCATGTCACGATCACTTCGGCTCCGCGGGTGCTGGCGGCGTGGCTTCCGTCTTCTCAGGCTCGACTTTCGGCTGCGCGTTAGCGATCAGTTCCTTGAACGACTCATCGTTGGCGAGCGATTCCCAGGCCGGATCGGTCGCCACCTTGGCTGGGTCGACCTGGCCCGAGGCAAGCGCCGTTTCCAAGAGCGCCAGCGCCCGGCGACGACAGTGATTCTCGTCGATCTTGGGATTGCCCTTGATGCCAGAGATGAGCGGAATGAGCTGCGCAAAGACTTGAGCTGCTTCCTGGCCGGCCTCGGGACCGAGACTCGCCATTCGTTCGGCGACTTCCCCCGCGACACCCGGTTCGCCCATCGCGAACAGCGTGCGGACCAGGCCGCGCAAGTGTTGCACCAAGCGGCCACGGTAGCGGGCACTCTCTGGAGTCGCGTGGCAGGCTTGTTCTTGATAGCGAACCGCTTCGTCGAGGTAGACCTTGGCCTGGGCGGGCTGGCGGCGCTCCATGAGCAGTTGCGCTTGGGCGTCGTAGACCACAGCCAGACGGCTCCCCAAGTCGGGGCGCGCGGAGTTGTTTTCCAGGTACTTTTCACAATCGGCCAACACGGTCTCGAGCGCGTGCTGCGTTTCGCGCGCCGAAGTGAAGCGATCGAGCCGCACCAGCACCGTGGCGTGCAGCGCGAGAATCTCGGCTAGCGACAGGCGCTGCACGATCGGATCGGCCGACGAGGCCAGCAACTTCTGATAGCGATCGCGCGCCGCGGTGAGCACGGGCTCGGCTTGTGCGGCGCGATCCTGCGCGATTAGGGACAAGGCCAGCGTCACCTGCGAATCGGCCAGCGCTTGGCCGTAGCGGCTGACGTCGGGATGCGCGTTGACCAGGGTCTGCGCGGCGGCCACCGCGCGGCGCGCCGCCGCTTCGGCTTCGTCGGGGCGCTTGAGACCATTGAGCGTCACGGCGCGATTGTTTTCGGTGGCCACCCGGGCGATCTGCACGGCTGGGTGATGCTGGCGATTGGCCGGCAAACCCTCGAGCAGCCGGGCCGCTTCGGCGAAGTGCTGTTCGGCTTCGACAGGGCGACCGGCCAATTCGAGCACACTCGCCAGGTTTGTCGTGGCCGCGGCCAGATCGACCTTGGCTTCGGCATCCTGAGGCAACTCACGGGCAATGGCTGAACGCTGGGCGTATGCTTCTTCGGCGAAATCACGGGCGGCGGTGACTTTGCCGGCGGCCACGAGCGTAAGCCCCAGGTTGCCACAACTGGCCGCCGCTCCGCGTCGCGCGACCAGATCTTGCGGCGAGGTTTTCAAGCACTGGTTCCACAAGTCGAGCGACTGACGATGCGCGTCTTCGGCGGCGGCGGTATGCCCTTCGTATTCTTCCAGCAAGCCCAGGCTGTTGTAGACCGAGGCCAGCTCGCGAATCGTGGCCGGAGACCGTTGATCGGCCGCGTCGAACTGCTTGATGGCCGCCAGGTAAGCTTCGCGCGCGTCGGCGAAGTTCCCCAGCAATTGATCGATATCGCCCACTTGCCGCGCTGCGCGCCCTGCCTGGCGGGCGACGTTGGGGTCGTTGGGATGTTGCGCGGCCAATTGCCGGCAGAAGCCGACTGCGGCGGCCAACATTTCGCGGCGGACCGGTTCGCTGGCCGAGAGGGGGCCAAGCCGATCGGCGGCCGAGCGCGTGAGCAAGGTGTCGATGGCGTCCTGGGCCGAGCGCAGGTTCGCTTGCGCCTGGCGGAAGTTCTCCTCGACGCGGCGGTGCGCGGCGGCCAAACGCAAGTGATACGCGCCTGCGACTCCGAGCGTCAGCGTCAGGCCCGCGAGCGCCACCGCCACCAGGGCGGCCATCGCAGGGCGACGGCGCCGCCACTTGGCGAGCCGCTCGATTGGTCCGCAATGGCGCGCTTCGACCGGTTGATCGTTGAGAAAGCGGTGCAGGTCGTCGGCCAGCGCCTCGGCGCTTGAAAAGCGGCGCTCGGGGTCTTTCCGCAGACAGACCAGGCAGATCGCTTCGAGATCGGCCGGCACGTCGGAGCGCTTTTCGCGTGGCGACGGGGCGGGCCGCGACCAGACGAGCTCAAGCGTTTCGCGATCGCTACTGCCGCGCAATGGCACGCTGCCGCAGAGCGCCTCGTAGAGGATGACGCCCAAGGCGTAGATATCGGCGGCGGGACCAATTTCGCGCGCCTGGCTGGTCCCCCAGACTTGTTCGGGAGCCATGTAGTGGATCGTGCCGACCTGCGAATAGCTGTGACCGTCGCCGCGGGAGGTAGAAATCCGCGCACGCAGGGCGTCGCTGATGCGGCCGGCGGCCAGACCCGAAATCACGTTGGCCTGGTCGTCGAACAACTTGGCCAGGCCGAAGTCGGTGATCTTGGGGACGCCGGAGGGCGCCATCAGTACATTGGCCGGCTTGAGATCGCGATGCAGGATTCCGCGCAAATGTGCCGCATGGACGGCGCGGGCCAGCGTTTCGACGAGTCGCGCGGCCTCGCGCGGAGCCAGCCCTCGGGCGGAAGGCTGTCCGGCGGCGCGATGCGCCTGGTGCAGCTTTTCGTGCAGGCTTCCCCCTTCGACGAACTCGAGCGACAGGTAGGTCAGGCCTTCGTACTCGCCGATGTCGAAAATCTGCACGATATGCGGATGCTGCAAGCGAGCGATCGCCTCGGCCTCGATGCGAAAGCGCATGATTTCGTCGGGCGACGCGGTGCGACCCGAGTGCAAAACTTTGAGCGCGACGACCCGGGCCAGGGCGACGTGACAGGCTTTATAGACGACACCTTGGCCGCCCCCCGCAAGTCGTTCGAGGATTTCGTATCCAGGAATCCGCGGCCAGATCTCCGCTAAGCGCTGGGCTCCCTCCTGGTGGGAGACGCCGAGTTTGGTCTCGGAGCCCGAGTCGGCGGTTGAACCGGCGAAGCTGGCCGGTCCGCCAGGTCCGTGGGCCGGAGCGGTGGCGTTGATCGTGACCGGTCGATCGGAATCGGCCAAGGGGGCGGTGGCCACCGCCTTCGAACCGAGGTCGTCGCCGCGCTGTCGCAATCGCACGGTCGACTGGTCCTCGGCGGCCTCGAGCGATTCGGGTTTTCCTTGCATATCGGGCTCGGCCTTCGGCATGGCGGCGATCCTTTGAGGGCGTCGGAACCTTGGGCAGGGCCTGTCGATGGCGCTAGGCAATCCTCCCGACTATGATACGCCACCCGGGGGGCATCCTGACACGCGGGCGAGATCGTCAAAGTGGCGTAAGTGCCTGCGAGACTTGGTGCCACGCAGTCGGTCGCAGACCTGCGTGGGCCCTGACTACACGACTGCCTTTAGGGAGAATCTCGTTGACACTCGTGGGATTTCTGGGGTAGTTTAAGTTGCGTGCGTAGCACGGCTTAGCCGTTTCTGGCAGGGACCTGGGTCTGGCCGGCCGATCAGGGGAGAGGCTGCCAATATCTAGGGTAGGACCGGTGCCCTCACTTCGGCTCGTACGTCCCATTTTCCGTACTATTGAGACGTCGCGCAAGCGGCGTCGCGCCCTGATTCTCGCGTCCGGATTGGGTAGGTCGGAAAGCCAATGAAGCATTCGCTCGGCGCGAAGTTCTCGACCGGCTTACGGTGGTACCGCGCCTCCGCGCAGTACAAACGGGTTTCACTGGAGCGCCAATCCAGCGCGCCACGCCGTTGTGTTCGCCGCGCCGTGTCGGCGCTCGTCTGCCTGACATGTTTGGCGCTGGCCGACAGCGCAAGCGGCGGCCCGCCCACCGCCAACGACTTCGCCAAGATGGGCAACGGTGCCGGCGGCCCGACCGGGGCCGGGGTCAAAGTTACACAGGTTGAAGCGGCGCAAGGGCCCGCGACACAGTATTTCGTTAACACGGCCCTGAGCGACTTCACAGGCAAGACAATTGTCGACGTCACGGGGGGTGGCACCACATCGAGCCACGCCACGAATGTCGCGCAGAACTTCTACGGTAACTTTGGGGTCGCGCCAGGCGTCACGAACATCAAGGTGTATAGCGCCGACGACTGGTTGAACTCGGGCTTCTTGCGAACTCGGATGCCGCAAGCGCCGGTCGTCGAGACGCAAAAGGTGCAAAACCACAGTTGGGTCGCCAACTTCACCGACGGCCTGGGGAATCCCGACACCGTCAAGGCGCTCGATGTCATTCGCCGGCTGGATTACGTGATTACGCGCGACCAGGTGGTGTCGGTCGTGGGGGTAAACAACGGCTCGGGCACGACGCTCCCGCAGATTCTCGCCAACTCCTACAACTCAATCGCGGTTGGCGTTGCCAACGGCAACTCGTCAACCGGCGGCTCAACGCTCGATGGTCTCGGCCGCTCGAAACCCGATCTGGTGGCGCCGGCCGCCGATAACTTCCCGTCGGTCAGCGTAGCGACAAGCTGGGTCTCTGGCGCGGCCGCGCAACTGCTCGAAGCAGGCGCATCGAGCGCCAATGCACAGCGACCCGAAGTGGTCAAAGCCCTCTTGATGGCTGGCGCCGTCAAGACACCGTTCGATCTCGATGGCACGACCGTGTCGACACTCGACAATTGGTCGCATACGCCGACACAGCCGCTTGACCTGCGCTACGGCGCCGGGCAACTGCACATCGACAACAGCCTGGCGATTCTGGCCGCCGGCGAGCAAGGGCCCGCGCCGCTTAGCGAAGTGGGAGCCACAGGCTGGAATCATGAAGCCATCAGCGGCGGCGGTACACAGAGCTACTATTTTACGGTGCCGGAGAATCAAGTCGCGTTCACCTTCTCACTCGTCGCGGCCTGGAATCGGCAGATCACGTTTACGCCGGGTATGGGGATGAACCCGGCGACACTCACGCCGCAGGCGCTGGCCAACGTGAAGGTGCAGCTCTACGACTCGGTCGGTTTTTCGCAGACGACGCTCGTCGACCAGAGTATCTCGACGATCGACAACGTACAGCATCTCTACGAACGGGCGCTGCCGGCCGGGCAATATAAGGTCGTGGTCAACTCTAACCTGGCCACGGACTACGCGCTGGCCTGGCAAAGCAACCTGGTGACGGTCGGCGACGGCAATGGCGACGGCACGGTTGACGGGCTCGACTACATCAACTGGGCCGATCACTTCGGGCAGACCAATGTCGGCTATTGGCGCGGCGACTACAATCAGGATGGCGTCGTCAACGGGCTCGACTACACCCGATGGGCCAATGCGTTCGGGATCGGCGCGGCGGCGTTTCCAAATCTGGCTCTCCAGGTGCCTGAACCCACATCGCTGGCGCTGGCGGTCGTGGGCGCGGCGATCTGCGTCGTCGTTGCCAAGCGACGTCGGCGTAGCTGCCATCGCTAATCACGCCGGTCGGCTGACACATCGTCGTCAGTGCCGCACGCCTGCCGGTCCTTTCTCGATCGTCGGCGATGCGCGACAAAGCGCGAGACCTTCGCCGCAGCGCGCCGGGACGCTAGACTGCGTTGGCCCGCCAACTTCGACGGCCCGTTCTCAGTGCTACCCGACGACATCGCATGAATGACGCGCCTGAGGAGATTTCGCCCACAGTGCCTTCCGCCGGCCCCCCTGTGGCGCCGGCAGACGGCTGGTCGGGCGACGACACTGAGCCACCGCCAGGTAACGCCTATGAAGTGATCCGGTCGCCGAATTTCCGCCGCTATCTCGTCGGCAACTTCATCGGCGTGTTGGGCATGCAGATGCAGACCTTCACGCTGGGATACGAAATCTACGAGCGCACCAATTCAAAACTCGCCTTGGGGTTCGTGGGCCTGGCGCAAGTTGTGCCGGTGATTGCCTTGGCCTTGGTCGCCGGCCATGTCGCCGACCACTTCAGCCGCAAGCACGTGCTCATGGTGTGTGTATTCTGTTTGGCGCTCGTGTCCGCGGCGCTCGTGCTCATCTCGCTGCGGCAAGCGCCTGTTGCGCTGATCTACGTCTGTCTGTCGCTCAATGGCGTAGCGCGGGCGTTCTTGCAGCCGGCCAAGGGGTCGCTGCTGCCGCTGATCGTGCCGCGATCGCAGTTCGCGCATGCGGTTACCTGGCACACGGGCGGTTTTCACCTGGCGGCGGTGCTTGGTCCCGCGATTGGCGGTTGGGTCGTCGCCGGGACCACGCGCCCGGCGTTTGTCTATCTGCTCGATTTGCTGGCATCGCTGTTCTTTCTGGCGATGCTCGCGCGCATCTCGGTGCCGACCAAGGAGGCCGCCAGCGGCGCCCTGTCGCTGCGCACGCTGGCTGCCGGCATCGAGTTCTTGTGGCGCACCCGCATTCTGCTGGCCGCCATTTCGCTCGATATGTTCGCGGTACTCTTGGGGGGCGCGGTCGCGTTGTTGCCAGTCTACGCCAAGGACATTCTGCAGGTGGGCCCCGAAGGGCTTAGTTGGATGCGCGCCGCGCCGGCCATCGGGGCGCTGGTTACTGCCTTTCTGATCGCGCATTTGCCCCCCATGCGCAAGGCCGGTTCGCTGCTGCTTTGGTCGGTGATCGGCTTCGGCATCGCGACCGTAGTGTTCGGCTTGTCGCGTTCGTACGGCTTGTCGCTGGCGATGCTCTTTCTGACCGGCGCGCTCGACAACATCAGCGTGGTAATTCGCCACACTTTGCTGCAGCTTTCGACGCCGAACGAAATGCGCGGGCGCGTGGCGGCGGTCAACGGCCTGTTCATCTCGTCGTCGAACGAATTGGGAGCGTTCGAATCGGGGCTCGTCGCCGAACTGACCACGCCCACGATTTCTGTCGTCAGCGGCGGGCTGGGCACGATCGTGGTCGTCGCCGTAATCGCCTGGCTCGTGCCCGAGCTGCGCAGGTACGGCCGCCTGGGTAGCTAAGCCCAAACTAGCGGCGACGCCAGCATCGGGCGGTGCCGATTTTTTCTTTTTCGTGAACCACTGAAACCCGAGTTGCGTCTTACGAGTACTGATTCGGCGGGTATTGGTTGATGCAAAGCAAGCAAGATGCTTTTTGAGGTGATGATTTCCATGAGCTTCTGGCAATCGAGTGTGACCGAACCGCTTGGCGGTGCGGAACTTTTCGCACCACGAGCCTGCTTGCGCGCGCGAGGCGATGTACCGTCGAGCGCCGCACAGCAAAGCGCTTCCCCAGCGGGGAACACAACCTCGCCCAAACTGCGCTTGTGACACGCGGCCGCCGACAAGGCGAACACTCAAAGGCCTGCTGTCCGAGCGACAACAGGCCTTTTTTGTTGCTCGTGGCTGAGCCCCGAGGCCACGGGCTTGAGCGCAACGATCGGCAAGCGCGGATTCGTAGCGATGCAAGCCTGTCGCCTCGCGCCTCAGGCCCAACTGCGCCCTGAGTGCGCGCCGATCTTTGACAATTACCAAGAGACAAGTCCGTGGTGTCGCCCGGACTCTAAACCGATTTGCTCGGCACGGGCGGTCGGCTCCCGTAAGGGAGATAGACGAAAGGCTGTCCTTGGCTCCGGCGTTCATTCGTCGGCGGCCGGGGCAATGAAGCTGGCGGATAACCGTGTGGGAACGGGAAGCCGCTTGGCAACTGAGGGCGTGAGGCGCTGCCCACCAGCGCAGAGCTGCTCGGAAGATCACGGATTTGATGCGGTTATCGTGAAACGTGCCCGTCGGCTGACGCCGACTTCCGCGAAGTGTCCGGGAAGTTGCCAATCTTTGGAGCGGCAACAAGCCGTGTGTGCAACAGAGTCGAAGTGCCTACAGCGATCGCCGCAAGGCGGTCGCGCTGCCCGAAAGGGGATCGTGGAACTGCTTCCCGGAGCAGCGAAGCGATCGAGCGCGGCGAGAGTGTCCGACGGGAAACTTGAGCCTGACCCAGAAGATTCGTTGCACTACAGCCTGCTGTTGGGCGATGGAGACATCAACAACAGGGGTAAAGGCGGTGCAGGGTCTAACACGCCCGTGTGCAGACCTCGTGAGCGAGCTCGCGAGGGTCATCGCCAGGCCAGATAGAGCTTGCGCTAAAGCTGGCCTATTTCAAGAAGGCGGTTCATTCGCGCTGGATCCGCGTCAACGCGGCAAAGCCGGGCTGACGAACCGCTGTGTTGATTCTTCACTGCTCTGGCGTCACTCGTTGTGCAAAAAGATCTCGTGATCGAGCGGTGAGAATCAGTCACCCAAAGAGTCTCCCCGCAAGAGGAGACAGGGAGCAGTTCCCATGCGTAGCAAAGTGCATCTCAACGTCGGCACCATCGGCCACATCGATCACGGCAAGACGACCTTGACCGCGGCCATCCTGGCCGTGCAGGCCCGGCGAGGGCTGGCGAGGCCGAAGCCGTATGTCGAAATCGCCAAAGGCGGGACGGTTCGTGACGCCTCGAAAGTCGTCACGATCACCACCAGCCATGTCGAGTACGAGACCGAAACCAGGCACTACGCCCATATCGACTGCCCGGGTCATGCCGACTACGTCAAGAACATGATCACCGGCGCGGCGCAGATGGACGGCGCGGTGTTGTTGCTTTCGGCCGCCGACGGGCCGATGCCGCAAACCCGCGAGCACATATTGTTGGCGCGGCAAGTGGGCGTGCCCGAGTTGGTGGTCTTCGTCAACAAGATCGACCTGGTCGACGATCTCGAGCTGATCGAGTTGATCGAACTCGAGACGCGCGAGCTGTTGACCAGGTACGGCTTCGCTGGCGACAGCGCGCCTTTCGTGCGCGGCAACGCGCGCGGGGCGCTGGCGAACCCCAGCGACGGAGACGCCAACCGCTGCATCGGCGATTTGCTCGCGGCGCTCGACCGGCTGCCTGAGCCCAAGCGGGCTATCGACCGTCCGTTCTTGATGGCCATCGAGGGTGTCTTCAAGATCGAAGGTCGTGGCACCGTCGCCACCGGCAAGATCGAGCAAGGCGAGATCAAGCCCGGCGACAAGGTGGAGATCATCGGCTTGAGCGGCACGCAAGCGAGCGTCGTGACGAGCGTCGAGGCGTTCAATCGCGTGCTGGCGACGGGAGTGGCGGGGGAGAATGTCGGCCTTCTGCTCCGTGGCATCAAGCACACGGAGGTGGAGCGCGGACAGGTCGTCGCCGCCCCGCGCTCGATCCGGCCGCAGGCGAAGTTTCGCGGCGAAGTTTACATCCTGAGTAAGGAGGAAGGCGGGCGGCACACTCCATTCTTCGATGGCTACGCGCCGCAGTTCTTCTTCCGCACGACGGACGTGACGGGATCCGCGAACCTGGTTGGCGGAATTGACATGGCGATGCCGGGCGACAACGTCGAGCTCGAAGTCGTGCTCGGCAAGCCCGTCGCGATCGAAGTGGGCAGCCGCTTCGCGATTCGCGAGGGGGGTAAGACGGTCGGTTCTGGAATCGTCACGAAGATTCTGGATTGACGCACGCGCCGGCGGTGGCAACACCGCCGGCGTTTTTCTTCGATTCGAGCTGGCGCGTTCCTCACTTCGCGTCAGTCGCGCGCGCTGCGCCGTGGAGCTCGACGATACTTTCCTACCGCGCGGCCAGCAGCACATCGCGCGACGGGATCGACTCGCGGCGGATGTTGGCGCCCAGTGACCACAGCTTGTCTTCGAGCCGTTCGTAACCGCGGTCCAGGTGATGCAGTCGCTCGACATGGCTCGTGCCGCGGGCGGCTAGTGCGGACAGCACCAGCGCGGCGCTAGCGCGTAAGTCGCTCGCGACGACACGGGCGCCGTGGAGTTGCTGGACACCCCGGATGGTAACGCCGTTGGCGCGCTGCGTGCTCTGTGCTCCCATCCGCCGCAACTGTTGCACATGAGCGAACCGCTCGGGAAACACCGAGTCGGCGATCTGGCTCGTTCCGTCGGCCAGCACAGCCAGTGCCATGAGCTGCGCTTGCAAGTCGGTGGGCACGCCAGGATAGGGTCGCGCGGTGAAGTTGATCGGATGAATCCGGCCGCGGCGCGACACGGTTACGCGATCGACGGAAACTTCGATTTCGGCTCCCATTCGGGCGAATGCTTCAAGCACTGCACTCAGATGATTCGGGTCGATGCGCTCGACCGTCACGCGCCCACAGGTCGCCAGACCCGCGGCCAGCAGCGTGCCGGCTTCGATCCGATCGGCGATCAGCTCGTGCCGCGCGCCGCCGAGCTGCTCGACGCCGCGGATTTCGAGCATTGCCGTGCCGGCGCCGTCGATCCGCGCGCCGAGGGAATTCAAGAAGCGCACGAGGTCGGTGATCTCCGGCTCGATCGCCGCCCCCTCGATGATCGTAGCGCCACGCGCAAGCACCGCCGCGCAGAGTACATTGGCCGTGCCGGTGACCGTGGGTCCATGCGGTCCGATGAGCGACACCCTCGCGCCGCGCAAGCGCGCAGCACGGGCGATCACCAGTCCATCGACCACGCGAATGTCGGCTCCGAGCGCGGCCAGTCCACGCAGGTGCAGATCTACGGGCCGCGGCCCGATCCGGCAGCCGCCTGGCAACGGAACCACGGCGCGACCGTGCCGCGCCAACAAGGGACCGAGGACACAGAAGCTCGCGCGCATCCGGCGCACATAGCGGGCCGCCGGCGCGGCACGGGTGAGCGTGCGCGGGTCGATGGTGACGGCACTGTCGGACAAGCCAGCAGTGGCACACGCGGAAATCGTCGACTGCGGCGCGCCGAGCGACTGAAGCAGCCGCAGCATCGTGTAAACATCGGTCACGCGCGGCATGCGCGAAACGGTGACCGGTTCGCTGGCCAGAATGCTGGCGGCCAGAATCGGCAGGGCGGCGTTCTTAGCGCCGCTGGCCGCGACGCTGCCAACGAGTGGTCGTCCGCCGATGATGGTGAACTGTTGCATCCGTGCCATCCGTTCTTGAGGCGCCAATCTAATGACTAATCGAAACGCGACGCCTTCATTCAAACACAAAGTTCACGAAGGATACCAAAGGGTCACGAAGCGGGATGGGCGAATGCATCCACAGAAGGCGCAGGAGGACACAGAAAGTGAGTTCAATCTAGTTTCGGCGAGCATCCGAGATTCGAACGGAACGTTCTGCGTACCTCTGCGTCTTTCTGTGGATCGTGTTGTCTTTGTGCTCTCCGTGCTCTTTGTGGTTAACTTGCAGGCCGCTTCCGCTGGGCTTGTACCACGCGTGCGAGGCCGGCAAGGTCCTTGATCACCTTGAGCGAGTCGAACGCGCCGGACGCGGTCACGAGCTGTTCTACCTCGCCGCGCAACTGCGGGCTGATTTCCAATAGCAGCCAGCCGCCGGGCCGCAATCGCTCGGCAGCCGCAGCAATCAAGCGCTCGATGACCTCCGTGCCGCGCGGGCCTGCTTCCAAGGCGACGCGTGGTTCGTACTCCGCCACGCCAGGGCCCAAGGAGGCCATCTCCGACGACTTGACGTACGGCGGATTCGACACGAGGTAATCGAAACGCTGCTCGGCCGGCACCGACGCCAATAAATCGCTGTCGACAAATTCCATCCGCTGGGCAACCTGGTACCGCTCGGCGTTTTCGCGCGCCACGGCTAGCGCCGCCGGGCTGACGTCGACGGCCATGACGCGAGCGTTCGGCAGTTCGCGCGCCGCGCACACCGCCAAGATGCCCGAGCCGGTGCCCACATCGGCAATCGCTAGCTCGGCGGCTGCTTGCCCGGCCGCATTCACCAGGTCCAACAGCGCGATCACGAGGAACTCCGTCTCGGGCCGCGGGATCAGCACGTCGGGCGTGACGCGAAACGAGAGCGAATAGAACTCGCGCCGCCCGAGTAAGTACGCCACGGGCATGCCGTCGGCGCGGCGTTTCACCAGCTCGCGGAAGGCGGTCCGCACCGACTCGCTCGGCTCCTCGGAAAACGATGTGTAGAGCTCGATCCGCTGACAACCACGGGCTTCGGCTAACAGCAGTTCGGCGTCGAGCCGCGGCGTGTCGGAGCCGTGCGACTTGAGAAACGTGGTGGTCCACTCCAGCAGCCGCCCGACGGTCCAGGTTTCGGTTTGCGGCATGGCAAATACGCCTCTGCTGTCGCCGGGGATTGCGACCCCGGAGATCACCGGCCTCACAGAGGCCGGCTACAGTAATCCATGACAGCACTCACTCGATCGTGCCGAACGAATCGCGCAACTGCCGACGGTCGTAATCCAAGAGTGCCTCGGTCAATGGTTCGACGCTGCCGGCGATCACGTTGTCGAGCTTGTACAGCGTGAAATTGATGCGGTGGTCGGTCACTCGATTCTCGGGAAAGTTGTAGGTGCGGATCCGCTGACTGCGGTCGCCGCTGCCAATCAGGCTCTTGCGTTCGGCCGAGCGCTTGGCGTGTTCGGCCGCGCGATAATGCTCATACAGTCGCGTCTTGAGCACCCGCAGCGCCTTGGCCCGATTCTTGTGCTGGCTCTTTTCGTCCTGGCAACTGACGACAATGCCGGTCTCCAGGTGTGTGAGGCGAATGGCCGATGCCGTCTTGTTGACGTGCTGACCACCGGGGCCACTCGCGCAGAAGATGTCCTCGCGGTAGTCGTCACGCTTGAGATCGACTTCGACATCTTCGGGCTCGGGCATCACCGCGACCGTGGCGGCCGACGTGTGGATGCGCCCCTTGGCTTCGGTTTCCGGCACGCGCTGCACACGGTGGCCGCCACTCTCGTATTGCATGTCGCGGAAGACGCCATTGCCTTCCAGGCCGACGACCACTTCCTTGAAGCCCCCCAGCTCGGTGGCGCTCATATCCAATAGCTCGTACTTCCAGCCCTTGTGCTCGGCGTAGTGCTTGTACATTTCGAACAAGTCGCGGGCGAACAAAGCGGCTTCGTCGCCGCCGGTGCCGGCGCGGATTTCGAGCACGCAGCGCGTACGGTTGGCGTCCTCGCCGCCGACGGTCAGGTCCAAGAGCTCGTTCCAGATCGCTTCGCGCTGCTGCCGCAACGCGGGGATCTCGGCCTCGGCCAGCTCGCGCAGTTCGGCGTCGCCCGCTTTGAGCATGTCGCTGGCTTCGGCGATCTGGTCGTTGAGATGCTTGAAGCGGCGGTATTTCGTGGCCACCTTGGCCAGCGAACCGTGCTCGCGCGCGACGGCGGCCAGCTTCGGCCCGTTGGCTAGCACCTCGGGGTCGACCAGTTGCCGCTCGAGTTCTTCAAAGCGGGCAAGTTGTTTTTCGAGTTCTTCGCGCATGGGTGGGTTGAGTGCAATCGAGGACGTCACGAACACTAAGCGTGAAGAGCAAGCGAGGAATACTTGAGCTACAACCCTCGCTAGGGCGTCGGGTTAGTGTTTCGTCGTCTGGCGACAAAAGCGGGTCAATTAGACGCGGAATGCGGGAAACGGAGCAAGAGCGCACGAAAACGCGCGGTGCAGTGCTCCATAGCGGGGTTTGCCAACCACCGGTCCGTCATTCTGTAGCCGGGGTCTACGACCCCGGACGTTCCGGCCTCGCAGAGGCCGGCTACAGGTACAACGAGAGAAACATCGCTAGGTTTCGGCGGCCGAAGCGGCCGACTTCTTCTTCGCCTTGGCGACGCTAGCGTACCCCTTGCCGGCAAACTTCGTCTGGAACTTCTCGATGCGGCCGGCCGCGTCGAGGAACTTCAGCTTGCCCGTGAAGAACGGATGGCACGCATTGCAGATATCGACGGTCAGCTCGGGCAAGGTGCTGCGCGTAGTGAAGGTATTGCCGCAGCCGCAGCGGACCTTGGTGTCGACATACTTGGGGTGAATTCCGGCTTTCATGGCGGCGGTCTTTCTCGGGCAGTTGCGGCGGATTTAACTCGCTTTAGCAGAGGGGTCTGCGACCCCTGAATCAGTACAATTTGGGAACCCAGAATTCTAAATCGGCCACTGCCGTCCGGCAAGGGCGGGAATAACACGCATCTAGCTGCCTTTCGCGGAGAATTCAGCCCGCGCCATAAATCAGAAATATCAGGTACGGCAACAGCAACGAGCCGATCGCCAGTGCGATGATCGCCCCGCGCAACGGCCGACCAAACAGCGCACCAAGGCCTGCCCCGACGAGTGGAGGGAACGCCACGACGGCATACCAAGAGGCCGGCGGTTCTAGATCGAACGCCAGCGTGTCGAGGAATGCCAGGGCAGTGCAGGCGCCTGCCAGGACGAGTCGAAGCGACCAGCGTTCCATGCCCGTCATAGTTGGCCGGTACGCTGACACGCAGTGAGCCCTTACCGCCGCTGCCAGCGATCCCACAGCCCAGATATCGCCAGCCCGACGCACGCCAGCAAGCACATGCCGGCCGGCAGGTCGCCGTAATTCAGATACGGGCTCGTGCGGTCGTCGAGTTCCACGTCGGCAATGATCACCCCGCGGTCATTGCGCGGCCCTTGCGCCCGCACGCGCCCGCTTGAGTCGATCCACGCTGAGAAGCCGGTGTTGGCCGCAATTAACATCGGCTTGCGGCATTCGATCGCCCGAAACAGTCCACACAGCAGGTGCAAGTCGAGCTCGTTGGAGCCGTTGTACCAGCCGCCGTTGGTCAGGTTCACCAGCACGTCGGGCTCGCGCCCCGCGCGACGCATTTCGAGCACCTGCCGGCGAATCAAATGCGGCAACACGTTCTCGAAGCAAATGTCGGGCTGCAGCCGCATGCCGGCGTACTCGAACGTGGCGGCTTGCGATCCAGCGGTCAAGCCCGCGGCCAGTGGCGTGATGCGGTACAAGAGCGGAAACCAGGCCGCCAACGGGATGTACTCGCCAAACATCACGGGGTGTATCTTGTCGTAGCGGGCGATGATGCGGCCATCGGCGGTCACCTGGATCGCGCTGTTGAAATGCTTCTCGACTCCGGCGCCGATGTGGTGCACGTCGATGCCTAACAACAGCGGTGCGCCGAGCTCGCGGGCGATCTCACCGACCTGGTCTTCATTCCAGCGGGCGAACTCGCGCAGGCGATCGACGGTCCAGTCGGCGCCGGGCGGAGGGGCAGCGACGTCGCCAAAGGTAAACAGCGAGTACCGGCACATCGTCTCGGGCCAGATCAGCAGGTCGAGCCCCGGCCGCTCGGCGACCGCCTGCCGCGACAGCCCCATGTACTCTGCTTCGATCACATCGCGCAGATTGGGGTCGGCCTTGACCTTGGTTTCGATCAAGCCCTGGATGATCGCGACCGAGGGGCCGGGCCGCCCGCTGAAATCGTGCAGCCGCCAGTAGCCATACGCGAGCGTCGCGCCGATGACCGCCGCCGCCGGCACCACGGGCCACCACGCGCGGCGCTGGCCATCCCAGGCGATCAAGCGCGCGATGGCCGCCGCGCCGCACATCACCACCAGTCCGACGCCGTACGCGCCGGCCAGATCGGCAACTTGCACCAGCGGCAACCAACCGGCTTGGGTGTGCCCCAGGCTCGCCATCGTGAAGCCGGAGAGCAAATGCCCGCGGGCCATCTCGAGCCCCGTCCAGACGACGGGCGCGGCCAGCACAAGCGACACGCGCCAGCGGTGCACGGCCACGCGCACCAACCCGACGAACACCGGAATGTAGCAGCCCAGATATGCGGAGAGCGCGACCCAGCCGATCGACGTGGCCGGATGCGGATAGCGCAAGAAGTGAAGCATCGCCAACCAGAATCCAAAGCCGGCGAGCCAGAGCACCAGATACGGTCGTCGGCCGGGCAGGACTTGCTGACGCGCCAACAATAGCCAGCCGACCGGCGCGATCCAAGCCAGTGGCCAGAAGTTCAAAGGCGGGAGCGACGCCCACAACAGCGCGGCCGACAGCAATGCCAGGTAGAGCGCGCGACCGCTTCTCTGCATGGGCGATCGGCCACTGACGCGCGACAGCGTGAGCGCCGAAGCCGCCGGTTGGGCGGCGCGCGGCTCACGCCCGCTGGCGGGTTCTCGACGTGGGGGCGAATTCACGGGCTTTGCAGGTTTGGCGGGGCGGGTTTGCCTCATCGCCCGCCAGCCTACGCCAGACGGCCGAACTTGCCCAGATGACTTCAATGATCCTGCGGCTGAGCAATCGGTAGTTGCGATCCCTCACACCCCTGCCGCGGTCACCATGCCGGGCATCGCGCCGGTCCCTTCCATGCTCCCCGTCTCCTCCAGCAGCTGTCGCCGAAACCGCACGTGCCTGGTGCGAGTCCACTCCACCAGCGGTCGCCACACCGCGTGCGTCAGGTCGTAGCGAATCAACTGGTGCCACAGCCAGTTCGAGCGTTTGTACAAGTACGACATTGCCAGGTAGGCCGGCACCGCGCGCCAATCGGCCGGCCGGCGGCGCCAGATCGACCGATGGCCGAACAGCCGCCGGTAGCAATACGCGTAGCCCTCCTCCAACTCTTCGATCGTCATCTTCCGCGGCTCGAACACCACGTGCGCCGTGTCGTACAGCGTCCAGTCGCGATGCCGAATCCGCCCGGCGGCGGCCATCTCGTCGAACAGCGGCGTGCCAGGGTACGGCGTCAGAATATGGAACGTCGCGCACTCCAGTCGACAGGCTTCAACCCAATCGCAGGTGCGCTCGAACACCTCTGGCCCGTCGTGGTCGAACCCCAGCACGAAGCTGCCGTTCACCTGGATGCCATAACGGTGCAGGATGTCGACGCGCCGGGCGTAATCGTCGGGTCGCGGAGAGCGCTTGCCAGCGTCGTCGAGGTTTTCGGCCGCCAGCGACTCGAACCCAACGAACACGCCCGTGCAGCCGGCCAGCGCCATCTCGCGCACGAGCGACGGATCGTCGGTCACATCGATCGTGACCGCCGCGCTCCAGATTTTTTCCAGCGGTCGCAGCGCCCGGCACAACCGCCGCAAATACTCCGGCCGCGAACCGAGATTGTTGTCGACGAATACGGCATACGGTTGTTCATCGGCGCGGAACTCATCGACCACCTGCTCGACGTCACGCATCAGGTACGGCATGTGCAAACCGCGTGTCGAAAGGTAACAGAAGCCGCAGCGGTTGTGGCAGCCGCGCGTGGCGATCACGCTGGTGGTCGTCAGAAAGCTGCGGCGCGGCAACAGCTCACGGCGCGGCGGTGGATCGTTGCGATACGGCACGCGGAAGTCACCGCGGTAGACCGGCTTTAGCTCTCCGCGCTCGATGTGGGCCAGGATGCGCGGCCAGAGCTGCACCCCCTCGCCGATCGCCAAGGCGTCGGCGTGCGGGGCGGCCTCGTCGGGACACGAGATCACGTGCAGACCGCCGAGAATCACCTTCGCCCCCCGCGCGCGATACCAATCGGCTAGTTCGTAGGCCCGCCGCGCGAAGGTCAAATGCACGGTGATGCCGACGACCTCGGGCAGCGGATCGCTCGGCGGCGCCCCATGCAGCAGGTTTTCGTCCCAGTATTGCAGTTGCCAGTGCTCTGGCGTGGCGCCGGCGATGCTCGTCAGCGCCAGGCTCGGCGTCAGCACGTGCTTGCCGAAACTGGCGTGAGGGTCTTTGGGATAAAACGGATTGAGCAACAACGCGGTGCGTCGTGCGATCGGCCCGTAGCACCGAGTGGTGTCGAGACGCGGAGCTTCGCGCATGGCGCGTGGGATGTTGCGAGTGACCATGGCTCGATTTCCTGGAGTTTGCGCTGGGGGGGGTAAAGGCGACAGAGTGTGGCTTCCGCGGCGAGCAATTCGGTGTGGTACTGGAGTCGATGCAGCGATGGCTTTGTACGACAAAGTTTGAGTTTCTAAAAAAATCGCCGCCGGAAACAGCCGCCAACGATTTAGCTTTGTATTACAAAGTTACTGGCAGATTGTCAACTGCGAACCACGTCAACAGGTTGCCCTAGGGTGCATCCCGCGGTTTGTACTTTTCAGGCGGCTTGGTGGTAGCATCGCTGGCTGGAGAGTCGCTCCGGGCGGGT
>JAIESQ010000026.1 GCA_019745975.1 Pirellulales bacterium
CATGGTGAACGAGCAAGTGCCATGATCAGTACCTTTCAACTGACAAGAACAACCAGGCTTTGCCTGGCGCACCGGAAATCCCAGATCGGCTCCAGGTCGGTTAACAGCGGCAGCTCGAACCGGCAGCGACCATCGGCGGCCGCCAGCGGCAGCGTGAAGTCGAGCAGGACACGCTTCACGTCTTGGCCCAAAATCGGAAACACCCGCATCCGGAACAGGTTGTCGCCGAGCTGCTCGAGGATGGCCGGGTCGCGCTGCCCGCGGACGATGCGGTCGTAGACGTCGGCGGCGCGGCGGCGATCGATTAATTCGCCTTCGACGAGCGTGCTGGCATCGACGTACATGGCGAAGCGGCTGACCGATGCGCCCCGCGGCAGGTTGAAGAGAAACGTTCCTTCGCGGGTCCGCGGTTGCGGGTTGTAGAAGGACTGATCGAGCTGCACCAGCGCGACCGGCGGCGCGAGCACCACGTTCACATGCGAGCGGGCGATGTTGAGACGCTCGGCACGCTGGGTCTCGGGATCGCTGACGACCAACTGCCCCAGGCCGATCGCGGGTTCAGTCGCAGTCCAGGCGGCGATGCGCTCGGTTTCTTTTTTCGGATCATCGAGCGGCAAATACGTGCGCGAGTTCTTTTGTAGTCCATTGCTGAAAGCGAATCCCGGCGCGATTTCCGCCGGTTCAGTGAGCCCCGGCGCGGTGGCTTTGATCGGGGGTTGCCCGGCGCTGGGCGCGCGGGTGGCGATCGCCCGCACGACGTTATCGTCGCCCAGCGAGAGCTCAACCGCGGCGCCTGCGGGGATTTCGATCGCGACGTCGCCGGCACGCAGGGCGCAAGGCGTGGCGGTGGGCGCGCCGTCGAAATAGACGCGCCCCTCGACCACGACAAGCACGCCAGCGCCGCTCGCCGCGAGCCGCGCCCCGGCATCGGCCGTCAACTTGGCACCGTCCCAGGCGAGCGCGACGGGCGCCGTCTCCGCGACGCGCAACACACCCGCCGCGGACAACTCGTCGCCACGACTGAGCAAGCGCCAAGGGCCACGTTCCTGGTCGGCCACGAGCAACGTCCCTTGCAGGACCGCTCGGCGCGGTTGATCAGCTTCCGCGGCGGGATCGTCATCTGTGTCTGTTACGGCCGCGCGATCGGCGGCCAGCGCACAGTCGGTCGCGGTGAGCGCGCCGAGCAGTGCGCCGGCCAGCAAAGCGGCGACTAGAAAACGGACCGTGGTCCCCGACGCGCCGATCGACAATCGCCTCATCTCGCGTTTCCCCTGCACAAGCGGACGCGCCGTGGTTTCACGGCGTCTCGATCCGGATGCGATCGCGTGACCTCCCGGCCGCTAACCTGCCGCGATGATCGAATCGAGGCGGCGCGCGCCGCCAATACCGCGAGTGACGAGTGGTTGCAGCGCGCCGGCGACCCCCTCGAGCAACGTGCGGACCAGGCTCCGCGGCCGGATAAAGAAGTTTCTGTTCCAGCGCCGAGGCTACCGCGTGCTGCCCCCAAAGGCAAGCAAAATCGCCGTGAATTGCTCTGAAGGTGCCGGGTTCGCAGAGCCGTGTCCATACGTAGCCCTGCCATGACCTAGGCTTTCAACGAGCGACTCGAAACACCGGCCCAGGAGCATGCCAGATGACCTTTGCAAAATTGGATTGCCGTCGCGGAACTTCCCGGCGCCCGTGGTGCGCACGCGTGGCAGCCACCGTGCTGTCGCTGTCCATATTGCCGATCGCCACCTCGGCCCGCGCACAAGTTAGCTTCTCGCCGTTGGCCGGCTGGGACCGTCAGCTCTTCCCGTCGTATCTCGTGGCGACGGCTACGATCCGCCTCCCCGAGGAAAACGAAGTTGACGACGACACCGCCGAGTACACGGTGCTGGGCGATCGGCAGGGAGTGCTTGGCGTCGAGATCGACGCGCCGGCCGACGAAACCTCGGTGACCGTCACGATCACGGGCAGCGAGATCCTTGAGCCGAGTTCGCTCGAGTGTACGCTCGACGAGGAAGGCGCGACCTACCGCATCTATCCGCCGATCCGCTACAAGTTCGGCGTGTTGGCCCGCAATCGCCAGTCGATCCCGGTCACGGTTCACTATTGTGTTGAAATCGAGGACGAAGAGGGGGAAGTGGAATCCGCCGAACAAACGGCCACGCTCACGCTGCGCTCGGTGAACGATTGTCCGTACGCGGTGGCCGGGCCAGACGGCGATGCCACCGACATTTCGTTCATGTTCGCGGCCTACGTCAACGAGCAGCATCCGTTCGTCGACAAGGTGCTCCGCGAAGCGCTCGATCAAGGGATCGTCGACTCGTTCGCCGGCTACCAGGCGGGCGACACGGCCGAGGTCTACCGACAAGTTTACGCACTCTGGAATGCCTTGAGCGAGCGCGACGTGCGCTACAGCAACATCACGACCGAAGCTGCCACGAATGGGCTCGTTTCGAGCCAGCACGTGCGGTTGATCGACGAGTCGCTCAACAATGGGCAAGCCAATTGTGTCGATGGCAGCGTGCTGTTGGCTTCGTTGTTGCGCAAGATCGACATCGAGCCAGTGCTAGTCTACGTGCCGGGTCATTGCTACCTGGCGTTTTATGTCGACGCCGACAAAACGAAACTCGTCGGGCTCGAGACCACGCTCATCGGCGGCACGGCCGACGACAACCAGCGCGATCTGCCCGACGCGGACGACATAGTCGACGACGACACGCGCGGCAAGAATTCGTGGGGCACCTTTTGCGCCGCGGTGGCGATGGGCAATGCCGATCTGGCGGAGAACCAGGACAAATTCAACCAGGACGATGTGGACTATCAATTGGTGTCGATCGCCGCGGCCCGCGAGTTGGGAATTCTGCCGATCGCATTCGCCGCCGATCGGGAACTGGAGCCGGGCTCGTCGGCCGCGCAGGAAGACGAATACGAAATTGAGGACGACGATGAGTAAGCGGCGCCGATCGCGCCGAGACAGCAGAATCCAGTTGACCCGGAGCGCCACTACCAGGTAGCATTAGATTCGCATCGAATTAAGTGCGATTCGAAAGGCTCTCCATGCTCGATCTGACCAATGGCATCGATTCCTTGACGAATTTCAAGCGGCAAACGACCTCCTATCTGAAGCGGCTAGGCAAGACCGGCAAACCCGTCGTGCTCACCGTCAACGGCAAGGCGCGCGTCGTCGTGCAAGATGCGACGGCCTATCAAGAGCTTGTTGACGCCGCCGCGCAGGCCGATCGCGATGCCACCGTCGCGGCCATTCGCGAAGGGCTGGCCGATGCGCGCACAGGCCGCACCAAGCCCGCCCGGGTCGCACTGCGGGCACTTGCCAAAAAGTACGGCGTGCCGGTCGATGGCTAGGGCCAGATACCACGTTCGCATGACCCTGAAATCGCTTCAGGATGTCGAGAACGCGCTAGGTTGGTTTCGCGAACAGCGCGCTGAAGCAGCGGGTGCCAAATGGTTCCTGCGGCTGATGTTGGCGATCGATTCGCTTGAGCAGATGCCCGAGCGGTTTGCGCTTACCGCCGAGTCTGCTGATCTCGGCGCGCCGATACGGGAATTGCTCGTCGGATATCGTAGGAATACCTACCGCGTACTGTTCGAAATCCGTGGGCGTGCCGTGATCGTCCTAAGAGTCTGGCATAGTGCGCGCCAGGCGGTTTCGAGCGAAGATCTGTGAGTCAGTCTCAACGTCCTGATAAACGATCAGTTTGCCAGAGGCGACCGTTCGCTGGGCAGCACCGCAGACAGTACCTATGCTAGAAGCACTCCCACGCCGTCTCGAAGTCACTGCCTGACCCCATAACGCATGTCGTCGCGGCAAGCCTGCCTGATAACGAGCGCGAGCCTGTTGGTCGCCACCTTCGTCGCCTACGCGCCCGTCTGGCGCAACGATTTTGTCAACATCGACGACGGCGTCTACATCTGGCAGAACCCTCACGTGCAGCGCGGCTTCACTCGCGAGGCGCTGCGCTGGGCCTTCGACTTTAGCCTCGCCGACGACTGGCGGCCGTACGAAGCCAACTGGCATCCGCTGACTTGGCTTTCGCACATCTTCGACTGCAAGCTGTTCGGCGCCGCGCAAACCGGCGCCAGCCCGCGCGGACACCACTTGATGAATGTCTTCTTGCACGCCGTTAGCTCGGTCTGTCTGTTCTGGGCGCTGGTGCGATTGACGACCGCGCCAACGAGCTCCTCAGACGTGGCGGCGCGCGCGACTCGGCCAGTTGAAGCAACCGTCAAAGCGGCCGGCAAGTCGCACCGCCGCGAGCGGGCCCAAACTTCCGCCAAGTCGCCGCGCGAATCTGCTTCGCCGCAGGTCGCGGCCGGCGCCAACGTCTGGGCCAGCGCCTTCGTGGCGGCGCTCTTCGCCCTGCATCCGCTGCACGTCGAATCGGTCGCCTGGGCTGCCGAACGCAAGGAAGTCCTCAGCGGTCTGTTTTGGTGGCTGACGCTCTTAGTCTATGCCGGTTGGGTGCGGCGCCCCACGCTCGCGCAATACTTGCTCGTGATTACGCTCTTCGGGCTAGGGTTGATGTCCAAGCCGATGATCATCACGTTGCCGGCCGTGCTCTTGTTGATGGACTATTGGCCGCTGGGGCGCTTGACGCGCGACGAGGCTGGCCGAGCGAAATTCTCCGCGCCCGCCGTTGCCCGTGTCGTCGTGGAAAAATGGCCACTGTACTTGCTGTCGCTCGCGTCGGCCTTTGTCACCTACCATGCGCAGCAACATGGCGGCACGACCAAGACGCTCGAACCGACCACCCTCGCGGTGCGGCTGGCCAACGCGGCGCTTTCGGCCACGGCTTATTTGCGGCAGACTTTCTGGCCAACCGGGCTGGCGGTCTTCTATCCGCATCCGCACGCCGAGCTTGAAGGGCAGGGCTGGGCCGCACCGGGCGTCGTGGTGTCGATCGCTGTTGTGGTCGCTGTCACTGTCTTGGCGCTGTTGTGTTGGCGGCGCTGGCCTTGGCTGTTTACCGGCTGGCTCTGGTATCTGGTGACGCTGGTGCCGGTGATCGGCATCGTGCAAGTGGGGCGGCAGGGGCGTGCCGATCGCTACACGTATATTCCGCTGGTGGGGATTTTTATCGCGTTGGCGTGGGGGGCCGCCGCGACGGCGGCCTGGCTCGACAAGCGCACGGGAATTGGCAATGCGCCGACGTCACGCAGGCCGTTTGGCGTCGCTGCGGCCGTGGTCGGCGCCATCGCGCTGTTCATTTGCATGGTGCTGACCTGGCGACAGGTCGGCGTGTGGCGCAACGATCTTGCGCTCTTCGGCCACGCGCTGGAAGTCACGGCGGACAACGACTGCGCTGAAATGAACTACGGCACCGCGCTGTTGTATGCCGGACAGGCGCCCGCTGCCGTGCCGCACCTGGAGCGAGCCGTCGCTTTGCGCCCGCGTCATGCCGAAGCCTGGCGCAACTTTGGCGCGAGCTTGGCGCTCTCGGGCGACGTCGCCGGCGCAGTCGTGCGGCTGCGTCAGGCCTTGGAACTGGAGCCAAACTATGCGCTGGCCGCGCGCGATCTGGCCAAGATTCTGTCGACGACGTACGACACCGCTACGCGCAACGGGGCCGAGGCGCTGCGCTGGGCCCGCCACGCCGACGCCCTCTTCGGTCATCAAGACGTGGAAACGCTTGCCACCTTGGCGATGGCGCAGGCCGAAACGGGCGACTTCGCCGCCGCCCACGAGACCGCCCTTCGCGCCGCGCAATTGGCCCAACAAACCGGGCAACTCGAACAAGCGCGCCAGGTACAGTTGCAGGCCGAGCTCTATCGCTCCCGACAACCGCTGCGACTGCGCTGGGGGCCGCGATAAGTCGCAGCGACATCGTATTGGTTGAAGTGTGCCACTGTTTAGCGGCATATCGACTGGGTCTTCCCACTCACGCTGTGTTGCCGACGAGCAGTGCAAGCTGCGCCCTCACCTGCTCGGAAATTGGCACTGCTTGCTCATCAGCCCTTAGCCAGACGGTCGATTGCGTTCTTTGCTCACTGACGAGCAAGCAGTGGCACACTTTCGGCAACCTCGTGGGCGCCCTAGAGCTTTCGCCGCATGACGAGGATCGTCAGGTCGTCGGCGGGGCTGCTGCCGACGAAGTGCGACTCGACGCTGCCGGCGACCGCTTGCACGAGCTCATCCAAGGGCGCGGCCGCGTGCTCGGCGACCAGCGCCTCGAGCCGGGCACGGCCGAACTGTTCGTCGCGATCGTTCATCGCTTCGACGATGCCGTCGGTGCACAAGACGACGAGATCGCCGGCCGCCAGGGCGAGAGTTTTGTTGTGATCGAAATCGGGTTCGTCGAGCACGCCCAGCGGCATGCCCCCCGCCTCGAGCGTGACGAACTCGCGAGGCGCCGCGCGGTACAACAGCGCCGGCGCATGCCCGGCGTTGGCCACTTCGAGCGTGTGTTCGTCGGGATGGACCGCGGCCATGGCAATCGTAATGAACCGGCCGTTCTGCAGGTCCGAGGCCAGGGCTTGCGACAGCAGCTCCAGCAGCACGCGGGGCGACGCGTATTCGAGCGTTAGCGCCCGCAGCGCCGCGCGCACCGAAGCCATGATCAGGCTCGGGCCAAGCCCGTGACCGCTGACATCGGCGATCACCAGCCCCAGCCGGCCGTCGCGCAGCCGCAACACGTCGCAATAGTCGCCGCCGATCGCCTGGTTGGGCAGCCACCAGGCCGCCAGCTCATAGCCCGGCACTTCGGGCAACCGCGATGGCATGAAGCCGCGTTGCACGTCGCGGGCCACGCCGAGCGAAGCCTCGAGCCGGCTGCGCACGCTCAATTCGTCGATCAATCGCGCGCGTTCGAGCGCCGTGGCGGCGTGCTGGCAGAACGCTTCGAGCAACTGTTCGTCGAAGCCGTCGAACGATCCCTCGCGGCGATTGAAAACCTCCAGCACGCCCAAGAGCTCGTTGTCTTCGGCCGACACCAGCGGGGCGGCCAGGATGTTCCGCGTGTGGTAGCCGGTTTGCCGATCGACGTTGGGGTTCCAGCGCAAGTCGTCGGCGGGGCTGGGGACGTTGGCCAATTGACGCGTCAGCGCGACGTGGCCCGAGATGCCGTGCCCCAAGTGTTGTCGCACCTCGGCAATTTCCAGCTCGGTGACGACGCGCGTGTACAGCTCCTGCCGCTTGGGATCGTACTGGTACAGGCTCGCGCGGTCGCAATCCAAAGCGTCGCAGACGGCGTGCGTGATCCGCTCCAGAATCCGCTCGAGCTCGATGTCCCGCGCCAACTGCCGGGTGAGCTGCAGCAGCTTTTCGAGATTCGTCAGACGGCGGTGGAGCTCGGCGGGCGATTGCGCGGGATCGATGCTGGGATCGAGCGTGGACATAGGACAGGTCAGTCTAATCCCCGGCCCAGAGGGCTCAAAGCGACGCACGGGCCGCCGCGCACGGCACATTCGTCAAACGCCGCACGCCCCCGGCAACCAGTTCAACTTGAGGATTTACGAAAAAGTCCGCTATATTTACGCAATGCGAACAGGCGCTCGTGCGGCCGCGGCGCGCACACGGCGCTATTCAATAAACACAGCACTCGCATGGCGTGGCCCAAAGGGGCGGCCTGCCGTGACTATCCGATGTCGGGAGTACGCACGTATGGCGACTGCATGCCCGTCTTATGTTGAGCAGGTCGGCGAAACGGCGGGGATCGTCTGGAACTATCTCGATACGCACGGCCCGCAGACGCTGACCAAGCTCGTCCGCTCGGTCGATGCTCACCGCGATCTCGTGCTGCAAGCCGTGGGCTGGTTGGCCCGGGAAGAAAAACTCTGGATCGACGAGACCGGCCGCACGAAGACCGTCCGGCTGCGTTAGTCGCTCGAGCGACTTCGAACTTTTCCTCGCGCGCGCTACTCTAGCGCGCTGGATCGCGCCGACGGACTTTGCCGGCCGATCACGCCGTCAATCGCTGGCGACGCTCGTTCGATTCGCTCCGCGCGGCGCCAGCCGCTTGTAATGGCCGGCGCGCCACCGCGGGATGTCGCTGGTGTAATAGCCCGAGAAGCGGTGCTCGCTGGGGCCCCCTGGGAGGTTTGTCCAGGCCTCATCGCTGGCCAGATCGGCCGTGAAGTGGTAGCTGGGCGCGAAGGTTGCCTCGCGCGTCGCCACGCGCAACAAGTGCCCTTGAAACGGCGTGGCATGGCAACCGGGCATCGGCACCATCTCGGTGTGAAATCCCAAGGCGCGGCCGACGAACCGCCCCTCGAAGAAGCGATTCGTGAACTGGAACGCGTTTGTCTGCGACCACGGCTGGGTATCTTCCGGACCCAGGTTGGCAGCCGCGCGGCGAATCAATTCTCCCTTGTCGCGCCCTTGCCACCAGAGCGATTCGGCCTTGTGCAGCAGCCGATCGATCGTCGTGACCACCATCAGCGAGAAGCCGGAGCGCGTCGACAGGTAGAGCATCCGCCGCCAGCCAATGCCGTCGGGCTGATGCCCGAAAATCTCCAGCAGCACGTTGCGATACAACCGCGTGAACAGTGTCGCCTCGTTGCTGGTGACGTCGAACCGGCAGTCCCAGTTTTGCAGGCGCGTGCGGACATCCCCCTCGGGCAAGTGCGGCAGGAAAATCGCCAATAACTCGCGGGCTTGCACGCTGAGCACGTCGTATTGAAGTGCCTGCATGTCTGCTAGCGTAGGGCGATCCATTTGCCGCAAGCATTCGACGATCCGCCGCTTGCGATAATCGGGGACTGGCTGCGTCACGAGCATCGGGCCGCCGGGCTGATTCACGCTTTCGTTGGCCGTGGCGACAAAACCCTCGGGCGGATCATAAGTTCGCGGCAAGTAGTTGGTGTCGAGCCAGCCTTGCCAGTGGCCGCGTTCGTCCCACGCTGGCACCGGGATCAATCCGGAGTACGGGCGCCCTTGAGCGTCGCGGCCGCGCTTGGGAAACATGCCGCTCGCCTGGCAGCCGATGTGCCCTTCGGAATCGGCGAACACCCAGCATAGCGTGGGGTGCGGGTTTTCGCGGGCCAGGTCCATCCCTTCGAGCGCGGTGCGGCACTGCGGCATATCAAGCCAGGTGACGACCGACTTCTGCACGCCGCCGTGGTCGCCGGTCCAGGCAACGGATAGATAAAAACCGGGCCCGGTTGCATCCGGATCGCCGTCGAGCGTTCCTTGTTCGTTGAAGAGCACTTCCAGGCGCTCGCTAGCCCCGCCCTTGTGACCGAGCGTTTCGACGCGCACGTCGAAATCGCGCCAGGCGTTGCCGCGGCGATACTGCCAGCCGCGCTCGCCGCGCCGCACTTCTTCGACGAAATAGTCGCTCGTGTCGCCCTTGAGGTACGTCACGCCCCAGGCCACTTCGCGCGTGCGGGCAATCGCGAACATGGGGCAGCCGGGCAGCGTCGCACCCAGCACGTAGTCGTCGCCCCACGCCATCACCGCCTCGTACCAGATGGCCGGCAAGCGGTTCACTTCCAAGTGCGGATCGGAGGCCAACAGCGCGCTACCCGTGGCGCTGCGCGCCGGGCTCACCGCCCAGGCGTTGCTTCCCGCCAGTCGCGGCAGGTCGGTGATCAGCTCCATCGCCTCGCTCGACAGCCGGCTCGACATTTTGATCTGGCGAAAGAGATCGAAGTCGGCGTGATCCAACAGTGGCGCGAACAGCTCGCGCAGCAGATCGTCGCGCACGCCGGCCTGGATGAGCTCCAGGATGATCCGCTCGTTTTGTTGCTGACCGACCGCCAGTCCGCCGAAGTTGAGCAGGTTGCCGATCAACAGCACGGAGTGCTGGTTCCACGGTTGCGGCTGGAAACCGGTCGCCCACATCGGCAGCGAGCGGCCCCCTTGCTTCATGCCGTCGTTGACCCCCTCGCAATAAGCGGTCAGGTGGCCAAACGATTCGTCGTCGAGCTCGGCGACTTCACGCTCCAGATGCCGATCGAGCCCGACTTTGCGGAAAAAGCGGTCTGTCTCGAAAAGTTCGGGCGTATCGCTGATGAGCTCGGCCGAGCGGCCGCTCGCCACGGCCCGCGCGAAGAGCAACTGAGTCGGCCGATCGACGGCGTGCATGAAGCCGAGCCCGTACAAGGCGTCGCGCCAGGCGTGCGCCGAAATATGCGGCACGCCATGCTCGTCGCGCGCGACCTCGAACTTTCGTCGGGCACCTTTCGTGCGCAGGGGCTTCATCATCAGATCAGAGATTGCGACTCGGGGGGGTGGGACGCCGACAGGCAAGCGGTCGATTGATGCAAGGCTCTGCAAGTGTAGCACGGACAACGGGTTGGGAAAGGCGGCCGGGCCCAGCGATGCGGCCCGGTCTGAACTTGACCCTGGCCGCGCGCCGACGATACGATTAGCCCTCCATTGGTCGGCGGTCGCCACGGTTCGATCGTCCGCGGTGTGCGCTACCCCAAAGTGGTGCGTCGGACAATCGGCTCACGGATGGTTAGCCTTTCCATGCAGATTGCGTTCGGCAAGCTCATCGCGCTCGTGGGTCTGATGCTCCTGGGTGCCAACACAGGTTGTGCCGTCGGCATGGCCTACAAATTGCCGCCGAAGCGCGACCTCACGGTGCTGGCCCAAGGGACGCCTCGCACGCACGTCATCGCCGAGCTAGGGCAACCAGTCTGGAGCGGCGCGCACGCAGGACAACCGACGGATGTGTACGCCTTTCGCCAGGGCGTGACCAAGCCGGTCAAGGCGGGGCGCATGGTCGGACACGCGGCCGCAGATTTCTTTACGTTTGGACTTTGGGAAGTGGTCGGCACCCCCGCCGAGATGTTGCTCGACGGTCAGGAAATCAAAGTCGAGGTGCAGTACGACGGCGATCAACAGGTCGCCATGACGCGCGTGATCGAAGGGCAGAGCGCCTTCGACGACCGCCGCTGGTGGTCGCGCGCGAAGACTTCGCCAGCGGCGCAGCCTGCCGCGGAGCCGATGCTCGACGAGCCCGAAGCTCCCCTGCCCGACGACGGGACGCAACTCATGGTGCGCGATCCCAAGCGGCAGCGCACGAAACGGCGCTGAGTGCATTCGCGAGCCTGCAAGGGGACGGGAGTCGTTTCCGGCGCTCCGTTCCAACTCGTGGACCGCTATCGAACGGAAACGACTCCCGTCCCCGTCGACGTACGAATCGAACGTTCGTCACCAGCGTCCCAATCGCCCCCACGGGCCTTGGAGCGAGGCGTAGCTCAAGTACGCCAGGTAGCCGAAGAAGAAGGCCAGGTAGAAATCCGACGGCTTCTTCACTAGCAGGGCGTAGGCGGCCATCGCCCCCCCGGTGATCACGCTCAGCACGATCGACTGCCGCACGCCATGCCAGGGGTTGTACTTCATGAACAACTGTCGTGCGATCTGCCCGCCGTCGAGCGGATAGACGGGGAATAAGTTGATGATCCCCCAGAAGATGTTCACGTACAGCAGGTTGTAGACGAGCGTGTCGAGCTGCGGGTTCGTCTCGGCCAAGAGCGTCCCCGAGCCGATGCGCAGGTGCAAAAAGTAGATGGCCCCGCCCGAGACCATCAGGAGTGCGGCCACTGCCGCCGCCAGCAGAAACCCCGCCCCCGGGCCGGCCAGCAAGATCAGGACCTGCTCCCAGGGATTCGACCGCGACGACTGGTACGAAGCCAGCCCGCCGAAGCTGTAGAGCGTAATCCAGGGGCGGAATCCGAATCGCCGCGCCACCAGTGCGTGACCCAACTCGTGCACGAGCACCGACACGAAGACCACGCCGACCCAGATCAAGAGCGCGCCGGGCTCGGGGTTCGCCAAGCCCAACAACAGCGAGGTCAGCCAGAAGAGCGGGTGCACCCGCACCGGTATGCCCAGCAGGGAAAAGTGCAAGTCGAACTGGGTTCCGGGCGGGTCTTCCAGAAACACGAACAGAATTCCTTGCAGGTTTGCGGTCGGCGAGGGTCGTTGGCCATTTTACGCCATCGGGCGGCCGCGCCGCAGTGGGGCGAAAAACATCGCGAGCGGATAACGGCGGATTCGTCGACGTAGACCGTCGTCCCCGCTAATCGCGCGAAGTCGCGAGCTCGGCCATGGGCCGCTCGGGTAGCGCGTAATGCGTCCCGGGCACGACCATGCCGGGAAGGAAGTGCGGGCGCGGCACGCTTGGCTGGCGCTCGCGCAACTTGCCGACAATGTACTCCGCTGCACGCCGCGTCGCGCCAGGCTGGCCGACGCGGTCGCACAGTTCGCCGAGCCGCGCCACGAGCTTGCCGTGCTGCTCGGGATCGCCGAGCCACGCCATCAAGTGCCCGGCCATCTGCTGCGCGCAATCGCTCGATCGCAGATACTCGGGGAAGAGCGCCTCGTCCGCATCGGTCGACGTCGAATCATAAGGCGAGAGGTCTGCCGGGTAGAGCTCCTTGGCAGCCAGCAAGTTCACCAGCGTAATGTACTTCACGTGCCGGAACTGCTCCTGCACCTTGTAAGCCAGTGGGCTGATCCGATAGCCGATCACCGTCGGCTTGCCATAGTACAACAGCTCGAGCGAAACCGAGCCCGACGTCGCCAGGCAGCAGTCGGCCAGTTGCATCAGCTCGGGCGTTTTGTTGACGAAGACGTCGACGTCCAAACCGCTGGCGGCCACCATCTGCCGCGCCCGCTCAGCCTGCCGCGGCCGAAAGGCGGCGATGGCGATCTTTAGCGTGGGGAAGCGCGACAGCACGATGGCGGCCGTCCGCAGAAACCCAGCCAGATTCAATTCGATTTCTTGATTACGCGAGCCGGGCAGGATCACCAGCAGCGGGCGATCGGGTTGGCGGTAGCGCTCGCGGAACTCGCAATCTATTGGCCGCTCGCGCACGTCGTCGAAGAACGGGTGCCCGATGTAGGTGGCGTGGCAGCCGCGCTCGCGCAGCCAGCTTTCTTCGAACGGCAAGCTGCACAGCACGTGGTCGACGAAGCGCCGCATCTTGCGCACGCGCCAACTCGCCCAGGCCCAAATCTGCGGTGGGGAATAGTAGAAGACCGGTATGCCGTGCGCCTTGGCGCGCCGGGCGATCCACCAATTGAAGCCCGGGTAATCGACCAGCACCACGGCGTCGGGCGGGTGGTGGGCGAAATAGCGATCGGCCCGGCTCGCCAGGTCCCAGAAGCGGTGCAGGTTCAACAGCGCGCGGGCGAACCACATCACCGCCAACGACGTCAGGTCGGCGTGCAATTGGCAGCCGGCCGCGGCCATCCGCGGGCCGCCGTAGCCGACAAACTGCGCCTCGGGCACGCGCCCCCGGATTGCCCTTACCAGATTGGCGGCGTGCAAATCGCCGCTTGGTTCGCCGGCGGAAAAGAAGATGGTTACGCGATTGCTCATGGTGTCGGATCTGGTGATAGCTCGCGTCGATGGTTTCTGAATCGTCAGGCGGCGCGTTCTTGATGATCGTTCTGCTGCCGCGAGTCGGCATGCAGCCACGGACCGGGAAGGCTCGTCGTGCGGCTGCTTTCGGTTGCGGCGTCGCTGGTTGCGTCGGTCGAATGGGGTGCGCTGGCTGCCACATCGGCGGTTGCAACTTCCTGCACGCAGACTCCCTGCGGTTGCCGACAAACGTGCCAGGCCGTGAACCACTCGGCCACGCGCGGCGCGAACGCTTGTGGAGTACGCATGCCCGACTGCGACGCGTCGTAGTCGATGTTCAGCTCGCAGACGCGGTAGCCGCGCCGGGCCACGAGCGCCGCGATCCAGCCTTCGAGCCCTAGTTCCAACGGCAAGCCAACGACGGCTTCGCGCCGCGCGGCCCAAATCGGCGAATGTGGGTCGAGCACGTCGGCTCCGACGAGTAGCTGCCGCGGCACGAGCGCCGCGCGACGCACTTGCCGGGCCAACCAGGGTCGGCGCCGCCGCCCCACGATCAGGTCGGCCCGCGACAACCGCGCGATGAGTCGGGGCAGATCCTCTGCCGCGTATCGCCGGCTTGCTTCCCAGGCGACGACAAGCTCCCCGCGTGCCGCGGAAATCCCTTCGGCCCAAGCGGCGCCGCGCCCGACTGCCCGATCGAACCGCAGCGAGCGGACTAGAGGTTCAGCCACCCCCAAGTTGGGAGGCTCACTGCCGGCGGTGGCGTGAGTGTCGATGCAAATGACCTCGGCCGCCAAGCCTGCCTGCGTGGCGGCCGCGGCGAGCCGCTCCGTCACTTCGCCAAGGCAATTGCTCCGCTCGCAGCACGCCAGCAGGATCGAGCAATCGACCGGATTGGGAGTGATCGCAGTGGTTGTCATGGGGCGACATCCTGTCGCGAACGGGATCCCTTGCACGCGCGCCGGCAAGTATCGCAAATCGCCACCACGCGCGATAGGCCAGTTTGCCCTGCGCTGCCACGTGCAACGTGTTAGCAGGCCGCTAGTTGCGAAGACAATCGCCGACATCTACGATTGGTGCGCCGCCGGAGTTCGGTAGACGCGTGATCCACGCACCATGACAGCGGGAAAACCGGGGATGCTTGCGATGCTGACCTACCTCGAAGGGCACACCGAGCCCGTCTACACCGTCGCCTATTCGGCCGACGGCAAGTTCCTCGTCTCGGGGGGCTTCGACCGCAAAGTGAAGATCTGGGACCGCGCGACGGGCCAGGCGATCCGCACGCTGGCCGATCACACCGATCTGGTGCTGGCGGTGGCCCTCTCGCGCGACGGCAAGCAGTTGGCCAGCACCGGGCTCGACAAGACCGTGCTGGTGTACGACTTCGCGGCGGCCAGCGTCGCGCCAGCGGCCGACGCCCCGGTATTGGCCCCGCGCTTGAAGTTGGCCGGCCACGGGCAGCACGTTTATGGCCTCGACTTCAGTCCCGATGGCGCGCGTCTGGCCTCGGCCGGCGCCGATCAGGCCGTGAAACTCTGGAACTCCGCCGACGGGGCGAACTACGCCAACTGCGCGGGACACGCCGCGCAGGTTTACTCCGTGGCCTTTCATCCCAGCGGCGAGCAATTGGCCTCGTGCGGCGCCGACAAAACGGTGCGCCTCTGGCAAGCCGCCGACGCCAAGCAAACCAAGGAGCTCAAGGAAGGGATCGCCGACGGCCTCTACAGCGTGATGTGGTCTCCCGACGGCACGAAGCTGCTCGCGGCCGGACTGGCCAAAACGTGGCTCGTCTGGAACGCCGCCGAGGACAAGCCGGCGATGAACCTCTCGGGGCACACCGATTACATCTATCGCGCCGCCTACAACCCGGCCGGCACGCGCATCGCCACGATCGGGTACACCGGTTCGCTGCACTTCTGGGACGCGGCCAGCGGCGCCGGATTACACCAGGAGAAGCTGCCGGTCAAAAGCGGCTACACCCTGGCCTGGTCCCCCGATGGCGCGCAACTGGCGATCGCCGCGGCCGATCCGCGGGTGTTGCTCTATGCCGTGCCCGACGCCGCGAAATAACGCCGGCGATTCAGTCTCCCGCCGCGGAAAACTGGCGTCGCAAATCAAGACAGTGGGTTCGGGTGAAAGCAGATCACCGAGAGCCCCAGCGACAGAATCCCCAGCACGACGCGCCACCACCCTAGTGGCACGCGATCGTCGTGCGTCGGCGGATGATCGGGGCCGATCGCCATCACCAGCGCGAGCATGATGATCCAGCCATAGACTTGGGAGATCACCATGTAGCCGATCGCTCCCATGATCACCGCGCGGGCCAGCCAGTGGGCATAGCGGCCAAACAGCGCGTAGGCGACGTGCCCGCCGTCGAGCTGGCTCACCGGCAGCATGTTCAAGCCGGTGATCAGCAGCCCCACCCAGCCGGCCATTAGCAGCGGATTGAGCGGGCCCACGAGGCCCACCGGCCCGATCTCCGGCCGCAGCCATTGGAACATCCATTTCATCAGCAGGGGAACGCCAAAGCGCAGCTCATGGCCCGTCACAACTCCACTGGGTTCGTTCATCACGCCGAAATACAGGATCGGCAGCGCGACCACCAGGCCGGCGATCGGCCCCGACAGCCCGATGTCGAACAGCTCCTTGCGATTCGCCTGCGAGCCTTGCATGCCGATCACCGCCCCCATCGTGCCGATGGGCGCGAGCGGAACGGGAATGAAGAATGGCAGGCTGGCCGGCACGTGATACCGCACGGCCTGCAGAAAATGCCCCATTTCGTGCGCCAGCAGGATCGCCATCACGGCCGCCATGTAGGTCAGGCCCGCCTGCCAGTTGTCGACAAACAATCGAGTAAGGACCGTGCGGTCGCCGGCCAAGAGCGCGATGCTCCACGCATTGCCGACACTGGCCGCGTTGGCGGTCCCCACGACAAATGTGCTCACGCAGGTCAGCGCAAACAGCAACAGCGGCAACCGCCAGCGATGTCCCCGTTCTGGCTCGAGTGGGTGTCGGTGCGGATCTTCGATCTCCGCCAGCACCGGCAGCTCTTCGATGCCGGCAGGGCCCTCATATTCCAAGGTGCGATACGACTGATCCATCAGGCTTCCTGCAAAATGACCTGGCAAGGCCCGCAACGTCTTGGCACACGTCGGCGGCGCCACCAACCATGTGCATTCTACCGGCTGACAGGAGTTTTGGCGTCGGTCCGCGGGGTGGTACACAGCGGTTGGGCCAAAGCGTCGACCGCTGCACCGGTTACGGTAAAGCCGCGCCACGGTGCTCGCGCTGGACAGGCATACTCAGGGGACTGGTCCATTTTTCGGCTCGCCAGCCTCAAGCACGGCCTGCTCACGCTGGCCGAAAACATGGACATGTCCCCCTCGCCATCGCTTCGACGGAGTTCGTGTGTGCGACCGCCGCGCGCTTGTCCCCGCGACGGCCGACGTCTATCTTACGATTCGTCCGCGACACGTGGGGATTTGGCTGCCGACCAACCAGCGCGCACGACCCATTGGCGTCGTGGCTCCCGAGGGATTTCATGCCAACCGATAGCGACAAACTCCGGCACGCAGTCGCCGCCCTGCACGACGCGCTCGCCGGCGCGGGCACCGTCGATCCCGAAACGCGGCGCTTGCTCGGCGAGACGCTGGCCGAAATCCATCAAACGCTCGACCGGCGGGCTCAAGAACCAACCGCGGCCGGCGCTCGTGCCAAGGACAGCTCCTCGGTTGTCGGCCGCTTGTCCACGGCCGCCGAAGAATTCGAGGGGACACACCCCACGCTGGCGGGCCTGGTCGGCAGCGTCATCGACGCGCTGAGCCGGATGGGCATCTGACACGCGCCGCCACTAGAAGCAGTTGCAAGACCAGCGATGAAACGACATCGGGTGCCACTGCTAGCTCGTCTAGCAGTGCCCTATCGAACTTCGCACTGCTGGGCAAGCCAGCAGTGGCACCCAAACTAGCTTTGAAGCTGCAACTACTGCAACTGCTCGGCGCTCAAGCGCTGCTGCAGCAGACTGGCGGCCCGCTGCTGCATCACGCTGGTATCGGCATCGTTGGCCACGCGCAGGGCACTGGTCGTCGCGCTCGTGCTGCCGCCGGTCACAACGGCTCCCGGCGGATTGGCGCCCGCGGCCGGCGCCGTGGCCGAGGCCTGCTGCACCGGCGCGCTCCCTTCGACGAACGGAATCCAGCGCATGCCGTCTTTTACCATCTCGTTGTTCTCATACACGCCGTCGGGATCGCGCTCGAAGCGCTGGAATCCTTGCAAAGCGCGCTGCGATTTCTCGTGTCCGGGATCGCTGGCCAGCGCCTGCTGGAAGCAGGCCTTTGCCTCGTCGTTCTTCTCCTGCGACGCGTAGATGAACGCCAGATTGAACTGCGCGTCGGCCTCGCTCCCCGAGCGGCGGAATGATTCGAGCGCTTCTTCGTAGCGCCCCATGTGGCCGTAGACGAGCCCCAGGTTGTTGCGGAATCGCGACACGCTGGGAGCCAACGACACCGCCTTCGTCAAAGCGCTTTCCGCTTTATCAAGCTTGCCTTGCAAGTAGAAGCAGTACCCCAGGTCGTTGAACAGCTCGGGCTCGTTGGGCTTGCGGGCGATGGCCTCGGTGTACAGCCCCTGCGCTTCGCGATGCCGCTGCTGGCGATCGGCCACTACCGCCAGCCGGTGATACGGCTCGTAGCGCTTCGGATGCGACACGATCAGCTCTTGGTAGCCTTTGCGGGCCTCTTCGAACTGGCCGGCCATCTCGGCGTTCCGCGCCTTCGACAGTTCGTCGTTGAAGCTGCCGCGCCCCGTGAGCTTGTTGCGCGACGGCGACAACAACGACGGCGGCTTAGGCAGTTCAAAGTTGGCGCAGCCGGTCAGCGACAATGCGGACAGGGCTAGGACCGCAATCGAGCAAGTTCGCATTGGAAAAGCTCCCTGAATTGCTGGTCGTTTCTTCCGCGTCGGGGTGGCCCCGACCCGGTCGGGGTGCCGAAGGCACAAGAGGCTCGTTCTGTAGACGACGCGACTCAAGCGGCGTCGCAACGCGGTTCCCTCTTGTCGCTGCGCGACACGGACAGGGTCCGCGCCACCCTGTGGTTGACGCGGCGTTTTTGCGACTGCTTGCGCGGTCCTCGGTTTTAGCGGAAGAAGCCGCCCATGCCGCCAAACCGCCGGCCCATGCCGCCGCCATTGCCGAAGTTGTTGTAGATGTTCTGATAGTAGGCCTGTTCCCCTTCGATGGCCGTGAAGCCGTCGGTCAGCGCTTTGGCTATGACCACGCGCTTTTCGGCGTTGGGGATGCCGACGCGTGCGAGTTGCTCGATCACCGCTTGCCGCCGCTGAGCATCCAATTGCGGTCGGGCGTTGTTCGGGCTCATTTCGATCGTGATCGGGAAGGGGACGTGCTCCAGCCGCAGCGCTACCGATTCGAGCTTGCGCTTGGCCGCCGGCGCCAGGTTGGCCGTCGAGCCTTCGAACTCGTGGTCGAAGAAGATGAAGTCGGCCGCCTCGGCGTTGGTCTGCTGCGTCTCCCAGATGCTGTCACTCACCTGCCCCAACGGAAACGGATAGTCGTAGGGGGGGCCGCCCGATTTGCACCCCACGGAGGCCGCCGCCAAGAGCAGCGCGCAGAGCCACAAACCGCGCCACCGGCGCTGCAGGTTCAGGCCACGATGTGATGCGACTGCCGAATGCCCGGCGAACTTCTTTTCGAGTGACATCGCTTGATCCATCCGTGTTCAAACCCACTCGCGCGTCGCGCGCCCGCTGGTTCTCCCTCGACGCTATTGCCCGTGCCCAAACGGGCCCGAGGTCATCGACGAGCCGCCGGCCCGGTAGCGCTTGTGCAAGCGCGGCCAGACCGTGCTGCGGTTCTCGACCGTCGGTGTCCCTTCGAGCATCCCCTTGACGAAGAACTGGAACCACGTCGGCTCGGTGACGTCGAAGCCCGGCAGCGGCGGAACCTCTTCCGGCTCCATCGGGTGAACCAGCTCCGGCGTGACCAGAATGATCAGTTCGCTCTCTTCGCGGGCGATGTTGCGCAAGCCCAGCCAGCGCCACAAGAAGGGGATGTTTCCCGACAGGTTCGCGGTCATCGTGTCTTCCAATAAACCGGCGATGGCCAGCGTCTGCCCTTCGCGCATCTCGATCGTGGTCGTCACGGCCCGCGTGTTCAGCCCCGGGATGTTGTTCACCGACAGGCTGCTGTTGACCTTGCTGAATTCGGGCGAGACCTGCAAGCGGATGCGGTCCTTGTCGATCACGATCGGCAAGAAGGTGATGATCGCGCCGAACGCGCGGAAGTCGTTCGTCACGGCCGCGGCCCCCGCCACGCCCACCGTGGTCGGCACGGCGAATTCGCCGCCGGCCACGAAGCTCGCCGGCTTGCCGCTCATCGTCACCAAGGTCGGCTCGCTCAATAGCTTGATGACGCCTTCCTGCTCCAGGTAGTGAATGCCAAAGTTGATCTGGTTGGCGTCGAAGTGGCCGATGATGCTCGCCGCGCTCCCCGACATCGCTCCCAGCAGCGACTGGATGATCAGCTTGCCGCCGTCGATCCGCATGTCGAGGTCGATCGCGAACTTGCGGGCCGTCGAGCGGTTGAGTTCGGCGATCTTCACCCGCAGCATCACCTGTTGGATGCCGGGGATGCGCAACATGTTGATGACCTGGGTGGCCGGCACGCGGGCCGCGTCTTGCTGGCCGACGATCGGTTCGGCCGCGATGCCGTCGGCCACGCCACCGCCGGCGCCCCACGGGCCCGCCATGCCGCCGCGGCCGTAGACCGCGTTGCCACGGATGATCGCCAGAATCTGCGTCGCCTCTTCGGCGTCCTTGGCTTCGCCCTTGACCAGCAGCTTGTCGGCCACCGGCACCAAGTGAACTTTGCTGTCGGGGAACAGCTCGTTGATGATGTCTTCGAAAATCTGGTACTGCCGCTCGCGACGCTGACTCACCTCGGGGTCGGGCACAACCTTCACCAGATAGGTGACCGGCCGCCGCGAATCGTCCTCGAACCAGAACGTCACGTGCGTCGCTCCCAGGGCGTTGCCGATGATCGACACTTCGCGCGGCGTGTACTGCACGACGTTGCACACGCGCTGGTCGACCACCGCCGTGCGGTAGACGTCGACCTTCGTGCGCAACAGCTTGCTGCGGCGCAGTGTCACTTCCAGGTCGCGCGTGTGATCGATGACTTCGAACTGCGGCGGCTCCAGGTCGGCGTCGCCGGCATTCGGGCGTCGCGGACGGGCCGGTGGCGATACCTGCCCAGGCTGTACGTTATCCAGCGGCGGCGGCTCGTCGGTTGGCGCGACCTCGTCGCCGGGTGCGGGCTCGGCCGCCTCGGGTGATAGCGCCGGCGCTTCGTCGGCGGCGTCGGGCACGACCTCGATCGGATCGTCGTCCGAACTGGGTCGTGGCTGTACGTGAACGATCTGCTGCGCCGCGCCCGAGGCGCCGACGCCCTGTTCCGGCGCGATCACGAGTTGCTCTCCGGCGGCCGCGGGATGTGCCTCGAAGTCGGCATGTTCGACTGGAGCCGGGGGAACCGACGTGCGCAGCGTGATCGCCCCGGCAGGAATGGCCTCGGCCAGGTCGAATTTGCCGCCGAGCGAAATGGCGGGAGCAGGCGTCGAAGCGGTAGTCGTCGCCGCGGCTGGGGATGCGGCTGTCGCGGCAACGGGCGACTGAATTGCGGCCGGCGCCGAGGCAGGGCCGGAGTTCTCCGAATGCGTTGTGACCGCCATGGCAGAGCTAGCCGGTTGGGCGATTCGCGCCGGGGGCGCTTCGGTCGGCATCACTTCGACCATTGAGGGCGGCTGCTCGCCTGGCATCATAAAGCGCGCCGTGTTTTGGCGGTTCGGTCGACGTGAACTTCGCGGTGTCGCGGCGACCTCGGCGGCAGCGGGCGCTGCAGGTTTCGCGGCAGCGGGTGGAGCCGTTGTTGTTTCCGTGGCAGCGGGGCGCGTTCTGGCGATATGAGGAACACGCGCGGCGCTCTCGGGCGATTCTGGTCGGCGACGCGCCGGTAGCTGCGAGATCGCCGAACTGCGTCGATTCGACGGCTTGCTATCCGAAGCTGCAGCCGCTGCTGTGGTCGCGCTGGCTGTCGGTGCTGTCTGTGCAACTGGTCGTAGCGCTTGTCGCGGCGCGGCGCCAGAGCGCGTGGCTGTTGTCGGGGTCGTCGGTTTCGGCGATACGATGCCGACCTTGGACGTCGCTCGCGAATCCCGGGCGGTGGGCCACGTTACCCGCGCCGCCGGCTCGTTGGCCGCGGCCGGCGAGGAACCCAGCAATCGCGACATCACTTCGTCGGCGCGCGGATCGGTCTTCGGCTTGGCTGTCGCCACCGCTGCGGTAGGCGTGCTCTCGCCGACAACTCGTAGGCTTTCTCCCGCTCGCGCCCCCACCAGCGCAGTCCCGCAGACGCAGAGCAGAACGAACGCTCCTGCGGTGGGCCGTCTCAGCGGCTGTCGCCGACGCGGTTTCAACTCTCCCAGAACGTCCATGTTCTCGTCTCGCAGTGGTAGCCAATGCTGGCAATAGCGCAAAGCCGGCCATCGCGCCGTCTCGCGTCGGGTCTAGGTATCGGGACGGTTGTGTTTGTCGATTGAGTAAAATGTAGCGGTTGTGCCGAAAATGCCGAAAAACCAGTTAACGTAAGCGACTTCGCGCGCCGCGCGCGGTAGCATTGCCCCCAGCAGCCTGTTGAGGCAGGCTGCGTCGTCGCACGGACGCGATGTCAAAACAGCGACGCAAGTCGTTGATTTGCGAGCCGTGCGGAGCTTGGCTCCGCAACTTGGCGAGGTTGAAATATGCCAGGACGGCATATTTCAACGAGTTGCAACGTGCTAGCACCCTTTCAACGCCGGGCAGGACACCACTATCTATGCTTCCCTCGACGTTTCGAACCGCCGCCCAGCCGCTGTTGGCCGCCGCGCTCGTCGGCCTGGCGGTGTCGCCGGCCAGCGCGCAATTCGATCCGCGGGTTCCTCCCGAGATTCCGGCCACCGTGCCGTTACCGCAGATCCCCACGCTCGGCCGGGTCGACCGCAGCATCATGCAGCCCGAGCACCATCCGGTCGACGAACTCGATCGTCCGCAGTGGACGCGCCGCAAGAACCATCGCGGCTGGGAGCAGCGGACGTCGCACTTCGTCGTCTTCAGCACCATTAGCGCCGAGCAAGCGCGCTGGACCGCCAATGAGCTAGAAACCTGCTGGAACGACATCGCCCATCTGGCCGACGCCTTCACCAACGTGCACCGCCAACCGACATTCGCGCTGTGCGAAGTCAGCGTGCTGATCTACGAAGAAACGCGACAGGCGCCGAGCGTGATCGGCCCGCGTCCACTGAACGACGACGCGAACCTGTACGTATCGCTGGCCGCCGATTCGCCGCCGCTCGAAGCCCAATTGCCTCGCTTGCGCGCCGAGTCCTGGCGCTCCTTTCTGCGGGTGACTGGTTTCGACCAGCGGTTGCCCGACTGGGTTCAAGAGGGCTTTGCGTCGTACTTTGCCGACGAGCCGTTGCCGCCGCCGGCGATCCTGGCCGAGCCTGATTCGGAACTGGCGATTTTTGAACCGATCACGACGACGCGCGCGGCCTTCGATCGCATGGTGCCGCGCGACGATCGGCAGGCGCAGCTCGGCGTCGCCTGGGTGCGCTACCTGTTGGAGTCGGACGACGCGCAGCACGTGCCCCTGTTGCTGGAGACGATTCGCGTGGCCCTCGACCCTCACGAACCGGCGCCGCCGGAGCGTTTGCCGGGCGCCGACCGCTCGCGCGGCACGTGGCGGCCGCCGATCGCCGTGGTGACCGACGAGATCTGGGACGTAGCGCGGCTGGCGTCGCTCGACGGCGACAAAGTGCCCGACGCTCCCCAGCGGCTCGAACACTGGCTGCGCGACCCGGCCGAAAAGCAGCCGCTCGTTGATCTGGGCGACCTGGCCGAGAATCCGGCGGTCGCCAACGCCGCGCTCGAAATGGCGCTGGTGCTGAAGCTGGCGCGCCGCTTTCAGGAGGCCGCCGCGCCCGAAGTGCAAACCAAAATCATCGAGTGGCGCCGCGGCGCGGCGGCGGCCAGCGAATCGCGCCCGAACTTCGCGCAGCAACCGCTCGATCTCGACGCGTTGCACGCCCGCTTGATCGACGAGCGTGAACCGGCCTGGGCCACGCTCGACATCGACGGCCAGCCGCTGGTGTGGTACGACCGCGGCCGGCTCGAGCAGCTCTTCGATCCGCCGGCGGAGAGCTTGTCGTCGAGTCGTCTCGATGGCCGCGACGTACTCGAGCGCCGCCTGGCCAATGGCCTGGCGCTGGAAGCCTGGCTGGAAGAGAATCCCAAGGAACCGGCACGCCCGATCATTCGCGTCCGCCGCGCCGGCGAGCCGTTCGCGCCTCCGGCCGAAGTGGCCGCCCCTCCTTCCGACCGCTAAGCGAACCGCGGCTTCGCACGTTGCCCCCGCTCGGCGCGATGGTAAGATTCGCGCATGAGCGAACCTGCCCCCTCGACTGGTCACGACGACGTCTCTCTGCGGCCGGTGCACGGCTGGCATTGCTTGCACGCCTTTTATCGCTTCGACCGCGCCCGGCTGGCGGCGCTGGAATCGGCCGCGCGCGAGCGCGGCACTCGGCAGTTTGCCGAGATTCTCGACCCGGCGGCCGAGCACGCCCCGGCCCGAGTGCAGGTGTCGGCGGTCAGCGGCCACAAAGCCGACTTCGGCCTGATGGTTCTGGACCCTGATCCCCTGCGCGTCGATGCGCTCCATCAGCGGCTGCTGGCCAGCGAGCTCGGGCCGGCGATCGAGCCGACCTATTCGTTCGTCTCCTTAACCGAAGTGTCGGAGTACGTCCCCACGGTCGAGCAATACGGTGATCGTCTCGTGGCCGAAGGCGAAGTGCGCGGCAGCCCAGCATTTGAAGCGAAGCTGCGCGCCTACGGCGCCCGCGAAGAAGCCATGCGTCGCCAGCGGCTCGAGCCCGAGCTGCCCCCTTGGCCCAGCACGTGCTTCTATCCGATGAACAAGATTCGGCACCCACAGGCCAACTGGTTCGCTTTGGAGTTCGCCGAGCGCAGCCGCCTGATGGCCGAGCATGGCCGCACCGGCATGAGTTTCGGCGGCCGCGTCACCCAGTTGATCACCGTTGCGCTGGGCTTCGACGACTGGGAATGGGGTGTGACACTCTGGGCCCGCAATCCCGAGTACCTGAAGGACATCGTCTACCGCATGCGCTTCGACGAAGCCAGCGCGCGCTACGCACAGTTCGGCCCGTTCTTCGCCAGCTACGTGATGAGTGCGGCCGAGGTGCTAGAGCACTGCCGCGTGGCCAACTCGTAAACGAAGTACGCATCGAACGCGCTCAATCTAAGGATCAACCATGCCAGGCCCCGACCTCACTTTGCCCATGGAAATCGAGTGCCGCGATGTGAAGCGGATGCTCGATTCGGGCGAAGACTTTCTGCTCGTCGATTGCCGCGAGGAAGAGGAATACGCCATCGTGCATCTGGCCGAGGCGCTGCTGGTGCCGATGAGCCAGATCCAGGAACGTGTCGGCGAGCTTGAGCCGGAGCGCCGCAAGAAAGTCGTCGTGCACTGCCATCACGGCGGGCGCAGCCTGCTGGCGGCTCAGTTCTTGCGCGAACACGGCTTTCAGGCGCAGAGCATGGCCGGCGGCATCGACCGCTGGGCCGCGGAGATCGACACCTCGCTGGCGCGGTACTGAGCGCGCGGGGAAGTCTGCTGGTCGAGCCCCCTATTCCTCGCTGCGCAGAGAATGAGCCCCGGCCGACCAACGGAAGGCCGGAGTCCGTAGAGAACGCCTTCCAATCGGATCATTTCCTGCGCAGCTATGAATAAGTACTCGGCGGTGTCGACGGCGACAAGCTGCGCGCATCAGTCGGCGCACGGCGCGCAACGTCGCCTCTTAAAACTGGAAGTAAATGTACTGCCGAATTGGGCGCAGATAGATGAAGACGGCGGCGATCAAGAAGGCGAAGGCGATGCTCTCCAGCGGAATCCATACGAGTGGCACCTGGCGCAGCTTGGGAGCGACCCAGCGATCAACGACATAGGTCGCCACGGTGAGCACAAACAAGGCCGCGGTCACGACGTAGGTGTTTTCGAACAAATTCAGCGAGCGGTAGGCCAGCGGATTGATCGCCTGTTTCCACATCGTGAAGGTATCGCTCAGCGTGGCCGCGCGGAACGGAACCCAGCCGAGCATGGCGATGGCCAGCGTCAGGCCCCAGCCCCCCAGGGCCTGCACCGCGGCGGGGAGCTTGCCAAAGACTCCGCGCGTGGTGCGATACAGAAAAACGAAGCAGGCATGCCACAGCCCCCAGACGAGAAAGGTCCAGTTGGCGCCGTGCCACAGCCCCATGATGGCCCAGGAAAGGAACAACGCCCGGTCGCGACGTCCGGTGTGCTCGGCACTCGTGGCTTCGGCCAGACCGCCCGAGGAGTGGTCATGCGCTTTGACGCCAGCCAGGGGCAGGTAGAGGTAGTCGCGAATCCAGCTCGACAGCGAAATGTGCCAGCGTCGCCAGAAGTCGCGCGGCGACGTGGCCATGTAGGGAAAGTTAAAATTCTCGGGGAAGTGAATCCCCATCAGGTTCGCCGAGCCGATGGCGATGTGCGAGTAGCCAGCGAAGTCGAAGTAGATCTGGAAACCAAACAAGAAGGCCAACGTCCAGACGTCCAGCGCGCTAAAGCCCGACACGTCCTGATTGAAGCCGGTGTCGACGATGCCGGCGATGTTGTCGGCCAGGCAAACCTTGAGGAACAGCCCGTACAGAATCCTGCGGAACCCCTGGGCTACGTCGGCCCAATGAAAAGGGTTTCGCGTGCAGAGCTGGGTCATGACCTCGCTGGCGCGGAGGATCGGCCCGGCCACCAATTGCGGAAAGAAGATAACGAAATCAGCGTAGAGGATGAAGTCGCGCTCGGCGGGGATATTGCGGCGGAAGACGTCGATTGTGTAGCTCAAGGTCTGAAAGGTATAGAAGCTGATACCCAGCGGCAGAATGATCTTGAACGGGATCTCGAATTCTCGGTCGATCCCCAGCAACGCCATCAAGCCGTTCGCGTTGTCGGTAAGAAAGTACGCATACTTGAAGAACATCAATAAGCCGAGGTTCGTGACCAGGCTGGTCAGCAACAGGGCCCAGCGGCGGCGTGGGTTCTCGGTCTTGTCGAGCGCCAGCGCGACGACGTAGTCGATGACCGAATTGAGCGCCAATAGCCCAAGAAAGTCGAATCGCCAGAAGCCGTAGAACAGCACGCTCGAAATAAAGACCACCCACAGCCGGGGGCGGCGCGGCAAGAGCCACCACAGCGGGACGGTGATTGCCAAGAGCACAAGATACGTGACAGAGTTGAAGAGCATGTTCGACGGCCTGTGGTGCGTGACGTGTCAGGGGCGAAGGCAATTCGTGCATCGTGCCGATGGGAAGCGCGGCCGGAATGTATCCCTCGGCCGAGCGCCGTGCGCTGGCGCTAAGGACCGGCAGGGAGGCGAGAAGGAGAGTGAGGATCGGGTTCGAGGTGCTGGCTAGCGGAGTCGCTGGCGGGCTGAGGCTGTTTCAACAGGTCTTGTTCGATCCGATCGCCGATGGCCTGGGCCAAGATCGTGTGGGCCTCCGCCTGAAAGTGAAAGAAATCGGGCTGAACGCGCTGGCCGAAGACCATCGAGTCGTGCGTGCCGTAGAATTTGTCGGGCACGAGGCCACCGTAGTTGGCGAAATACGCGTGGTGCTCCGCCGCGACGTGCTCGACATCCTGGCAGAATTTGTCGTACTCGTCGGCGAAGTAGGGGGGCTCGATGTCGCGGCGGATCGGAGTGATGTAGACCAGTACCGCGATTCCATGCTTGTGCGCCGAGGTGAGGATGGCCGCCAAGGCCTCGAGATTGGCCTCGTAGGCGGCCGGCACGATGCCGCGCTTCGATTCTCCGCTGATTCCCAGCAGCGTATTGCGGACGCGACTGAGCTCGGTGACGACGTAGCCGCGTTCCTGCGGGCGGGCGCGCCACAATGACCAACGCTTGTCGAGCCAGGTGTTAAGGGCCCTTTCGGAGCGTTCGGCGGTGGTTTCGCGAACGCCGGCCAGATTGGCATCGGCTTCGGCTTCGGATTCGACCTCGGCGCCGTGCAGGGCGACGAGATGCCGGCCGACGGCGCTTTCTTCCAGCGCAGCGCGGGTCTCTTTGTCGCTCAAGCTGGCGGCCACGCTAGCGCGGATGTCAATATTGCGCTGGTTGATGAACACCGTCGGCAGCACGAGAAAGCGTAGCGGAAAGCGCTGCCGCAGGTACTCGAACAGGATGTAGTGTTCCTGCAAGCTGGCGCTGGGCTGCGTGAACGTCAGCACGTCCATGCCGCGCGGCAAGCAGCGCTTGAACAACAGTGGCGGAACATTCTCCTGACCCGGCGCGTATTGATTGATGCCGTGAATCTGCGAATTGCCGAGCATCAGGCCGACCGGGCGCTCGCCGCGCCGCTTCCAGCCGGCCAGCACCTTATCGACGTTGGTATGATCCTGGCCGTGGATCAGGTCTCCCTGGTAATCGGCGTATACGGCCAGCGTGTTTTCGCCCAGCGCGAAGTCTTCGTAGTTGGTTTCATCGCTGCCGAAGGTGGAGTGCAGCCAGAAGGCGGCCAACACCGCACCCGCCACGAGCGGCATCCCCAACGTCCAGGCCGAACGTGGCGGCGGGCCGTCCGGCACGGCGACAGGCTTCATCGTCATACCGTCGATCTCCTCTCGAGCACGGCCGAGCGCGGCCAGGAACGACAATTCAATCGGCGCGGGTACGTAGCGAGTAAGTCTGATTATCACCTCGCAACGCCACCAGATGTACCAGCAAACGATCCGCCAGCCCAGGGCCTTGCGGGAACTGCCACGTGCCAGGCAAGAAGTACCGCACGGGAAGCGGATCCTTGGGAATCTGCAGTACCGTCTGGGGAGACGCGCCGCGGCGCACGTGCCAGAGCGAGCCGTGGCGCCCCTGCTGACTGGGGCAAAGCTCGGCCGTGACGCCGAAGAACAAGTCGCTCCCCAGCGCGTGCGAATAGTAGACCGGCCCATCGATGGCGCAAAGCTGCGTGCGCGCCAACGTCGTGCGATCGATGAAGTACAGGCGGTTCTGGATGAACTCGGCGTCGGAACCGTAGTACGCGCCCGCCGCGTCGAACAGCAGGCTCACGCAGCGCCACGTTTCGTCGCCGGAGCCGATCGTTTCCAGGCTGGCGAACTGGTCGCGCGTGCGCAAGATGCGACATTCGGGCTTGAGGTCCCCCGCCACGCACCACAACGAGCCATCGACCGGGTCACGGTAGATACCGTGCACGTGGCGCACCTGACCGGCGGGAAACGTATGCACGATTTCCACCTGCGATGCGCCGGGGCTCAGCCGATAGACATGAATCTCGTGGCGCTCGGGATTGCCGACGTACTCGCCGAAGTACAGAGTGCCATCGGCATCGAGCACGCAGGCGCCGCGCAACACGCGGGTGGGACGGACCAGCCCCGGCAGGGGGCGGAAGCCGCCGTTCTCAAAAGTGCCGACCGCGCGATCAAAAGTGAAGAACAGCCGCTCGTCGGGCAACCGCACCACGTTCGAGAAGCTGTAGCGCAACAGCCGCTGCAACGGGCGAACCCGGGACGCCAGCGCCTTCCAGCCGGCCGTCGGCAACGTCGCCAGCCGGCGCGGCGGCCGGTCTAAAGATGGTGTCGAATAGAGTGAGTTGCGCCGCGAAAGGATGAACAGCTCGGGGGCAGCCCATTCGACGCAGTAGCCGGTCAACGGGTGCTCGCGAGTCCACTGCCAGTGTGGATCGAGCGACGTGATCATGCCGGCGTTCCGGCCGACTTCTTGCACACAAAGGGCCCAATCACCAGCGCGTCCATCTTCGTTCGCAGGAAGCAATCGATCGCCTCGGCCGGCGTGCAGACGATCGGTTCGTTCTCGTTAAAGCTGGTGTTCAACAGGACGGGGATGCCGGTCCGCTTGTCGAACTCGCGGATCAGGTCGTAATACAGCGGGTTCTCTTCACGGCTCACCGATTGCAAGCGGCCGGTGCCGTCGACGTGGGTTACGGCGACTAAGCGCTCGCGCCACTCCGGCTTGATCTTGTAGACGTGCAACATGAACGGCGACGGGTGCGTGTGCTCGAACAAGTCGGCCTGCCGCTCGCGCAACACACTGGGAGCGAACGGGCGAAACGCCTCGCGGCGCTTGATGCGGGCGTTGAGCACGTCCTTCATGTTCGGCAAGCCGGGGTGCACGACAATTGAGCGATTGCCCAGAGCCCGCGGTCCCCATTCCATGCGCCCCTGGAACCAGCCGATGACGTTGCCAGCCACGACTTCGTCAATCGTGGCCTCGAGCAGCGGTTGGCGTTCGTACCGCCGATAGCGGACGCCGGCACTGTCGAGGCTGGCCTTGATTTGCTCCTCGCTGAACTCGGGCCCCAGGTACGCATCAACCATCGTCCAGCGGCGACCTTCATTGAGCTGGGCGTTGCTCACGTACAACGCGGCCCCCAGCGCCAGGCCATCGTCGCCAGCGGCGGGCTGAATCACCGTTTCGCGGAACGGCGTCTCGTCGAACAGCTTGCCATTGGCCACGCTGTTGAGCACGCAACCACCGGCCATGGCGATCCGCTCGCAGGGCACCTGCGCGTGCAGCAGCTTGAGCACGTGCATGTAGACCTTTTCGAACATCCGCTGCAGACCGAACGCCAGATCTTCCTCGCGCTTGGTGAGCGGGCTTTTCTCGTCGCGCGGCGGGCCAAACAGCTCGACCATCCAATCGGTGTAGTGGCGGCCGATTACCATTTGCCCCTTCTCGTCGATCGACATCCCCTGATTGGAGCCAAACGGCATGAAATACTTGGGATTGAGTTCGTAGCCGTCGGGCCTGACGTGCACCATTTCCTCGAAGCGATCGTGATACGTGTCGGTCCCCAGCGGGGCCAGACCCATCACCTTGCCTTCGTCGCCGTATTTGCCGTAGCCGATGAACTCGCAGACCATCGTGTAGAGCGAGCCCAGCGAGTGAGGTACGTAGATGCGCTGTTTGACGCTGATCTGCGCGCCGACGCACTCCGACAGCATGCAAGTGACAAAGTCGCCCGAGCCGTCGATCGAGAAACCAGCCGCTTTCTCCCAGGGGGACATGAAGTACGCGCTGGCGGTGTGGGCCAGGTGATGCTCGACGTTCCATTGCTGGAACTTCAATTGCTTGGGATCGACGTCGGCGCCCTGCGCCATCAAGGTTTGCGTGTCATCCAGTTGCTGCCGCGAAGAACGGATTTTCAGCAGGTTCAGCAGCTTGGAGGGATTTTTCAGTACGTATTCGACCTTCTTCATCCGGTTGGCGGATGGTTCGCGCCCCAAGGCGACATGGTCGATGTCAGAGTACTTCAGTCCCGCCATGTCGAGGCAGCGACGAATGGCCAGGTTCGGGAAACCCGCGAAGTACTTCACCCGATTCAGGCGTTCTTCGGCGATCGCGGCGATAGGTTGGCCGTCGACGACAATCGCCGCCGACGCGCCAGCATGAAAGGCATTGATCCCCAGAATTACACTCATGCCAGGAGCCTCTTGTCGGTTGCACGGTTGTGGGGCGCACAGGGCGCTATCCGCCACGATGGCATCATTCCGCGTACCCGAAACACGGGTCGGAACAACATCGGCGAACGCAGCGGCAAACTCGACGCTTGGACGCGGATGCCGGTCGTTGACATCCCGAACGGCTGAACAGCCCCAACCTCTTCACCGGGTGGGAGTTGCCGCGGAAAGATAACCAGCACGCCCCGCCCGAGCCCCCAGGACGCGGCGACTCCCCGGCGGACCTGCCACGCAAGGTGCCAGTATAGCCGGCGATGTCGCGCCTTCAATGGTTACGGTGCAGGCGTCGGCGTCGCAAACGATTCCCGGAGCGTCGCCGATCGCGGTTATAATCGTCGCAGCGCACGCCGAGCCCTTCCTGTTGATTCCTTCGCTTCAGCCCCGCTATTCCCCCCTTCTAGGCAACTTGATAATGATGGGTTGGCTTCCGACGTTCTTGTCAATTCCCAGGCCGGTGGCAATCACGCTGGCGCTTTGCCTGGCGGTCGCGCACTGCCAAGCGCGCGCCGGCGAGGCATCGTCGGCCACCTCGTCCGCCTCGGCCACGCTCGATTTCGCCCGCGATATTCGCCCGATCCTGGCCGCCGCCTGCTTCCAGTGCCACGGACCCGACGACGCGCATCGCGAGGCCGAGCTGCGGCTCGACACCCGCGAAGGGTTGTTCGCCGATCGCGACGGAGCGCGGCCCTTCGTCCCCGGCGATCCGGCCGCCAGCGCCGCGCTCGCGCGCATCACCTCGGACGACCCGGCCGAGCGCATGCCGCCCCCCGACTCCGGTAAGTCGCTCACGCCGGCGCAGATCGACAAGCTGCGGCAATGGGTCACCGGGGGCACGCCCTATTCCGAGCATTGGGCATTTGTCCCGCCCCAGCGCCCTCCGCTCCCCGCCGTGCAGAGCTCGGCGGCCGTCCGCAACCTGATCGACATGTTTGTCGTCGCGCGGTTGGAGCAAGCCGGGCTGCAGCCCTCGCCAGAAGCGGATCGCGTCACGCTCTTGCGGCGCCTGTCGCTGGACCTGATCGGCTTGCCGCCGACGATCGAGGAGGTCGACGCCTTCCTGGCTGATACCGATCCGGCCGCCTACGAACGGCAAGTCGAACGGCTGCTCGCCTCGCCCCACTACGGCGAGCGCTGGGGGCGCCACTGGCTCGACGCGGCCCGCTACGCTGACAGCGACGGCTACGAGAAGGACAAGCCGCGCTTCGTCTGGTTTTACCGCGACTGGGTCGTGCAGGCCTTCAATCGCGACTTGCCCTACGACCAGTTCGTCATCGAGCAGATCGCCGGCGACCTGCTCCCCGGCGCCACGCAAGACCAGCACGTCGCCACCGGCTATCTGCGCAACTCGATGATCAATGAAGAAGGTGGCATCGACCCAGAACAGTTCCGCATGGAGGCGATGTTCGACCGGCTCGATTGCATCGGCAAGGGAGTGCTCGGTCTGACGATCCAGTGCAGCCAATGCCATTCGCACAAGTACGATCCGCTCACGCAGCACGACTACTACCGGATGTTCGCCTGCCTGAACAATTGCCACGAAGCGAACATCGTCGTCTACACGCCGGCAGAACAAGAAAAGCGCCGCGAAGTGCTCGACAAAATCGCGGCCATCGAAGCGCGGTTGCAAAGCGAGGCGCCCGACTGGCCCCAGCGCCTGTCCGCCTGGGAGGCGAGCGTCGCCGGCAATCAGCCGACGTGGGAAGTGGTGAAGCCCGAAGTCGAGGAGATCTCGGCCGGCGGACAGAAGTATCAGTTGCTCGATGATGGGTCGCTCTTGGCTTGCGGCTACGCCCCCACGAAGCACCGCGCGCAGTTCACGATTCGCACAAGTCTCGAGGGGATCACGGCCTTCCGTCTCGAACTTTTGAACGACCCCAATCTGCCGCACGGCGGGCCAGGCCGCTCGGTGCAAGGGACGTGTGCATTATCCGAATTCGAAGTCGACGCCGCGCCGGCCGATGGCACCGCCGCCGCCACACGCGTGAAGATCGCGGCGGCCACGGCCGATGTCGGCGCGTCGGAGTCGCCGCTGCTGCCCTACTACAGCGACCGCAGCGACAAGCGGCGCGTGATCGGTCCCATCGAGATGGCGGTCGACGGCAATGCCGACACCGCCTGGGGAGTCGACATTGGCCCGGTGCGCCGCAACCTGCCGCGCAAAGCGGTCTTTCGGGCCGAAGCGCCGGTCGGTTTCGCCGGCGGCACGGTGCTCACGTTTTTTCTCAATCAGAATCACGGCGGCTGGAACAGCGACGACAACCAGAACCACAACCTCGGGCGGTTCCGCCTGTCGATCACCACCGCCCCCGATGTCGTCGCCGATCCATTGCCACTTTCGGTGCGCGAAGCACTCAGCGTGCCGGCCGCCGAGCGCACCGCGGCGCAGGTCGCCGAGATCTTCAGTTACTGGCGGACGACAGTACCCGAGTGGAGCGCCGCCAACGCCGAAATCGAAACCCTCTGGCGCGAACATCCCGAAGGGGCCACGCAGTTGGTGCTGGCCGATCGACAAGCGCCGCGTGAGACGCACTTGCTCGAGCGCGGCAACTTCTTGAAGCCGGCCGACGTGGTCTCCCCGGGCGTGCCAGCCTTTCTGAACGCGTGGTCGGCCGACAACGTGCCGCCGCGGCTCGCCTTCGCCCGCTGGCTGGTCGATCGCCGCGCGCCGACAACCGCGCGGGCCTTGGTCAACCGCGTCTGGCAGGCGTACTTCGGCAACGGGATCGTCGCCACGAGCGAGGACCTCGGATCGCAGTGCGAACCGCCGTCGCACCCCGAACTGCTCGATTGGCTGGCGGTCGAATTCATGGAGGCCGGTTGGAGCGTCAAGCACCTGCATCGCTTGATTGCCACATCGGCCACGTACCGGCAGTCGTCGCATGTCACGCCGGAATTACTCGCCCGCGATCCCTTCAATCGCTTGCTCGCGCGCGGGCCGCGCCAGCGCGTCGAGGGGGAAGTGGTCCGCGACATCGCCCTGGCCGCCAGTGGGCTGTTGAACCCCGCGCTCGGCGGGCCGAGCGTCCACCCCCCAGCGCCGGCCTTCTTGTTTGAGCCCCCCGCCAGCTACGGTCCCAAGGTGTGGAACGTAGACACGGGGCCCGACCGCTATCGCCGCTCGCTCTACACGTTCCAGTTCCGCTCGATCCCGTTCCCGATGTTGCAAACCTTCGACGCCCCCAACGGCGACAGCGCTTGCGTGCGGCGTGTGAAATCGAACACGCCGCTGCAGGCCCTGACCACGCTGAACGAGCCGCTCTTCGTTGAATGCGCCCGGGCGCTGGCCCTGCGCACCGTGCGTGACGGAGGCGCCTGTGACGAGGACCGTTTGAAGTTTGCCTTCCGCCGCTGCGTGGCGCGCATGCCGAACGCCGACGAAGTCAAGCTGCTCGGCGATCTGCTCGCCAAACAAACGGCCAACTTCTCGACCGAGGACGCCAATCCTTGGCTGTTGGCCGCGGCCGATCCCGAGCATCCTCCTGAGTTGCCCACTGGTGTCACGCCGGCGCAACTGGCCGGCTGGACCGCGGTCGCCCGCGTGCTCTTGAACCTCGACGAGACGATCAGCAAACCGTGAGTGCCATGGAACAAAGTGCGGAGCTTTGACCAGTCGAGTAGGAGAGGGGCAGCACGTTGCTGCCGCCTCTCCCCTCCTCAAACCGGACGTGCGGAGCTACCG
>JAIESQ010000133.1 GCA_019745975.1 Pirellulales bacterium
TGGGTCTCTGGGCGTGAAAATCCCCCCGGCCAATCATGACCCACCATGCCTCACGCGCAAAGTGCAGGATGCACCCGAGTCCGCATGACGATGTGCTGTTGGTCGCTCGTGGCATACTTTTGTACGGTCGAACTTCCGGCAGCATCGCCGACCTGGAACTGGCGGCGAAGCTCAGTTCAACACTGATCTGGCCGTATCTGTTCCTCGCGCATCATTACCTGACTACGCAGCAGTACGATCGCTGTCGCGTCACGTGCGAACGCGGGCTTCAGACTGTGGGGTCCGATGTCGTTAAGAGTCAGCTCGAAGAGTGGCGCGCCATTGCTCAATCTGAATTAGGGTTCTCTGCCGATTTGGTCCGAACTGCCTTTGAAGCGGCGATCCGTTTGGATGCTTCAAACGATCAGGCTAGGCGCAATCTTAACCGCTTCGAAAAGGCCCTGGCTTCCGATCCACGTCCACAACGATTGAGCTGGGAACAAAGGTCTGAGGCCGCACTCAGAGACTTCGGCATAGCCGAGCGACGCTTTTCACTGGCCGCCTAACCGCGGTTGAAAGCTCTGCGCTGCTTTGGCGGCCCCCTACGGCGTCGAGAAATTCGGCTCGCGGAAACGATAGCCGACGCCGCGGACCGTTTCGATCATCTCGGAGTATTCGCCGAGCTTTTGCCGCAACGAGCGAATGTGCACGTCGATCGTGCGCTCGAGCACCATGGCGTCGTCGCCCAGTGCGGCGTCGATCAATTCCGTGCGGCTAAAAGCCCGCCCTGGCTGACGGACCAGCACTTCGAGCAGCTTGAACTCGCTCAGCGTCAACTCGAGCGCGCGGTCGCCGGCCACGGCCCGATGCCGCTGGCGGTCGATCGAGATGCCCTGGCTGGTGACCATGTCCGAGTCGTCGGAGGGCGATTGTTGCCGCCGGCGCAGCGCCTTGATGCGCTCCAGCAGCACCTTAACGCTGAAGGGCTTGGTGACGTAATCGTCGGCCCCCATCGAGAACCCGACGAGTTGATCAGCCTCTTCGGCCCGGGCCGTTAAAATGATGATCAGCATCTCGCGCAGGGCCGGATTGCCGCGCAACCGGCGGCAAACTTCCAGCCCATCGACCAACGGCAGCATCAAGTCCAGGAGGACAACGTCGGGCGCAGAGTTTTGCGCTTGCGCGAGCCCCTCCGAACCGTCGCGGGCCAAGAGCACTTCGTAGCCAGCCTGCCGTAGGTTGTAGGAGAGCACCTCGGCCAGCTCGCGGTCGTCTTCGATGACTAGGACTTTGGTTCGGGCCATGCGCTTTCCTCGCGCGGCAGGTGAATGCCGTCGTGACGGTGCCGGGCGATCTCTCCCTCGACCAGGTAGATCACGTCTTCGGCGATATTCGTAGCATGGTCGGCGATGCGCTCCACGTGCCGCGATGCGGAAAAACAGTGCAGGGCGGGGCGGATCAACTCGGGCTGATGCTCCATCGTCTCGTGCAACTCGGTAATGATCTCGCGATTGTAGCGATCGACTTCGTCGTCCAACGTGCAGATGCGCCGCGCCTGCTGGGCGTCGAGATTAACGAAGGCATCCATCGCGTTGCGCACCATCAGCGAGGCCAGGTCGATCATGCGTTGCAGCTTGCGCGGGATGGTGAACTCGGGGAAAGCATCGAGCGCTTGCACGCGTTCGGCGATATTCACCGCCAGGTCGGCGATCCGCTCCAGGTCGTTGTTGACCTTCAGCACCGTTGCGATGCGCCGCAAATCGACCGCCACGGGCTGATGCAGCGCGAGAACCTTCAGGCACTCCTCCTCGAGATGCACTTCACGGCGGTCGATGTCTTCGTCGTCTTCAACGACTTGCTCCGCCAGGTCGAGACGTCGCTCGCGCAGGGCGCGACCCGCTTTGTCGATTGCATCTTCGACCCGACCCGTCAGAGCTAACAGCTCGCGGTGGATCGACTCCATGTCGCGCGTCAGATGCTTGGTCATGGGGTAAGTCGCTGCCGGCCCGGGCGACCGACGCTGCTAGCGCCGCTGTCTGTCGCGAGGCGCCTCTCTATTGTGCGGAAGCCGTGCCGCACTGCAAGGCGCCAGCTAAGGCAATTGATGAAGATCAGGTAAACGCCGCGTGAACATTTCGCGCAGATCGGCGGAAAGTCGCGCAACTTGCGGCGTCAAAGACCGTTGCCTGCTGCTCAACACCCGTAGGTCCAGGAACCACTCTCGTAAACAGTGTGAGTACTAATGGCGTGATAAGACGCGACGGCAAGCGCTCATCCTTAGACACAAGACCGACAACCATGTGAGACCAACGAAAAACAGCACCACCGAGGAAGGTTCAGGAACGAACATAAAGTTGGGACCCAAATCGTATAAGTTGAACGTAGAGCGATACGTCGCCGGAAACCCGAAACTCGAGTGCGTCGGCGCATACGCCGTCACATACGACACGGCGGCGTGCAACTGCGGACCGCCCTCCCAGTCTTGGGCCAGGTAGCGCCAGTTGGTGAGATTCGGCACATAGGGTAAGAACCCGGCGATCATGTATTTTCGGCCAGGCTCCAGCGCGACTGGCGAGATTGGCTCATAGCGAAACTTGCCGACCAATTGGCTGGCTGTGCCCGCCTTGACCGTCGTGGATGCTAGCAGCGCCTTGGATGTAAAGTCCCAAAGGCCGACCTGCGTGGCGGCTTCCAGGCCGTTGCCATACGAGACGAAATTGTTCGGCGTGCTACCGTCGAACCAGCCGAGCTTTGTGATGCTGATGTGCGATTGGGGAATGAAGGACCAACCAACCATCACGTCGGCCTGCGTTACCAGCGATCCTCCGTACGTGCTAATTGAGATAGCAATCTGCTCGGCGGATGCGCGACGGCCGGGCGGCTGCCAAGTCAACGAGAGAAAACTGATTAGAACTAGCGCGCAAACGATCCGCGACGATGAAGCGATACGCATGAACTGTTTCCTTGATCCGCAAGCCAGTATGAGAACACAAAGATTCCGGTGAATGGCGCCTTCACCGTCACTGGCGACCCCAATCTGCGGATGACCCCAATCTGCGGATAAAGAGACTAGCGATTGCTGATAATCGCACTTTGGTGTTCAAATTTTGGTGTTCAAATCCAGGCTCTCAAATTATCATGTTCCAAAGCTTGGTCAACTAGAGACGGAATGGCGAATTCCGACGTAGCTGCTGCCTGAGCGTCGGACATTGCCAGATACCTATTTTTCGATGCGATTGCTATCCTTGTAGAGCTGTAGAGCGTCCTACCCCCGCGGCAGCCGCACGCTGAACGTGCTGCCGCGTCCCACGTCGCTGGACACCGAAACCGATCCGCCGAACGCCTGTGTCAAATGCTTGACGATCGAGAGGCCCAGGCCGGTACCTCCCATTTCACGGCTGCGTGCTTTGTCGACGCGATAAAAGCGTTCGAAGATGCGGGGCTGATCGTCGGGGGCAATACCAATCCCTGTGTCGGCCACTTCGATTGCCACCGCCCCGTCGCGTGGTTGCCAGGCGATCGAGACGCGTCCCCTGGCAGGCGTGTACTTAATGGCATTATCGACAAGGTTGCTGAGGATCTGTTCGAGCCCCTCTTCGTCGGCCAGCACGGCCAGCTCGCCCGTCGGTGGATTCGCGGCCAACTCGATTTGTTTGGCCTCGGCCTTGGCGGCGAATTGCGCTAAGCAGCCAGTGACCACCGGCGCCAGAGGAACCACCGCGATCTCGAATCGGCTCTGCCCCGACTCGATCCGCGCCACGCTGATCAAATCGAGAATCAACTGGTGCAAGCGATCGGCCTGTTCGGCAATCCGCCGCACGAACGCGGTGTTGTTCGCTGCGTCGTCCAGCGCGCCGTCTAGCAACGTTTCGGCACAGGCGGCAATAACCGTCAGTGGCGTCTTCAACTCGTGTGAGACGTTGGCGACGAATTCCTGGCGCAAATTCTCCAGCCGCCGCAACTCGGTCACGTCGCGCAGCACGGCGAGCACGCCGGGCGAGGGCTCGCCTGGCAGGCGACTCGCTTGCACCGAAACGACGCGCCGCCCGTGGGCCCCGACTTCGACTTCGCGACGGGTGGTCTCGGCGTCGCGAAACGCTTGTTCGAAAGCTTCCTGCACGGCGCGGTTCCGCACGGCCTCCAAAAGCGGGCGCCCTACGGTGTCGGGCGTGGCAAACTCGAGCAAGCCACGGGCGGCATTGTTGGCGAACAGAATCCGACCGCGATTATCGACGGCGACGACGCCTTCGCTCATGGTTCCCAATAAGCTCGAGAGCTGTTGGCTGCTTTGCCGCAGCCGGTCGAGGTCGGCGGCCATTTTTGCGCGCATATCGCTGACGGCATTGGATAAGGCATCGAGGTCGCCCGATCTGGCCTCGGTGATCGGCGTGCGAAAATCTCCCCTGCCAATTGCCTGAATGGCGACCACCAATTGACTGACCTGTTGACGAAGCCGGCTCACGATCCAGGCGCAAGCAGCAGACAAAGCCAACCAGGTAGCCAAGGCGGTGGTCGCTGCCCAGCGCCAGGCCGTGGCGCGAACGTTGGTCAGCCCCGTCAGCGGTGCGCCGGCTCGGATGTACCGCACTGGTGAATCGAGATTCTGGTTGCGCAACGCGACGACGAGCACGCTGGCCCCTTGCGGCGGGCCTGGCCGCACAGCGCGACCTTCGCCAACGGCGCTGGCCGCACGAATCTCGGGCTGGTTGACTTGATTGCCCATGCCGGCAGGGTTTTCCAGCGAATCGGCCAGCGCCGTGCCATCCTGCGCGATCAGCGTCAGTCGCGCTTGGGACACGGTACCCCAGCGGGCTACTTCCTGCTGCAGTCGGGCGAGTCCACCAGGCAACGGCGGCGAAGGCATGGCGTTGACTTGGGCGTCGAGGAGCCGGGCGACGCCACGCAAGCGACTTTCAACTTCCTGCAACATGCGGCGTTCGTAAACCTGGCCAACCAATGCCAGACAGGCGAACAGCGCGGCGCCACCAATGCCGCCAACCAATAGAAAGAGTTTCGCGAAGTAGCGGACGGAAGACATGCGCACTCGATTGCGATGGCGGGCACTTGCGCACCGCCCCGAGCCCCTGCCATCCCGTCGACTCAATCAGGTGGCACACTCAACGCCGCGCAGCACCGTTGCTCTGACAACTTGAGCATAACCGGAAGCAACGAATCAGGCATGCGATGTTCGCCTGGTCTGGGCGCGTTTGCGGCGAGAAGTCGCCGCCGCGCCACCTGGTAGCACAGTTGTCGCGGCGCCTGACTCCGCGTGCGTCGCCACCCTTCGCTTTGTCGCAGGTCGGCGATCTGACGACTTCTGGCGGCGAAGCAGTCCGCGGAGCGTGCGGAGATTGATGACGTCGAGGTCTTCGCCGTCGCGCGCGCCTTTGGGCGTTTCGAGATACATCGGCACGTCTGCGAACCGCGGGTCGTTCAAGAGATGGCGAAACGGTTCCAGCCCTAAGGCCCCTTCACCGATATGGGCGTGCCGATCGACGCGCGAGCCGAGCCCCTTGATACTGTCGTTTAGATGAAATGCCTTGACGCGTGACAAGCCGACGATGCGATCCAGCTCGGCGATCGTCGCCTGGTAGTCTCGCGGATCGGCCAGCGGATAGCCGGCGGCGAAGATATGGCAGGTGTCGACGCACACGCCGAGCCGCTCGGGCTCGCGGACGCCATCCAGAATCGTCGCCAGGTGCTCGAATCTCCAGCCCAGGCAGGAGCCTTGGCCAGCCGTCGTTTCCAAAAGGCACCGCGCGGTAAGGCCACGGGTTTGGGCGTGCACTTCATCGAGGGCCTGGACGACACGTCGCAAGCCGACCTCTTCGCTCGATGTTGTGAAAGCGCCAGGGTGCATCACAACATAGGGGATCGCCAGACGCTCGGCGCGCAGGAGCTCAACGACAAACGCGTCGACCGAGCGCTTCCACAGCGCGTCGTCGGGCGCCGCAAGATTGATCAGGTAGGAATCGTGAGCGATCGGGTGCCGGATGCCGAGTTCGGCCAGGCGATTCTTGAATTTCGCGGCGCTTTCGTCGTCGATCTCCTTGGCGCGCCACTGGTTGTTATTCTTCGTGAACAACTGCACGCAATCACAACCGGCGGCGTGGGCAATCTCAACCGCGCGAAAGTAGCCGCCCGCGATCGACATGTGCGCGCCAAGGATGGGCATTAGACGGTCTCCCAGATTACGGTGAGTCGATTTCGCGACTGCCGATTGTACGGGATAGCGGCGAGCGGGGGGCGCCGCTACGTCGCGAAGAGTGCGCCGTCGGGAAGATTTAGATAATGCGCGGCGGGGTTCCGCGCGCACCCAGCCTGCCCCGGGCTGGGTGGTTCGCCGGTAGGCCCCGCCTACGGATGTCTACCCGATGCGCGGATCGCGATCGAATCTGGGAAAGGCAGCGGCCGAGGTTGGGCGAACCCTAGGCCGGTACAAGGAAAGGGTAATCCTCGACCGCTGCCAATGCCGCGACAGATCATGCAGTGGTCGACCGCTTCGCACTTCCGGCTGCCGCCAAGGGATTCCAAGAGTCATACGTCCGCTGGCTGGTTCGCGGCCGCGCTCGGCCAGGCCGAGTCGACTACTTCGGAATTGCGTGCGATCTCCTGAAACACTAGCTGCTGGGGATGTCAGAACCTGTCATAGGTGTACGAATTACCAGCAACTTCCCGACACCTCGGACCTCGACGCCGCCTGAGGTCTGGGGCCGCCCGGACCTCGCCCCAACCCACCTTCCCAGTTAAAGTGCTAACCATTTGCAAGGAGGCGCGCTTTCCATGATTCTTGACGTCCTCGCTCGTCACGCCCGTTACCGTCGTTGGTTGCCAGGTCTGGGGCCAGCGTTCGGCTTTCTGCAGCAGCGCGCCAAGCCGCCGCTGGCCGAGGGGCGCTACGAAATCGACGGTGAGCGGATGTTCGCCCTCGTGGCCCGCTACGAGACGCGCGACTTCGCCAGCGCGCTACCCGAGGCGCATCGCCGCTACGTCGACGTGCAGTATTTGGTGTCGGGTCGCGAGACGATTTATTGGACGCCCCTGGAAGACGTAGCGACGGTGGCCAAGCCCTACGACCTCGAGCGCGACATCGTCTTTTTCGCCCGCAACTCGCTGGCGCGACCGTTCGAGCTGGCGGCGGGTCAGTTCGCGGTTTTTTTTCCTGACGACGCGCACGAACCGAATTGCCACTGTGGGCCACCGGCCCAAGTACACAAGGTCGTAGTGAAAATCAGCCGAGAGTTGCTCGAAGACGCCGCGGTCTGAGACGGGCAACGAGATGCTCCGCGATGCTATTTGGCGCGCGAAGCTGGGCGATGCCACCACGGAAGTTGTTGTGGTCTATGCACTTCGCGGTTAGAGTTGAACTCGTGGCGAGGCAGGGTCTGGGATCTCTTCGGGAGTGCGGCGGGCCGGCACGTTAGCGGGGTGCTGGGGCTGCGGTGGGCACGCAGCACGTCGCGGTCGATTCCCCGGGGAGACGCTATTTTCGTTTGACGCCGGCAAGTCGAAGAGGCGGACTCGGGATGCGATTCGGAGCTAGCTCACGACGATCAGGCCGGCACGCCTTTGGCCGGGGACCTGTCGCTCGACGACTGCGCTGCGAGCGCCTGGAAAGCCGCAGCATGCTCGCGGCGACCGTGAACGTTGTGCCGACCGATTTGGGCGGCGGGTACGTCGGCTACAGCGTCTATCTCGACGACCCTGACAACGTGTTCCTGTCGTATTTCGTCAGGGATTTTCAATTCACCGGCACGATCAACCAGATCCAGGCCTTTGGAACTACTACTGTCAACGACAACGTCACTGCCGCCGCGCTCGACGGCCAGGGTGGTTACGACAAGGATTTCGACAGCTACTTTTACGTGCCTTTCACTACCAACGCCGCCGGCCAGGGAATCGTCCAGTCGACCAGCAGCTACGCGATCACCGCCGGCACAGGGGGTGGCAGCCAGTACGATGTCATCCAGTTGGCGTACATTGTCGCCATCGGCGATGTCGCCTACTCTGGCGTGGTAGCGCACAATGCATCGCAGGTCACCGTCAGCGGTGTGTTGAGTGCTAACTCTTCGCCGAACGCGGCGGTTTCCGGGCCCACTTCTGTCGCACGAGGGGCCACCGAGACCTTCACTCTGCAGGCAAGCGATTCGCCCAACGACCTGGCCGCGGGTTTCACGTTTAACATCGACTGGGGAGATGGCTCGACGGTCCAACAAGTGACGGGGCTGTCGGGCACACAGGTCACGCACACGTTCAGCACGGTGGGCCAGCGCACCATCAGTGTAACCGCCACCGATCAACACAATGCCACGGGCGCGGCAGGAACTCACCAACTCACGGTGTCAGCCGTACAGTTGGAGGCCAATGCCCAGAACGGGTCGCTCACCGATCTCGTCTGGTTCGGTACGAGCGGCGGAGATCACGTCGCGTTCGAGCAGCTCAGCGCGACTTCGGTCCGTGTGACCACGACGCTAGAAAACGGCCTGGTTACCAGCTTCGCGGAGACATTTACCGGCATTTCCGGCATCGTGCGCGCCGTGGGCTTGGCTGGCGACGACACGCTCGATGCCGCGGCGATGACGAGCAAGGATGTCGGGCTCGACGGCGGCACCGGCAACAACACGCTTTACGGCGGCGGTGGCAACGACACGCTGATCGGCGGCGCGAATTTCGCCGTCCAGGCGAACGGTCCCGAGGGGCTGCAAGGCAGCAATGTCGTGGTTGGTGGCGCGGGCAACGACACGATCTACGGGAACGCCATCAACGGCGCCGAGGGACGAGGGGGCAACAACATCCTCCTTGGCGGCGCCGGCAACGATACGATCTACGGCAACTGGGCCAATGCTGGCGAGGGAGGTGGCCGCAATATCATCATCGGTGGCGCGGGTTCAGATACTCTGTACGACCACCAGGTGCCTGATGGCGGCGAGGGCGCCGGCAGCATCTTGATCGCCGGCAATTCCTCGCTGAGCATCGCCGATCTGGGAGCCGTCATGAGCGAGTGGGCGAGCACACGCTCCTATTCGTTGCGGGTTTCTAACATTCTTAATGGCGGCGGGTACAACGGCAGCGTCGTGCTCCAGCCAGGGAGCACCGTGACCGCCGATGGCGTGGCCAATCAGTTGTGGGGTTCGTCGAGCGGCGAACTCAATTGGTTCTGGTACGCTTTAGCGATCGATACGGTCAATCGCGCCAAGGCGGGTGAAACTCACACCAACTACTAGCCGTCGCTGGACCCAGCGGCAAGGTGTTGTGTGGCGACCCTGGCCGACGCAACGGCAGGAAGCAGCAAACGAAAACTCGCTCCGGCGTCCGGCGCGCTGGTCACCTCGATGCGCCCTCCATGGGCGTCAAGGATGCGCCAGCACTTCGACAATCCTAGGCCGAGCCCTCTGCCCGCCGCGCGTCCCGAGAAATAGGGATCGAAGAGGTGGCGACGCACTTCGTCGGGTAAACCTGGGCCGTCGTCGGCGACGACGATCTGGGCCTCGTGGCCGGCAACGGGGCCGTGCCAGCCGACCGATATTTCGATCCGTCCCTTGCCGATGATGGCCTCGAGGGCATTGCGCACCAGGACTGCGACGGCGACTGAAATCTGCGTGGCATCGGCCTGAACTTCAAGCGGATGGGGCGGCGTGATCAGCACGAGTTGCACGTCCCGCTCGAGGGCTTCGGCCCGCAACGGCTCGAGTACCTGCGCGACCAGCAAGGACAAATCGCAGACATGCCGTTGCGGCTGCGGCGGCCGGGCGAAGAGCATCAGGTCGGCGATCATCTCGTGAATCCGCATGGCTTGCGCGCCGACGAGCGCCAATTCGCGCCGCCGTTGAGGGTCGCGCTCGCCCGCTAAGAGCAACTGCGCGCGACCCGAAATGACCGCCAGCGGATTATTAATCTCGTGCCCTGCCCCGGCGGCAAATTCGGCCATGGCCGCGAGCTTCGCCCGTTCGACGGCAGCCGTGAATTGTGTCTCAAGTGCCGCCAGTTGCCCGAGCCGGCTGACAAGCTCGCGCAACGAGTCTGCGGATAGGAAGCAATCGCCTGACTCGACGGATGCCCTCCACTGGCTACTCACGCGCTCGCCATGGATCACGGCTTCGGTGGCAGCGACATCACTGGTCGACGCGACCCAGTTGGCGTCAGCCAGCCGGTCCCATGCTTGTTCCACGCAGCCGCCAGCGGCCAACCAGCCATCGGTCGGATGACTGGCCAGCGGCCCGCCAAAGTACTCGTTCAGCCGCGCGCAGAGCTCGCCCGGTCGGGCATATCGCGCCGACACACCTTGGGTACCGGCATCGCCGAATCGACCCTCGCACCAGGCGATGCCGATCAACAACCGCGCGGCATGAGCGGCTTCCTCGGGCAATCGCGACGAGTGGCCGCTGCTGGCCAGTCGATCGTCCTGCGCACGGGCGATCGCTGCGCTGAGATGGGCGATTGCCGCAGCACGCTCGACAGCGCGCTGGGCCGTCGCCAGCCCATCGCCGTGAGGCACGGCATCGGACGAACCATCGACCAACCAGGTTCCGCCGTACAGTGGTTCCAGAGCGCCCGCGACGAACCAGTCGGCAACATCGTCGGCCGTGCGCAGACCGGCACGCGGCGCACCGATCGCGGCCATGCGGACGCACCACAAGTTGAGCAGCGGATCGACGCTCAACCGCTCGGCCAACGCCCGGCGTTGGTCGCATCGTCGGTCGTCGTTGGCGGCGTTTGTGCAGCGTGCGTCCGCAGCTCGCAATACCGGCCGGCGCGCTAGTAGCGCATCGGCCATCGCGCGCGCGATCGAGGGCGCCAACGGCCACGGCGGGGCGCCATGGCGATCGTGGACAAACCGCAACCACAGCATCGCACAGTACCCACGCGCGGCGCCTGCGCATCGCCGACGCGCGGACGCGATCGTTTGGCAACAGTTTATGCGCTGCGAACGCTTGCCGCGGCGTGTCGCGCCTGGCGCTCGACTCAGTGCGCGGCAACCGTCTCGACGTCGAGCAACTGGCAGATGCGATCCAGCAGCTTCTCGACTTCAAAAGGCTTCTGCAAAAAGTCGTTCGCGCCGGCCGCCCGCAGCTCCTCGACCTTGTCGCTCTCGACCATGCCCGAAATGCAGATGATCCGCACGTCGTCCATGGTTTTGTCGGAGCGGACCCGCTGGCAAACTTCTTTGCCGTTGATGTCGGGAAGCATGACGTCGAGCACGATCAGGTCGGGACGATAGTCCTTGACCATCATGCCGGCGTCGAAGCCGTTGTTGACGGCGCGAATTTCGAAGCGACCATCGCGCTCGAGCACGTCGACCATCAATTCGACGAGCTCTTGATCGTCGTCGACGATGAGGATCTTGCGCTTACCGCTTTCCAGGGCGTCGGTCGGAATTCCGTTGTCGCGCATGAACATGAACAGTTCATGGCGGGGAATTCGCCGAAACCGGCTCCCCGGCACGCGAAAGCCCTTGAGTTGTCCAGAATCGAAGCAGCGAATGATCGTCTGCTGACTCACCTTACAAATCTTCGCAGCTTCTCCGGTCGTGAAGACGGTTTTCATGGTTTCTTACCACCCCTCTCCCTAGCCGATGGCAAGGTCTGTTTAAGAGGCGGAAGCGCCGTGCCCTCTCTACGCAAGAAGCCGGCGTTTCCCTAGTCCATCCGTGTAGTGCAAACCGGTTTGATGTGCCCTCTGCCCCTAGACGCCCGTAAGTCGTTTAGCTCTTAGAACTTACCGAATCGTTACGTGCGTCCGGACCTACCGAGATTACCGAATTTGCCAGACACGCCAATTATAGGAAGGTCGCGGGGTGAGTCAATATCGGTTTTTTTGCCATAAGCCATTTCACGCAAATAGCTTGCGTCCTCGACTAGGTGTCGCCAGCGGTTTCCTCACGCGCTTTTTTTGGTGTTCGACCGGCAGAATTCTACCCCTGGAGGGTGAACGTTTGTCGATTCCAGATGGCGACCAGGGCGTAGTAGAGGCAGACTCGCGAAAGCGGGGATGTCGAATGCTCCTGACGATCTGCGAAGTTTGCGCAAAGTGCGTGCATCACGGCGCCGTTTCAGCTTCCATCACGCCCCCATTGTCTGGCATCAATCGGCGGCCTGCGCCGTATCGTTCACGTCCAAGGTATGGCATTTCCACCGGTCTCGAAGGGACTCGCGGCCAGACGGGGCTCAGGCGGTCAGACCTTACCGACTTGAATCGAACGCCTTTGGCAGAAATTCGCAGGACAGCCAAAGCATCGGGGAGTGCGCGAGTCGGTGTCGTAGCAATCGCTCGGCAGGTTGCGCCATACAATACGCTGGTGCCCCGCGAAGTTTTCGCCACCGGCAAAACCGGTCGATTGCGTCGCCATTCGTGACCTACTTGCCTGGCATTGTCAAGTTGGGCGCTCTGGGAACCGATCATGCGAGTGGGATCATTGCCGAATTAGTGCGGCGCGCAGCGACTCTCGTACGCCCCTGACCGCATTAGCTGAGCTTCCTGAAGCCGGGCGAACGACGGTCAGCGCGGCGATGAAACTTGGCGGCAAGCAAAGCTGTGATCGACGATGTGGTGTTCGAACTGCCGACAAGATGTGCCAGCGCTGGGTTCGGCCCTTGAAGCGGGCCTGTTCTGCGCGCGATGTCAGGTTGCGTTGGGGGGCGAGAGGCCGGCCGTCGAAAATGCCTCGGCCGCTGCCGGAGAGGCTCAGTCCGGCTCGGGACCGATCCCGGGAGGCGAATGGGACGATATCGACGAGATGCTTTCCCGCGCCGACTGGCTCTTGAACCGTACGGCCGACGGCGCCCACGCGCCGCCGAAATTCTCGCAGCTCGACACGGCGCAGCCCCTGGCCGGTTGGCACCTTCGTCCGACGCGCCCGCTGCGATTGTATCGGCCGCCGTCGCGCACGGCGATCGTTAGTTGGTTCTCATTAGGGATGGCGCTGGCGGGATTCGTCTGCGGCTGTGTGCTGCTGTGCTGGTCGCTGTTTGGCAATCGCCCCGACCTGTGGAACATCGGCGAAACGGTCACTTTGGCGAGCCAGGTTGGACTGTTGATCGGACTGGTGCTGCAGTTGGACCGCATCGGGCAAGATCGCCGTCAGACAGCCGAGCGTCTGACGCGACTGGATCAACGGGTCGACTCGCTGCATGCGGTGGCATCGCCCGGCAATCCTGGACCTCCCGCGCCGAACTTCGCCGCGCACGTCAATAGGGCGGCAGCCGCCGAAGAGGACCTGCTGGCCGATCTACAGAGCCAATTGGACCAATTGGCAACCAAGCTGCGCGACAGGCGTACCGCTTAACCGCGGACGAGCGGCGATCTCTCCAGATTCGGCGCGGCCCCCTACAGCTCCACCCCGGGCGCTTGAACGACGGGTGGCGCGTCGTTGGCCGCATCGGGCGCCGCGGCGATCCGCGCCGGCCTGGCTGGCTGATTGAGCACGCGCAAAAAGAGTTCGGCATAAAGCGGCGCATCGCCGGCCAGCGACGCCGCTTGATCGAAAAACCGCCTGGCGCGCTCGGTTTGTCCGCTGCAGTACAGCTCGATCCCCAAGAGCAGAATCGGGCTGGCATCGCCGGGGCGCGCGGCGGCATCCTTGGCCAGCGCTTCGAGATGGGCCAGTTGCGCGGCTTGATTCGGGCCGTAGAGTCCGTCCAGCCGCATCGGGCGACGAGGCCAGGTCGGGTCGAGATCCAGGCCGCGCTTGAACGCCCGCACGGCGTCGTCGCAGCGGCGCAAGGCGACGAGCGCTTGTCCTTGTCGGAAGTAGGCTTCGTACAAGTCGGGAGCGATTTCCGCCGCGCGACGATAGGTGTTATACGCTTCGCCATATCGCTGGGCGCGATAGTCGTCGTCGCCCAGGGCCAAACGGCGCGCGGCGCGAGCGCGCAGTTCATCGTTTGTTTCGCGCACCCTGGGCACGGGGCGCGCGCGATCGTGCTCGACCGCGGGGCCATTGAGCGGTTGACCCGCGGGCGGCGCCGCGCCATTCGCGCCGGCAGCGTTCCCGCCGATACCGTTGGCGGCGCCGTTGGCCAGTCCCGCATTCACCGGCGGAACCACCCCCTGGTTGGCCAGTAGTTGCGGCTGCATCAACGTTAGCGTCGCAGAGTCGGGACCGAGGCCGAGAAAGCGCTCCATGGCGCGCGGGCCGAACCAGGTCTCTGCCGGCACCACGACCGGAGGCATATAGAACGGATAAGGCCATCCGAGTCCACCCCACAGCCCGCCGCCCCAAATCGGCCCGCTGAAGTAGTTCAAGCCGCCATAGAAACCTCCGAACGGATATCCGCCGCCAACGATCAGCGTGGTGTTGTTCCAACCACCGAAGCCACCGAAACCAAATCCGCCGCCGAAGCCTCCATTGAAACCACCGCCGTGATGATAGCCACCCTGGTGATGGCCGCCGCCGTGACCGTGCCCGCCACCGTGATGCTGAGCGACCGCACTCGTCGCGGCAAAGAGCGCCGCGGTGACGAACGCCAGCGCGAGACGCGCGAACCGGTCGCGAAGCGCAGACCGCAACGCTCGACCGGAGAGCCGGTCGCTAGAAACGACACGCGCCATGGCAGGCAGTCCTTGCAGGCTGATTCGCGATCAGTCGGGCCACGCGCCCCCGATTATCTGTCGACGCTGGTTTGACGGCAAACCGTTTTTTGGCCGTGGCAAGTTTTCTTGGGCGGCTGACCCCCATCTACGCCCAATCGTTCTGCCGACGGGCTTCGAACAGGGCGATCGCCACCGAGTTCGAGAGGTTCAAGCTGCGGGCAGCCGGGCGGATCTGTATGCGCAGCAAACGATCGCGATGCGCCTCGAGTAGCTCGTCGGGCAGACCGGCCGATTCGCGCCCGAAGACAAAAACGTCGCCGGCCGAGAAGCTCGCGTCGGTGTAGGGGGTCGTGCCCTGCTTGGTAAAGAACCATGCCCGACCGAGCGGGAGCCGCGCACCGAGGGCGGCCCAGTCGTCTACCGCCTCCCAGTTCAATTGCTCCCAATAGTCGAGCCCGGAGCGGCGGAGATAGTAATCGTCGAGCCGGAAGCCGAGTGGCCGCACCAACCAAAGTTTGGCCCCCACCGCCACGCAGGTGCGTCCCACGCTCCCTGTATTGTGCGGGATCTCAGGCTGGAACAGCACGACGTGCAAGAGGGGCTCATACACGGTGGATTTGGGCTCCTGGGTGCGCCGGCACGGCAGGCAGCGCAGCGGCTGGCGTGTTATGCTCAAAGCCGCATGCCAGACTGCTATCGGTGTCAATCCTTCCGGCGACGCGGCTCACCTGCGTCGAACATTCTACGATGCCTTTGACGAGTACAAGCCTTTGGCGGCCGTTGACGCGGCCTGGTTTATTAGAAGCAGTTTCAAAACCGACGATGATACCGCGTCGGGTGCCACTGCTAGCTCGTCTAGCAGTGCTTTATCGAGCCCGGCACTGCTGGGCAAGCCAGCAGTGGCACCCACGCCAGGTTTTGAAATTGCTTCTAGTGGTTCTTTCGGCCATGGCCCTGTTGGCAGACCGAGTGATCTCGGCCGACTCGCCTGCCGAAGCTCCGGCGGCCGCCGCCCAGGCACCGGCTGACGAGAATCCTGAGACCAGAGACTACGCCGCCGAGTTGCCGCGTATTCCGCCGACGCCGGCCGCCGTGGCGCTGGAAACTTTCAACACGTTACCCGGATTTCGGATGGAGCAAGCGGCCGCCGAACCACTAGTGCGCGACCCCGTGGCCCTGGCGTTCGACGGCGATGGCCGGTTGTTCGTCGTCGAGATGTGCGACTACTCGGAGCAGGACAAGGATTTTCTGGGCAACGTCCGGTTGCTGGAGGACCGCGACGAGGACGGCCGCTTCGAGACCAGCACGTTATTCGCCGACAAGCTCTCGTGGCCGACTGCAATCACCTGTTTCGACGGCGGCGTGTTTGTCGGTGCGGCGCCCGACATCTGGTACCTGAAAGACAACGATGGCGACGGTCGCGCCGACGCGCGACGCCGGGTGTTCACTGGCTTTGGTCGGGACAACGTGCAGGGCCTACTCAACAGCTTTCATTGGGGGCTCGACGATCGCATTCATGGGGCTACGTCGAGCTCGGGCGGAGCGGTCGTGCCCTGCGACGAGAACGGCGAACCCCGCTCGGGCGCGGCGCCGGTGCGGCTCGGGGGGCGCGACTTCGCCTTCAACCCACGCACGCTGGCGATTGAAGCCACGAGCGGCGGCGCCCAGCACGGCATGTGTTTCGACGATTGGGGGCGCAAGTTCGTCTGCTCTAACAGCGACCACATCCAGCTTGTGATGTTCGACGAGCGGTATGTCGCTCGCAATTCGTACCTGGCCGCGCCGTCGGCCCGGTTGAGCATCGCCGCCGATGGTCCGCAGGCGGAGGTTTACCGCCTCAGCCCAGTCGAACCATGGCGGATCGTGCGCACCCGGCTGCGCGTCGCCCAGAAGGTGCCCGGCCCGGTCGAAGGGGGAGGCCGCGCGGCGGGCTACTTCACCGGGGCCACGGGCGTGACGATCTATCGCGGCGCCGCCTGGCCCGAGCCGTTTCGCGGCAACGCGTTTGTCGGCGACGTCGGCGGCAACCTCGTGCATCGCAAGTTGTTGGCCGATCATGGCGTGGAGCAGATCGCGCGGCGGGCCGACGAAGGAGTTGAGTTCGTGGCGTCGCGCGACATCTGGTTTCGGCCGGCACAGTTCGCCAACGCCCCTGACGGCACACTGTACATCGCCGACGTCTACCGCGAGGTGATCGAGCACCCGGCCAGTCTGCCGCCAATGATCAAAAAGCACCTCGATCTGACAAGCGGCCGCGATCGGGGGCGGATTTACCGCGTGGTGCCCGACGGGTTCGAGCAGCCGAAATTGCCGAAGTTCAGCAGCGCTTCGACCGCCGACCTGGTGGCGACCTTGGCGCACCCCAACGGCTGGCAGCGCGACTCCGCCGCACGATTGCTGTTCGAGCGACAGGACGTAGCGGCGGTCGAGCCCCTGCGACGGTTGGCCCTTGAGGCGGCGCTCCCGCAAGCTCGCATGCATGCCATGTACGCGTTGGCAGGGCAGAACGCGCTGGCGGCCGAGACGTTGCTCTTGCGCCTGGCCGACGAACACCCGCGCGTGCGCGAGCACGCCGTGCGTTTGGCTGAACCGTTGCTCGCTGGTTCGCTCGAATTGCGCTGGAAGCTGGCGAGCCTGACCGCAGACGCCGACGCGCGCGTGCGCTATCAGTTGGCGCTGGCGGCGGGCTACTTGCCGTTACCCGAGCGATTGCCGGTGCTGCTGGAATTAGCGCGGCGCGACGCGGCCGATCGCTGGGTGCGGCTGGCCCTGCAAAGCTCATTGGGCGAAGGGGCCGGGGCGATGCTTGCCCTGGTCGTCGGCGACGAGACACTGCGGCGCAGCGAGGGGGGGCGCGCCCTGGCGGCCTCACTTGCCGAACAAGTCGGCCGGCAGCATCAAGCGCAAGAGCTCGCGGCGCTGGCCGACAGCTTGACGAAGTTGCCGGCGGACGATCGCCCGTTGGTGGCCGCCTTGCTGCGTGGCGTCGCCGCTAGCTTACCAAACGTCGGCGCGCTGCGCGAGACGTTCACCACCGCGGGCGCGACCCAGATCGACGACGTGCTTAATTCGTTGGTTGAACAAGCGCGTGCAGTGGCGGCCGACGAAAGCCGCGACCCCGCCCAGCGCGCCGCGGCGATCGCCGATCTGACTTTCGGATCGTTTGAAACCGTCGCGCCTGTGGTTGTCGCCTTGATCGACCAGCGGCAGCCGCAGGCAGTGCAGCGGGCGGCTCTCGCGGCGCTGGCGCGCTTTGATCGGCCCGAGGTCGCCGCGCGACTCGTCGAGCTGTGGCCGACGCTGTTGCCGGCCCTGCGCGGCGAGGCCAGCGAGGTGCTCTTCGCCCGAGTGGAGCGCATCGCAGCGGTGTTCGACGCCGTGAATGCCGGCACACTGCAGGCCTCCGACTTCGATCCGGCACGCTTGAGACTGTTGGCCAATCATGCGGACGCCGCGATCCGCGAGCGCGCCGCGAAGCTGTTGGCCGCGGCGCCGAGCACCGAGCGGGCCGAGATCATCGCCGCCTATCGGCCGGCGCTCGAATTGTCGGGGGACATCGAGCGCGGCAAGGTGATGTTCCACAAGACCTGCGCGGCCTGCCACAAGCTGGAGGGCCTGGGGCACGAGATCGCCCCCAACCTGGCGACGATCCAGAATCGCGGGGCCGAGGCGATCCTGCTCAACGTGCTCGACCCCAATCGCGAGGTGAATCCGCAGTATGTCAATTATGTTCTAGTGACCGACGACGGGCGGACGATCACCGGCATGATCGCCGCCGAGACGGCGACCAGCGTCACGCTGCGCCGCGCCGAAGATCAAAGCGACACGGTGCTGCGCTCGCAGATCGAAGCCCTGGAAAGCACCCGGCAATCGCTGATGCCCGAGGGAATGGAAAAGCAGATCGACCCGCAGGCGATGGCCGACCTGATTGCATATTTGCTGTCGGTGAAGTGAATGAATCGCTGGCAAGTGAGTCTGAAACGCTTGCTAATTGCCGTGACGCTATTGAGTGCTGCCGGCTTGGCATGGAATCAGGCTTTGGTGGCGCGATCAACGCGCCATGCGCTCTTTCTTGTTGCGATTCCTCTGCTGTTTTTCACCGCGCTAGGTTCTCTATTTCGCACTACTCCGCAATGGTTCTTCGTCGGCGTGGGCTTCGCTTTGTTGGCAGCGTTATTCGAGACCCATGACGGATTGGTCTATTTTGTGTGCGGTATTCCTCTCGTCGGTGCGGCACTGGGATTCTTCTTCGACCGAATCTTCATCGGATTCATCATTGGCAGCGGAATCGTAGTGCTTTTTCTGCTGTTGGCACCAGGAATTTAGCCCTGTTTGACAGATACCTTCAGACAATAGCTAGGTGCTTTCAGTCACGCGGCGCGGCTTCTATAATCCGCGTTTCTCTAGCCGGGGTGATCGAAGTTATCGACTCTGGATGAACGTTTAACACTCGTCCGGCCTCACTGAGGCCGGCTACAGCGCACGCTCACGAAGCCTCAATAAGGACTCGGCATGCCCCACGGTTTTGGCATCATTGGTTGCGGGATGATCTCGAACTTTCACGCCAAGGCAATCGCCGACGTGCGTGGGGCCAGGCTGGTGGCCTGCTTTGACGCCGTGCCGGCTGCCGCCGATCGACTGGCCGCGAGCACCGGCTGCAAGGCGTATCACAAGCTCGACGAGATGTTGGCCGATCCGCGCGTGACCGTGGTCACGATCGGCACGCCGAGTGGGGCGCATCTCGAGCCGGGGCTCGCCGCCGCCAAGGCGGGCAAGCACGTGATCGTCGAGAAGCCGCTCGAGATCACTTTGAAGCGCTGCGACCGGCTGATCGAAGCGTGCCAGAAGAACCGCGTGCAACTGGCGACCGTCTTTCCCTCACGGTTCCACGATTCGGCGGTCGAGATGAAGCGGGCAATCGACGAACAGCGCTTCGGTCGGCTGACCCTGGGCGACTCGTACGTGAAATGGTTCCGCCCTCAGTCGTATTACGATAGCGGTGCGTGGCGCGGCACTTGGCAGCTCGACGGCGGCGGAGCGCTGATGAACCAGGCGATCCACAGCGTCGACATTCTCACCTGGCTGATGGGCCCGGTGGCGGAGGTGACCGCCCACTCGGCGACGCTGGCCCACGAGCGGATCGCGGTGGAAGACTGCGTGGTGGCAACGCTGCGGTTCAAGAACGGCGCGTTGGGCGTGATCGAAGCCAGCACGGCGGCCTACCCTGGTTACCTCAAACGGATCGAGATCCACGGCTCCGAGGGCTCGGCGGCGATGGAAGAAGAGGACATCGTCAAGTGGGACTTCGCCAAGCGCGGCCGCCGCGACGCCGCCGTCGCCAAAAAAATGCAAAGCTCGATCAGCACGGGGGGCGGGGCCAGCGATCCGGCGGCCATCGGCCATCATGGGCACGCCCGGTTGTTTCGCGACGTCTGCCAGGCGATTGACGAAGGCCGCGCGCCGGCGGTTGATGGTCACCAGGGGCGTCGCTCAGTCGAGATCATTCTGGCGATCTACAAGGCGGCCGAGACCGGCAAAGTCGTCAAGCTGCCGTTGGCCGGCGATCCACCGCTGGCGGCGCGGAAGATTGTCGCGAAGAAGTAGATCCGGTCATCGAGTCGATCGGCCAGCCAAGTAGGATACCACTAATGTCTAGAAGCAGTTTCAAGACCGGCGATGAACGGACGTCGGGTGCCACTGCTAGCTCGTCTAGCAGTGCTGTATCGAACCCTGCACTGCTGGGCAAGCCAGCAGTGGCACCCAAGCCAGGTATTGAAGCTGCTTCTCGTCGATTGCGCACGTTGAGCGAAGCCTCCACCGAGTTGCGGGCCGGTCGGGTCACCGCAATTCAGCTTTTCGATGAGTGCCTGGCCCAGATCGACAAGCTCGAGCCCAAGATCCACGCCTGGGTGTCGGTCGACGCGGATGGCGCGCGGAGGTTGGCGCGCGAGCTGGATGCCGAAGCGGCCGCCGGGCACTATCGCGGCCCGCTCCACGGCATGCCGATCGGTATCAAAGACATCATCGACATAGCGGGCTTGCCGACGCTGGCGGGCTCACCATTGCGGGCGGGGCATGTCGCCCAGGCAGATGCTCCGATCGTCACGCGGCTGCGCGCGGCGGGCGCGATCCTATTGGGCAAGACCGTGACGACCGAGTTCGCATCGTTCGATCCGCCGCCGACGCGCAATCCGTGGAACTTCGAGCGCACGCCGGCCGGTTCGAGCAGCGGATCGGCCGCCTCGGTGGCGACTGGCATGTGCCTGGCCGCGATCGGCTCGCAAACCGGCGGCTCGATCGTGCGGCCTGCGGCCTATTGCGGCGTGGCAGGTATCAAGCCGACCTATGGCCGGGTGAGTCTGGCGGGCATCTTTCCCCTGGCCTTTCATCTCGATCATCCGGGGCCGATCGCGCGCTCGGTGGCCGATCTGGCGCTATTGCTCGGGGTGATTGCCGGTTTTGATCCGACCGATCCTTTGTCGTCGCGGCAGCCGGTCGCCGATTATGCCAGCGAGCTTACGCCGGGCTTCGTGCCTCGATTGGGGTTGTTGCGAGAGTACTTCTTGGAGAAGTGCACGCCTGAGGTGCGCGACGCGACCTTGGCGACCATCGAGCGTTTGCGCAAGGCGGGGGCCGAGGTGCGCGAAGTGCCGCTGCCCGAGGGATTCGCGCGCGTGCCCGAGTTGCATCACCGGATCATGGCGGTCGAGGCGGCGTTCATTCATCGCGAGAAGTTCCCGAGCCAGCGCGCGAAGTTCAGCCCACAGATCTCGAAGCTGCTCGATCGCGGCCGCAGCATGCCGATCTTCGATTACGTCGAGGCGATCGAACACCAGAAACGCTACGTGCGCACGGTGCAGCGGTCGCTGGAGGGGATCGAGGCGCTGGTAATGCCATCGACGACGACGACGGCAGGCGGATTGGACACGACGGGCGATCCGGCATTCAACTCATGCTGGAGCTACGCGGGGCTGCCGTCGGTGACGATCCCCTGCGCGGTCTGCCCCGATGGGATGCCGACCGGTTTGCAGTTGGTGGGGCGCTCGTTCGGCGAGTCGAGTCTGCTGGCGGCGGCCGCCTGGTGCGAGCGGGCGATCGGGTTCGACCGATTGCCGGCGTGCGTGACGGGCTAGTCCAGCCGCAATCAGCCGGTCCGGGGTCGCAGACCCCGGCTACAGCAAGCAGATTCGCGGGGGTTGAGCGGCTGTGCCGACCAGCTTAGGCTGGGTGCGACGATTTTCATTGTGTCGCGCCAGTTCTGCCCACCCGCCGAGGTATTGGAGAAGTCCTTGCCATGCGTATTGCCACGCCCAGCGCGTTTTTGAATTCCATTTCTCTAGAAGCAGTTTCAAAATTGGCGATGAACCCGCGTCGGGTGCCACTGCTAGCTCGTCTAGCAGTGCTGGGTCGAACCTGGCACTGCTGGGCAAGCCAGCAGTGGCACACGAACCAGGTCTTGAAACCGCTTCTAGTGATCGTCTCGCTGCTTTTGGTCTCAGCATGCGGCCAGTCGCCGTCGCGTGCGGCCGTGCTCGAGGTAGGTTTTGCCGAAGCCGATATCACGCCTGACGTGGCCAACAAAGACGTGTGGGTGGCAGGCTACGGTCAGAACCGCAAGGCGACGGCCATTCACGATCCACTCGCCGTGCGCGCCGTGGTCTTCAAGGACGGTGACGCCAAGATCGCGATGGCGTGCGCTGACGTGGTCGGACTTCAATATCCCACGGTCAAGGAAATCCGCGAGAAGCTCTCTGGCTTCAAGTACGTGATGGTGTCGAGCTCGCACAATCATGAGGGGCCCGACACCGTCGGCATCTGGGGACCGACTCCGATGAAGGCGGGAGTCGATCCCGCGTACATGGAGCATCTGAAATCGCAGGTCGTCAAGGCGATCGGCGAGGCCGATGCGGCGGCCGTGCCGGTGGACGCGACCTATGGCACCGCCGCCGACAAGGCGCTGTTGCGCGACAGCCGCGAGCCGTACGTGTTCGACGACATCATCCGCGTCTTGTCGTTCAAGCGCAAGGACAACGGTAAGCTCGCAGGCATCTTCGTGCAGTGGAACAATCACCCCGAAACAATGGGAGGCAGCAACACGGTGGTCACGGCCGATTTCCCCGGCGTCACCGTGGCCGAGCTCAAGAAGAAGTACCACTGCCCCGTGGCCTACTTCACTGGCCCGGTCGGCGGGCTGATGGCCCCGCCGCGCGACGTGATGAAGAACTCCGCTGGCGAACCGCTGCGCGAAGGGGATTTCGAATTCTGCCGCATCTACGGCGAGGAAGTCGCCAAGCTGGCTGGTAAAGCAATTGATGCGGCCGAACCAATTTCGCTCACCGGCTTCACGACGTCGGCCAAGCCGATCTCGGTGCCGCTGGCCAATCCGTTGTATCAGGCCGCCCGCATGTTGGGCGTGCTCAAGCGGAGCGGCCACATCTGGACGGGCGATCCCGAAGAAGTCGGCGAGACGCTGACCGGCAAGAACTCGAAAGGCAACAAGCCCGCCGCCGAGACGGAAGTCGCCTACGTGCGGCTGGGCGATCTACACATTGCCTGCATCCCAGGCGAGATTTATCCCGAGAGCGTTTACGGCAAGATTCAGGATCCGATTGATCAGGGCGCCGATTTTCAGGATGCGCCGAAGGAGAAGTCGATCGTCGAGCTGTTGCCCGGCAACAAGATTCTGGTGATTGGCCTGGCGAACGACGAGGTGGGCTACATCGTTCCCAAGCGGCAGTGGGACGAGAAGAAGCCGTTCGCTTACGGCCGCGAGAAGGATCAATACGGCGAAGAAAACAGCCTCGGGCCAGAGACGGCGCCGATCCTGTACGGGGCGCTCGAGCGCCGGGTGCAAGAGGCGGGGAAGTAAGCTCGGCTTTTCGTACGAAATATCGCCGCGCCGCGGCGCGGCCCAGTGCAGCGTCCAGTGCAAAACTGGCGAATGCTCACTGGCTGGCGCTGCACTGGTAGTTGGTTGCGCCAAACCACTTGCGGGTTTGGCGTCGTTTCGCGTCAACCCAGCAAAGCTGGGCCGACGCTCCACTAGCACGGATGGCGCATTTATGCTTGGCATCGCGGCACTACCCGGCGAAGCGGCGCCACGACTTGTCGAAACCGCCGAGCCTGGGCAGCCTGCCGCGGGACAGGTACTTTGCCAAACCATCGAGCTGGGCGTCTGTGGTACCGACCGCGAGATTCTGCACTCGCTGGACCCGCAGACGCCGGCCGGCGAACCGCACTTGATTCTGGGGCACGAGTGCCTGGCGCGGATTGTCGAGGTGGGAGCGGCCAAAGGTGACACGCCGTCGGCGACCGTTGGCGAGTTGGTCGTGCCGGTTGTGCGCCGCGCCAAGCCGAACCAGCAGCGCCGCGTCGACATGTTGGCGTTTGGCCAGTTTACCGAGCGCGGCATCTATCACGAGCATGGTTTCTCGACTCCCTACTGGCTCGACGAACCGCGCTATCTGGTCAAGGTACCTGCGGACCTCGCCCCCGTGGCCATTCTCACCGAGCCGATCGCGGTCGCCGAAAAAGGGATTAACGAGGCAGTGCTCTTGCAGCAGGCGCGGCTTGGCCCGGGCGAATGGCAGAAGTGGCCCCCGCGCGTGCTGGTGACCGGTTTAGGGCCGATCGGCATGGCGGCACTGTTGGCGTGCCGAGTGCGCGGCTGGCCAACCGCAGTTTATGGGCGCGACGCGGCCAATAGTCCGCGCGCCGAGCTGGTCCGTGCGTTCAGTGGCACCTACTTGCAGGCCGATCGGGAAAAGTTCGCACCAGTCAATGTCGAACGCGACGGTTACGACCTGCTGCTGGAGTGCACCGGCGCCGATGAAGTGTTGCTGTTGGCGACCCGCGGACTGGCAAGCTGCGGCGTGGCGGTCTGGCTGGGGAGCACGCGTACGCCACGCCCGGCGGTGCATGATGTCACGCGATTGATGCGTGAGAGCTTGATCCGCAACCACTTGCACATCGGTTGCGTGAACGCGGCGCTACGCGATTTTCAACGAGCGCTCGTCGACTTGGCCGAATGCCAGCGGCGCTGGCCAGGGCTGGCGGCGCGGTTGATCACCGATCGCGTCGCACAGCGCGAATCGCTCCCGCATTACGTTGACCGCGTGAAGCACGGCATTAAGACCGTCATCGACTATTCCTGAGCATTGAAGCGCTGTGATCTATCCGCACGTGATCCGTCTGCGCGGACCCTGGCACTTCGAAGTGTCGCCGGTGGTACAGCTCGATCTCGAGGCCACCGGCGCCGCCGCGGCCATCCCACTCGCGCCGCGGTCGGCAGGCTCAGCCCCGTTGCCTCACGACTGGATAAGTGGGATCGCGTCTCCCGCCGGAGCACGAATCTGCTGGCGGCGGCGCTTCTCGCGACCGACGAATCTCGACCCCGGCGAAGCGATTTGGTTGTGCATCGCGGGGCGCGGAGCCACACTGGCGGTCGCGCTCAATGGAGACTGCTTGGGCACCATTGATGGCGCACAAGCGCCGAACGCCTTCGAAGTGACGTCGTTCTTGAAAGCTCGCAACGAGCTAACAATTGACGTGCAAAGGCCAGCGGACCGGCAGGCGTCGACGCCCAGAAAGACCGAAGCCAACGTATGGCTCGAAATCCGTCACGCCGAGTGACAACAGGAATCGACTGCCGATGACGCAAGCATCAACCGCGCGGTTCGCGGGCAACTCCGGGGGACAAAACCACTCCGAGCGATCGGGACACGGTGGGCTGGCCGGAGTGCTCGTGCTGGCGCTATGCTTTCCATCGCTGATCACCTGGCTGTATTTTGTCGTGTTTGCGGGCGACTCGCGCGTACAAATCGTTTATACCGTCGGCAAAGTGTTGCAGTTCGCGCTGCCCGTGGCTTGGGTGTGGGGCGTCGAACGCAGGCGGCGCAATACAAGTTCGGCCGATGGGGATGCCCGACCGCCGACATCGCAAACGCGGCGCATGAGCGCGCTTGCCGGCGCGGCGCTGGGTACAGTGATTCTTGCGGCGCTGTTCGCGCTATACGCCGGCTACTTCCGCTCTCATCCGGTCATGGCCGACCTGCCCCAGATCGTGCGCGGCAAACTGGCCGACGCTGGCATCACCACGCCGCTAGGTTTTCTGGCGCTGGCGACGTTCTATTCGCTGATTCACTCCGCGCTCGAAGAGTACTACTGGCGATGGTTCGTATTCGGGCGGTTGCGCGCGCTGCTGCCGATCGCGGCGGCGATCGTGATCTCGAGCCTGGGCTTCATGGCGCATCACACGCTTGTGGTCGGCATCTATTTCGACGGATTGTCGGGGATGACCGTGCTGTTGTCCGCCTGCGTGGCGATCGGCGGCGCAATCTGGGCCTGGCTCTATCAGCGCACCGGGTCGCTGGTCGGGGCCTGGATCTGCCACGTGATGGTCGATGTGGGGATCATGGCGGTCGGCTACGATCTGGTGTTTCGCGCACCGTGAACGATGCGAGCAGAGACTATCACCGATGCGATTTGTGATTTCCACATTGCTGGGAATCGGCCTGACGCCGGCGCTCGTGGCGAGCGAGTCGTTCACGCTGGCCGAAGACACCGGTTACCGCGGCATCTGGTATGCGGTTGGTCCGACCAAGGACGAGTACGGCTACAAATACTCGGGAGGAATGGCAACGTATCCGCATCAGCAGTTGCCGATGGCCTGCTACGCGGCTACGGTCGAAAAGACGTTTTTCGTCTACGGCGGCACCGCGCCAGGCAAGCGGCTCTTGCACCTGGTTTCGTACTTCGATCACCAGACCAAGACTGTGCCGCGTCCACGCATCCTGCTTGACAAAGAGACCGGCGACGCCCACGACAACCCCGTGCTAGCGATCGATCGCGCGGGGCATTTATGGGTCTTCTCGAACGCCCACGGCACGTCGCGGCCGGCGTTCATCCATCGCAGCACGAAGCCGTACGAGATCGACTCGTTCGAGCTCGTCGCTGAGACGAACTTCTCTTACGGGCAGCCGTGGGTGCTCGACGATGGATCTTTGTTCTTCATGCACACGCGCTACAAGAATAATGAGCGCCGGATGTTCTGGATGGCCAGCCGCGACGGGCGCGACTGGACTGAGCCGGCAATATTGGCACACGTAGCCCGCGGACACTACCAGATCAGCGCGACCAATGGCCGGCGCACCGGCACCGCGTTCGACTACCATCCGACGCAGGGTGGGCTCGACGCGCGAACGAACATCTATTATCTCGAATCGCGCGACCAGGGGCGCACCTGGCAGACGGTCGACGGCCGCAAGGTCGAAACGCCGCTCACCGCCGTGGCCAACCCCGCGCTAGTGCGCGACTACCAGTCGCAGCAGTTGCTCGTCTATCTCAAGGACCTGCAGTTCGACGAGGCGGGGCGGCCGGTCATTCTGTATCTCACCAGCCGCGGCCACGAGCCGGGCCCCGCCAACGATCCGCGCATCTGGCGCATCGCGCAGTGGGATGGCTCGCAATGGGACGACCGCGCAGTGACCACCAGCGATCACAACTACGACATGGGGTCGCTCTATCTCGAGGCCGACGGCGTCTGGCGCCTGATCGCGCCGACCGACCGTGGGCCTCAGCCTTATTGCACGGGCGGCCGGATGGTCCTGTGGACGAGCGCCGACCGGGGCGCGAACTGGACGAAAGTTAAACCGCTCACGGGCGATCCACCGCGCAATCACTCGTACGCCCGGCGGCCGCAGCCGGTGCATCCGGATTTCTACGCGTTCTGGGCGGACGGAAACGCGCTGGAGCCGTCGGAATCGTCGCTGTACTTCACCGACCGAGAGGGGACACACGTTTGGCGGCTCCCGGCCGAGATGGCAACCGAGGCGGCCACGCCCGAGGTGGCCTGGTAACGATTGGAAGGGCGCAGCGATACCTTCGTCGCCATAAGGACTTGAGGAATCGTGTTCGCCCCACGCTGGAGACCTTATCGGAGATTCATTTGCCCGGATTGAAATGCGTCGCTAAGGTGGAGATTGACGATGTTTTGAGCAGGTGGCGGCTTGCCGCGGGTTCTGCCGCGACGCGAACGGTGGACGACAAGGATCGATCGATGCGGGTCAAAGTAGCTTTGGTGCGAGCGGGCTTTTCGACAGCCGTTTGTTTGATATTGGTTGCAAGTACCGCAGGGCAGCAGACGCAGCAATCGATCCGCTCGCAGCGCGCGGCCAGCCGGCTACAGGAGCAGGCAGCCCGGAGTCAGAGTGCGAACTCGATCCGCGGCGCGCAACGCATCCCCATGACGCGCGGACAGCAGTTGGGCATGCAGCGACAACAGCAGTCGCTCACTCAGGGTGCGGAACGATCTCAACAAGCGGGCGGGTTAGCGCGCTTCGGCATGAATTCGATGAAGACGCAGACCTGGCGGGCCAACCAGCTCACTCCACGAGTGGCGCGTGGCAGTGAAAGCCCCGCGTACTACCAGATGCGTCCCACGGGACACTATCCGCGGTTTATGGATAACGCCTCGTACTTCGACCGCGGACCAGAATAGTCGCCATTGCAGGGGTCGGTCGGTTTCACCCGTTGAACGGCGCGTACTTTCCGGCGCACTTTTCGCTGCTGCCGCCGTGAGTGTACCACTACCCTTTTGTCGCGGCTTTTGCCCTCCCGCCGCGCGGCGGGTTAAGATGCGGCGACTAAAGTCGCGTCGGTCGCCCGCCTGAGTTTCTGGGCGTCTCGGAGCCAACGCACATTTCTTCGTGATGCCATTCGACCGTCGACATGAACCACGCCATGTACGAGGTACCGGCTCCGCGCCAAGGGCACCCCCTGCGAACGGCGCTATTGGTCGTCGGACTGGTGGTCGGTTCGATCCTGCTCTTGTGTGGCGGATCGATGGGCATGGTCTGGCTCGTCGATCGCAACACCACGACGCACCCGGCGCTTTGGCGGATCGAGCACGCGGGCGGCCAGGTCTGGTATCAGGAGGTCGACGAGAGCGAAGAAGCAGACGACCAGCCCGCGCCGACCAGCTCTACAACGACACACGACGAGGAAGAAGTCGAAGATACGGTCGCGTCGCCGTGGGTTGCCGATGGCATGCGATACTCCAATGAGCCGACTGGGCCACCCATCGGCGTTTCGCTCTCCGGCTGCGAGCTCGACTACGGGATGCTAGCCCAAATCGGCACAATGGGCGATCTTGTCGACCTGCGTCTCGATAACACCGACGTCAGTGACGACGATTTGCCACGACTCGCGAGCTTGTCAAAGCTGCAAATCCTCAGCCTGACCGGCACGCAGGTCACCGACCGAGGACTTGCGTGGTTGGCCAATCTTAAGTCGCTCAAAACGCTTGACCTGGGTAATACCAAAGTGCGCGGCAGCGGGCTGAACTACCTGGCCGATTTGCCGAGTCTCAAATACCTTTCGCTGTGGCAGTGCAATTTGGATCCTGGCGACTGCCATGGGCTGGCCGACCTCGAATCGCTCGAATCGCTGACGCTGGCCAACACGCCGGCCGACGACACACTCGCCGGGCACCTCGCCCGCTTATTTCGGCTGCGGCATCTCGGCCTGGGCGAAACGCTGATCACCGATGCAGGGTTATCGCATCTGGCGAAACTGCGGGCCCTGCGCTCGCTCTATCTCGACGGCACGCGCGTGACGGGGCCGGGACTGGCGTCGTTCAGGCAATTGACGCGACTCGAGAGCCTGCTGTTGGATCGCACGCCGTTGGTGGCGGACGGCCTGGTCGGTCTGCCGAAGCTCCCCGCGCTGGCGTACCTGAGCCTGACTCAAACCGGCATCGGCGATGCCGCCGTCCCGTCGCTCCAACGCTGCCCGAAGCTCACTACGCTGAACCTTAGGGATACGGAAACGACTGGCGCTGGCTTCACCGCGCTCGCCAGTTTGCCGTTGGAGTCGCTCTACCTGAGCGGATCGCCGATCGACGACCAGGGCCTGGCGGAGATCGCCAAGCTCAATTCGCTCGCCCACTTGGCGTTGAGCGATACGTCCGTGACTGACGTCGGCCTCAGCCAGTTGGCTTCTCTGGCGAAGCTCGGCACCATCGAGTTGTGTAATACAAGGATTTCAGATGCCGGACTTAAGGACTTGGCACGGCTGCCGCTGCTCGATTCGCTTGATCTCGAGGGGACGGCCATCACCGACGTGGGGATCGGCGAGCTTGCCCGCGCCAAGAAGCTCAATTGGCTTGATATTTCGCGGACAGCGATCAGTGACGCGGGAATCAAAAAGCTGATGGCGCTCACTGAAATCGCGCAGATTCGCGCTGTCGAAACGCGGATCACGCCGCGCGGACAAATCGAGTTCAACCGGCGCCACCCCGACGTGCTCGAAACGCGGGACGACGATGCGGAGGAGAGCGAGCCAGCCGATGAATCCGACACGGAGGCGAACCCGTCTGAAACCGAAGCCACGATCGAGGCCGACGACAGTTAGCGCCCCATTTCGGCGACCAGAGCTTCCGCTCCGTAGAGCTTCTTAAGCGATTCGATGATCGCCGGCGACGCGACCGAAACCGCGCGGGCCTGCGTGTCGGTGTACGCGTAAGCCAGCACTAGCGACTGGATGTTCCCATCGAAGATGATGCCGACAACTTCGCCGGAGCGGTTGACGACCGGACTCCCGGAGTTGCCACCAATAATGTCGGCCGTGCTCACGAAATTGAACGGGGTGTCGAGAGCGAGCTTGTCTTTCCCTTCGATCCAGCGCTTCGGCAGGGCGAACGGATAGACGTTGCCATGCGCGGCGGCGTGCGGATAAGTACCGCCCAGCGTCGTCCACGCGGCGACCTTCTGCCCTTCTTGCTCGTAGCCCCGCACGGTGCCAAACGCCAGTCGCAGCGTGAACGTGGCGTCGGGGTAGATCTCGGTGCCGTACTGCGCGAAGCGCGCGTTGGCGATCTTGGCATAGGCCTGACGCAGCGGCTCCTCGACCGTGTCTTCGTAACGCTTGCGAACCGCCCGCGACGGCTCATCGACGAGCCGCGCCAACTCGATCAACGGATCGCCCGAGGCCGCCTGCGCGCTGGCTCCCTCTTCAGCTAGGCGCTTGCGCAGCGCCACGTCGGCCAGCTTCGAACCCTGGATCAATTCGGCGGCCCGGGCTTGCGGCGACTTGCCTGCCAGCACGTGCTTGACGAGATCGTGCCTGGCTCCGAGCTTCTCGATCAGCATGCCGAGCGAGTCGGCCAACTTGGCGGTTTCGAGCGCCGGATAGATCGGCGCCGTGGAAAAGAGCTGCTGCTTGAGCGACTCCAGGTTCGACTCGCGAAACTCGCGCAACCGGTCGCCGTTCGGCTTGGCCGTTTCGGCCGAAAGGCGAATCAGCGTACGGGCGATCGAGAACAACTCGCTATTGAAGGCTTGGGCCTGTTCCAACTGCGCGTAGTCGTCGTAGAACGCGCTCCAGGCGGCCAATGCCGCGGCCACCTCGCCCCAGGCCGTCCCCGCCTGCTGCTGCAGCTTGGCATCGTCGGCCACCGCGGCGCGGAGCGCCATCTCGCGATCAGAGAGACTTTTGAAGAGCGCAGGGTCTTGCAGGCCGGCCATCTGGCCGAGTCGCGCCTTGCGCGAATTCTGGTAGCCAAACAACTCGTCCTCGGCTTGACGCGCGTTCTCTTGGCTGCGATCCGAGTAGGTTGCCAGCAACACTTCGCGCCGACGGATCAAGTTCAGCGATGAGGGGAGCGCCCGATCACGCAAGAATTCGAGGTGGTCGACGGTGTTCTGCCGATCGGTGCGGCCGGGATGTCCTGAAACAAACACCAGCTCGCCATCCTTTGCTCCCGACGCGCTCCACTTCAGAAAATGCTCTGGCTTGGCCGGCTGACCGTCTTCGTAGGCGCGAAAGAAGCAGATATCGAGATCGTAGCGCGGAAACTCAAAGTTGTCCGGGTCGCCGCCGAAGAATGCGATCGCCTTTTCGGGCGCGAACACCAGACGGACGTCGGTGTATTTCTTGAAGCGATATAGGTGGTACAAGCCGCCTTGATAGAGCGTGACGACGTCGCTCCGCAGCCCGGTCTTGTCGAGCGACTCTTTTTCGATTTCGCTCATCACGGCGCGGCGCGCTTGTTGGGCATCCGACGGGTTCAGGCCGGGATCGACCGCCGCGTTCACGCGCGCCGTCACATCTTCAATGCTCATCAGCACATTGAGCTCGAGATCGTGACACTTGATCTCTTCGTCGCGCGAGCGGGCCTGAAAGCCCTCGGCCAGGTAGTCGTGCTCGGCCGTGCTCAGCTTAGCCAACGCATCGGCCCCCACGTGATGGTTGGTCATCACCAGCCCCGTGGGCGCTACGAACGAGCCAGAGCCGCCGCTGTTGAAACGGACCGACGCCTTCTGTAAATGCTCGTACCAGCCAGCGTCTGGCTCAAACTGGTACATTTCGCGCAGCAGCTTGCGCGGAGGATTGTTGAACAGCCACATCCCTTCGTCTGCCGAAACGAAGCGATCACCACTCACCGCGCTCATCATGAAGCCAATCATCCAGAAGCCTAGTTGTCGAATCATGCATCGCATGGAACTATCAATCCTATGGAAAGTCTTGCGAGGTCGGTGGGGCGCGTTGGCGCGGCCCGCAAATTACGGTCGATCGGCTGCTTGTGCAGCGTTGCCGCGAAGGATTCTCCCGTAACCAACCACAATCAGCAAGCCGATCAACCCCGCAAATGCTGCCAGCGCCAACCAATCGGGGCCACGATTGGCCAACCACGATTCGGGCAGTTGCTTGCCGAACTCCAGCGCCGAGCGGAAGCGCTCGGGAGCGACGGCGAAAAAAGCCAGCAACATTCCGGCGATCGAACCGCCGGCGATGTAGCCCGAGCTGAGCAACACACCAGGACTGGTATCACCTTCGCCCTCCTTCGCCTTGCCGCGATGGCGGCGATCGATGAACCAACGAATTGCCCCGCCAATAAAAATCGGCATCGACGTGGTGATCGGCAAATAGATGCCCACCGCGAACGGCAAGGCCGCGGTACCCGTCAATTCGAGCGCCACGGCAATCAGGGCACCGATGAGCACGAGTTTCCACGGCAAACGCTGATTGAGGATGCCGTCGATGATCAGGGCCATGAGCTGTGTCTTGGGAGCCTCGAATTTCATCACGCGCGCCCCATCGTCGCGCTGGGCAATGCGGCCGTTGACCGCCGGGTCGACAACGTAGGCAATGCGTCCGTCGTCCGCCACCAGGTAACGTCCGCGCGGTAAGCCTGCGCGCTCTCCCTCGTGAACGTGCAACACGCGATAGAGTTTGTCATCGACCCCCGAGTATTGCCCGCCCGGTCGTTCGCGCTGCGTGAGTGTAGCGAGCTCGCCGGCCGGCACCTGATAGGTCGGCAGGTTCTCGGGCTTCTTCGAGTAGATCGTGCCGACCTGATTCAACAGCGGCAGCGTGACCCCCATCACCAGGGCCGACGTAATCGCGCCGATCAAGATGCCCCACTGTTGCAGTCGCGGCGTGGCGCCGACGAGGTAGCCGGTCTTCAAGTCCTGCGCGGTGGTGCCGCCATTCGAGGCGGCGATACACACGACCGCCGCGACAGTTAGCGCAGTGAGTGTCGCTTCCTTGCCGGTCTTGCCGAGCATCAGGAAGACGAAGCAGGTCAAGAGCAGCGTGGCAACGGTCATGCCCGAGATGGGATTGGACGACGAACCGATCTCGCCGGTCAATCGCGACGAAACCGTCACGAACAAGAAGCCGAACAGCACGATCATCACCGAGCCGGCCAGCCCTTCGAGGCGCAGGCCCAGTCCCAAGTTCTTAAACAGGCTCAAGGCGATCACCAGCCCCACGGTGCCGAGCAACACGAATCCCATCGGCAAATCGCGATTCGTGCGCGGCACGCGCGCAATTTCGTCGACGGCACTCAGCCCTCGACCATTCGCGGAATTGGCAGGGCGCCTGAGGTCGCGCAACCCTCCGAAAATCGAAGTCACGATCAGCGGCAGCACCTGGAACATGCTGAGCACGCCTCCCGTGGCCACGGCTCCGGCGCCGATGTACAGGATGTACTGGCTGCGCACCGCGTGCGCCACGGCCAGCTCGCGCTGGAGCAGCGAGGCATTCGCCGGCACGTCGACCGGCACATCTCCTTTGACCATCACGATCAAGGGGGCGAACACCAGGTAGGCCAGCACGCCGCCCGCCAGCATGATCGACGCGATGCGCGGACCGATGATGTAACCCACGCCGAGCAGTTCCGGCGACAACTCGCCGCCGAGCACGGCGCGCAAGCCCTCGGGTTGGGTCGCGCCAGCCGCCGAGGAAGTGGAACTCGACGACCGAACCCACGACAACGGCGTGCTAACCACGTCGTTCCAAAAGGCCATCGCCTGGCCGACGAGCTTGTAGAGAAACGCCACGCCAAATCCCAGGAATACCGTGGCAGCGGTCGCGCCCCCCTGTTCCCCAACGATCAACACCTCGGCGCAAGCCGTTCCCTCGGGGTAGCGCAGTTGCTTGTGCTGTTTGACGATGAATGCCCGCCGCAGCGGGATCATCATTAAAATGCCGAGCAACCCGCCGAGCGTGCCGACCGTCATTACGCGGCTGGGCTCCATGTCGAAACCCAACAGCAAGAGCGCCGGCATAGTGACGCCGACGCCAAAGGCGATCGATTCGCCGGCCGAGCCGGTCGTCTGCACGATATTGTTTTCAAGGATGGTCGCCCGTCGCAGCCCCAACATGCGCGAGAACAGACGAAAGAGCGTAATCGAAAGCACCGCGACCGGGATCGACGCCGAAACCGTCATCCCCACCTTAAGCACGAGATACAGCGACGAGGCGCCGAATAATATGCCCAGCAGCGTGCCCAGCAGCACCGCCGGCCAGGTGAACTCAGGCAAGTGAGTTCCATCGGGCACGTAGGGATGAAACTGGTCGACAGCGGTAGCTTCGCCCGAGAGTTCTTCGTCGGTCGTTTCGACAGCCATGCCGCGTTCTCCTGGCAAGATTACTTTCGCCGGTCGAACAAGCTGCGAGTAACGGCCTCGAATACCGGACCGATCTCGGCGAATTCTCGGTCCTCCGCCTGGCAGAAAATCAGCAACACGGCGTCGGGCAAGTCGATCGTGCGCACCAGGGCCGTGTTCGTCAGATCAAGACAATAGAAGTTGATGTCGTAACCACCCAGCTTGTGACCGGCAACGATTTCGGTCACTTCCTCGGCGTCGAGGTTATCGTACTCCTCGCGCATGGCGGCTAGCGCCGCGTCGGCCAGGGGTTGCCGAGGCGTTCGCGGCGGATGTACCGCTACCGACCAAAATCCACCGCCGGGGCTGTAAACGGCCACCGAGCGGTTGCCGGCCACCGCTTCTTCCTCGTCGAGGGTCCAGTTGTCGGGATATTGAAAGCGGATGCCGAAATGTTGGTAAACCTGGGGCATTGGGGAGCTTTCTGCCGCTGTCGGAGAATGCCCTATGGTAGCAGACGCGTGCTGGGCGGCCATCCGCCTTGGTCGCGCCGCGGAACACGCCGGTCAGCAGCTTACCGCCGCTGCGGGTGCATCCCGCGGTTTGTACTTTTCAGGCGGCTTGGTGGTAGCATCGCTGGCTGGAGAGTCGCTCCGGGCGGG
>JAIESQ010000087.1 GCA_019745975.1 Pirellulales bacterium
ACCAGCGCCAGGGCGTGGTACATCTGGTAGCGGACGCCGACTTCGAAACTTTGTAGCTTCTTCTCGCCGGCGGAGAGGAAGCAGAAAAGGTGTCAGGAACCAATTAGCCGCTTCGAGCAAGAAATGGTTGCTGACACGTTCCTGACGCCTCTTCTTCCCCACCTCTTCTTCCCCACCTCTTCTTCCCTCTGACACCTCTTCTTCCCTCTTTTCATCCCTCTTTTGGAACCTGCCAACGTGCGAAGCCTGCCGAATGAATGGCGTGGGCAACACGTAAATGACGAAGCCGCGAGGCACGCCGCGCGATCGCGTTACCGTTCACCGCGCCAGGCGGCCAGGGCCAAGAGCACCCAGCCGACCATGAACGACACGCCGCCGATCGGCACCAGCATCACCAGCGCCTTCGACTCGGTGAAGACCCAGGCGTAGAGCATGCCCGAGAAGAGGACGATCCCCAACAGAAACGCGCAGCCGGCCGCTTGAGCGAGTGCGCCAGGGTTGCCGCCCGCGCGCGCCGCGTACAGCCCCAAGAGCACCAGCGCCAGGGCGTGGTACATCTGGTAGCGGACGCCGACTTCGAAACTTTGTAGCTTCTTCTCGCCGGCGGAGAGTTCTTCGACCGACATGCCAGGCTGCTTGAACCGACTTTCAAGACCATGCGCGCCGAGTGCTCCCAGGGCCACGGCCAGGCCGGCCAAGATGCTGCCGCAAACGAACCAACCGCGCGGTGTCACGAGAGCGCTCCGAGCCGAGGGATTTGCAAGACGCTATTGTGGCTCGGTTGGGCGAGGCAGTCGAGTGCGTGCGGTGGAACAGGAACGCAGGGATGATGTCGCTGCTGCGCGGCTGCCGATTGCACGCGAACCGGTCCCGTGGGCTATCCGCCAACGGCTAAGCTCTGTCGCCGCTTGCGCGGCGAAGACAGACAATCGCCGGACGAGCTGCGCATGGAGCACGGTTCGCGAGCAACAGGAAACACCGCGTCGTGTCGTTGTGTCGTCGTGGACAAGGCAAATCGCGCACTGGCGGAGCCCATTGGTATCTACACAAATCCGCTAGCAGGCTGCGATTCACCGTGGCACGGGCTTCCAGCCCGTGAAGGAACCACGGCCAGGATGGCCGTGCCACGTCGGCTTGTACGGCGTTTTTCCTTGCTAGCAAGGATGTGTCGAGACCAATGGGCAGAGCCAGTGGCACACGGTGGAAGCAAAACCACCAAGGCGAAACAGAACCACTGCTGGGCAAGCCAGCAGTGGCACCCGACATCCACCGAAAAACGGGACGTTCTCCGGGCGCGGCGCCGTAGCAGCTACGGAGGGGGACAGGTACCTGTTTTCGGCCGGCGCGGGTTGGTTGGGACAACGTCGCGCACCGAAAAAGGGACCAGTCCCCGGGCGCGATGCTACGGCGCGATCGGCGGCACGCCCAGCAACTGCTCTTCTTCTTCCTGAATGATGATCCGCGGCGTGACCATCATCATCAGGCTTTGCGTTTCGCGGCCGATGCCGACGTTGGAGAACAAGCGCTGCACATAGGGAATCTTGTTCAACAACGGCACGCCGAACTCGTTGCGGCCTTCGCGCAACCGCTTGATGCCGCCCAACAGCACGGTGCCGCCGTCGGGCACGCTCACCGTGGTGGTCACGGTCACGAACGAGAAGGTCGGCAACTGCACCGTGGTGCCGGAGCGCGTCACGGTTCGATCGGCTTCGCGCGACGTCGTCGAGCTTTCGGGGCCATCGGAGCTCGATTGCTCGCGCGTGGTCGTCGAGCCCTCGAACTGGAAAGTGTTGACGTCGCCGATCGTGCTGAAGAACGGCACGACCGTCAACCGCACGAAGCGGCGATCGTTCGAGACCGTGGCCTGCACCGTCATGAAGATGCCTTCGTTGAGCACCACGATCACCGGCTGCTGGGCGGCGGCAAAGTCGCCGACCACCGGGATCACGCTGATCACAAACGGGCTCTGCGAAGTATCAGAGACGGTCGCCGACTGGCCATTGAAGAGCGTCACCTTGGGGGCCTGGAGCACATTGCTACGGCGATCGGCCTGCGCCGCCTGCAAGAGGAAGAAGGCCTCGATATCGCTGAGGATGGCGAAGCCGAAGTTGGCCGCGCTGTTGGCGTCGAACGGTCCGAACGGCGGAGTGGCGGCGCTGAAGCTGCCCTGCGTGAAGGGCAGGTCCAAGTCGGCCGTGAACGGCGCCACGCCCGAAGTGCCCGGCGAGCCCGCGATGCCGGCGATGGCCGTGCTGGCGGCGCGCGTCGACGGCTGCGTGAAGTTGCGCGTCGGGCCAGGCGAGAAACCACCGCCGATCGGCGGGCCCGAGAGGGTTGCCTGGAAGCCGGGGTCGGGCTGACCGAACGGCTGATTCGGGCTGTTGTTATTGCGATTGATAAAGAAGTCGAAGTCGACGCCGATCCGCTCGAAGAAGTTGTCGTTGAGCGTGATGAACCGCACTTCGATCGTCACCTGCAGATCCTGGAGCTTGCGCAACTGCTCGAGCAGATCGCGAATCTGATCGTGTACGTCCTCGGTCTGGCTGATCACCAGGCTGAGGTTGTTGCGATACGATTCGATGGCGCCTTGTCCACCGACTTCTTCCCAAGTGGTCGGGGCGATCGTCGAGGTGATCAAGTCGATCAAGCTGTCGAAGTCGGCCACGACGCCACCGCCGGCGCCGCCCGGGGCGCTGTGCAGCATCGGATTGGCGCTGGAATTCAAGGGACTGGCCATCGTGGCCGGCCCGCCCATGTTCGCCAGCACGCCGCCATCGACAGCCCCGGACTGCGGCGAGCCGTTCTGGCTCATCATCGTGGTGGTTAATGGTCCGCTGGCCATGCCCAGCCCCGGTCCGCCGCCATAGCCCAGGCTGCCGTAGGCATCGTGCAGGCTGCTGGCCAGGCCGAGGCGCGGCCCGGGCACGAAGTTCGGAATCGGAATCACCAGATCGGCGACATAGTACGTGGCCGGCACGATCTCGCCGTCGCGCACCTGCTCGCTGGTGATCTTCAGCACTTCGTCCTTGATCACATAGCTCAAGTGCAGGGGCTCGAGAATGATGTTCAAAGCACTCTTGAGCATGACCGGCTTGGAAAGCTCGACGTCGATCTTCGAGCCGCTATCGACCCCTTCGGCCGCCATGCCCTGCGGATCGAGGTAAATGTTGATGTCGCAGAGCTTCGCCAGATGGTTGAGCACCTCGCTCAGCGCGGCTCCCTGGAATTCGAGCGAGACAGGCGTTTTCAGCTTCTGCTCGATCTGCAGTTCCGCTTCGCTTCGTGGCGCGCGTTCCGACGAGAGCGGCTTGCGGCGCTTGGTGAGCGCGTCCCACTCGGGCTTGTCGGCGAACTGCAGCGGATCGTTGTCGTTGAACGGCACGCTCGATCGCTCGACCTCGTAGAGGGCTTCGACGAAGCCGCGTTCCTTAAGGTCGTTGATCTCATCCTGCTTGCGCATGCGGATGATGAAGTTGGCGTTCCACTTGAGCTGCTTGGCGATGGCATGGTCGGGCGCCAACTCGAATGCCTGCTTGGCGACGACGTTGGCTTCCTCGTAACGGTGTTCATCCATGAGCTGGTTGAACTGGTCGATCAGGGCCGCGAGCTTCTCTTCGATCTCGCGCTTATGGGCCCGCTCGCGCTCGACTTGCTCCGTCGTGGCCGCGTTGCTCTCGGCCAGCTCGATCTGGCCGCGGTGGGCTTCGTAGTAGGCTTCGATCTCCTTGCGGGTGCGCTCGAGGCGCGCCAGGAGCTGCGATTGCGACTGGGTATCGACGCCCGACTGCTGTACAGCGCGCGCCGCCTGGTCGAGCACGACCAGCGCTTGTTTGGGATCGCGCTCCATCATCCCCTTGGCTTGGAGCTGCTGGCGGGCGATTTCGGTGGTCAGCCGCTGCAAGCTCATGCGCTGGCTGGCCGCGGCCTCGCCCAGCAAACTGCCGGGGGGCAGCGGGAGCGTTTGCGGTGGAGTCGTTGCTGGCTGCTGGCCGGGGGAGGTGGCATCCGCTTCTTCGGGCTTGGGTGCCGACGGGTCGGCGGGTGGGCCGAGCGGTGGCGTTGGCGCGGGCGAAGCCGGAATCGCCGTCGGAATCGAAGCTTCGAGCGGGCTATCGGCTCCGTCGCCTGGAGCTTGTCCGGGAGCGATTAGCCCAGCCTGACCGGCCTGAAATTGGGCTGGGACCGCGCCTGGCGGCGCCGCGCCGACTGTCGGCTCGAGCGTCGCCAGATGTTGCTGCAAGCGCGCCTGCACCGCCGGAGCCAAGGCAGCCGCGTGCTGTGCGGCTCGGCGGAAGAACGCCAAGGCGGTCTGCGGATCGTTGTGTTGTAGCGCGTTTTCGCCCAGGGCATAGAACCGAGCGCCTTCGGACGATGGTTCGTTCGCGGTCGGCGATGTTGGTTCATCGGAATTGGCAGATGTGGTGCTCGCACCGCGGCGGCTCGACGCGTTTGGGTCGGCTGCGGTGTTGGCGGCCGATGGAGTTGCTTCAAATGGCGAGTCGCTGTTGTCATCGGGGAAGGCGAATTCGTCACCCGCGGGAGCTTCGCCGCTCGGCGCCGGTTCGGCGGGCCACTCGGGCCCGCTCTCGGCTTCCGGCGATTCGTAGGGCGCCGGTTCGCTGCCCGACGGTGCGCCGGCGGCCGGAGCGTTGGCCGTCGTATCGCGACGCGGATCGTAGAACGCATGCGCGACATTGGGATCAGGTGATTCCGTCGGCGGAGCCGGGAGCGGCTCGGTGCCGCTGGCCAGCCGCACGCCATCACTCGCGCGCGCTTGACGCAAGTCTCGCAGCACCAACTCGGGGCGATCGTCCTTCGGGCCGAACTCACTGGCCGGTGGCGTGATCTTCATCGCTTGCTGCAGGAGCATCTCGGCCGTGGCGAAATCTCGCGACGAGATCGCGGCCCGAGCGCGCGCCATCAGCGATAGCACTTGTGCTTTCGCCGGCGAGGGGATAGCGCCGCCAGGCAAGTCGCTCGCCACCATGGCAGCCGTTTCGTTACCAGGAACGTCGAGTCGGCGCGGTTCGGCGGGCCGACCGGAGCGCAACTGGGCAATTTGCTTGAGAATCACCGCTGGCTGCGTGGCGCCGGCCGGGAATGAAACGCCCAGCCCATTGGCATCGCCGACGATGCGTTCGGCGTCGTCCAGCTCACCATAGGGCACAAGACCTTGTGCCATCTCAACGAGGTGCAACGCCAGGTCGCGACGGATTTGTTCTGAATCGCCTTGGGTGGCCTTGGCCGAGCGCAAGGCCTCGTGCCGTTTGAGTAGCGCCTCGACCCGCTCCACCGAGTCGCCCCCCGGCAAGTTCTGCGGGGGCTGACGCTTGAGGGCCGCGAGCATGGCGGCCGTGCGCTTGTGATCGCCCATCGCCAGGGCTTTGCGGGCGGCCAACAAGGTTGGCTGGTCACTGACGGCAGTCGCGGGCGCGGATGGCGGCGCCCCGGTGGGTGTCGTCGTGGCGGGTTTCGCGGTGCGACGCGCGCGGAGCGCCAGGCGGCTGCCGGTTTGATCGTCGGCCGGCGGCGGGCCGGCGCCAGGCGAGCCTGCCGGCGCCTGCTGGCGCGCCGTGCGTGGCGCGCCTTTGGGGCGCGGCAACGATTCGTTCGGAGCGGGAGCGGCGGCCTCGGGGGTTAGCGCCGCGCGGGAGTTGGAACGCTTCTTGCTCGAAGCCACGCTCTGGCGGCTGATGCGGCCGGCTTGATCGTCGAGCTCGTCTGGCGGCGGCGCCGTGGCTTCGGCTTGAGCCGTGCCGTTGGCGAAGGGATCTTCGGCGGCGGCGCCTTCGACCCCGGCCGGGACGAATGGTCGAAAAGGCTTCGCCTTGCGGCTGGGGGGAGTGGGGCCAGTCGCGGCGGCGCGCAGCCGGTCGAAATCGCGGCGCACCTTCTTGGGAGTGTCGCCCAGGTAGAAGACGTTGAACGGGACGTTCATCCCTTCGGCTTCGACGAGCGTTTTTTCGGCGGCGGCCCAATCGCCTTTTTCGAGCGCGGAGCGCGACGCCTTGAGCAGGCGGGAGACGTGTTCGCGGCGCATTTCCGCCCCCCCCGAGATCGACTCCGTCTGTCCGGCCTGCGTCCAAAGCAGGCCGACTAGCGCGCTCGATCGAGCGCTCTCGGCAGCGGGGGCACTTGATTGCCAACCTAGCCCAACTCCGGCAACCGCCAGGAGGAACAGCAGGGTGGTTTTCAACGCGAACTCCTTTCGCGGATCACGATGGCACTGCGCCGCTCGAACGTCATGTTCCGTTGTCTTGAACCCGCGACGGGCCATAACCCGCCGATCTCGCGCAGCGCCGGCCTCGCTGGGCTGCCCCGTCGTCGATCAAACGATCGAAAACGCCGGGCAGGCGTTGCACGTTTTGGATGGGGATTCCTCGTTCTTGCTCGAAGAGCGTGAGAAGAGAGCGGGATAGATACCGATGGCCCCCCTGCGCGGTCAAGGGCACTTGGGGCTATGAGGTGAGAGATCGACGTGTTGCCGGCAAGAAGCGGTTGCAAAACCCGCATTGAACCAACGTCGGGTGCCACTGCTAGCTCGTCTAGCAGTGCTGTGCCGAACGATTCACTGCTGGGCAAGCCAGTAGTGGCACCCAAAGTGACGTTTCGGGACTGCTACTAGCAGCCTGCGGCAAAAGGTTCAGGCCTCACGCCAAGCGTCCTAGCTCATCAGACTCTGCGCGGCGTGATGGTCGATGGCTTCCTGCAGAGATTCTTCGGGGCTCATGCGGTATGGCTGGCGGTGGAGCCAATAGAGGAGCGACACGGTGGCCCAAGCCGCGAGCGCGGCCGCCGTCCAGTGATAGCTCAGCCCGCGCTCGCCGGCCAGATTCGCTATCCACCGCAAAGGGGCGATTCGTTCATAGTCGGCGGCAGTCACCCGGCTGGCCAATAGCGCCAACGAATTGTGCGTGACGTGAAAGACCATGCCGGGCCACAAGCTGCCGGTCTGCACCGCCAGGTAGCCGATCAGCACGCCCAGGAGCGAGGTGATCAGAGATTGCTGAAACACGGCATGCGTGAGACCAAAAAACACGCTCGACAGCACGATCGCCCGCCACTTGTGCCCCAAGTGGCGAAAGCCCGAGAGGATGAATCCACGGAACGCCAGTTCTTCGCAGATGGCGGGCAACACCGCGACGAACAGCAGCATGAGCCACAAATTCGCCGGCCCGGAAAAGAGCGACTCCAACTGCAGCGCCACTTCGTCCTTGATGGGGTAGAGCTTAAGCACGCCACGCTGCAACACGTTCGCCAACGGATGCACACAAAGGGCCAACAATGCCGCCGCCGGCAAGGTCCAGCGCCGCGCCCGCACCAGGAGCAGCGTCTTGCGCGGGTTGCTGGTGAGCAGGAACGTCATCACCAGCGCCGGCGCGAGGACAACGAGCAGTTGCGATAGCACGACCGACTGCGCCAATCCCGCGAAGTTCGTGGGGATGGCCACCGCGAAGCTGAGGAAAAACTTGATCACCAGGATCAGGACACCGCAAAGCACGGCCTCGGCCACGCTGGGGGTCGGCTCGCGGTCGCGCAAGAGCCGCCACAGCCAGACGCGCAGATCGACGCGCTCGCTTTCGCGGAACAGCACCGACTCGGAATTGAATTGATCGACGGCCCAGCGAATCGATAGCAAGCAGCAACCGACCGTGACAGCGACGACTGGCGGCACAAACGGCAACGCGTTCGCGTAGTCGCCTTCGACGACGCTGCGCAGCAAGAGCACGATACCGGTGACCGGAATCAGGCTATTGCCCAGCGTCAATTCGACGCCGGGCGCCATCGGCACGATCACCAGCGGCATTGTCACCAGCACCAGCGGCATCAGGTAGTATTGCCCTTCCTTGGTGCTGCGGGCGAAGGCCGCCAAGGCCAGGCACAACGCGCTGAACAGCGCCGATACCGGTACTAGCGCCAGCAGCAGCCACAAGAGCGACGACCACGGGGGAGGACCGAACTGCGGGAGTTGCCCCGCTACAAACAAGCCGGTGATGCCCAAGCTGACGAGGTTGAGCACCACGGTTGCCATGCTGAAGAGCATCACGGTGAGCAGCTTGCCCCAGACGATCTCGGTGCGGGCGGCTGGGCTGCTGAGCAAGGTTTCGAGCGTGCCGCGCTCCTTCTCGCCGGCGCATAAGTCGATCGCCGGATAGAACGCGCCGGTCAGGGCCCAGATCAACAACAGGAATGGAAACACTTTCGACCACATCGCGGCCTCACGTCGTCCCGCTTCGGCGACGTCGTGGCTCACGACGCGAAAGCACGAGGCGGCACTGGCCGGCAGGTTGCCCGCCACCAGATTCTGCTCGCCGATCTTCGTGCGCCATTGCCCGAGCACTTCGCTGACGCGCGCCCGCGCCAGTTGCGACTTCTCTTGTGCGGCATTGAAGTAGAGCTGCGGCGCGGGGATCACCGGCGCGGCTTGTTCGTCGAGCGGCGCGCCGGCGCTGAGCGATCGGCGATAGGCTTCCAATTGCGGGGCAAATTCAGGAGGAAAGTAGACCACGACCTGATAAAGACCCGCGCGGACCAGCTTTTCGGCCGCGGCGGCGATCGCAGCGGCGGTCGGTTCGGCTGGCGGCGTGCTCGTTGCCTTGGCCGCCAGGTCGGGCGCTTGCTTTGCCGGCGCAGCGCCGTTGCGTTTGCCGGCTGCCGCACCTTGCGGATGCGTGATTTGTTCGGCTTCGTTGAGCAATTGCAATGCGCTGCCTCGATGGGCGATCAACAGCCGCGCATCGGCCCGCTCGGTGAACAGCTCGTCGGCGAAGCGGCTCCCCACGACCAGGGCCGGCTCGGGCGCTTCGGGCAACCCGCCAACGACGAACACACTTGTCGGGTGCTCGTGTACGAACTGCGCGATCTGCAGAAACACCATGCCCAACAGTGGGTACAACAAGATCGGCAGCACGAAGATCATGAACAGCGTGCGGCGATCGCGCAGTTGATCGCGCACCTCGCGTTCGAGAATCAGCCGTACATTGGTCCAGTTCATCCGCGATACTCCTCCAGCAGGGGCGAGTGGCGCGGATCGGGTAGTTTCGAGTCGGCCGAGATCAACTGGTAGAACAGCTCTTCGAGATCGTGCTGCTCGTGCTGCTCGCGCAGCTCGGCGAGCGTGCCGCACGCCCGGATGCGGCCGCGATGCACGATGGCCACGCGATCGCAGAGCTTCTCCGCTTCGCGCATGATGTGCGTCGAAAACACGATGCACTTGCCGTGCTCGCGCAGCTCCGCCACGGTGCGCAGCAGCGATCGCGACACGAGCACATCGAGCCCTGTCGTTGGCTCGTCGAAGATCAGCACCGGCGGATCGTGAACGATCGCGCGGGCGATCGACACTTTTTGCCGCATGCCCGTCGACATCTTGGCGCCCAGCACGCCGCGAATATCGTTCATCTTCAGGCGGCTGAAGATGGCGTCGATGCGGGCTTCGAGCTTGTCTTCGGGCAGTCCGTACAACCGGCCGAAATAGGCCACCATTTCCCAGGCGGTCATCCGGTCGTAGACGCCGGTATTGGCCGAGAGGAAACCGATCTGATGCCGCACTTCGGCGGCTTGCGTCACCACGTCGTAGCCATTGACCGAGGCCGTGCCCGACGTCGGCCGCAGCATGGTGCTCAAAATCCGCAGGGCGGTTGTCTTGCCAGCGCCGTTGGGGCCTAGCAGGCCGAAGATTTGCCCCGGCAGAGCGTAGAAGCTGATCCGGTCCAGCGCGACGAACTTGCCGCGTTCCAGATCGGTGTAGGCCTTGGTGAGCTCGCGGACGTGAATCATCGCCTCGTGCCGTCCGGATCGCGACCGAGCGCGGCCGCCTGTACCGAGAGTTCGGGTGGTAACGGCCCGCAGTCTCCCCCACGATGGCGAACCACCTGGGTCTAACTCCCAAACCTACCTCACCTGCGGCTCCACGGCGAGACGCCGCATCGCGCGGCAGTCCGCGTCGCTGCCACGTGCATCGATAAATCGTGCTGGGCCAGCGGGGATTTAGCGATTCGGGGGGATGGCCTGCTGGCCGTTTCCGCCGACTGGACGGCGCGCTGGGCGGCGACCGTGTGGAGCCCGCTACCGCGCGGTTGTGAATACCGGGGTCGCAGACCCCGGCTACAGATTAATTCAACGGGCTGCTAGAATCCGGCGCAGCATCGGCCGCATCGCCTCAAACTCTTCGACAAAGGGCTCACGGTTGAGCAAACCGCAGAAGGTGCACATCGTTGGCATCGGCGACGACGGGCTGGCCGCCCTGACCGACAGCACAAGGCAATTGCTGGCCGACGCCGAAATCCTGATCGGCGGCGAGGCCACCTTGCGGCTGGTCCCCGCCGGCAAGGCCGAACGTTTGATCGTCCACGACAACTTCGACCCGGCCGTCGACAAGATCGCCGCGTCGCCGCAGAAGCGGATCGTTGTGCTGGCCACTGGCGATCCCTTGTTCTACGGCGTCGCCCGGCACCTTTGCTCGCGGCTGGGAAAGGAACGTTTCGAAGTCGCGCCGCACGTCAGCAGCATGCAACTGGCGTTCGCCCGCGTGAAAGAGAGCTGGGAGGAAGCCTTCCTCACCGATCTCGCGAGCCGCTCGTTCGCGTCGCTGTTGGACAAAGTGCGCGTGGCCGAGAAAGTCGGACTGTTCACCAGCGATCAATGGCCTCCCTCGCGCGTGGCGGCCACGCTGCTGGAGCATCGGCTCGACTATTTCTCGGCATACGTTTGCGAGAACCTCGGATCGCCCGACGAGCGCGTCACGCAAGCCGAGCTGTCTGAACTGTTGCGCGAAGAGTTCGCCCCGCTCAACGTGATGATCCTGGTACGCAAGCCGAACGTCCCCGACCGCCCGCTCGAGGCCCGCGGCCAGCGGCTGTTCGGCAACCCCGATGAGATGTTCACCCAGTCGAAGCCGAAGCACGGGCTGCTCACGCCGAGCGAATTGCGATCGATCGCCCTGGCCGAGCTCGACGTCGGTCCGCGCAGCGTCGTCTGGGACATTGGCGCCGGTAGCGGCTCGGTGGCGATCGAAGCGGCGCAAATCGCGCACGATGGTCGAGTGTTCGCCATCGAAATGGACCCCGAGGATCACGCATTGATTCTCACCAACGCCGAGCGGTTTCGCGTCACTAACCTCACGCCGGTGCTGGGGCGCGCGCCGGAGGCCTGGCAGGACCTGCCCGAGCCCGACGCGATCTTCGTCGGCGGCAGCGGGCGCGAGATCAATCGCCTCGTCGAGTTGGCGGCCGATCGTCTGCGCGTCGGGGGGCGACTGGTGGCCAGCGTCGGCAGCATCGAAAGCGTGAGCGCCGTCTACGGCGTCTTGCGACGCCGCGGCAGCGACGTGAAAGTGTGGATGCTCAACATCGCCCGCGGCACAGAGCAGTTCGAACGGCTGCGATTCGAAGCGCTCAACCCCACGTTCTTGCTGGCCGCCATCAAACCGAAATAGGACCGCGCGATGGGGACTGGAGTCGTCTGCGCGGTAGGGCAGCACTAGGCCGAATGCACCCATCGCAGTCGACTCCTGTCCCCCTTGCCAATCGGAGCGCACTTTAGTGGACGAAGTCGATCGCCTTGACGTAATCGCCGTGGGGGCCCATCCCGATGACGTCGAGATCGCCTGCGGCGGCACGCTGGCAAAACTCGCCAAACAAGGCTACCGCGTCGGCATCATCGACCTGACCGACGGCGAACCAACTCCTGGCTCGCCCGGGCCCGAAGTGCGCCTCGAAGAAGCCCGTCGGGCCGCCGAAACGCTCGGCGCGGCCGTGCGCGTCACGCTCGATCTGCCCAACCGCCGGCTCTTCGACACCTTCGAGGCGCGCGTGCTATTGGCCAAGCAGTTTCGCATCTACCGACCCAGGCTCGTGCTGGGCTTTGGCGAGAAAACGCCGCTGGCCTCGCCCGATCATTGGCAGGCGATGCAGATCACCGACGCCGCGGTCTTCTATTCGCGACTTACCAAGTGGGAGTCGTATTTCGACGGCCTGCCGACGCACACGATCTCGTCCCACTTGTACTTCACGCTGGCGTTTGGCCGGCTCGACTTGCCCGATGCCGCCAGCCACCTGGTGGTCGACATTGGCGACACGCTCGACGCCAAGATCGCGGCGGTCCGCTGTTACGAAACGCAGTTTCCCCCCGAGAAGGCGCACGTGCTCGATCGCGTGCGCAGCTACGCGGTGCAGCAGGGAACGGCGGCCGGCTTCAGGGCCGGAGAACTGCTGGCCAGCCCGCGCATGCTCGGCACCCGCGACCTGATGCACTTCTTGTTCGGTCTGCGTCCGGGCGATGCCCCCCGCAAGCCGGATGAACGATGAGAACTGTCCTCACTCGCAATGGCCTGGCTCACTCAGTCGTCGTTGGCCTCTTTTTCGATATGTTGATGCAATCTTGAAAGGCGGCACCAGTCCTATGCTTTTTCGGGCACTCGTATTCATTCTTGTTTGCAGCGCGATTGCGCTACAATCCTCGGCCGAGGAATTGAAAGTAGAACCCGACGAGGAAAACGTCGTCGCGAGCAAGTTACTCGGCATCTGGAAGCAGCAAGACGCGTTGACGAAGAGGCTAAGGGGAGTCCGAAGCGACGCGCGAAAGTCGCAGTCGTTCATCTCCGAACCGGGAATCACCGCCAAAATCCCAGAAAAATATGTGCGAGTTTTCCTCGTTCAGAAAATCAAGATCTATGTCGCTGGCTACATGGAATTGCACAACGATCGTCACCCGTTTGTGTTGATCCAATTGAGGGGCAACCCGACTATTCTGTATTGGCGTGAACGCGACGGTGACGCCTTTGGCGACACCGAGTCATTTACGGTGATGGTAGCGGCCGCGACGGACAAAAAGGACGATTTACTTTTCATCGGCGGGGACTTCAATAATCAGGCTTTTACGGCGTACGAGCGGCAGGAGACTTCAGCGCCGCGGCCATGACTTGAACCTCGCCCGTTTGCCACTTAAGGGACGCTCGGAATCTTCAGTTTCCGGCGATAAGTCGGTTACGCTTGTCGCCCCTGGAATGACGGTCGCTCTGCTAGGGCACTTTCTGTCAAGTGCGCTCACTTGACCCTTGCGTAGCAAGCACTTAGACTTCGCTAGGGCCGCGAGGGCATGCCGAGCGCTCGGGCGAGCCCGCGTAGCGGCGCCATGGCGGTCCAGGTGACGTTTCTCCGCGCGGCTGCTTCGCGGTCGGCCGCCTGAATTTTCCCACCCAAACCTTGCAAAACCATCGCGTCGACGACGCTCATGCGCCCGACGCCAGGACCGTTGTTGTGAAGCGCGCACTGGTCAGCGACATCCACTCAAACCTCGAAGCGCTCGAGGCCGTGCTGGCCGACATCCAGCAGCAGGGGATCACCGAGATCTACTGCCTGGGCGACATCATCGGCTACGGGCCCAACCCGCGCGAGTGCATCGACCTGGTGATGAAGTTCAACGTCTGCATCCTGGGCAACCACGACCAGGGGGCAATGTTCGATCCCGAAGGCTTCAATGCCGGCGCCGAGCGGGCAATCCTCTGGACCCGCGCTCAACTTGAAAAGCCGATCGGCGATCCCGAGCAAAACGCCCGCCGCTGGGATTTTCTCGGCGAGCTGCCACGCAATCGCCGCGAGAACGGTTTTCTGTTCGTACACGGCTCGGCGCGCAATCCGATCAACGAATACGTCTTCCCCGAAGACATCTACAACCAGCGCAAGATGGAAAAAATCTTCGCGCTCATCGAACGGCATTGCTTTCAGGGGCACACGCACGTGCCAGGCGTGTTCACGCACAGCCTGAATTTCTTGAGCCTCGAAGACCTGGCCCCCAGCAATTACTCGTATCGCCTCACCGACGACAAAACGATGACCAACGTCGGCTCAGTCGGGCAGCCGCGCGACGGCGACCCGCGGGCCTGCTACGCGATCCTCGATGGAGACACGCTCACGTTCCGCCGCGTCGACTACGACGTCAACAAGACCGCCCAGAAGATCTACGACAACCCCGATCTGGACGACTTTCTCGGGGACCGCATCAAGGACGGGCGGTAATTCCCCCGAACCGCGATACGGCGTGCGACTCCGTCCGCATCAAGAGAGCGTGTTAGCCGCGGAGTTTGCTCCGCGCGCCGTTACCTTGAGGGCTCGTTCGGCAAAAACGCGAGTTAACTCCCCCCCGACCGGCGGCCATTTGGGCTGGGTGCCGGCCCCCGGCGCGGTAAGATTATTGACAGTCGCGCGGCGTGAGAAGCCGGCCGATCGCCGGGTGTCAAGCTTGCCCCCCGATAGACACTTGCCCGCCGGTGACTCCGAATTGATCGCGCCAGGCGCCCCTGCGTCCCTCTCAGGACGCACATCGCCGGGCCTTAGGAACTGAAATGGAAAAGCGTTTTTTCGCCTGGTTGGTCCTCTCGCTGCTGCTGTTCTTCGGCTACATGCAGCTTATGCGCTGGTGGAACCCGCCGCCACCGCGCGCGCCGCTCGCGCAAGCCGAGGCCGCGACGAACGACGGCGCGAAGAACGAGCCCGCCGCGGCGCCCGACGGCGCCGCCGACGCAGCTCAACCGGCCAACCCCGAGACTCCTGCAAGTGGCGCCGCCGAGCAACCTGCTCCGCCCGACGCGCCTCCGGCTGAGCCAGCAGCGGAAGCTCCCGCCGCCGCGCCGGTGCCCCTAGCGCGTGGCACGCTGGGCTCGCTCGATCCGGCTAGCGGCGCGCGCCTGCTGGTCACCTGGGTAAATCGCGGCGCCGCGATCGAGCGCATCGAGCTGAATGTTTCGCAATATCTCGATCAAGAAGACCGCGGCGGCTATCTCGGCCACTTGGACGCCGTCGACAACACGGCCGGCGGCGGAGCGCTGGTGCAGGTTGTTGGGCCCGGCACGCCCGCGGCTCTGGCCGGTCTCAAGGCCGGCGATGTGATCGTCGGCGTGGACAACAAGCGCATCGAAATCGCCGACGATCTCGAAGTCGCGATTCACGCGACGAAGCCGCAGCAAGAGATCGCGCTCAAGGTCATGCGCGGCGAGGCGCAACAGACTCTCACGACGAAGCTGATTCGCCGCCCGCTGGAGGTGATTCGACCTGCCAACCTTGCTGAGGTCGAAGCGCTCTGGGAGCGCGTCAGCCCCGACGTGGTCGAAGCCCGTGGCAATACTCCCTCGCTGCTGCTGACGCTCGAACAGCTCGACGATAAGCGCCTTGAGGGGGAAGTCGAGGAGCTGACAGGCGTGGCGCTACGGGGCGCGAACTGGGAAGTTGTGGATGCCAACGACCGCGAGGTCGCGTTCCGCAAGCGCGTCGATCCGGCCGGCATTGAGATCATCAAGCGGTTCCGACTAGCCCGACCGGCCGGGGAGCAAAAAGGAGCCGCGGCCCGCGACTATCACCTGGAATTCGAAATCGAAATCCACAACCGTAGCGCCGCGCCGCATCCGGTAGCCTACCGCCTGTTCGGCCCCAACGGGCTGCCGACCGAAGGCTGGTGGTACGCCAGCAAGATCAGCCGCAACTGGGGTGGCGCTGGCCCGCGCGACGTGGTCTTTGGAAATCAATTCGAAGGCAAGGTCACCGACGGCCTGGTTACCTGCGCGAGCCTGGCGGGCGGCAAGCCTGCCGAGATCCATCGCGGCATTCCCTTGGCGTATGCCGGCGTGGATACGCAATACTTCGCCGCGGTGCTGCTACCACAAAAGGACGAAGCGCTCGACGACTGGTTCTACGAATGGCAGCCGCTGGTCGTCCCGCCGGCGCCGCAACAAAAAGACAAACTGCGGCTGGCAAACACCTCGCTTCGCCTGACAAGCCAGAAGAGGACGCTAGCCCCCGGCGACAGCCTGATTCACCGCTATGTGCTGTTTGCCGGTCCCAAGAAGCCGGCGATTCTCGACCAGTATGCGCTGGGCGAACTGAACTATTACGGCTGGTTTGGCTGGGTCGCCAGGCCGCTGGCCAGTGTGTTGCACTTCTTCGCGCGGCTGCCCGGCGTGAACTTCGGGCTGGCGATCATCCTGCTCACCGTGCTGGTGCGCGGTTCAATGTTCCCGCTCGGTCGCAAGCAGGCTGCCGCCGCGGCGAAGATGCAGCTCCTGCAGCCGGAGATGAAGCGGCTCAACGAAAAGTACAAGACCGACATGGAAGCCCGCGCCAAGGCGCAGCGCGAGCTGTTCGCCAAGCACGGCTACAACCCGTTGAGCGGCTGCCTCCCCTTGGTGATTCAGATGCCGATCTTCATCGGGCTGTATCGCTCGCTGTCGGTCGACCTGGAGCTGCGCGGCGCGGCGCTGTTGTGGGATGGCGCCTGGGCGTCGAACCTGGCTGCCCCCGACAAGATGTTCCACTGGCTGGCGTTCATGCCGCAGTTCGTGCTCGGCTGGCTGGGGCCGTACTTCAACCTGCTGCCGTTGATCACCATCGCGCTGTTCATTGTGCAACAGAAGATGTTCATGCCGCCGCCGACCGACGAGCAGGCCGCCATGCAACAGAAGATGATGCAGTACATGATGATCTTCATGGGGGTGATGTTCTTCAAAGTTCCCAGCGGCTTGTGCGTCTATTTCATCGCGTCGAGCTTGTGGGGCCTGGCCGAACGCAAGCTGGTCCCCAAACCGGGCACGACGCCACCGGCCGCCCCGCCGCCGGGCGAGAACCGGCTCAAGTCGGCGCTGGCCAGCGTGGTCGCGGCTGCCAGCAACGGCCAGAACGGCAGTGGCTCGGCAAGCTCGAGCAAGAAGAAGCCGCGCGGCAAGCGCTTTGCTCCGCTCGTCGATCGTGTGAAGAGTTCGGCCTGGTGGCGGCGAGTCGTGCAGCTCGTCGCGGCAGCCGAGCGTCGCGAGTCCCGGCGACCCGATTAGATTCTTCGCGCTCGTGCCCTACCAGCTCGCAGATACGATCGTCGCCATCGCCTCGGCGGCGGGGGGCGCCGCGCGTGGCATCGTGCGCGCCAGTGGATCGCAGGCGGTTCGCGACGTGGCGTCGCTCTGCGATCCGAACCTGCGGCAGCAACTGATGGCCTGCCGCGCCGCCGCGGTGTTCAGCGGCGAACTACGGCTGCCGGCACTGAACTCGGCGCTGCCGGTCGACGTCTATCTCTGGCCGACACGGCGCAGTTACACACGCGAGCCATTGGTCGAGCTGCACACAATCGGCTCCCCCCCGTTGTTGGTCGCGCTGGTCGATGCGCTCGTCGCCGCCGGCGCGCGCCTGGCGGAGCCGGGCGAATTCACGCTCCGCGCCTTCCTTGCCGGCCGCCTCGATCTCACGCAGGCCGAAGCGGTCGCCGCCGTCGTCGACGCCCCCGGGCAAGAGGCCCTGCGCGCGGCCCTCGAACAGTTAGCCGGAGGTCTGGCGGCGCCGCTGGCCGACCTACGTGGCGATCTGTTGGACCTGTTGGCCGATCTCGAAGCCAGGCTCGACTTCGTCGACGAAGCGATCGAGTTTGTCGACTCGGGCGAAGTCTGCCAGCGCTTGCGCGAGGCCGCCGCGAAAGTCACTTCGCTTGTCGGGCAGCTCGAAGATCGCCAAACCAGCGGCGATCGGCCGGCGATCGTGCTCGTCGGCGCGCCCAATGCCGGCAAGAGCAGCCTGTTCAACGCGCTGGCGGGGCGAACCGCGGCCCTCGTTTCGCCAACCCCCGGCACGACGCGCGACTGGGTCCGTGCCACGATCGAGATTGGCGGCCGAACGTGTGACCTGGTCGACACCGCCGGCGTCGCGCGGCAGACCTCGCCCGCGACCGGCAGTTTCAAAACCAGCATCGAACCGACGTCGGGTGCCACTGCTAGCTCGTCTAGCAGTGCTGTGTCGAGCAGTTCACTGCTGGGCAAGCCAGCAGTGGCACCCCACCCAGGTTTTGAAACTGCTGCTCAAAGCGCTCCGGCGTGCAACAGCCTGCGCGCCATCGAAGCGCGCGCCGCACAGCAGGCCGACGAGCAGTTCCAGCGTGCAGACCTTGTGATTGTCTGCTGCGACGGCAGTCGCCCGCTGGCGGCCGAAGAAATCACACGACTCGATGAGCTACGCTCGTCGCCGGATGGGGCGCCCGCCGGTCGCCACTGGCTGTTGGCCATTACCAAATCGGATCTGCCGCGGCGGCTGGCGTTGCCCGGCACGATCGCGCCAGAGCGGGTCGTTCGCACCAGCAGCGTGTCGGAGGGCGGGGTCGACCAACTAACGGCGCGTCTGCACTTCCTGGTCGAGGCGCACGTCGCCCAGCGTGCGCGACCAATCGTCGAGACAACCGCATTGCGCAGCCACGCCAGCCTGCAAACGGCCGCCGAGTCGCTCGACCGCGCGCTATCGCTGGCGGAGCGATCCGGCGGCGACGAACTGATCGCAGCGGAGATACGCCTGGCGCTCGCGGAGTTGGGCGCCATTGCCGGCGCGGTTTACACCGAAGACTTGCTCGACCGCATCTTCAGCCGCTTTTGCATCGGCAAGTAAGGGGCCACGCACGACGATGCGGATCGTCGACGCAGGCCGCGCATTGCACCTCCGGCGCCGCATGAGGATCATGTGGCAATGACTGCTCCGAAGATTGTTGTACTGGGTTCGGTGAATATCGACCTGGTGATGCACGTCCCCCGGCTGCCGTCGCCGGGAGAGACTGTGCTCGGTGGCCGCTTCTTTGCGGTGCATGGCGGCAAAGGAGCTAATCAGGCGGTCGCCGCGGCTCGAGCCGCGCGCAGTCCGGTGGCCTTCGTCGCCGCGTTGGGAGCCGATCGTTATGGGCAGGAAGCGCTGGCGAGCCTCGAGCTCGAGGGCCTGCTCTGCGGGCATGTTCGCGTTGCGCCGGACGAAGCAACCGGCGTGGCCCTGATTCTCGTCGATGCCGAGGCCGAGAACCTGATCGCCGTCGCCTCGGGCGCCAACGAGTTGTTGTCGACCGCCGACGTCGATCGCCTGCCTGAAGCCTGGTTCGCGCCGAAACACGTGTTCTTGACGTGCCTCGAATCGCCGCTGACGACGGTGCATCACGCGCTGGTTCGCGCGCGGCTCTTTGGCCTGACGACGGTTCTGAACCCTGCGCCGGCAAGCGAAATGCTCCCCTCCGACGTGCTCGAACTTGTCGACGTGTTGACACCCAACGAACACGAGATCGCGGCGCTGGCCGGCATGCACGTCTTTGATCATCCATCGGCGGTCGCGGCCGCGCGTCGGTTGCAAGACCGTGGCTGCCGGCAGGTGATCGTCACGCGCGGCGCGGCAGGCTGCACCGTCGTTGGCGATGGAGCCGCGGAGACAAGTCGCGCGGTCGAATTGCCTGCGCGCGCCGTGCAAGCGGTCGACACCACGGCCGCGGGCGACGCCTTCAACGGCGCGCTGGCGGTCCGCCTGGCCGAAGGGGCTTCGCTCGTCGAGGCGGCACGTTGGGCCAACGTGGCCGCTTCGATCTCGGTGACCCGCAGCGGCGCACAGCCTTCGCTCGCCCATCGCGACGAAATCGACGCCGCTTGCGGGGATGATTCGCTCCGCAGGTGACGTAGATTTGACTTGCTCACGCCGGGCAGACAAACTCCAACGAAACCATCCGGGGCGGCCGAGAATCCGGCCGCATCGCGCTTGTCAATCGATCGGGTTTCGCCATGCCAATCGCAGCCGTTTCAGAACCAGCATTGAACCGACATCAGGTGTCACTGCTAGCTCGTCTGGCAGTGCCCTGTCGAGCTTTTCACTGCTGGGCAAGCCAGCAGTGGCGCCCAGACCAGGTTCTGAATCGGCTTGTCCTGGCCTGGGTCGCTCTCGGCGCGGCGGCCGCGAGCGCCGCCACCCCGCCCACGACCGTTCCGCCACAAGGCCTGCGCGACAACGGACCGGAGCTGCACGCCCTGGTCGGCGCGCGGATTGTCGTGGCGCCGGGCGAAGTCATCGAGCGCGGCACGATCGTCGTTCGCGACGGTGTCATCGAAGCGGTTGGCGCCGACGTGCAGCCGCCGGCTGGCGCTCGCGTCTGGGATATGGCGGGCCGCTGGATCTATCCCGGGCTATTCGATGCGTTCTCTGAGTTGCCTGCCAATTCGGCGCCGGCCGCGGGCCCCGGCTACTGGAGCGACCAGATCACGCCGCAGGTGCGCGCCGAATCGCTCTACCGCGCCGACGGGGCACTGTGCGCCAAGCTGCGCAGCCAGGGGATCGCCGTGCGGCTCGTCGCTCCGTCGAGCGGCATCATCCGCGGCACGAGCGCCATCGTCACCACGGTCGACGACGCCGGCAGCCGCGGCATTTTGCGCGAACAGGCGGCGCTGCACCTCGAGCCGACATTGCGCCGCGCCAACCGCGACGAGTATCCGAATTCGCCGATGGGCGCCTACACGCTGGTGCGCCAAGCCCTGCTCGACGCGCAGTGGTACGTCAAGGCCGCCGACGCCTATCGCACCCGCGCCGGCATGCCACGCCCCGAACGCAATGTCGCGCTCGAAGCGCTCGCGCACTTCGTCGGCGATTCGCTGCCGGTGGTGATCGATGCCGACGACGAGTTGTACTTCTTGCGAGCCGATCGGCTGGCACAAGAGTTCGGCCTGAAGGCCATCATTCGTGGATCGGGGATCGAATACCGGCGACTCGATGCCGTGCGGGCGTCGGGTCGCGCGGTCATTCTGCCGGTCGATTTTCCCAAGCCCCCCGACGTAACGACCGCCGAGCGGGCACGCGCCGCTTCGCTCGAAGAATTGCTCGACTGGGATGTCGCCCCGGAGAACCCCGCGCGGCTCGCTGGGGCCGGCGTGCGGATCGCGCTGTGCACGCACGGGCTGAAAGACCCCGGCACGTTCCTGGCGCAGGTGCGCAAAGCGGTCGCGCGCGGCTTGTCGCCCGAGGCGGCGCTGCGCGCCCTCACGGTCACGCCTGCGGAGCTGTTCGGAGTCGAAGAACGAATTGGCACCCTAACCGCGGGCAAGGCCGCACTGTTGGTCGTGGCCGATGGCGACCTGTTCACCGACAAGACCAAGGTCCTCGAAACCTGGATCGACGGCGAGCGTCACGAGATCGCGGCGACCCCCAGCGACGACGTGCGCGGCACCTGGGAAATCTCCTACGCCGGCCCCGACGGCCAGCCGCAAGTTCTGAAACTCGAACTCGGCGGCGAGCTGACACAGTTGCGCGGAAAGATTCTCCGCGGCGATCAACAGGCCCCGCTCAAGAGACCTGAATTGGCTGAATCGCGTCTCACCGCGCTTGTCGAGGGTAAGCCGTTTGACTGGACCGGCATCGTGCAGTTGAGCGCGACGATCGAGCGCGCAAGGCCAGCCGACGCCGACGCGACGGGTGACGCGAGCGCCGCCGCGGCGAGCCCCCCGCTCACGCTCTCCGGCGTGCTCCGCTGGTCCGACGGCACGCAGTCGGCCATCGCCGGCAAACGCATCGCGCCGTTCGATCCGAAGCTCGATCGCTCGGGCGACACGGCGCCGAGCGCCCCTGAGAAGAAGCCGGATGAGAAGCCCGCCGACGCGGCCGCCAGCGCCACGGCAGCCACCACGGCCGAAGCCAAACCTGCCGAAGCGCCAGCCGCCACCAACGGCGTCGCGCCCGCCGCCGAGCCGGCAAAGCCAGCCGCGAAAGCCCTTTTCGAAGTCAACTATCCACTCGGCGCGCACGGCGTCGACGCGGCACCCGAGCGTCCATCCGTTGTCCTCTTCAAGAACGGCACCATCTGGACGAGCGGTCCTGAGGGGACGATCGAAAACGGCGCGGTCCTCGTCGTCGATGGCTTGATCAAAGCGGTCGGCCACAACATCAGCGCCCCAGCGGATGCCATTGTCGTCGACCTTGCCGGGCGGCACGTCAGCCCTGGCATCATCGACTGCCACTCGCACATAGCCACCGACGGCGGCGTGAACGAGTCGGGCCAGGCAGTCACCGCCGAAGTGCGGATCGGCGACTTCATCGACGCGACCGACGTGAACATCTACCGGCAACTCGGCGGCGGCGTCACCAGCTCGAACATCTTGCACGGCTCGGCCAATCCCATTGGCGGCCAGAACCAGATCATCAAGCTCCGCTGGGGCGCCTTGCCCGAGGAGATGAAATTCGCCGAGGCCCCGCCGGGCATCAAGTTCGCGCTCGGTGAGAATGTCAAGCAGAGCAACTGGGGCGAGCGCTACACCACGCGCTATCCGCAAACGCGGATGGGTGTCGAGCAGATCATTCGCGACGAGTTCAACGCGGCCCGCGAATATCGCCGCCGCGCCGAGGCCTACGGCCGCCAGCCGGCGGGCTTGCCGCCGCGCGTCGACCTTGAACTGGAAGCGGTCGCCGAAATTCTCGAGGGGCGCCGGCTGATTCACTGCCATTCGTACCGGCAGGACGAGATTCTCGCCCTGCTGCGCACCTGCGAGGAGTTCGGCGTGAAGATCGGCACGCTGCAGCACATTCTCGAAGGCTACAAGGTGGCCGACGCCATCGCCCGGCACGGCGCCGGCGGTTCGAGCTTTTCCGATTGGTGGGCCTACAAGTTCGAAGTGCTCGACGCGATTCCGTACAACGGCGCGCTGATGCACAACGCGGGCGTGATCGTCTCGTTCAACTCCGATGACGCCGAGCTCGCGCGCCGGCTGAACCTCGAAGCGGCCAAGGCCGTGAAGTATGGCCGCGTTCCGCCGGCCGAGGCCCTGAAGTTCGTCACGCTCAATCCCGCGAAGCAATTGCGCATCGACGAGTGGGTCGGTTCGCTCGAGCCGGGCAAGCACGCCGACCTGGCCGTCTGGAGCGGCTCGCCGCTGTCGGTCTATTCGCGCTGCGAGCAAACCTGGATCGACGGACGCAAGTATTTTGACCGCGAGGCCGATGCCGCCGCCCACAAGCGCGCCGACGAGCGCCGCGCCGCGCTGGTGCAAAAGATCCTCGCCAGTGGCGAAGACCCCGCCGGCCCGGGCGAAAGCCGCGCCAGTCGCCGCGTCGACTGGCCGCGCGAAGACTTGTTCTGCGGGCACCACGATCACGAAGAACATGGACACTAGTAGGGTGAGCCTTGCGATGCGATATTTGTCAGCGGTTTCCGCTCTCCATTCATTGCGACGTCGGGTGCCACTGCTAGCTCGTCTAGCAGTGCCGGATCGAACGTTGCACTGCTGGGCAAGCCAGCAGTGGCACCCATGCCATGTCGCGGCCGTGCTCGTGGCGGCGTTGCTGATCTCCGGCATTGAGAGTGCCCTCGCTTCGCCCGAGGTCCCCGGCGCCGCGCAAACCAAGCCCATCGCGCTGGTCGGCGCCACGATCCACCCAGTTTCTGGTCCCGATCTCGAAAAGGGGACGGTGCTCTTCATCGACGGCAAAATCGCCGCCATCGGCGCCGACGTGAAACTCCCTGATGGAGCCGAAAAAATCGACGTCGCCGGCAAGCACATCTATCCCGGCCTGATCGACGCCTACACCGACTTGGGGTTGATCGAAATCCCTTCGGTCCGCGCGACGAACGACCGAGCCGAAACCGGCACCGTCAACCCGAACGTGCGCGCGCAAGTCGCCGTCAATCCCGATAGCGAGCTGATCCCCGTCGTCCGCTCGAACGGCGTGCTGGCCGTGCTCACCGCGCCGACGGGTGGTTTGATCGCCGGTCAATCGGCGGTCATCGCGCTCGACGGCTGGACTTTCGAGGATATGACGATTCGCGCGCCGGTCGGCATGCACGTCACCTGGCCACGACTGCGACCTCTGCGCGGCTTCCGCACTCAGGACGACACGCCGGCGGCGGCCAAGCGCGACGAAGCGCTGAAGCTCCTCGACGAGATCTTCGCCCAGGCCCGCGCCTACCAGGCCAGCAAGGCTGCCGCGACGTCCGAACGGCCGGTCGCGCTCGACGTGCGCGGCGAGGCGATGCTTGGCGTCCTCGACGGCACGATTTCGCTGGTGGTCCGCGCCGACGAGCTCGAACAGATTCAAGGGGCGGTCGCCTTCGCCGAGCGGCAGCACGTGAAGCTGATCATTCTGGGCGGATACGACGCCGCGGCCTGCGCCGACCTGCTCAAGCAGCACGAAGTGCCGGTGATTATCGGCGGCGTGCAGCGATTGCCCGAGCGCGCCAGCGACGCCTACGACGAGCCGTTCACGCTCCCGGCCCGGCTCCACGCGGCGGGCATTCGCTTCTGCATTAGCGGCGCGGAGCAGGCGTCGAATGTGCGCAATCTGCCGTATCACGCCGGCATGGCCGCCGCCTATGGACTGCCGCGCGAAGAAGCGCTCAAGGCCGTGACGCTCTATCCCGCGCAAATCCTCGGCGTCGGCGACCGGCTCGGCGCGCTCGAAACCGGCAAAGACGCCACGCTGATCGTCACCGACGGCGATCCGCTGGAAACGCCGACTGAAGTCATTTCGGCCTACATCGCCGGGCGCAAGGTTGACTTGATGGATCGCCACAAACGGCTCTGGCGGAAGTATCAAGAGAAGTATCGCCGCTTGGAGAACGCGCGTGATTAAAACGGAACATTCAGCGTCGTCACGTCGTTTGTTCCTGGTCAGCGCCGCGGGTGGCGTGACCGGCCTCTCGGCGCTGGCCGCGTCGACACTTTCCGGTGTTGCCCCGGCGTCGGCCGCCGAACCTCGTTCGCTTCCGCAGCCTGGCAGGTTCCCGCTCAAAGCCATTTCGTCCGACAACGGGCTGGAAGCCACGCGCAAGGCGTACGAACTGCTCGCGGCAGGCGCCGACACGCTCGATGCGGCGATCGCCGGCGTCACGCTCGTCGAAGACGACCCCAACGACAACACGGTCGGCCTGGGTGGGCTACCCAATGAGAATGGCGTCGTCCAGCTCGATGCCGCCGTGATGCACGGTCCCACGCACAAGGCGGGCGCGGTCGCCGCGCTCGAGCGCATTCGCAACCCAGCCCAGGTCGCGCGGCTGGTAATGCGCCAGACCGATCACGTGCTGTTGGTCGGCGCCGGCGCGCTCGAGTTCGCTTGCGCCAACGGATTTCAGGAACAAGACCTGCTGACCGAGCGGGCTCGCAAGATCTGGCTTTACTGGAAGCAAACGCACGGCGCCACCGACGACTGGCTCCCGCCGGCCGACGAAGAAATCGACCCCGAGGTGCGCCAGTACTTTAAGCGCCACACCGGCACGATCCATCTGGCCGCCATGAACGCCATCGGCGACTTGTCGTGCGTCACTTCGACCAGCGGCCTGGCCTTCAAGCTCCCCGGCCGCGTGGGCGATTCGCCGATTCTGGGCGCGGGGCTGTTCGTCGATAATCAGGTCGGTTCGTGCGGCAGCACGGGGCGCGGCGAAGCCAACCTGCTCAATTTGTCGAGCTATGCGGGCGTCGAACAGATGCGACAAGGGAAGCCTCCGCGCGAGGCGGGCCTGGCCGTGCTGCGCGACGTCGTGCGCCGCAGCGAGCCGCGCTTGTTGGACGATCAAGGCCGCGCGAAATTCGATCTCAAGCTCTATCTGATCGCCAAGGATGGCACGCACGCCGGCGTCTCGCTCTGGGGCCCGGAGAAGTTCGCCGTCACCGACGCCGCCGGCACGCGCCACGAAGCGTGCGAATCGCTCTACCAGCGCGAAGCGAAGGCGTAGGTCGCGCACTTCTGCGCGTGGCAACCGACGTTTGCGTGGCTTGGTCCCTGTTCGTACTGCCATCCCGCCAATTTGACGCGCGCGGCGGGCCGGTTCTAAAATCCCGGCGCGGCAACTAGGCGTGTTTTATGCAGCTAAAGCGGGTGCCATGTCCCACGCTTGCGTGGGCATGCATGGCGCGTCGATGAGCATGGCCACTTCGGAGTACCTCAGTGGCCATGGCACCCCCAATAGCAGTCGAGCTAACTGACAAGCGCTCTAAGTGCTACGGAGCATTTACCCGGGGAGAAACCCATGCTCACTCTCACCTGTCCGGGGCCTCGGGCCTCGAGCTCCCCTTCCGGCCGGCCGATCGATCGCCGCGCCTTCTTGCAGGTTGGCACGCTGGCACTTGGCGGCCTGACACTCGGCGACCTGCTGCGCGGCCGCGCCGCTGCCGCGCCTGCTGCAGTGACTGGGCAGCCGCGGCAGAAATCGGCCATCCTCATCCATCTCAGTGGCGGGCCGTCGCACCTCGACATGTACGACATGAAGCCCTTGGCGCCAATCGAGTACCGCGGCGAGTTCGCGGCGATCGCCACCAACGTGCCTGGGATCGAAGTCTGCGAATTGATGCCGCGGCAGGCCACAATCGCCGACAAGTTCGCCATCCTTCGCGGCGCCCAAATCGCCAATCTGCACACCGGCAACATGTTCTATAGCGGCTATCCCTGGCAGGAGTCGCCGCGCGCTTCGGTGCCCGGCGAGGCCCGCCGGCCGGCTGTCGGTTCCGTCGTTAGCCGCCTGCGACCCAGCCTACGGATGCCGACTTACGTGAGCATCGAGAACCACTTCGACTGGGAGCGGGCCTACTACGCCGGCCTGGAGCACGAGCCGCTGCGCGTCGGCCAGGCGAATCCCGGCGAGGTGATCGAGAACCTTGGCCGCAATCGCCAGATCACCGTCGACCGGCTGGCCGATCGCCGCTCCCTGCTGGCGGCGCTCGACGACGTGCGGCGGCGCACCGCGCAGTTGGCCACGCTCGACGCCGATCGCTTCCGCGCCAGGGCGTTCGAGATCATCGGCTCGACCGCCGTGCGCGACGCTTTCGACCTCAAGCAAGAAACGCCCGAGGCGCGGGCCCGCTACGGTGAAGGCAGCTATCGTCATGGCCCGCATCCGGGGCCGTCGCTGTTGTTGGCGCGGCGGTTGATCGAGGCCGGCGCCGGCGTGGTCACGGTCGGCGTGCACGGTTGGGACACGCACGCGCACAACTTTCCGGCGCTGCGCGAAATGCTCCCGCCGTTGGACCAGGCCCTGCACGCGCTGGTCACCGATCTCGACGAGCGCGGATTGCTCGACGACGTGGTGATCGTGATGGGGGGCGAGTTCGGCCGCACGCCGCGGATTGGCGATCAAACGCCCGACGGTCGCGGGCACTGGCCCGAAGCCGGCTTCATCTGGATGGCCGGCGGCGGCTTGCACACTGGGCAGGTGATTGGGGCCACCGATGGCCGCGGCGAGCAGATCATCGGCAACCCCATCGGCATGCAGAGCGTGCTGGCCACGGTCTATCACCAACTGGGGATTCACCCCTCGACGACCATCGACGATTACAACGGCCGCCCGCAGGTGCTCTTGGACGAGACATCGCCCATCGCAGGGCTGGTTTAACAGCCGTAGGGTGCGTGAAACGCACCATCTCGCAGTCAAGAGCATCGCGCCGCTGCGTCATTGGATGGCACAAATGGCAGAGCTTGGTGTGCTTCGCACACCTTACGAGCCGTAGGGTGCGTGAAACGCACCTTCGCGCCGCCAAGATCATCACGCCGCTGCGTCCATGGATGGCGCGAATGGCAAAGCTTGGTGTGCTTCGCGCACCCTACGTGTACTCCCCTTGCCGACTTCGGCGAGCTCAGTCGAGCCGGAGAGGGTGCTTGCCGCGACTTGTCGTGACGCGCCGCGTCACTTCATATCGAGCGAATCGGCCTGCCCCCACGGCATCGGCATCGTCGGCCGCGCGGCGTGGTTCTCCTTGCGTCTGGGAGCGGGCACGGCGTGCCATTCGGTGATGAACTCGCCAAGCCGGCTGACTGCTTCTTCAAACGCGCGGCGCCCCTTCTCAGCCGTGGCCAGAGCCGCCGCGCCCATCACGCCCGTGTCGGTATAGCTGGCGGTCCAACTCGTCACGTCGACCGGTCCGCTCCCGAACAGATCGACGTAACGGAACTTCGACTTCTCGGCGTGGAACGAATACTGCCCCGAGCGGATGCGCTCTTTCCGCACGTCGTCAGGGGCCAGGTGCAAGTAGACGCTCGTTTCCAATTCGCAGGCGTGCGCGATCCCGCCTGGAAACTCGCTCTCGCGCCAGTTCGGCAAGAACTGCGGATCGACCGTCAAAAACCGCCACCAGCCGGTGAAGCCGCACTCGGCGTCGGTCTCGAGGTTCACGCGCCGGGCGACGAGGTCGAGGTTCGGCATGTTCGAGCCGTGCCCGTTCAACAACAGCATCTTCTTGAAGCCGTGATAGGCCAGGCTTTTGCAGACGTCGAGCGTGTGCTCGATGAAGTGCGTGTAGTGGATGTTGATCGTGCCGGGGAAATCCATCACGTGCCCGGTGTATCCGTACGACAACGGCGGCAGCACCAGCGCCTTGTCGGCCACGCGCGCGCCGGCCGCCAGGGCCACGCTCGTCGACAGCAACATGTCGACATCCAGCGGCAAGTGCGGCCCGTGTTGTTCGATCGCTCCGACTGGGATGATGGGGATCTTGCCGGCCTTGATCGCCAGATTGATCTCCGGCCAGGTGAGTTTTTCGTAGCGATGCTCGCGCAGGCTCTCGGGCGAGGGATCGGGGACGGCATCGGGCGCCATGGTGGTTGCGACTCCGCGGTAATGCTGGGTGGTGATCTCGTGCGGCGGACAACGGATGAGCAAGCTCTGGCCTGCCGCAACCGCGATTAGATACTTGGCGTCGTCAGAAGCAAGCTGCTGAGCGTAGAATGCCGGCCAGCTTAGGAGGCGGGACCATGACCACGGATGGCAATTCACCCACGTCCGCTCATCAAACGCCCGGCGACCTGCCGGCGTCGGCGTGCTGCGCGATCGCCGGCGGCGGCCCGGCCGGCATGATGCTCGGCGTGCTGCTGGCGCGGGCCGGCGTCGACGTGCTCGTGCTGGAAAAGCACGCCGACTTCTTGCGCGATTTCCGCGGCGACACGATTCACCCGTCGACGCTTGAATTGATGTACGAGCTCGGCTGGCTCGACGAACTGCTCACGCTGCCGCACCAAAAAGTGACGCAAGTTCGCGGCCAGATCGGCGACGAGACGCTCACGGTCGGCGACTTCACGCACTTGCCCACGCACGCCAAGTTCATTGCCTTCATGCCGCAGTGGGATTTTCTGAACTTCCTCGCGCGGAAAGGGGCGCACTACCCGACGTTCCATCTGCGATTGCGCGCGGAAGTGACCGGGCTCGTCGAACGGGATGGCCGCGTTGCCGGTCTGCACGTCAACACGCCGACCGGCCCGCGCGAAGTGCAGGCGGAACTGATCGTGGGGGCCGACGGGCGCGGCTCGATCGTTCGCCAAAGCGCCGGGTTGGAGATCGAAGATCTCGGCGCGCCGATGGACGTGCTCTGGCTGCGATTGCCGCGCCGCCACGATGATCCGTACACGCCGCTGGGGCGCTTCGACCGCGGTCGTGTCTTCGTGCTCCTCAATCGCGATGACTACTGGCAGTGCGGCTACGTGATCGCCAAGGGGACCGCCGCCACGCTGCGCGCCGCGGGCCTCGCAGCCTTTCGCGCCTCGATCGCCCAGCTCGTGCCGTGGATGGCCGACCGCGTCGACACGCTCACGAGTTGGGACGATGTCCATTTGCTGACCGTGCGCGTCGATCGCTTGAAGACGTGGCACCGGCCGGGTCTGTTGTGTATCGGCGACTCGGCGCACGCGATGTCGCCCGTCGGCGGGGTGGGCATTAACCTGGCGATTCAGGATGCCGTGGCCGCGGCCAACCTGCTCTACGAACCGTTGCTGGCAGGCCGCGTCACAGACGAGGACTTGCAGCGCGTGCAACAGCGCCGCGAGTGGCCCACCCGCGTCACGCAGCGCGTGCAGTTGTTCATTCAAGATCGCGCGATCTCCGGGGCGCTGTCGAGCGCCGGACCGCTCACGCCGCCGTGGCCGGTGCGGCTGCTCGGGCGGTTTCCGTATCTGCGCCGCTTCCCCGCCCGGCTGATGGGCATGGGCGCTCGGCCCGAGCACATTCACACGCCGGATGCGTTTGCGGGGACGTAGTAGCCGTAGTCCGCATTCTGTAGCCGGGGTCTGTGACCCCGGACGTTCGCCCGGTAGCCGGGGTCAGTCATCCCGCACCGGCCTCGCAGAGGCCGGCTACAGGTGCCGCTGGCTACGCTTCGCCGACAACCCGCCGCAAGTGCTCGTTCAAGAAGCGCCCCGCCGGATCGATCCGCCGGCGCACTGCCATCGCGTCGTCCCAGCGTGGATAAAGTTCGCCGAGCTCGGCTGCCGAGAGCGTGTGAATCTTGCCCCAGTGCGGCCGGCCATCGTAGCGACGAAAGATCGCTTCGACCGCCGCAAAGAACTTGGCGAACGGTCGGTCCGCGGCATCGTGCACCGAGATTGTCACCGTCTCGCGGCCATATGCCGGGCTCAACCAGATGTCGTCGGCCGCCAAGGTGCGATATTCAACCGGCCAAGTGACATCGGCGAACCGGTCACGCATCAGACGCCGCACGTCGGCAAAACACTCCGGACCAGCCGCCGCGGGCAGCGCGTACTCAATCTCGTTGAAGCGGCGCTCGCGGACCGTCGGAAAAATCCGCCCGCTGTAGTCGACGCGCTCCCCCTCGCGCCCGGCCACGGCGGCCGGCTCTTCGTCGGTCGGGTCGAGCGCTTTCATGTGCGCCAGGTCGGTCGTCGGATACCAGAAGAACTCGAAGTGCCGATGCGCGGCGATGTGCGTGGGCAGCTCGGCCAGGCAATCATCGATCGGCACTTGCCACAACCGCTCGTGCAGTCGGTAGGCCGGCAGCACGCGCAGCGTCACGGCCGTGATCACCCCTAGTATGCCGAATGACACCTGCGCTGCGCGAAACGCGCTGGCATCTGCCGCCGGCGAGCAATCGACGAGCCGGCCATCGGCCGTCGCGATCCGCAGCGCCGCTACTTGGGTCGACAAACTGCCGAGCCGCGGACCGGTGCCATGCGTGCCGGTCGACACGGCGCCGGCCAGCGATTGCACGTCGACATCCCCTTGATTCTCCAGCGACCAGCCCGCTGCAAGCAACAGTTCCGTCGCCCGTGCGATCTTGGTGCCGGCCCAGAGCGTGGCGGTCGAAGCGACCGGATCGATTGCGATCAATCCCTGCAAATCGTCGAGCGAGAGGAGCACGTCGTCGGTCGCGCACAACGGCGTGAACGAGTGCCCCGTGCCGGTGACGCGAACCGTGCGATCGTTCGCGGAGGCCGCGCCGATCAACTCGAGCACGGCAGCTTCGCTTGCCGGCCGCGCGAGCTCGCGCGGTTGGCAGACGACCGAGCCCGACCAGTTTGTCCAACGAGCAGTCAACGTTGTCGCTTCCACGGCTCTCTGGCGGCGCGCGTGCGCCTTAGTCGATGGCGCTAGCCCGTCCGATACGCGAACGATTATAGCCGCGCGGCGACTTCGCTCGCGTTCGGGCGATCAGTAGTCGGACAAAGCGTGCGTGCAAAGCCAAGCAGGTGATGCAGATTGTCACCGTAGGCCGAAAAGGTGAGGTCGCGGCGCACGTCTTCGCCAAGCGCCCGACCGCCGATCACCAACGCCGTGCCGCAACGCGTGGCGGCCGCGGCGATCAGCGCGACGGCCGCCGTCAGGTTCTGACGCGATTCGAATGCGGAGACGCTCAGCCAGACAAGCCGGGGCCTGGTCGTCTCGATCGCTGCCACGAGCGTCTCGGCCGGCAAGCCCGCCCCATACGACTGGGCCTGCCAGCCAGCGTCGCGCAGCACAAGCTCGACCATCGCCGTCGCGAGTTGGTAGGGATCTCCGGCCAGCGTACCGCCCATCGCGCTGGGAGCGTCGCGCTGCGGCCGCGGCAACAGCGCTGCCAATTCGAACAACAGACGCTGACAGATTTCGACGGCGCGCCGCTCCTGATAAACGGCCAAAGTGCCGTTTTCCCAGCCGTGGCCGATCTTGGCAAACGCCGGAGCCAGCCAGCGATCGCAGACCTCGGCCAGCGACACCCCACCCAGGTAGGATTCCAGCACCACGCGTCGCAGTGCCAGGTCGTCGCCAGCGGTCAGGCTGGCGAGCACCGCCGCCGCTTGTTTGTCGAGTGTCGCCTTTCGTCCGCCACCCGCGACGAGCCCAATCAATTCGGGTCGAAGTAGCTGCTGACCCGTACTGCGAACGAACTTCACGACTGCGTCGATGGTGAGTCGTCGATGACCGCCTGCGGTCTTCTCGGTCTCAAGCAACCCCTTGTCGCACCAGCGTTTCAGCGACGACTCGCTGACGCCGATGGCCTGCGCGACCTGTTTGGGGGTGAACTGACGGGCCATCCGATTTTGACTCAGTAAGTGAACGATATGATCGGATTGTAGTCTACAACGCCCAAGTCGACTACTCCCCATGAATCACGCTAGTGTGGGATTTTTCTCGATTCTTATCCAATTATTCCCAGGCGATCGCTTGACGCCAGCGACAAGACCGCTACTATCTGAATGAACGATTTGAACGTTTCACTTCAAGTTGGATCGGAATGCTTCGCATGATTTCCACCTGCTCGGATGCCCCCGGTGCTCAGCTTCGCGATCAGGCTCCAGCGCGGGCTGCTCGTTCCCAGGGACGCAAATCACGCCACGACCACGAACTCCAATGTCGCCGTGCGGCCCGACTTCGCGACCTGAAAATCGAGTTCGTCGCCGGTCCATTCGATCGGCCCGGCGACGCCGAGCGGATCGAGAGCCTGCTCCCGCCAAACGGGACCAACCAATCTGCCTCGTGCGGCGCGACGACTCCACGACCCGCCGGCACGCGCGGTTACTTCGCCAGCCTGTACGAAACACCACTCCTCGCGCCCGACGAAGAGCGCTCGCTTTTTCGCCGGCTGAACTTCGTGAAGTCGCGGGCGGCCGATCTGTGCGCCACCCTCGATCCGGACAAGCCCGACGTCCCTTTGATGGACGACATTGAACTCCTATTGGCTGAGGCCGACCGCGTCCGCAATCACATCTGGCGTGCGAATCTGCGGCTCGTGGTCTCGATCGCCAAGCGCTATGTCAACGCCGAAAACAGTCTGCCGGACCTCATCAGCGATGGCAACATGTCGCTCTTGCGGGCGATCGAGTGCTTCGATGTCTCGCGAGGGTATCGCTTCAGCACCTACGCGACCTGGGCGATTCGTAAGAACTTCCATCGCGCGATCACGCGGCTGCATCGCGACCGAGCGCGCTTCCTCTCGGTAGATGAGTCGCTGCTGGCGACGAACCCCGACCGTGTGACGCCGATTGTGTCCACGCAGCACGCCGACGCCGTCCGGCAGTCGTTGGCCCAGCTTCTTGAACAATTGCCTGATCGCGAGCGACTCGTTGTCTCGGCGCGATTCGGTTTTGACGCCGGCGAACACCCCCAGACCTTGCAGCAGATCGCCGAGCGGCTGGGTGTCTGCAAGGAGCGGAGCCGTCAACTGCTGCTGCGAGCGCTGGCACGCTTGAAGACATTGGCAGTCGAAACCGGTCTGGAATCGCTCGAAACATGATCGTGGACATGTTCAACCCGGAACCTGCCTCGAGGTAGCCGGACTGCCATGAGCGCTACGCCGGCGATCGTCTGGTTTCAGCAGGATCTTCGCGTCGAAGATCATCCGGCGCTTGAGGCCGCCGTGGCACGCGGCGGCTTCGTGATTCCCGTCTACATCCAGGCGCCTGGCGAAGCGGGTCGCTGGCCTCCTGGGGGAGCCGCGCGCTGGTGGTTGCACCAGTCGCTCGCGCGCCTGAGCGAATTGCTAGCAGCGCGCGGTTCGCGATTGATTCTGCGACAGGGCGAGTCGCTCGCTGAATTGCGCGAGATCGTCGCGGCAACGGGCGCCGACGCGATCCTTTGGAACCGTCGGATCGAGCCAGCGGCCGCGTCGCGCGATCAAGCGATCGCCGCTGCGCTGCGGTGCGATGGTCTGCGCGTCGGTGTCACCAACGGCAACTTGCTTTGGGACCCCGACAGTGTGCGCACGAGTTCGGGTCAGCCGTTTCGCGTCTTCACGCCGTTCTATCGGGCTTGCCTGGCGCACGAGCAGCCGCCCACACCAAGACCGGCGCCGGCGCGATTGGCGTCCCCCGCGAATTGGCCCGATTCGCTGCCGCTGGCGGCGTTGGAACTCGAACCAGCGATCGACTGGGCCGCGGGAATGCGAGCCGAGTGGAGTCCCGGAGAAGCCGGCGCTCAGGCACTTCTCGATCGCTTCGTAACGACCGCCATCGCCCAGTATCCCGAGCAGCGTGACATTCCGGCCGCAGCGGGCACGTCGTGGCTCTCGCCGTACTTGCACTTCGGAGAGATCAGCCCGCGACAACTCTGGCATGCGATCGCGCGTGCCGAGGTCGACGCAACCTCACGTCGCGGGCGCACTGCGACAACGCCATCCAATGGGAAAAACGCTTCGAACGCGTCGACCGTGGCCTTTCTCCGGCAACTCGTGTGGCGCGAATTCGCGCAGCACCTGCTGCATCATTTTCCCGAAACCGCCCAGCAGCCGCTGCGACCCGAGTTCGCCGGCTTCCCCGCCGAGGACGACCCCAAGGCGCTGCGCGCCTGGCAGCAGGGCCGCACCGGCTATCCCCTGGTCGACGCCGGCATGCGGCAACTCTGGTCGATCGGCTGGATGCACAACCGCGTGCGCATGGTCGTGGCCTCCTTTCTCGTCAAGCACTTGCTGATTCCCTGGCAGCGCGGCGCCGAGTGGTTCTGGGACACCCTGGTCGACGCCGACCTGGCGAACAACACGCTCGGCTGGCAGTGGGTCGCCGGCTGCGGCGCCGACGCCGCGCCTTACTTCCGCATCTTCAATCCGGTAACGCAGTCCCAGCGATTCGACCCGGCGGGCGAATACATCCGCCGCTGGGTGCCCGAGCTGGCCGAGTTGTCCGACACGCAGATTCACGCGCCCTGGCAAGTGCCGCCGGAAGCGTTGCGGGCCGCCGGAGTGGTACTCGGCAAGACCTATCCGCGACCGATCGTGGAGCACACCGAAGCGCGCAGCCGCGCGCTGGCGGCACTGGCCGCGATGAAACACTTGCGACGAAAGACTAGCTCGCGGTCGCGCGGCAAGTTACCCTTGTGACCGCTGAACTTGGTCACGAGGTGAATCGCATGAAGATTGCCCGCACTGATTTGCTGTTCGTAGTTGCCCTGCTTACCCCTTGCAGCTCGATCGTCGCGGCCGAGCCGGCTAGCAAGCAGCCTGGCCCGCCGCGCGCGACCATCGACGGCGCCGCTCCCGGCTTTCGCGATCTGAGCGAAGCCGACTTCACCAACGTCAATTGCGCCGCCGATACCTGGACCTGGAAGGACGGCACGCTGCACTGCACAGGGCAACCCGTCGGCGTGCTCCGCTCCAAGGAGCCGATCACCAACTTCGAGCTGGTCGCCGAGTGGCGGCATCTCAAGCCGGCGGGCAACTCAGGCATCTTCGTCTGGACGATCAAGGAATCGCTCGATGCCCTCAAGGGCCCCGGCCTGCCCCACGGCATCGAAGTGCAAGTGCTCGACCTCGCCTATACCGCAGAGTACGAGAAGTCGGGCAAGAAGGCCGATTGGTTCACCGCGCACGGCGACGTCTTCCCCGTCGGAAAATCGACGATGAAACCTTTCCCGCCGGTTGCTCCCGATGGCCGCCGCAGCTTTCCGACCAAGCACTTGAGCAAGGGGGTCGGCCAATGGAACCACTACTACGTTCGCGCCATCAACGGCGAAGTGCGGTTGTGGGTCAACGGCGAGGAAGTCTCGGGCGGCACCAACTGCGAGCCGCGCACTGGTTATCTTTGCCTGGAGTCGGAAGCTGCACTTTCTGAGAACCGTTGCTGTATCAAGCAGCCAGAGCTAAGAGGCTTTCGGTCAGTTGGATGATTTTTCG
>JAIESQ010000155.1 GCA_019745975.1 Pirellulales bacterium
CGAAAAATCATCCAACTGACCGAAAGCCTCTTAGCTCTGGCTGCTTGATACAGCAACGGTTCTCAGAAAGTGCAGTCGTCGCTTTTAAGATGACTTTGGTCCGACCCATTTAGCATCATGAGGAGGCCTGTGATGCGGGGGCAGCAACTCATCTATCGAAGTCTCGATGCGCTCGGTCCAGTGCAACGATTGATCGAAGAGGCAACCGATGCGCTGAGCGAGCAGTCGCAAGCGATCATCCGCAATACTCCGCTGGCCGAAATTGCCGGCGCTGCGGCGGGCGTCGGAGCCGGTGCGGCGACTGGCGCCGTGGTATTGTCGGCCGCCGCGGCTGGCGGAACCACGGGAGCTGCGGCACTAACATCCGGGTTGGCGACCGCTGGCGCAGTCGTTGGCGGAGGCATGACTGCGGGCATCGCCGTAGTGGCGGCCCCGGCAGTGCTGTTCGGAGTCGGCGCTTATGCCGTAACCGCGCACCTCCTAAAGAAGCGCAAGATGAAAGCGCTGAAGGAGGCGCTGCTAAAAGAGTGCATCACCAAACAAGATGCGATTCAGAATGAGCTAAATAGACAGACTATGGCCAACGCGGAGCGAGTCAAACGGCTCGAAGGCATCTTAGCGGAACTTCGGGGTGCGATCCGCAATCTCAAAATCGACACGGCCGTGGAGGCAGCCTGATGGCGGCTAGGGCCTACGATCACGACGACCTTGAACAAGCGTCGCTCAAAGTCGTCCGCCATCAACAAGCGCAAGCACGCGCGGCACTCGAGCAAGCGGCGGCGACCGCAGCCGCCGGCGACCAACTGATTTCCGAAGCGAGCGCGCTGTTGGGAGAATTGGGCGCATTACCGAGCTTGGAGGCGCACGATTTACAGCCCACGACACTTGGCACGCCATTCCCCGCGCCAAAGCTGCGCAGTTGGGACGACATTTATCGCGACGCCCTCAACTTCGATCCGTCGTGCGTGGACGTTACCGATATCTTGCCGGCCGATGCGATCGACGCCATCCTGGCCGAATTAGGACTGGTGGCCACCGAGTTCGATGACGCGGCGCAACCGGACGCCTACGACTACGTGGGGGCTGCGCTGGCGGGGACATTGGCCGGCATCGCAAGCTTCTTTCTGGTGAATGTGCCGCGGCACCGCGGACTGCTCGGCACGGAAGGTGCAAAGGGTGGTTGGTTGTCGAACCAGGTGCGCGACCGCTTCGGTACACTGTTGCCGGACGAGACTATTCACGCACTTGAGCGGGATTTCCCGGTGCCTTTCGATCCCGCTACGAATTACGGCCTTGAGCTGGCCGTGCCGGGTCTGGGGCCGCGCTCACATAGGCTTCAATCGCTCGGGCACGATCCGATTCTGGGATGGGTTTTCGGCGTTGCCGACGTGCTGCGCGGCACGTTCACGGCCATCGGGAGCGACGGGTCGCTGATCGTGCAATCGAGTCGCGGCTTTGATCCGCTGCTGGCAGGCCAGGGCATGTTTGTCGCGCTTTTCGAAGCGTTGGCAAAGGTGGGCGGACACCTGCTGTCGGATGTCGCTACGCCGGCAGGATTGCCGGCCCCCTTGATGCCACTGGCGGGATTCCTGCGATTCGGCCGCATCGGTCCGCGGCAGCGCACCATCGCGGAACTAGCGCGGGCGATGTACGCGTCCGGCTACGACTTTCGCCATTTTCTGGCGGGCTCGATCCCAACCGTCCTGATCGAAGTGCTGGTCCGCGGATTCTTCGTCGTGCGACGCTGGGGGCAGGAGACCGACGAGCTTGGAGCACTGCCAGCACTTCGCGGGCGCGCTTTGGGGCGAATGCTCTTCGTCGCACACGCCACATCCGCGGCGATCAATGCCGGCACGATTGCAGTGACGCAAAATCCGCTGCTGTTGAACTGGTCGCAGTGGCTAGCACTGCTGCGGTATTTGATGCCGGAAGCGTATCGCTTGGTCTACGGACATGCTGCCGCGCGCGAGGCACATTTGCAGGCATACGTTTCGCGCGGCTGGGACGATCTGCACGCTCGTGTGTCAGTCACACTCGGGGAAGTGAGTGCGCCGAAGTTTGTGATGTAGTAAGTGCGGGTTAACGTTGCGCACAACTTGGAATTCGACGAATCGCAATTCGTGATCGTGCGCATCGAGGACTAAGGTGGCGGATCGAAAGCGACTTGCGGATCTGATTGTTGACGCCCTGCGAACCGCTTCAACACCTCTACATGCGTATGAAATAGTTGAGTCCATTCGGGATTGGTGGCACGACGGTTCTTACGATACCTCTAGATTCGGTGGTCGCGGGGACATCTTGTCACGGAGCCGCGCGAGCTAGCGCGCGGAGCAAGCTCCGCGGCTAACTTGTTCCATCGCAGAGCGAACAACGGGACAGTCCCCGGCGCGTGCTACTCGTCGGCCGGGGCGGGGGCCGCGAACCGCAGGCGCTCGAAACCCGCCAGCCGGCAGCGGTCATAGAGGTCGATGGCCACGCCGAGCGGCACGTCGCCGTCGATATCGAGAATGACCGGCAGGCGCCGTTCGAGTGCCGCCAGTTTCGCGAGCGTGTCGTGCAGCTCCGCTGGTTCGCGACAGACGCGCGCGTTGAGTTGCCAACGCGGCTGCCCATCAGCCAACGACAGTTTGATGACGATGGGCTCGAGCTCTTCGAGCTCGGGCGGGTCCTGCGGGGGATCGACGGCTTCCCCGGTAGCTCCAGAGGCTTTGAGTGGCGTAGGGAGCAGCGACTCGATGGCGCGGAAGTCAGTCGTGCAGACGAAAAACACCAGCAATAGAAAGACGACATCGATCATCGGCGTCATGTTGACGTCGAAATCGCGCTGACTGTCGCGGTGCAACTGCGGCGTACGCATCGGTGTCTTGAATGTTGTAGCCGGCCTTTGCGAGGCCGGTCCGGGGTCACAGACCCCGGCTACAGAATGTTTACTCGCGGGGGCGGACGGCGAACGTGACCTGCCAGACGCCCGCCTTGGTGCAGGCGACCAGGATCGGCGCGGCCCGGGCGTACGGGGCGGCGCGATCGCCACGGATGCGTACTTCGACGTCGGGGCCGGCCCGGCGCCGTTCCTGGCGGATCAGCTCTTCGAGCTGCGCAAGATCGACTTGGCGCCCGGCGGCCATGATTGAGCCATCGGGCAAGAGGTTGATCACCAGGCGGCGTTCGACATCGTGGGCACCGTCGGCCGCGCTGGCGGCGTCGGGCAGATCGAGCTCGAGCAGAACTTCCTGTTGCGCCAGGTGACTCGACACGATAAAGAAAATGATCAGCAGGAAAGAGATGTCGATCATCGGCGTCATGTTGAAGGCGATCGCCGAGCGACGTTGGCTGGTCGGGGTGCGCATCGCGCCGAGGCTCCGAACTAGTCTGGCGAACCCTTAGACCACCGTGGGTGGATTGTAGCCGGCCTCTGTGAGGCCGGTCCGGGGTCGCAGACCCCGGCTACAGTATGCTCTGCGAACCGTTAGACGACGGAAGCGCGGGGGGGCGGTAGCGGCGCGGCGCGCCCCGGTTGTCGACGGAGCGGAGCGGTCGCCTGCTGCGCTTGCGCTGTGACTTCGGCGAACAGTTGCTCGACGCGGCTGCGAAACCAGGCGAAGACACCCAGCGTGGGGATCGCCACGATCAGACCTTCGACCGTGGTGACCAGCGCCAGGTAGATGCCTTCGGCCAGGTCGGCGGCGCGGGCGGCTCCTTGCGACTGGGCCACTTCGCGAAAGGCGACTACCATGCCGATCACCGTCCCCAGCAGCCCGAGCATGGGCGCCAGGTTGGCGATGACGGAGAGATACTCGACTTTGCGCATCAGCCGCGCGCTTTGTTCGGCGGCGGCGTCTTCCATGGCTTTTTCGGCGATCGGCCAACCGGCGTCGGCCTCGTTCAAGCCGGCCGCGAGCACGTGACCCAGCACACTCGGCTGCAGCTTGCATTGCTGGATCGCGGGCGTGATCTGACCGGCAGCCAATTGCTCGCGCACGCGCGCTGCGAGCCCGTCGGGCATGAGCACCGTCGCGCGCAAAGTGATGGCTTGTTCGATGGCCAGGGCCAGCGCCGCGATGGAGAGGATGAGAATCAGGTAGCCGACCGTGCCGCCGGCCAAGGCGATGTCCCAGAAATCGTGCGTCACGGCGGGGCCTCTTCCTTGGCACGCAGAGCGGCCAGGCGTGCTTTCGCGTCGCCTGCGGCGTCGAGGCGAGCATACTCCGCAGCCACCCGCTGACACAACCGGATCGCTTCGTCCTGGTGGTCGGCGGCGGCCAGGGCGTCGGCCGCGGCGAGCATGCCGCGCGCGGCGAGGTTTCGTTGCTCAGGATAAAGGGCCGCAATTCGCAGCCAGGCCAGCGCGGCGCGGTCGTAAAGCTGGAGCCGCGAGGCACCGCGACCGACGAGCAACCAACCGCCCGCCGACATCGGCATCGCTAGGCTTTCGAGCCGCGCCTGCAAGCCGTCGAGCACCTGGGGCGAGAGGGCGCTGAAGTGCAAACGATAGACTTGCAAACTCGCCAACAACGTGGCTGGGCCCGCGGGGGTTTGGGCGAGTCGATTCAGCATGGCGACGGCATCTTGCTGGCGTGCGCCATCGAGGTGCCAACTGGCCGCGATGAGCTGCAGCGCCGGCGGTTTGTCGGCAACCAGCCACTCGGACGTGGCCGCTTGCATGTCGGCGGCGACGGTTTCTTCGATGGTTTTTTCGGAACCGGCGTTGCGCGCCGGCTCCCAGGCCAGTGGCGCGACGTCGAGGTACCACGTATCGGGATCGGAAGCGACAAGGCCGGCAAGCAACCTGGCCGCGGCGGGCCAGTTGCCTAGTTCGCGCTGGCAGCGGGCGCTGGCGGCCAAGAGTTCGCGCCGCACCCAGGCGCGCTCTTCATGGGCCAGCGCCGCGCGGTATTTGTCTTCGGCGGCGGCGAACTCGTCCTGAGAGTAGAGTTTGTCCCCCTCCGCCTGTTGCGGTATGCGATTCGTTTCAACGCGCAGGACTTGCATGGCCGGGTATTCGACCTCGCGACCGCCGGCCACCCGCAGCCGCAGGCCGCGCCCCGTGAAATCAAGCACTTCGCCGGCGACACGCGTGCGCGCGTCGTTCTTCGAGGGACGGCCGAGGATCACGACATCTTCAGCCGCCGCGGCGACGGCGAGCCAGCAGACCAGCGCGGTTGAGAGCATCGCGGGCCTGGGGAGGCGCGCGATCGGCTGGCGATGTGTCATGGCCCCCTCATTTCTCGCCCTGACGGCGGCTCAGCATGTCGACGTAGATATGCTGCCCGCCGTTTTCCCGCGCCAACCGCACCAGAAAGTTCTCCTGCCGCAAGTCGGGTCCGATGCCGAACTCGATGGTGTTGATTGAGGTGACGCCGCCGTTGAGCCGGCGGATTTTCTCTAGTTGTGCGGCATTCAGCGAGGGCTCGTCGGCGTCGGTCAAGAAGAAGATCACATCAGGCTGAAGTCTCAGCGCCAACAAAAGCGGGTCTTCGTGGTCGGTCGAACCATCGGCCGCGATGCCGGCAATGAACTTGCGAGCCAGCGCCTTGTTCTGATCGGTAGCGAAGACAAGCCGTCCGCGGCCGATGATGTCGAGCACCTCGGGCCGATTGTTGTAGAAGACGATCTGAAACTGGTGTTGCGGCTCGAGCCGATCGATGCTGGCCAGCAGCTCGATCTTGGCGGCGGCCAGCGACGACTGGCCCGAGCCCCCCATGCTGCCCGATCGATCGAAGACGTAGACGAATTTGTAGCCCTCGCCTTGCACGCCGAACACGCCGGTACGTGCGCGTCCCTTGGTGACGCTGCGGCTGGCGGCAGGCCCGGCTGTCAGCCCGGTGGCTCCCGGCAGCGCGCCGCTCGCTGGGGCGCCGGGGCCGATCGTAGGAGCGGCCGGCTTGGTCACGGCGGGCAAGAGCGCGGTGGGGTCGCTGGGCGGGCCGTCGGCCAAGCCTGTCAGATCGGAAGCGGGCGCGGCGTTGCGCGAGGTGTCGAATTGTGGCTGGGCGTCACGGTCGGCTGCGTCGCCAGCCGCGTCGGCCTCGTCGGTGAAGTGCTCGTGCTGGTCGTCGGCGTGCTTGAGCGCCAGGCCCACGGTACGCACTTCTTCGTGGGCCGCGCCAGGAAGAGTATCGCGCAGCAGTATGGCCACGAGCAGCACCAGCAACCCGTGCGCGAGCACCGAGCCGAGCCACGCCGGCAAGGCGTAGCGACGGAGTTCAAGCTCGGAACGAATTGCGGTCATGGCCAGCCGCTGGCAGTCAAGCCGGCGCCGCGCTGGACGCAGGATTCGTCGACACAACTGAATCGTAGTCTTGCCGGCGATTTCAAGCTAATGCGCTTCGGCCGTCCGCGTCGCGGTCCGAGACACCAGGTCTTCCAGCGCGCGACACGCCCGCTCGACACCCTGTTCGTGGCGCATGCGCTCGGCGTACTCGGCACAACGGACCGCCACATCGGTGGACGCCAGCAAGCGGCGTATCTCGGTCTCGACGCGCGCGGGCTGATAGCTTTTTGGCGGCAGATTCGTCGACACACCGAGCCGGGCCAGTCGCAGGCTGTTGTTCGGCTGATCGTAGACCATGGGGACAGTGAGCTGCGGGACGCCGGCGGCCAACGTGTAGGCGATGGTACCGATGCCGCCATGATGCACGTGCAGCGCCGCGCGGGGGAGCAGCCGCGCGAGGGGCGCGAAATTGACGACCAGGATCTCGGCAGACAGACCCGCGGGGACCAGATCGGCGTTGGGGGCGACGAAGACCGCTCGTCGACCAAGCCGGCGTGCCACATCCGCGGAAACCGCGAAGAAGTCGCGGACTTCAGGTTTTTCGGCCGTTTGCGTGAAGACCAAGGGGGCCTCGCCGCTGTCGACAAACGCCGCCAACTCGTCGGCCAGCGGTGGTTGCTCCCGCTCCAGGACGAAGCCGGGTAGGGTCACGTTGGCCGGCCAGTCGGCTTGCGGCGCGGCAAACCACTCGGGAAAGAGCCCCAGGACGCAGTCGGGCGAATTCCACCAGTGTTTCATCATCCGCTTGGCGGGGGCGAGACCAAACTGCGCGCGAAAGCGGTTCGTTTGCGGAGCAAGAAAGCGGTCGGCAATCAGGTCGGCGAAGCGATCGACAGCGCGCGGCAGGAACCGGGGGCACCAGGCGGGGAAGTCGGGCGAGTCGGCCGTGCTGCGCAGCCAGAGCGGCTGCAGGTGGACGGTCGCGGTCGGGATGCCGAGCACCTCTTGTGCGATGCGGGCACCGAAAGCGTAGCCCTGGCCGGCAACGACCGTCTGGGCCGGGATATATCGCTCGGCCAGGTATTCGTAGACCTGGGGAATCTTGTCGACAAGGATTTGCGCCATCGCGCGGCCTGCTTCTGCCGGCGATTGCGTTCGCTGCTGTAAGGCAAAATCCTGAAACTCGGCGGCGGTGAGCGTGGCGGCGAAGTTGAGCCCAGCCTCCTCGACCTGGCGCTGATAGTGTCCGTTGACCAGGAGCGTGACGTCGTGGCCGCGCTCGGACAGCGCCTTCCCCCAGACGATGAAAGGGAGCGTATCCCCGAGACTGCCCAGCGAAACAAAGAAGGCCTGCACGCGGCGATTTCCAAGGCCAGCGAGTTGGCGGCGACTCGCGGAAGCGGATTTGGGGAGATCAGCGTATCGGCTCGCCGCTTTGGGGTCGAGCGGGCGGGTGCGAACGCGTGTACGTCGCGAAGATTATTGATAGCTGCGCAGTGAATGATCCAACTGGAACATTCCAGAATAGGGCTCCCGGCCTTCCGCTGGTCGGCCGGGGGTCATTTCTCCGCGCAGCGAGGAATAAAATGAAGTTCACAACAACATGCCGTGAATGATCGAAAAGCTAATTGACGGCGCGCAAAAGTGAAGTCATGATAATAGCCGGCCTTGCTTGTCGCACGCTTCCATACGAAGCGAAACTCGTTGTGCTGAAATAGGTTACGTGTGTTTGTTCGAGATCGTCCGATGCGCTAATCGGACGACAGTGTGGTTTGAAAAAAGCTAACGTGCCTGGCGCACTCAGCTCTGGTCGTACCGCGAATCGCTTGGCTTGTCGTCGAACTACCCCCTAGGGACTGAATTTTAGAAACTTTCGCGGGTTTAACCGGGTACAAGAAATCGACGCAATGCGCGCTGGGGCTGGGCGCTGCGTTGCTCACATCCTTCTTCCGGCAGGGTCCCCTCTTGCGATCGCAAGAGCTGACGGGTGAGAGGATGTATCGCGGTGCATACTGCCTGTCATCCGGCGCCGCTAACGCCTTGTGTGCTCCAAAAGGCTAGCACAGCGATCGTGACCGTTGCTGAATCTGCGGTAGCCGATTAGCCTCGAATTAGCCCTGTATTGGCTTGCGGTTGTAGCACTGGCAGTTTTCGAATACCCGTTACGACGCAAGGAGTTGGAGTGCGGGACAGCAGCCGGGTATTGCCGATTCTGGTCGTCACGCCGTCTCACGACCTGAGCGCGCCCCTGGCGATTGCGGCCGCTCGGGCGGGGGCGATCGGCGTCCTGGATTTGGGCTACGGGTTCGCGGTGCCCGAGCAGCAGGCGGCAATCGACGCCGTGGCGGGCAAAGTTTGCCCTGGCAACCTCTGGGGGATCCGCTGGGACACGCTCGGCGCCGAGACTGCCAGCCTGGTGGGTCTCTCGGATGTGCTGGGTTCCCGCGGCTGCCCTTTGCTGGTGTTGGGGGGAGCATTTGAACTGACCGATGATGGTGCCCTGGGCTTGCGCCTAGAGAGGCTGCTGACCGAAGCCAAGGAGCTTGCCGATCGCGTCATCCTCGAAGTTGGTTCCAGGGCCGAGGCGATTGCCGCGGCCGAAGCCGGATTCGATGCGGTATTGGTCAAGGGTTGCGAGGCGGCCGGACGCGTCGGCCGACAGTCGGCATTCACGCTAATTGCGGAGCTTCGAGAGCCGCTGGGTGACGTCACGAGGTCCGGCGCCGGCACATCGCTAAGCCAGTCGGCATCCAGCCAGGCAATTCCAATCTGGATTCAAGGGGGGGTGGGCCCCGACGCTGCCGCCGCGGCCATTCTGGCCGGCGCCGCGGGAGTCGTGTTGCGCGAACAAGTTTGGTTGGCCCCGGAGGCCCCATTCGACGCTGCACAACGGCAAGCCTGGTCGCGGACGAACGGCGACGAGACGTTTGTGGTGGGGGGCGCCGGTTGCAGCTACCGCCTGCATTCGCTTGAGGGACGAGAGGCCGTCAGTCAGCTCGAGGGAGCGCTCGCGTCGGGACAGAACTGGCAGGGTCCGCTGCGTTCGCTGCTGCTCGAAGGAGTCGGCACGGCCGGGGAGCCGCTCACGCCGCTAGGGATGGAGATTTCCCTGGCGCAATCGCTCGCGGCAGCCCATGTGAATGTCGCCGGCATCGTGCAGGCCTATCGCCGGCGCATTGAAGAAGACCTGCGTGTGGCGCGATCGGCACGAGCGATCGCGCCGGAGTCACCGCTGGCCGAAGCTCTGGCAACGCGCTATCCCGTGCTGCAGGTCGTTGCCTTGGCCGACGACGCGGCGGCAGCCTGTGAAGCGGTTGCCGAGGCGGGTGGCTTGCCGATCCTGGCGCTGGGCGAAGCTCGCCAGTCCGACGCACAACAACGCCTCACAGCCGTTAAGGAGCGGATCGCCGAGCGCGCCTGGGGCGTGAGCTTGCTCGATGCTGCGTCCGCCGAGATTCGCGACGAGCAACTGGTCGCGGTCCGCGCACTAGCCCCGTCGACGGTTTTGTTGGACGCCGGCCAAGCGGCCCTGGCGACAGAACTCGAGAGCCAGCGGGTGGCGGCCTACGTGCGTGTCCGAACCACGCACGAGCTCTCGACAGCGCTCGACACGACGGCATGCAAGTTCGTGCTCGGGGGAATGACCGATTTCGCAGGGGAGCACAACGCGCAGCCGAATCTCGCTTTCTGGCAAACCGCGATCAATCATTTGGCCGAAGTGAAAACCGATCGGCCGGAGGATTTTCACGTTGTGTTCGCAGTCGGTACCGCAAGCCCGTTGGCGGCGGCCATGGTGGGCGCGATGTCGGCGCCGCTGGCGGCACGGGGCATGAGGATCGGCTTGCTGGTCGACGGGGAGAAGTCGGCGAATCAACCTGCTGCGGTTGACCTGCACGAGATTTCGTCGGGGGGCATGAAGCTGCTCGAGCAACTGGCCGCGCGGCGCCTGCCCTGGCAGCCCGATCCAGAAGTGCTACCTCCCAAGTCGCCGGACATTGCCGTGGTCGGCATGGCGTGCATGTTCCCGCAAGCCAACGATCTGCGACAGTATTGGGAGAACATCGTCAACTGCATCGACGCCGTGGAGGTGGTGCCGGCCGATCGCTGGAACGCCGACGACTACTTCGACGAGGACCGCTTCGCCGAGGACAAGGTGTACTCGAAGTGGGGTGGCTTCCTCGGCTCGATGGTCTTCGATCCGATGAAGTGGCGCATTCCGCCGGCGAGCCTGCTGAGCATTGAGCCGCTGCAACTTTTGGCACTCGAGGTGGCGTCGCGAGCCATGCAAGACGCAGGCTACGACCGCCGCGATTTCCCGCGGGAGCGCGCCGGGGTGCTGTTCGCCTGCGCGGGCTCGCACGAGCTGGGCACGAGCTATAGCTTCCGCACGATGATGCGGCATTACCTGCCGATGGCGGAAGGCTTGTCGGAGGAAGCGCAGCAGCGGTTGTACGCCAGCCTGGAGAGCAAACTGCCGGAGTGGACCGAGGATTCGTTCCCTGGCTTCTTGCTGAATGTGGTCGCCGGACGGATCGCGCGCGAGTTCAACTTCAACGGTCCGAATTACGTGGTTGACGCGGCGTGCGCGGCGTCGCTCGCAGCGCTGCACGCGGCCATCGAGCAGTTGCGCTCCGGCACGTCGGACATGATGCTGGTCGGCGGCGCCGATGCCACGAACAACCCGTTCTGCTACATGTGCTTCTCGAAGACGCACGCCCTGTCGCCGCACGGGCGGTCGCGGCCGTTCGACGACGCTGGCGACGGCATCGGGCTCGGCGAGGGAATTGCCTGCGTCGTGCTCAAGCGGTTGGCCGACGCCGAGCGCGACGGCGACAAGATCTATGCCGTGATCAAGGGGATTGGCGCTTCGAGCGACGGCAAGAACCGCAGCCTCACGGCGCCACATCCGCCGGGGCAGGCTCGGGCCGTGCGCCGGGCCTATGAAGACGCCCAGGTATCGCCGGCCACGGTTTCGCTGGTGGAAGCCCATGGCACCGGCACCGTGGTGGGAGACAGCGCCGAACTAACGACACTTACGGAAGTATTCTCACGACACAGCGGCGAACGGCAGTTCGTGGGGGTCGGTTCGGTGAAGTCGATGATCGGCCACACCAAGACGGTGGCCGGCATGGCGAGCTTGATCAAGACGGTGCTGGCGCTACGGCATGGCGTGCTGCCGCCGACGATCGGTGTCGACACGCCGACTCGCCGCGTCGATTTCCGGCAGACGCCGTTCTACATCAGCACCGAAACGCGTCCTTGGATCGGCGAATTGGCTGAGGCGCCGCGGCGGGCCGGCGTGAGCGCGTTCGGTTTCGGCGGCACGAACTTTCACGTGGTGCTCGAGGAGTACACGGGGAACTATCACGCCGCACAGGAAGACGATCTGACGCCGCGCGCGGCCGAGTTGTTTGCCTGGCAGCGCGAAACAAAAGCTGAGCTTGTCGAAGCCGTGCGGCAATTGCACGACCGCCTGGCCAACGACCCGACGGCCAGGCTCGCTCCCCTCGGCGCCGCGGTGCTGCACGACGAGGCTGCCCGAGCATTTCCGAGCTCGAATTGCCGGCTGGCGATCGTGGCCTCGAGCGCCAACGAACTGCGACAGCGACTGAGTCGGGCGCTGCAATTGCTTCCCGAGCGCAAAGCACTGTCCGACCCCACCGGGATTTACTACTCCGAGGCGTCGCCGGTGCAGCCGGAGCAAGTCTGCTTCTTATATCCCGGCCAGGGGTCGCAGGGCATCAACATGCTGCGCGACCTGATGATCGGCAGCCCGTGGGGACGCGAGCTCTTGACCGACGCCAACCGCTGGCTGGCGGAGTACCTGCCGGAGCCGCTGTCGCGTTATATCTATCCGCGCCCGGTGTTCGATGAAGCCGAGTCGCAACGGTTGTTCGCGGCGCTGAGCGACACGCGCGTGGCACAGCCCGCGCTGGGCGCAGTGGAGCTGTTCGCCACCGAATTGCTCGAGCGGTTCGGCGTGCGCCCAGGGGCCGTGGCCGGGCACAGCTACGGCGAACACGTCGCGTTGTTTGCAGCGGGTTGCCTATCGCGGCAGGACTTGCTGCGGATTTCGGCGATTCGCGGCAAGGTTTGCGCCGAGGCCGCGAAGGAAGTCCCCGGCGGAATGGTGGCCGTGCAGGCCGACGCCCTCAAGACGCAGGCCGCGCTTAAAGAGCTCGAGATCGACGCCACGCTTGCCAATCTCAATGCACCTGACCAGACGATCATCGCCGGCTCCGAAGCCGTGATCGCCACGGCGGTCGAGAAGCTCACCAAAATGGGATTGCGGGCGAAGCGCATCCCGGTGTCGGCGGCATTTCATTCGCCGCTGTTGCATCGCAGCGCCGAGAAGATGGCCGTTCACTTCCGCGAAATCGAGATCCATTCGCCGAATCTGCCCGTTTACAGCAACACGACGGCGCAGCGGCATTCGTCGAACCCGGACGACATCCGACAGTTACTGGCCCGGCACTTCGACGAGCCCGTGCTATGGGAAAAAGAAGTTCGCCAACTTTATCGGGATGGCGCGCAGGTGTTTTTGGAAGTCGGTCCCGGCAAAGTGCTCAGCGGGCTGGTATCGCGCGTCTTGCAAGGGGAGCCGGTAACCGCACTGGCGATCGACGCCCCGGGGCGCGAAGGTTTCACGCAACTCGCACACGTGCTCGGCCAACTGGCGGTCCTCAGCTTGAAGGTCGAAGTGGCCAATTGGTATCGCGGCCGCGGGCTGGCGGCGCAATCGGTCGCCGAGTACTTCGCGGCGGTACACCGCGAGGCGCACCCCAAGCCGTCGGACTGGATCGTCGGCCCGACGAAATGTACGCCGATCACGCCGCTGCCCGTGCGAAAGACACCCAAGGGAGAAGGGCTACGGGCGAAGTTCGGAGCGAAGGGCACATCGAGCGAGCCGGCGACCGTGGCCTCGCAGCCGGGACGCTCGACGGCCGTGATCCGCGACGCGAGCGGATCGGAAAACTGGTCACAAGCGCCGGCAGTCGCCGCGGTGTCGACGCCCGCGAAGATCGCCGCACCGGCCCCGGTGGCGATCACCGGGGGCGCTACCGCCAGCGCGACGACTGCCACGCCACCGGCCGCCGCTCCGACCTTGGCCCCTGTAGCGGTCGCGACACCTGTAACAGCGCCCCGTGGCGAAACAGCGCCTTCGCCGGCGGCGACCGCGGCTGGCAGCAGCATGGGGGTGCGGGAATCAACTCTTATCTCGCGCGAGGCGCTTCCGTCCCATGCAGGATCAGGGCAGAATAGGATCTTGGTCTCCACCCCAGTGAGTTCTTCGAGGAAGTCAGTTGCCATGATGCCAACGAGTGGTGAAGCCAACGGCCATGTCCCGCAGTCTTCCAGCCCGGCGACGGGTGGGGCGGGGATGTTCGCCGAATTACAGGCCACGACACGCTTGCTGCTGGAAGTGCAGTATTCGCAGCAGCGGCTCGTCGAGCGGTTCTTGGAAACTCAAGAGCGCATGTTGTTGCACTGCCTGACAAGTGGAGCGGCCGTGCCGGCCAATGCCTCGTTGAGCGCACCGGCCGCGGTAGCCAGCCAACCAGCGACCCTCTCGGTTCCCGCGGTGAGCGTGCCGAGCGTCGCGCCGCCAAGTGCCTTTGGCGCGGCGGTGCGCGTTGCACCGGCCGCGGCCGTGGCGCGTCCGCCCGTGGCCGTGCCGGCGGCTCCGCAGGTGGCTGCACCCCAACCGGCGATGCCGGCCCCTGCGGCGGCAGTTCCGGTCGCAGCAACGCCTCGCGCCGCGGTTCCCGCGGTTGCAGCCCCCGCGCCCGTTGCGGTCCCCGTGGCTGCGAATGGTCATGCGCATGGCACCAATGGTTCGGCCAATGGCTCAGCCGCGTCGTCGCACACCGGAGCGAATGGCCAGGCGAAGAGTGCAGCGCCGGCGACAGCGGTCGCGTCCGATGGTCCGCCGTCGGTCGAGCAATTCCGTGCTGACCTGTTGGCGATCGTCAGCGAGCGCACCGGCTATCCGACCGACATGCTCGACGTGGAATTGCCGCTGGAAGCGGGCTTGGGGATCGATTCGATCAAGACGGTCGAGATCTTCAGCAACTTGAAGGCCTATCACGCCTATTTCGCCGACGAAGGACAAGACGAAGAAGAACGGCTCACTGAGTTCACCAAGCTCAAGACTCTGGGCGACATCATCAATGCGTACGCCCGTCGCCACCAAGCATTTGTCAGCGGCGGCGGCGCGGCGGCCGCGAGCGCCAGCAGCGTCGCCGCAAATGCACCATCTGGCAATGGCGCCGCGGCAAGCGTCGATCGCTATTCGCTCTCCGCGGTCGAGGCACCGCTGGATGGCAACGGCGCAAAAAAAAATTTCCAAAGCGTCACTTAGTCCTCATTCTGGGTGAGGCGCGCGAGCTGACTTCGGCCGTGGCCGCAGCGCTGTCGGCCGACGATTACCGCGTACGCTTCGTCGTGCCGGGGCCGGCGATGCGGCGCGTGCAGACCGATCGCTACGAAGCCGATCTCGAATCGCCGGAGTCGCTGGCTGAACTGCATCGCCTGCTGGTGGCCGCCGACGACGCACCGGTCGGCGCGGTCTTCAATTTTCTCGGGCTCAGCGAGCCGTTCTGCCACGCCGGCTGGCCCGCTGCCGACGCTCCGCTGGCTGTGTCGCTGTGGACGTTCAATGTGGTGAAAGAGTTCGAGAGCGATTTGCGAACGAGCGCTGAGGAAGGAGGGGGTTGGTTCATCAATCTCACATCGCTCGGCGGTAAGTTTGGCGTCGATTCGGAACGCAAAGCCGCCCTGACGGCTGCTCCCACGATCGGCATCGCCAAGACCCTGCTGCGCGAGAACCCGAAGCTGGTGGTCAAATCGATCGACGTCGACGCTGGGCTGGCGCCTGCCTCGCTGGCGGCGCAATTGCTCGCTGAACTGGCGGCGGGCGATCCGCTCGTCGAGGTTGGGCTGAGCCGTCAAGGACGCTGGCAGTTGAAGCTCGAAAAAGATCCCGTCCAGCACGACGCCAGCGATTTGGTGCTCGAGCCCGGATCGGTGGTACTGGTGACCGGCGGAGCGTATGGGGTCACCGCCGACGTCGCCAAGGCACTCGCCGAGCGTTGGCAGCCGCGGTTGGTCTTGGTGGGACGTTCGCCGCTCCCTGGCCCCGAGCCGAGCGAAGTTGCTGGGAAAACGCCCGCCGAGCTGCGCCGGCATCTGCTGGCGGCCGCGAAATCGAGCGGCCAGCGCGTTGTTCCGGCCGACATTGAGCGACAGATCGCCCGCCTCCTGAAAGATCGCCAGATTCGTGCTAATGTGGAAGCTTGCCGGGCCGCCGGCGCCGAGGTTGAGTACCTGGCGCTCGATGTGCGGGATGCCGGGGCGCTGTCGGGCTTGCTCGACGACCTGTACGCGCGTTACGGGCGGATCGACGGGGTCGTGCACGGGGCCGGCATCGTCGAAGACAAACGGATTCGCGACAAGACTGCCGATTCGTTCGCCAACGTGTTCCGCACCAAGGTCACCAGCGCCACAGTGCTGGCCGAAAAGCTGCGACCCGAAGGGCTGAAGTTCCTGGTCTTTTTCTCGTCGGTGTCCGGCCGGTTTGGCAATGCGGGGCAAGTCGATTACAGCGCTGCGAACGAGTTTCTGAACAAGCTCGCGAACTACCTCGACGCGCGTTGGCCGGGGAAGGTCGTGGCCATGAACTGGGGGCCTTGGGATGGCGGCATGGTGACCGACGAATTGCGACGCATGTACGCCACGGTCGGGTTCGACATGATTCCGATCGATGTCGGCGTGCAGTATTTCACTCGCGAGATCGAGCGCTCGCGCCGCCGCAGTGCCGAAGTCGTGGTGTCGGGAAGCGTGGAGCGGATGTTAGCCATGGGCCACGCGGAGTAGGACACGGCGACATGCAAATTGAGCGGGATATCGCCGTCGTCGGGATGGCGTGCATTTTTCCCAAGGCGCGGAACCTGCGCGAGTATTGGGCGAACCTGGCTGGCGGCGTCGATTGCATTAGCGATCGGCCTGAGAAGCGGTGGCGGTTCCACCCGAACTTCGACTTCCCCGCCGATCACGACGCGTTCATTCCCTTCAGCCGCGGCGGCTTCCTGGGGGATGACGTGCTCTTCGATCCGGTTCCCTATGGCGTGTTGCCGAACCTGGTCCGGCATGGGGATCCCGATCAGTTCTTCATGCTGCACGTGATCGACGAGGCGCTGCGCGACGCGAAGATCGCCGAGAGCGCGCCAGTCCGCGAGCGCACCGACCTGATCATGGGCCGCGGCGCCTACCCTACCGGCAAGCTCGTTGAGCTCACGCTGCGGGCCGAGATGTTCGAGATGGTCCTGGAGATGGTCACCCGCGGCTTTCCAGGCCTGATCGATCGGCAGCGCGCCGAGATCGAAGCGTTCTTGCGCCGGGCATGTACGCCGCGCGACATCGACAATGTGTCGACCGCGGTGTCGAACATTTCAGCGAGCCGGGCCGCGAATCGCCTTAATTTGCGCGGGGCGGCTTACGCAGTCGACGCGGCGTGTGCGTCGTCATTGTTGGCGGTCGAGCAGGCGGTCTGGCGGCTACGCACCGGGCAGAGCGACCTGGCCGTGGCGTCGGGCTTGTTCTTGAGCATGACCCCCTCGTTCCTGTATGTGTTCACGCGGTTGGGCGCGCTTTCGCCTACGCGGACGATTCGCCCCATGGATCGGCGGGCCGACGGCCTACTGGTGGGTGAAGGCGGAGGCGCGGTCGTGCTCAAGCGCTGGGAAGACGCGCTGCGCGACGGCGACGAGGTGTATGCGGTAATCAAAGGGGTTGGCTCGGCCAGCGACGGCAAAGACGTCGACGTGCTCGCGCCGGCCAGCGGCGGCCAGATTCGCTGCCTCGAGAACGCCTATCGCGACGCCGGCGTCGATCGCGACAGCATCGGGTTGCTCGAATTGCACGGCACCGGAACGATCGTCGGCGATCAGGTCGAGATCGAAACCGTCAAGTCGTTCTATGGGCGCAGCAACCAGCCCCCCACGGCGCGCGCCATGGGGACCGTCAAGTCGATGATCGGTCATACGATGCCGGCGGCCGGCATGGCGGCCTTCATCAAGACAGCGCTGGCATTGTCGAACAAGATTATCCCACCGAGCCTCAATTGCGAGCAGCCGCGCGAAGAGCTGGCCGATTGTCCGTTCTACATGGTGACGCAGACTCGCCCGTGGATTCACAATCCGGCGTTAGGTCCGCGGCGAGCGGGGGTCAACGCGTTCGGCTTTGGCGGCATCAACGCGCACGTGATTTTGGAAGAAGTGGCGGCACCGGCGACGGCCAGCACGGTGCGCGTGCCCGAGTTGCCGTCCGGCGAAGCGGCGGCATCGGCCGAGTCACGCGTCGTCGACAACCCCGCCGCGGCGCTCGCGCCGCGTCCGTTCGATCCCGGCGTGCCGCGCGCCAGTGACCTGGTGGCGTTCACGGGTGCGTCGACCGCCGAGCTGGCGAGCAAGATCGCTCGACTTGAGCGCTACCTGGCTAGCGACGGCACCGGCGCGACGCTCGGCGATATTGCCTGGTCGCTGTCGCGCGAGTTGGACTTTGCCCAGCCCTGCAAGCTGGCGCTGGTGTCCGACGATTTGACACATCTGCGCAAGCTGCTGGGCCGCTGCCGCGAGGGATTGTCGGCCGAACCCCAGTTCGACGACGTTCCAGAAATCTACTACTCGGCCAACTCAGCGCGGCACGAAGGCAAGGTAGCCTTTATCCTTCCCGGCATGGGCTTCCCCGGGCTGATCGGCAACTATCCCGATCACCTGATGGAGCTCTGCCTGCACTACCCCGACGTGCGTGCGGAGTTCGATTTCTTCGAGAACCGCGACCGCCATCCCGAGGACACGGTTCCGACGAGCTCGATTTTCTGTCCGCCCGCCAGCCTGCCGGAAGACTACCGGCAGAAACTGAAGAAGCGGTTGGCGCCACCCAAAGTGGACGACGATCTCGACAAGCCGCAGGAAGCGGGCGAGCGCTATCTGGCGGCGATGGGGGTCACGCTCAGCAACTGGGTCGGCTGGGTGTTATTGCGCGACTTTAAGATCCCGATGGACATGGTGACCGGCCAGAGCCAAGGGGAGATGGCCGCCTTGTGCGTCGTGGGGAGTGCCGACTTTCACGAGACGGCTCCCAGTTTCTGGAGGGTGCTCAATCTCGACACGCGCAACGCCGGTCGCCAGCGCCTGGCCTTCGCCTGGGCCAGCGCCGAGAAAATCGAACCGCTCCTGGCCGACAATCCGGGGACCTACTTGGCGATCTACATGGCGCCCGAGGGCGTGATCTTCGGCGGCGACCGCGATGGCCTGCTGCGGATCGCCGAAACGCTGCGCCAAGAGCAGATTCTGGTTTCGATTCTTCCGTACCCGCCGATTCATACGCCCGGTTTGAGCCATCTGCGCGCCGAGCTGGATAGCGAGTACGGCAGTCAGCACTTTGATCTGCGGCCGCCGCAAGTCGACTTGTATTCGTCGATCACCGCGGAAAAGTATCCGACTGATACGCAAGGCATCCGCGACACGCTGATGCTCAACGTCGACCATCCCTTGCGCATCTGGCAAACGATTCGCAAGATGTACGAGGATGGCGCGCGCTTGTTCGTGCAGGTTGGCGGCGGACACATGGCGGCGCATCTGGAGAGACTGTTGCCTGAGGGGGCCCGCGCTATCACGGCCGCGCTCGATGTCGATACGCGCAATCCACTCACACAGTTGAATCACCTGTGCGCCACGATTCTCACGGCCGGGGCGCCGCTCGACTTGTCGCCGTTGTTCCGGTATCGGCGGCTGCGCGCGCTAGATTTCGACGCGCCGCAGCCAGAGCCGACTCGGCCGCGGATGGCAATTCCACTGCGAATCGATTGGTCGCCCTTGTACCACGAGAGCGTGCCGGCGCGCGACTTGCAAACCGTGGCTTTGGCGGCGGAGCTTTCGGCCGAGGTCGCGGCGCCGATCGCGCCCGCGGCGGGGGGCCAGTCTGCAGCGGCGGCGCCAGCGAGTGGCCCAATCGCGGCGCCCCCGCCGCCCGATGCGATGGCGATACCGCTGGCGCGACTGACCGAGGCTGCCAGCGAACCGCTGAGCAATCAAGCTCTCGCAGGCAGCGAGCCGTCAAGCGATCTACTCACGATCGACCCAGCCGTGGCGGCGCGACTGCCCGTGCTCGGAGAGATTGTGCACTGGGCGCCGAACGAAGAACTGCGGATCCATCGCCGGCTCGATCTGGCCGAGGACTTGTTCCTGAACGACCACTTGTTCGTGTTCAACAACAAGCCGGTGCACGAATGCCTGCCGGTGTTGCCGCTGACGGTGAGCATGGAGTTTATGGCCGAGGCGGCGTCGATCCTTTGCCCTGGGCTGGGCTTGATCGGCTTTGAAAACGTGCGCGGCCATCGTTGGGTGGGCATGCGCGATTGCCAGTGGATCGACATCACGATTCAGGCCCGGCTCGCCAGCGTGGACCCGGAAACCGGCGTGGCTCGCATTCAATGCTCGACGATCTTCGAAGACAAGCAGAGCTTCTCGGTCACGGTGCTCTTGGCGTCAGAGTACCGGCAGGACGTGCATTTCGACCTGGCGGCTCCTGACGGCGGCGCCTGGCCGTTCACGACCGAGCAGGTCTATCCGCTGCGCTGGATGTTCCACGGCCCGGCGTTTCATGTCGTGGCAGGCTTGTACGAATTAGGCAATCCGGCGGCCTCCGCGGCGCTAGCGGTGCGGCCAACCGACAGGCTGTTCGCGTCGAAGCCCGATCCCCTGTTGCTCACCGATCCGTGTCTGATGGACGGAATCGGCCAGATCATCGGTCTGTGGGCCTTGGCCAATAGTCAGTGCATCCTGCCCACTGGGGCCGATAAGGTGGAATTCTACCGACCCACACCGCCGATCGGGACCGTGGCGCCGATCCGCGTCGAAATCACGGCGGTCGATCCCGACACGAAGAAGTTACGCGCGAACATCGAAATTGAAGATGGGCAAGGTTCAGTTTGGGTCCGCGTGAGCGGCTGGACGGAGTTTGTCTGGAAATGGTCGCAGAAATACTCCGATAGCACCCGTTTGCCGAGCCATTATCTGACCGCCGACGTGTTGCCCGTGCCCGGTTTGCCCTCGGGGAGTGTCTGTACCCTGACGACGAAGCAAGATTTCCGGGATGTTGACCCTGACTGGGCAGCCCGAATATTCTTGAGTTCTCAGGAGATGCCGGCGTACTGGGCGCTGGAGAACACGAAACTGCGTCGGCAGCTCGTGTTTTCGCGAGTGGCGGCCAAAGACGCGGTTCGGCAGTGGTGGCACCAGACCCACGGTACGCTGTATCCCTTTCCAGCCGATTTGACCATCGGGCACGACGCCGCGGGCCGACCGGTGCTTGAGCCGGCAGGCGATCCGGCATGGCCGTTCATCAGCTTAGCGCACACCGATACGACCTATGTCGCCCTGGCTGCAGGAGTGCCAGTGGGCATCGACCTGGAGCCGGCCAACGCTCGGGCCGCCGAGATAGTTACACACTTTGCCACCGAGGCGGAAGCCGCGCTGTTGGCCTCGCTATCGGCAACGCAGCCCGACGAATGCTGGCCGACGCGGCTGTGGTGCGCGAAAGAAGCGGTGGGCAAGTTGCTGGGGACCGGCCTGGCAGGACGTCCGAAAGATTTTGTCGCGATCGACGCTGACGCCGAGGGCTGTTTGCTCATTCAGTATTTGCCGACGGGTGATCGTTTCGTTGTGAGCAGTTTGCGAGTCGATGACCACATCCTGGCGTTGACTGCGCAGCCTGGGGCGGAATTGGCCCCCGGCGGGTGTGCGCATAAGTGGAGTCAGTACGAAGCGGTATCGCAAGCGGCGGGGGACATGGCTTGAGATTCGCGGGGCCAGCCTGAGACAACAACCAGGTGACGTTGGATTTGACTTAACCCCGGCCTAGTGCGCCGCGTGGGACATACGACTATGGCAACCGAAACACAGCGCGCCTCGCGCACGATCGAAGCACCAGCATCGCCAGCCGAGCAGCCCGTGGCGCTACAACTGCGCTCACTACGCCTCGACAAGGATGAGCGACGCGGTAGCGGTCGGCGCGTGCGCTGGCTGCGCATGCTGCTTTGGCTGGGGGTGACCGGCGGCGTGATCGTGGCGGCCGGCCTGTGGGCCAACTCCGCCGGCTATTTTGAGAAGCCGCCCGTGGAGGTGGATGCCGTCGTTTTTGGTGCGAGCGATTCCAGCGACGTGTTGTTGGATTTGACGGGTTACCTGGCTCCGCGCCGCCGCATCAACGTGTCGCCGCGGGTGGGGGGGTACATCGTCGCCTTCCCGTGCGAAGCCGGTCAGCGAGTCAAAAAGGGTGACCTGCTGGTGCAGATCGACGATCGGCTGTTCAAGGCCGAAGTCGAATCGGCCAAGGCCACGCTGGCCCAGTGGCAGAGCAAGCTCGACGAACTGCAACACGGCGCGCTACCTGAGGAAATTGCCAAGGCCACGGCGCTATTTGATCAAGCAAAACATCAATTGGATAAGGCCGATCAGGACCTTAAGCGGGCCATCGCCACGCGCGAGCGCAGCCCGCAGGTGATCACCGACGCCGAAATGACCCAACGGAACACCGAATATCGTAGCGCCAAGGCGAACGCCGCGAGCTTCGAACAAAGCCTGTTGCTTCTCAAGCACGGCGCTCGTCCGGAACAGGTCGCGGCGGCCGAAGCGCAGGTCGAGCAAGCGCAAGCCCTGCTGCGCAAGGCCGAAGTGATGGTCGACAACGCGCGGCTCGTCGCGCCGCATGATGCCACGGTGATCGAGAAGAATGGCGAAGAGGGTGAAGGGATTCATCCCGAGGTGGTCATTAAGAGCCTCTGCGTGCTGGCCGACCTCAGCGACATGGAGGCTGAGGTCGAAGTGCAAGAGACCGATTTACAGCGCATCGCGGTGGGCGATCCGTGCCGCGTGATTCCTGATGCCTACGAAAACCACACCTACGACGGCCAGATCGTTCGTATTCTGCCGCTGGTGAACAAGGCGCGCGGCACCGTCGTCGTCAAGGTGCGCGTACTCAATCCCGACGAGCACTTGCTGGTCGACATGAATTGCCGCGTGCTGTTCGTGCGCAAGGACAATCCGAACGCAGCCGAACGGTTGCCGCGCGTGCCGAAGCGCGCCGTCGTCGAGGAAGAGGGGACCGCGTCGTACGTTTACGTGCTCGATGGACTGGTGGCGCGTCGCCGCAACGTGGAACTCGGCGCCAGCGACGGCGAAGAGTTCGAGATCAAGAGCGGCCTGCAAAAAGGGGAGATCGTGCTGATGTCGGGCGCGGAATCGTTGACGGACGGGCGCCGCGTGCGTCCCCCGAAACTCCCCGACGCGAACGCTGGAGGCGCGCCTGCCGGCACGACGCCTAAAAAATCGGCTGGAGAGTCGTCGTGAGTCAGGCGCCCGAAATTCTGGTGCGCGTCGATCGGGCGGTGAAGCACTATTTCCGCGGCAGCGAATGCGTGGAAGTGCTCCACGAGGTCAATCTCGAGATCGAGCGCGGCGATTTTGTCGGGCTGATCGGCCCCAGCGGTTCGGGCAAGACGACGCTGTTGAACCTGATTGCCGGGCTCGACCAGCCGACCAGCGGCCACATCTTTTTCGCCGGGAACGAGATTTCGGCGATGAACGAATCGCAACTGGCGCGATGGCGCACGAACGCGGTGGGATTCGTGTTTCAGTTCTTTCATTTGATCCCCGTGCTCACGGCGTTTGAGAACGTCGAGTTGCCGCTGCTGTTGACCAATATGTCCGCGCGCCGGCGCCGCGATCACGTGCGGATGGTGCTCAAGGCCGTCGGCCTGGACCATCGCGAGCATCATCGGCCCGGGCAACTCTCGGGTGGCGAGCAACAGCGCGTGGGTATCGCGCGGGCACTGGTGACCGACCCGGCGTTGATCGTGGCCGACGAACCAACGGGCGACCTGGACAGCAAGAAATCGAAAGAGATTCTCGACCTGCTGCAAATGCTGCAGGAGGAATTGCACAAAACGTTGCTCGTGGTGACACATGATCCGAACGTGGCCGGGCGCACGCGCCGCTTGTTGCGGATCGACAGCGGCCGGCTGATCGAAGACCGCTGCGACGCCAACCGGCCGCTGCCGCTACGGCGGGCAGCGCCAGTCGCCGTTTCGTCGAACTCGGCCGGGCTCGTCGACCAGCCCGGCTAGCAGCGCAAGAGCAGGCGGCGCGACCGTGTCGCCGCCGGCCGTCTGGTCCGCAGCCGACAAAACACCTGCTCATCCGCCGATCGATCCACCAACCGCCTTCAGACGAGCTCTCCCGTGAGCAAGTTCATCCTGCTAATGCTAAAGAACCTCGGGCGGAACAAGCTCCGCACGACGCTCACGGCATTGGCGGTGACGGTGCTGGTGACGATCTGCGTGGTGGTGCTTTCGGTGGTCGCCACGGTTCGCATGCAACTTTCGACCGAGGCGAGCCAGGCGAAGCTGATAGTCACCGAACGCTGGGTGGCCCCGAGTGAAGTGCCGGTTCGCTACATTCCGCGGCTGACGCGCATTCGCGGTGTCGAGGACTGGACCACCTGGAATCTGTACGTCGGCTTCTTCGATAAGACGCTCCGCAGCGACCGCGCAGGGTTGGGCTTTGCCACGCGCGTCGAAAACCTGACGCGCATGCACGGTGGCTTGGAGAATGTTGACCCGGCCGTGATCGAAGCCCTCAAGAACGAGAAGTCGGGCGTGCTGATGGGCTCGACCTTGATGCAAGCCATGAACTGGAAGGTTGGCCAGCAGTTCACCTTCTTCAGCACGTCAACGGCCGGGAAGGACCTGCGTTTCAAGATTGTCGGGGTCATGCCCGCCGGCGTTTACCCGCTGAGCTTTTTCTTTCGCGACGATTACTTCGCCGAAGGGACGGGAAACAAAGACACGGTGAGCCTGGTCTGGCTGCGCTTGCGCGACGCCAGCTTGGCGCCGCGCGTGATCTCGCAGATTCAGCACGACTTCGCCAGCAGCCAGCCGGCGCTGAAGGTCGAGACCGAATCGTCGGGCGTGGCCCGGTTCGTCGAAAAAGGAAAAGTCATTCTGTTCATCATCGACTTCGTGGCGCTCATCCTTTCGATCGACATGGTGATTCTGCTGTCGAACAGCATCAGCATTTCGACGCGCGAACGGCGGGTGGAAATGGCCGTGCTTAAGGTACTGGGGTTCCAGCCGCTGCACATCGTGGCAATGGTCGTCGGCGAAGCAATGCTGATCGGCGCGCTGAGCGGCCTGGCCGGGGCCGCGCTGGCCTGGGGCGCCTCGGCGCTGGCACAGTCGGGCCGGCTACCGTCGGATGGCATCACGAGCTTTCTGTTGGTGTTTCCAGTTCCAGCGCAGGCGATGATGTGGGGAGCATTGGCGGGCGCCTCGATCGGCTTTGTCGGTAGCGTGTTCCCCGCCTGGAGTGCTCGCAAGGTGAAGGTTTCTGACGTCTTTTCCCGAATTGCGTGATCTCGATGACGACGACGTGGCCAACCTGGTTGACATGGGTGCTGGTGGGCTTGCTCCCGCTGTGGGGGCTGGTGCTGCTGAAGTACCTGGTCGATATTCGCTCGGTGCCGGTGTCGTACAACTATCGCAGCCTGATCGTGCGCTGGAAGACGACGCTGATGACGGCGCTGGGCTTCACGCTCGTGGTATTCGGGCTGGTGTTGATGCTGGCCTTCATCAACGGGATTACGGCCGTGTGTCGGCAGAGCGGCGAGCCGGAAAACGTGATCGTGCTCTCGAAGGGGGCCGCCGACGAGGTGCTCAGCAGCCTGCCGCGCGACACGATCTCGGCGCTCGAGCATATTCGCGACGAGAAAGGTGTCGCCGGGAGCCGCATCCTGGCCAGTCGCGAGATGTTTCTCAACGCCAACCGCTTCAACCCGCAGACGCAGGACTACACGGCCTTGCAACTGCGCGGCGTGCAGCCCATCGTGTTTGAGGTTCACACGGCAGTTCGCGTGATCAAAGGCCGGACGTTGCGGGCCGGGCAGAGTGAAGTGATGATCGGCCGCACGGTCGAGACGGGGCAGAATCTGCACGTCGGGGATACGTTCGAGTTGGGGCGCAAACGGTGGCGCGTGTGCGGCGTGTTCGACGCCCAAGGTTCGGCCCTCGAGTCGGAAGTGTGGTGCGATTTGAGCGAGCTGGCCAGCCAGTTCAAGCGCGAGGGCTCGTACAGCACCGTGGTGCTGCGCACGCCGAGCGCGGCGTCGGCCCAGCGGATTGCCGAGAGCCTGGCTTCGAATCGCCAGATGAACGTCGAGGCCTATACCGAGCCGCAGTACTACGCCAAGCAAGCCGAACAGATGGAAACGCTGCAATTGGCCGCCTGGGTAATCGCCTGGTTCATGGGGACCGGCGCCGTCTTCGGCGTGATGACCACGATGTTCGCGGCGATCGGCCAGCGGATCAAGGACATCGCCGTGATGCGGATCATGGGCTTCCAGGCCCGGGCGATTTTGTTTTCGTTCTTGATCGAGGCGGCGCTGATTTCGCTGGTTGGCGGCGCGCTGGGATCGGGATTCGGTTATTTGATCAATGGGTTGTCGCAGAACGCCAATCTCGGCAGCCGCACCGTCGAGTTTTCGTTTCAAGTCGACAGCTGGATCGTCGTTTCCTGCCTGGTGTTTTCGATCCTGATGGGGATCGTGGGAGGACTGCTCCCCGCGATCTCCGCGATGCGCATCAAACCGCTGGAAGCGCTGCGTTAAGCGCCTTGCGGATTGGCCGCCTGGAAGTCTTCCGCCGACATGCATGCAATCCTGATTTCGATCGGCAGCCTGGGAGATACGCTCCCGTTTTTGGCGATCGGCAAGACGCTCGCCGGCCGCGGTCATCGCGTGACGATGGTCGCCAACGCCCATTACCGCGAGCTCATCGAGCGCGCCGGCGTCGGCTTCGTTGAGAATCTAACCGAAGAGGATTACAACGACTTTCTTATGGGCCAGTCGGACTGGTCCGGGCTGCGGGCCCTCAAGGAGATGGGGGAGCTCGTCAAGGAGCAGCTCGAGAAGATCTACGAGATCGTGCGTGATCAGTACGTCGCCGGCGAAACCGTGGTGGCGGCGCAGGGCTACGCGTTCGGAGCACGCGTGGCGCAGGAGAAGCTCGGAGTGCCGCTGGCGACCGTGCATCTGCAGCCGATGTGGTTTCGCAGCATTTACGATCCGCCGGGGCTGCCCAATTGGATTCCGCGCTGGCTTCCCAAGGGGCTCGACCGCTTCGTCGACTGGGTCATCGATCTGGGGGTTGGCCCGATCACGAACGAATTCCGCACCAGCCTGGGCTTGCCGACGGTGGGCCGCCTGATGAAGGGCTGGTGGAACTCGCCGCAGCGCGTGTTGGGGTTGTTCCCCGATTGGTTCAATCCGCCGCAGCCCGACTGGCCCACGCAGACGGTGTTGACAGGCTTTCCGGTCGACTATGCGACTCCGGCGTCCCCCAGCGCGGAGCTGGACGAATATCTGGCCGCGGGCGATGCGCCGATCGTGTTCATTCAGAGTTCGGTGATGCGCGAGGCGCAGGAGTTCTTCGAGGCGTCGGTCGAGGCCGTGCGCCGGCTCGGTCGCCGGGCAGTGCTGCTGACGCCTCATCCCGAACAGTTGCCGCCGCGGTTGCCCCCGGGGGTGAAGCACTTCAACTTCGTGCCGCTCGAGCAGTTGCTGCCGCGCTCCGCGGTGTTCGTGCATCATGGTGGCATCGGCACGATCGGCCACTCGCTCGCGGCCGGCGTGCCGCAGCTCGTGGTGCCGATGATCTACGATCAGCCCGACAACTCGCAGCGGCTCGAGCGGCTCGAAGTATCGACGCATCTCTGGCCGCGGAAATACAAGGCGCGGCGCGTTGCCGAGAAGCTGCGATATCTGCTGGAGACGCCCGAGGTGGCCGCCCACAGCCACGAGTTCGCGGCGCGGATCGCCAAGACCCGCCCGCTGGAAGCGGCCGCCGACCAGCTCGAGGCCTTGCAAGGAACCGACGCCGCCGCCAAAGTAGCCTGACCTTTCTGGTTTGTAGCGCAAGACACGGAACCCTGCTCGACGTGACCAGCAGCACCAAGATCGACGTCACCACGCTGGGCACGGTCCAAGAGACGCTGCTGATTCCGCTGTGGGCGCGGGCGCGCGAGTCGCGCGAGCCGAACCCGATCCTGTGCGATCCCAAAGCCGCTGAGATCGTCGCCTCGCTCGACTACGACTTTGCGCGTTTCGAGCAGGAAACCAAGCTCACGCAGGTCGTCGCCTGCGTGCTGGCCACGATCTTCGACCGCTGGACTCGCAAATTTCTCGACGAGCATCCCGACGGAACGATCGTCGAGATCGGCGCCGGGCTCGACACGCGCTACGAGCGGCTCGACAACGGCCGCGCGCGCTGGTTCGAGCTCGATCTGCCCGACGCGATCGCGGTCCGCCGCCAGTTCTTCGACGAAACTATTCGCCGACAGTTCGTGGCGATGTCGGCGCTCGAGCCGGCCTGGACCGAGATGGTCGCGGAGGCGTCAGCCGGTGGGCCCGTGCTGATCCTGGCCGAGGCGGTCTTGCTTTACTTCGAGGAAGCTGACGTTCGCCGGCTGTTCGCGCTCATCGCCGATCGCTTTCCGGGGGCCTTGGTGGCCTTCGACACCTGCGGCCGACTGGCACAGCGCAACAGTCGCAAGCTCGAGGCGGTGCGGCTCACGGGCGCCGAATTCCGCTGGGGGATCGACGACGTTCACGAAATCGAGCACTGGGACCCGCGGTTCCACGTGCTCGAAGTCGATTCGGTGATGAACCACTACCGCCAGCGATTTGGCTGGGGGCTGCGGGCCCTCACCACGGTGCTGCCGGTGACGCGGCGGCTGTTCACGGTGAACCTGTGCCGGTTCGGCTGAACTAACGGCGACCAGCGCGCGTCACTCTTGGATGCCGTACTCGCGGCAGAGCTTTTTGCTCAGCGGTTCGGGCTCGCCGATGATGCGAGACTCGGCAACGTTCTCGACGGCGGTCTCGGCGGCCGTCTCGGCGTCTGACAGCTCGTGACTCGTCGGCACGACCATCGATAGCGATTGCGGCGGCCCTTCGCCGGCGCGTGGCACCTCGTCGGTGTACGGCTTCAAAGGCGGAAAACGCCACGGACTGTGGTAGTCGGTCATCAGCTCGGCCGAGTACAAGCCCGGCCAGTGATACGTGTACAGCGGCGGCACGGGGAACTTGTAGCTGCCGTTGCAATTGCAGTTGTTCCAACTTTCTTGATTGCAGCAGGCGCAGCATTTGGCTTTGCACTCGTCGAGTTTGTCGTTGAGCGCCAGGAGCGGCCGGCGGCGCGGGCACTCGGTGCAGCAGTCGTCGCACGAGTCGTCGCCGCACTCGGCGCACTCCGATGTCGTCGATTGCGCCAGGCCGGTCGTGGAGTCGGCCGCGTCAGGGTTGGGAATTTCGGCTTCGGTCGCTGGGACATCGCGAATCACGGTCCCCTCGAAACCCGCGGCTTGCTGCACGGCTCCAAAGCCCGGGCGCGATTGGGCAGCCAAGTCCGCGGCCGGCTGCACGTCGGCGCGACCCAGGCGAAACGCGCTGCGCAACCGCGCCGCTCGCAAGCCCAGTAGCCCTTGGCGCTCGGCCAACGGCGTGGGGGTGGCCGCGATCGGTTCGCGCGGGCTGGGCACCGTGGCTAATGAAGCCGGAGCACGATGGATCGCGGGTTGACTCATGGTCGCGGGTCGGTACTTGGCGGCGCGTTGACTCATGGCGACCGGTTCGCGCATGGCCGCGGGTTGACTCATGGCGACCGGTTGGCGCATGGCGGCAGGTCGACTCATCGCGGTGGGTCGATTCATCGGACGCGCGGGCTGCATTGACCGCGTTGCAAGTGGCGGCGCGTGCGTACGCGGCGAGGCGACCGCCACAGCGACGGCAAGTTTCGCGCTGTTGCCGGCCGAACCGTTTGTCGGCGCGGCCAGCGCCGGCATTGTGTCCGCGTCAGGCGTCAATGTGTCGCTGCCCAACACCTGGGCAATCGTGGACTCGGGGCTCGGCGCTTCGCTCGGAGGCACGGTCCCCTCGGTTGGATTCGGCTCGATCGGGGCGACCTTGAGTTCAATCGCGGCCGCCGGCGCGTGGCCCGACGCGCGGGCGGTCGATCGGTTCGGCTGGCGAAGCGAAGCGCGTGCCGATCGCCGCCAACCGTTGGCCACGGCCTGACTGAGCGCCGGTTCGACGGGCCCTTGCGGGCTTGCGAAGCGGTCGTCTCGAGTGGCGGCCGCCTGCCATTGATCGGCGGTGCGGCCTGAGGTCGGACGCGTCGAGGCACGCGGCGTGCGCCGCCCCGCGGGCGTGGCCATCGATCCTGCAGCCGAAGGGGACGAGAGCGCCGGACCGGTGGCAGCGTCGGGCGCGGCGGCGCGAACGGTTAACGCGCCCGTGCGCGCGGCGAACAGGACGACGGTTATCCACGGGCCGAGACGGCGGAAAACTTTGCGCATCTTCCCCTCCTTGAGGGCGGGCAATTCAGGCGGGTTTATTGGCGGGACGCGGACGCACTGGGGGCATCCGCGCAGGCATGCGGTGTACGTGTTATCAATGGCATCATCGGCACGCCAGGCACCCATTCCGCAGCCAGAAAAGGCGCCGCAGTCGCGACCTCTGCTAGCGAACGCCCCGGCGCTGGCGTCGGTTGGGGAACGGGCGGGCCGCGCCTCTGCGATCTCGCGTTCTCGTTTCCCCAGGTTGTTCCTTCTCGGCGGCAGTTGCCGCAGCCGGTCACAGTCCCCCCTCCCAGAATAAGTTTGCCCGGGAATTTGCGCCCAATGCGTCCAAAGGGGTTGTTACAAGCAGTTAACTCCTTTCGTTGACCAGAGTTGTTTTTGGACGCAAATCGCCGGGCACGTGCGTCCAACTTGCGTCCAAAGGAAGTTTTGCGTCCAAGACTCGTCAGCAATCGTTAGCCGCGGAGCTTGCTCCGCGCGCTAGCAAGCACGACGCGACATCGAAACTCGCGCAGGGGTGGCGCGACGTCGCACGAGCTGGCGCGCGGGATAAATCCCGCGGCTAACAAGGTGATCGCGGCAGCAACTCGCGCAAGCGCGCACCACGGACGCAGCTCTTCGCTCCGACTCTGACAAACGACGCGTTGCGTCGCGAAGTCCCTGGGCGAGACGCGTGTGCGAGGCTGCAGGCTCCAGACCGCAGACTTGCAGGTCGATGTCGCGAGTTGTGTGGTCGGCGCGCAGGCTGACGCGCGAGGTTACTCGTGTTGTGGATAGTTTTCAGAGTTCAGGGAATGATCGCAGGCATGCCCACGACGAGCGTGGGCATGGCACCCGCGCGGACGCTGGACGCGGCCGTGCCATAGGCTTCCAACCCATGTGACATCACGGCCCGGATGGCCGTGCCATGGCACGTTGGTCGCGGACGGCGTTCCGTAGCCATTCGGGGTGGCGGCTCGTTCATCCTAGCAACCGGTGGCCAATTGTCAAGACTAGTATGACCATTTTTACTAACATTATTTTGGTCATAACGCAGCCCACGCAACCCGGACGGGGGCCATGAACGACCCTATCAGGGTCGGGGATCGATTTGCGGACCGTGTACCGAGGCCTTACGGCCTCGGCTGACAGAACCGGCCCTTCAGGCCGGCGATCGCTCGTGCGTCTCACGCGTTGCGGCTGGGGAACATGTCGCCGTGGGGCGCTGGCTTGGCGGTGAACGAGCCGGGCGTCATGATGACGGCCAGGCGCGACCTTGGAATTGATCCCCGTCCCCTTTGATTCTCCCATGCGCATTGCAGCGCCCGGTATCCCTTTTTCCAAATCGGCTGTCGACGATTGGCGTTCCGAGACATCGTGATTTCATCGCCAGCGGTCGACGTTGGCTCTGCTCGGTCGTGTCATTGCGAGTATTGCGGACCTGGTGACCAATTCACCGCGGCCGGATTCGACGGCGGGACGACCCATGGGCTGAGCTAGCTGCCACGGACTGCCCCTCGCCGTTGAGTTCGAGCGCCGCACCAAGCTGTTCCTGCACCATCCGCCGCAGCTCGACCGGCTTCACGACTCTCGCCCGCCCAGCCCAACCCAGATACCACCACAGGATCTCGTCGAGCCCGTCGACCCGAAACGATAGCGTCACGCTCCCGTCGGCGTGCTTCTTGGCTCGTTGCGTGCTGTGCCAACGTGTCTCGATGATGAGCGGAGCGGCCTCAGGCGTGACCAGGACTTCGACATCGTAGGTGGCGCCACCGCGGAAGACACCCCAGGCGTTACCGAGGTACGCCTGCAAGTCGAATCCCTCGACCTTCTCGGCCGATGCATCGAGCTTCGCCAGCGACGCAAACCTGGCCACGCGGTAGATGTGCGGCGCGCTGAGCCCGTGTTCACGGGCGATCAGATACCAGGCCTGCTGTGCCAAGCACAAGCGGTAGGGATGCAGGGTCAGCGCGAGCGGCTTTGTCTTGTAGGGACTAGCATAGAGGCCGCGCAGTTGCTTGCGTTCGAGCAAGGCCCACTGCACCGTCTGCACAATCTCCTGGTGCCGGCTGTGATCGGCTAGCTTCAAGTCGAGAACAGCCAAGAGCTGCTCCGCGTCGTTAATCAGCCGCCCGACCTCGGCCGACGAAGTGGCCGCCAGCTTGCGGGTTATTGGCTTGCCGCCAGCGTTGATCCGCAGGCCCGGAGCTGCCGCAACCAAGCCCGCGGTCGCCTGTCCGACCACCTCCTCGGCGGTCGGGTTCAATACCGGAAACTGCCAGCCTGGCCGTACGCGGTAGCACGCTTCCAGGTCATCGAAGTACCAGGGGATCCCAGCGACTTCGAGAACCTGCAGGTCGCGATAGATGGTGCGCTCCGAGCAGGCGAGTTCGGCCGCCAGGTCACTGGCCGTCCAGCGTCCCCGTCCCTGCACCAGCTGCAAGACTCGCAGCACCCGAGCCAGACGTTCGTTTTGCCGGAGGCGGCGATCAGCATCGGCGCGCTGGCCTGCGCCCAGCAGCTTTGGCGCTTTGGGCTTCGCCGAACGCGAGTCACCCACGGAGTCGAGTTCAATGGCCATCGAGCTTGCCCCTTCAACTCGGCGACGGCGCGCTCCGCCGACCGTCGCCAAGCGAAATCAGGTCCCTGCTCCGCCCGCACCAGAGTAGCCGCATCCACTGACAACAGTGGGTCAGCCAGGAGCTGTCGGATCGAACTTTTCGGCAAGAACTAAATTAGCCGCTGTCATGCGCGAAGTCACGCGCCGCCGATGGTTTTCCCTGGGCGGCAGGCGACAGCGTAACTGAAGGCGCTCAAACGAGCTCGGTTGGGGTCATGGCCGCCAGTCGCCACCCCTTGCGAACTCGGTAGCAACGCTCGCTCTCATCGAAGTGCACGGGTACCCCGGCGGCGGCCAGGACTTGCAAGTCGCGATAGACAGTTCGCTCCGAGCAGTCCTGTTTCGCGGCAAGCTCCCGAGCGTCTCGCCGACGTGGGCTTTGAATCAACAGCAGAAGCCTCAGCACCCGAGCCAGTCGCTCGGTCTGTCGAGACCGGCGTTCTGCGTCGGCGCGCTTTTGCGCGTTGGCCGATGGATTTCGAGGCCGCATGAACTACCCCCGCTGAGCACACACTCGAGACGAGCAGCGGCAGTCTAGGGCAGGTCGCTGACAACGTTGGGTCAGTCGCTTTCGATTCTCTGGATCTGCGCCTGCTGGCTTCAGGCCGTCTAGGGGCGGACGAACATTTCTGGTTCTTCACTGACCCACTGCTGTCGCGACCTCTGCGTAGCCTTGTCTTCGGTTCTTTGACGAACGACCGCAGTGCTGCGGCCAGACGTTCGTGCACCCGCCAGGTACACGAACGGGGGGCGGGGGCTTCAGACCACTCTCGGCCGGCGTCGGAAACACCACATCAAAAAGGGGACAGTGATGCTGTGCGCACATGGCGTTGTCTGCGTTAGTCTGGTTATCGCCAGTACTTCTTTTGCCGGGAGCCTCAGTATCGTTGCCACGGGCGACTCGATTACCACGGGTTATGCGCCGATCCGTCTGACCCTGGCCATGCAAGCCCAGGGTGTTGCCGGCAACGGCTACTCAATTGCCAGCGGCGGCGCAACCGCGTCGCTCTATGTTGGCGATGAGCTTGACCTGAATCACAAGCCGGAGCCTGCCTTTCACAACCAAGCGGAAGAAGCCATCAACGGCCCGGTGTATGACTTCGGCTCGCCTTACGGATCGGTCATCGAAGCCAACCCGGAACCCGACGCCGTGATTGTGATGCTCGGGACCAACGACGCGGCACGCGCCGCGGCAGGTAACTACTTGGCTTGGCCTACGTACCAAGCGGACATGGCCGGCATCTATCAATATCTGGCAACCGCCGTGACACCCGGCGGCAAGCGGCCTGACATCTTCATCGCTACGCCGCTCCCGATGATCGCTCCGCAGTACGCCGCCGCGAACGATCTTCTCGACTCGACGATGATCCCGTGGATCGAGAATCAGGTGGCCGGGCTACAGGCCCAAGGTCTGCCGGTGCACCTGCTCGACCTGAACGCCGCGATCCGTCAGCAGCCCGACTGGCAGAGTTGGTACAGCGACGGCATTCACCTCTATGGTGCCAATCAGGCCGGATACGATTGGCTGGCCAGCGCGATTCTCAATGGCGTGCTCGACACGCGCCTTGGTGATGCGAACCTGGACGGCGAAGTGGACGGCATCGACTACACGATTTGGGCCGACCATTTCAACCAGTCGGCCAACTGGTCGCAAGGCGACTTCAATCGCGATGGCCAAGTCACCGGCGCGGACTACACGCTCTGGGCCGACAAGTTTGGCCTGGGAGCCGCGGCGTATCCCAATTTGGCGCTGGTGCCGGAGCCTGCAGGGTTCGGGTTGCTGGCGGTTGGCCTGCTTTTAGTCGCGGTGGGGCGGGGATCGATTCTCCGGAGGTATCTCCGGTGCCGACTTCGCCAAGCGCGGTAGCTGCAATCGCCCGCGGGAAACGCAGGCGCGCTTTCGGCAGCGTAGCCGAACCATTACGGCTGCGATGGCGCGGCACCGGCTGCGGCGTCGGCCGGGGGCTCTTCCAGTCGGATCAACGTCATCTGCGTCGATTGGCCGTCGGCCGTGTGGACCAAGATCGGAGTCGCGTCCTTGGTGAGGTTGGCGATGCCGGCCTCGTAGACGGGCGATTGATCGCTGCCGATCGTCCAGGCGGCGCGCTGCGACTTCTTGTCGACGGAGCCGTTGAGCGGTTCCATGTCGTCGGTCTGCACGTTGTGATAGTTGCCGCGGATGATCCCTTGCTGGTTGACGGCCAACTGGAAAATGTCGTTCGAGCTGGTCTCATCTCCGGAGCAAATGGCGAAGACGCCCAAGGGGAGCCATTTGGCGTCGTCGGCGGGCGTGGCGGCCTGACCGGCGGCCGCGAACTGCGTGGCCTGATCGGCGTATTCTTGCGGCGTGCCTGCGGCATCGCCATTGACATACATGGCATCGGATTGGGCCACGACATTGCCGCCGTAGTCGTAGGGGACCGGTTGCGCGGCGAGCCCGAGCCCGCGCGCGAGTCCACCGTATCCGGGATGCGTGTAGAGCGAGTCGCTGACCACGTTGGTTGGTCGCCACGCGGTCGAGTAGGCGGCCAGCGCGGCCGTGTCGTAGCGTCGGTAGTCTGCGGCGCGGAAGGCGGCAGCTTGCGTGTCGAGCGCGGCGGCTGAGTTGTAATAGGTGCCGTAGCGACGATCGGCCCCGTAGGCCCCGTAGTAAGGCGAGCCAATGCCGCCGGGTCGGGCGTTGGCGGCGACAGCGCCCGCGGCGCCGGGGTGCGCGAGCGAACTGCCGGCCGTTGGAGTTGTGGCGGCGGGGGTTGTGGCGGGCGTCGTAGCCGCCGTGGATGAGCCAGGGCGCGCGCGGTTGCCCGATGTCAGGGCGCTGGCACCGGCCGCTTCGGCACCAGGTCGCGAGCGTGGCCCGGCGCCTGGCGCGCCGGCTCGTGAGGGACCGCTGCCGCGTCCGTAGGGCCCCATGGCCGCGGTGGAGCCGCCGGGTCTTCCGGCTCCCTGTCGACCGGCGGAAGGACCGCCACTCAATCCGCCCCCGATCCCGCCGGCGTGCTGTGCGCCGCCTGGTCGACTGCGACCGGCCTGCATGCCACCTGGTCCGCCGCGCCCCGCCTGCATGCCGCCAGCGCCACGCGAGCCGCCCATGGCGCTCGATCGACCGCCAGCATAGCCACCAGCGCGACCGCCTCGCGCCGCGACCATTTGTGGCGCCGGGAGGAGCAGCGAAACAACCAGTAGTTGGAGAGCGAAGTGCTGTAAACGCATGAAAGGGAACTCCGGGTTATTGAGTCGAGTGTGTCGATGTGGTTTGAGATCGTCTGGCCAACAACGCACTGGCGGAGCCTGATTCTATGAAAGAGGGCTCCTGGTGGTTTAAACACGGTGTAGCGTTAACTCACCTAAAAC
>JAIESQ010000128.1 GCA_019745975.1 Pirellulales bacterium
CGAAAAATCATCCAACTGACCGAAAGCCTCTTAGCTCTGGCTGCTTGATACAGCAACGGTTCTCAGAAAGCGCAGTCTTCTGGGATACCAAGCGCCCGGTCACGATCGAGCTCCTCAATCGCCTAAACCTCTACGCCTTGGCGGACGACCTTGGGGTAGCCGACGAATTCGCTGCCTGCTTCGGCCAACAAACCAGCCCAACATCACCTCAAGATCAATTGCTGATGTCGTTCGATTAGCGTGTTACGCAACATGCTCCCTGCCCCCGCAACGATGTTCTGGTCAGCAGATCGCTTAAGGGAACAATGAATGTCTGTCCGCCGTTGGCTGCAAAATGGCGCGGAAGCTATCGTGCTGGCTCTGCTGATCCTTTACGTCGGCTCTTATCTCGTCCTCTCGCGTCGCGCCTTTGCGGTCGCCGACGCAACGAACGCCGAAGGCTTCTGTTTCGTGGATCCCAGCAGCGACGCGGCCTGCCGCATGCACGAGCTTTGTTCGCTCGTCTACTATCCCCTGCTTCGCCTGGATCAATGGCTCGGCACCGGGCGTCCCGCGGCATTCTGCCCGCTTCGTGGGTTGTCAATGATCACCGGTCACACGCGCCTGGCGACATCGACTCGTCCATCCATTCCTTCACGAAGTCGAATGCATAATCGACAAAACCGCACGGACGGGAATTGGTCGCTAGATACGCTTGCACTTGCTACGCCATGATCGGCTATAACTTCAGCTAGGGAGCAACCGCCGTCCAGGCGGCCGCCTCAAATCCCGCTGTCAAGAACCATCCATCGGATCAGGAGGCTCGCGCCATGAGACCACTTGTGCTCGTGACACTGTTGCAATTCTCGGCGATCACCGCCTGGGCGGCCGAGTTCGCAGCTCCCGTGCGCTTAGAAGCCGGCGGCGCCGCCATTCGCGTCGACAGCCCTGGCTACGCTGCGCCATGCTGGGCCGACATCGACGGCGATGGCAAGAAGGACCTGCTGGTCGGACAGTTCGACGGCGGCAAGATCCGCGTCTACAAGAATCTCGGCGACCGCCAACTCGCGGCCGGCGAGTGGCTCATGGCCGACGGCAAGGTAGCCGAAGTCCCAGGCGTGTGGTGATGCACGAGCTCGTGTCCACAGTTTGTGGACCTCGACGCAGACGGTTGCAAGGACATTCTCTCGGGATCGTACTCGCGCCACGGCCAGCCGATGGCAGGCTTGTTCCAGGTCCTGTGGGGTAAGCCCGACGGCACCTTCCGCGCGGCCGAAGAGCTCAAAGGCACCGACGGCCAACCGCTGGTCATTCCGCTGGGTCCCGGCGAGGACGCCTGGATCGACTGCATTTGCACCCGGCCCACGGCGATCGACTGGGATGCCGACGGACATCTCGACCTGGTCGTCGGCAACTTCACCGGCACCTTCTATCTCTTCAAGGGAGAAGGAAAAGGTCGCTTCCTGCCGAAGGGGGAATTGATCGAGACCGATGACGGCCCGCTCAAGATCAGTGGCCATCACAGCGATCCGTTCGTCGTCGATTGGGACAACGATGGCGACCTCGACGTGCTCAGTGGATCGAGCGAAGGGGGCGTGCAATGGGCTGAGAACGTGGCGGGTCGCGGCGCCGCGCCGAAGCTCAAGCCATTTCAATCGCTGATCGAGAAGGCGGAGACTCGTGAATACGGTCGAGTCCTCGCCGAAGCCGATCTCACGGGCCCCGTTATGTCTACCCGCATTTGGGTCGACGACCTTAACGGCGACGGCAAGCTCGACATCCTGGTCGGCGACCTGGTGACGCTGGTCGCGCCTGCCAAAGGGTTGAGCGAAGCGGAGCTCAAGGAGAAGTACGCCGCGTGGCAGAAGGAATGGGATGCCGCGGTGGCCAAGCTCAATGCCGCGACCGACGCGGCTGCGAAACAGGCGGCTAACCAACGCGTTCAGGATCTGTGGCCGGAGCGAAACAAGTTCTTGCAGGAGGAGATGACCGGCTTCGTCTGGCTCTATTTGCAGAAGTGATCGCGGCTGCGTGATTGCCTACAACCCTGCCCGATCACGTCTTTCGCCAGGCGAGCGTATTCACGTCCAGCTCATACAATTCTCCATTGGGCACAAACCTGACTTGCTCGCCCGCGCGTTGGCCAGCATAGTTGCCTGTCGCTCCGCCAGGCTGCCGTGCTCGACCACTTGTAGAAAGCGGGCAACTTCGTCGCTGATCGTTCGCTGCGGCCGCGCCATTTCAACTGCCGGTAACGCCGGAATCTGCTAATAGCACGTGCGATCCCGGCTTCGCGGGTCGTCGGCGACGTCGCCGCTGTGCAAGCGCCCTTCGAGCGCCCGGTCGCGCCACGTGCCCGGCGCATCCCAAATGCTGGCATCGCGCCGCACTTCACTCACCAGCACGCCTGGCTCGTGCCAACCAAGACGGCCAGTGACGAGCCCGTCGGGTTGGACGAAGAAGCTCGGCCAGAGCGAGTACTCCGCGGTGCTGTTCGTGGCGCTGATCCAGAAATAGTTCTGCGCCGCGGCGGCCATCATCACGGCTGGCACGACATCCTTCCACAAGTTGCCGTGCTCGAAAGTTTCGCGATCCTTGCGGGCATTGTGATACGAGTGCAACAGCAGTTCGACGCCGCGCCGCTTGAGGTCGCGGAACAGCTCAGGAAAGCGATAGTCGTAGCAAATCAACAATCCGCAGCGAACGCCGTCGACCTCGAATACCGTGGCTTGATCGCCGGGCGTGTAATGGCACAGGTCGAGCGTGGGCTCCGGCCCCGCGACGCCGGTGCAGAAACGTTTGTCGTAGCGATCGACGATGCGTCCTTCGTCGGAGACGACGTACAGCGAGTTGTGGGGTTTGGCCGCGCCCGAAAGGCGATGGGCCGAGCCGACGACAACCCAGATGCAATGTCGCGCGGCAGCCGCGGCGATGGCTTCCATCCCAGCGCGCAAAGCGGGCCAATCGAATTGGTCGGAGCCAGGAAGATCGACGCCGGCATAGCCAGAGAGCGCCGATTCGGGGAAATGGGCGAGCCGCGCGCCGCGGGCAGCCGCTTCGGCGATCTGGCCGAGAATCGTGTCACGATTGCGGGCCACGTCGCCTGCGACCGCGAATTGGCACGTGGCTACCTTGAGCATGCGGACATTCCGCCTTCACAAACGACAATTTCGCGTTTTGGTTGAATCCGCAAATCGACCCGATACAATCCACGGCATTCGACGACCCGCGGGGTGTGGCATCCGCGGCGCCAAGGCATGGCGTCCACGTGTCGGCCCTGCGGCGGTCAAGCTCAAATCTAACATCCGTCGCGGCCCAGCCGCCAATTGCTTGCCTCGGGAGGTCCGCAGAACCATGAAGGACTCACCGTACACGAATACCTCGCGCGGCGGTTTCAACCGCCGCGAGTTTCTGCGTGGCTCGGGCGCGGCTGCCGCGGCGACCGCGCTTGCCAACGGCGCCACGGCCGTCGCCGAAGCTGCCGAGAGCAGCGACACGATTCCGCTCTACGGCCCCGGCCTGACCAAGATCACGCTTAACGTCAATGGCCAGGATCGCCAGGTGCAGGTTGAGCCGCGGATGTCGCTTTTGGAGGTGCTCCGCAATCAGTTGCAACTGACTGGAGCTAAGCCGGTGAGCGTCGATGGCTCGAGCGGCGCCAGTTCGGTCTGGATCGACGACAAGCTCGCCAGCGCCAACACCGTGCTGGCCCTGACGTGCGTGGGGCGCAAAGTCCGCACGGTCGAATCGCTCGGCGGCCACAAGCTCGACGCCGTGCCGACCGCATTCCTGCACGAAGACGGCATGCAGTGCGGCTTCTGCACGCCCGGCTTTGTGGTAGCGGTGCGGGCGTTCTTGGACAAATATCCCAACGCCACCGAGGCGGAAATTCGCCAGGGGCTCAACGGCAATTTGTGCCGCTGTGGCACCTACGCCAACGTGATTCAAGCGTGTCTCGAAGTCGTGAAGGGAGGCGTCCGTGGCTGAGTATAGCTGGCCCAAACAAGGCACCGCGGCGCTCCTGGGGAGCGAACAAGACCGCATCGACGGCGTCGACAAAGCGACCGGCGCCGCCAAGTACAGCTACGACGTCGTGCTCGACCGCATGCTCATCGCCAAGGCGCTCGGCTGTCCGCACGCGCACTGCAAAGTCAAATCGATCGATGTCTCGGCCGCAAAAAAGGTGCCGGGGGTGGTGAGCATTCACCTGTTTATCGATCCTAAGGACGAGAAGAAGTCGGAAATCAAGTGGCAAGGCGACCCGATCGCATGCGTGGCCGCGGAGACCGAAGGCGCGGCAGCCGAAGGAGTCGCCGCCATCGAGGTCGCTTACGAAGTGCTCGAGCACTTTGTGAACGAGGAGTTTCTCGCCGCCGCCGAACGGGCCGGGCGCGTCGGCAAGGCGGGCGTTAATGTCGAACTCGAGAACGAGCCGAGCGAAAATGAAGACGAAGACGCCTTCGTCGAGAAAGAGCTCAAGCGGCTCTACGACGAGTCGGCCGCTGTGGTCGAAGGCTACTACGGCATTCATGCCATCACGCACATGTGCCTGGAGCCGCACGGCTCAACTTGCGCCTGGCAAGGTGACAAACTTACGGCGCATTTGTCGACGCAAAGCGTCTCGGGCACGGCCGGGCAGTTCGCCAGCCCGCTGAGTATGACCGCCGACGACGTGACGGTGCATTGCGATTTCATCGGCGGTGGCTTCGGCAGCAAGTTCCAGGCCGACGAATGGGGCGTGGCTTGCGCCAAGATCGCCAAGGAAACGGGCCGACCCGTCAAGCTGATGCTCGATCGCGACCTGGAATTGAAGGTCGCCGGCTGCCGGCCGTCGGGCTTCGTCAAGGTGAAAGTCGGCGCCGACAAGGACGGCGTCGTCAAAGTCTGGGATTCTACGCAATGGGGTACCGGCGGCGACCGTGGCGCGGCCGTCGACGAGAAGCAGATTCCCTACGTCTTCAATCCTCCGAATCGCCGCCGCTCGGCCGTGCGCGTCAGCACGAACACCGGGCCGACACGCGCCTGGCGCGCGCCGAACCATCCGCAGGCGTGCGCCATCTCGCAAACGGCGTACGACGACGTCGCGGCCAAATTGGGAATCGACAGCTACGACGTCTTCCTCCGCAACTTGCCCAGCGTTGCCAACAAAAAAGCGGATGTGTATGCCGCCGAAATGGAGATCGCCGCCAAGCTGATGGATTGGAAAGCCAAGTGGCACCCGCATGGCAAGGGTCCCGCCGAGGGCTCGATCGTCAGCGGCTTGGGGATGGCGATCCACACCTGGGGTGGTGGCGCGGTCGCCGGAAGCTGCACCGTGAAGGTCCATCCCGACGGCGGCGTCGAGACGTTCGCCGGCAGCCAGGACCTGGGGACCGGCACGCGCACCGTCATGGCGATGGTTGTGGCCGAAACCTTTGGTCTGCCCTTGTCGGCCGTCAAGGTGAACATCGGCAGCTCGAAATACCCGCAGGCCAATCCGTCGGGCGGCAGCATCACGGTCGGCAGCGTGAGCGAAACGCATCGCCGCGCCAGCCAGGACGCACTGGCCAAGATCACCGCCTTGGTCGGCGAAAAGCTGGGCGTCGACGGCGCCGCGCTCGTGGCGCGCGATGGCCGCATCTACGTCGACGGCAGCCCCGACAAGGGGGTCACCTGGGCCCAGGCGTGCAGCTTGTTGGGCATGAACGCCCTCGAAGTGCGCGGCGAATATGCCCCCAGCAGCAAGCGCTCGCCGCTGTCGAGCTCGGGCGTGGGGGGCGTGCAGATGGCCGAAGTGGCCGTCGATCGCGCCACCGGCGTGGTGAAGATGAAAAAGTTCGTCGCGGTGCAAGACATGGGGTTGGTCATCAACCGCCAGACCGCCAAGAGCCAGATGTACGGTGGCGTGATCATGGGCATCGCCTACGCGTTGTTCGAAGAGCGGATCATGGACCCGGCGACCGGCGGATTCGTGAATTCGCAGATCGCCGACTACCGCTTGCCGCGCTTGGGGGACATCGGCGAAATCGTCCTGGAAATCTACGAACCGGAGAGTGAGTACAGCCGCGGCGTCGTTGGGCTCGGCGAGCCGCCGGTCATCAGCCCCGGCGCAGCGATTTCGAACGCCGTGGCCAACGCCTTGGGGGTGCGCGTGCCGGTGCTGCCGATCACACCGATGCGCGTGTTCGACGCGCTCGAGCGAGTGCCAAAAATGGCCTGAGCGCAGCCGATCCAATTAGCCCTGAATACCAATCCAATACCAGCCCTTGTGGTTCAAGGACCGACACGATGAAAGCGTTTTCGTTTGCAGCGCCTCGTTTCGAGTCAGAAGTGCTCGAGCTGCTGGGCGAGACCTGGGGCCAGTCTGAGATTCTCGCTGGTGGCACCGACCTGGTCGGCCTGATGCGGCAAATGATCGTCGCGCCCGAACGCGTGGTGTACCTGGGGAACGTCGCCGAGTATCGCGGCATCGAGGCCGATTCGGCCGGTGTGCGGATCGGCGCCATGTCGACGCTCGATGACCTGGCCGACAGCGCGGCGCTGGCTCCCTACGCGGCGGTCACCCAGGCGATCCGTGGCATCAACAGCATGCAGCTCCAGGCACAAGGCACGCTCGGCGGCGAACTTTGCCAGCGACCGCGTTGCTGGTTCTTCCGCAATGGCCACGGGCTGTTGGCCGATCGCGGCCGGCTGGTTGCCGAGGGAGACAACCGCTACCACGCCATTCTGGGCAACGACGGACCGGCGAAGTTCGTCCATCCGTCGCGAGTCGCACCGGCGCTCGTCGCGCTGGGGGCGCAAGTGCGCCTCGCCGGCCCGACCGCGGAAGACGAGACGATTTTGCCGATCGAGTATTTCTTCCGTATTCCTCGCGACGAGAGCGAACGCGAAACGATGCTCCTGCCCAGCCAGGTGCTGACGCACTTGATGCTGCCGGCGGTCGATGGCGTGGCGAGCGCCACATACGAAGTGCGGCAGGGAGCAGGCCCCGACTACCCGCTCGCGGCGGCGGCCGCGGCGTTGCGGTTCGACGGACCGTACGTGCGCGAAGCGCGAATTGTGCTCGGCCACGCCGCGCCGATGCCCTGGCGCTCTGCCGCCGCGGAACGCGCGATGATTGGCCTGCCGGTCACACCCGAAACGGTCAAGGCCGCCGGCGAAGCGGCCGTGGCCGCCGCGACCCCATTGGCGAGCAATCGCTACAAGGTGCAATTGGCCCGCGTCAGCGTCGAGCGGGCCCTGCTGATGGCCGCCGGCCTGGAGACGGGCGGGTTTTAGATCTACGCTTCGATCCTCAGGCCAACCAACTTCGAGGACACAGCCATGCCGTTTCGTCGCAGTAGCGAAGAAGAGCAGGTCGCCGGTCCGGCCTGCATGCACTTGCGCTCCAAGGGGATGTACATGACCGGCAAGATGACCCCCTCGCACGAAGTCGACGGTGTCGGCGACGGCTACTGCTGGTGCAATCGCACGCAGAAGCAGCAAGGTCCCGACAGCCAGTGGGTCGATCGCGTCAATTGCGTCGAGGGGCGCGAGTGTTTCGAGACGATCTTTTGATCCGCGGCTGGTCGCAAGGGGAGCATTGCAAATTGGCAGGCCCAGGGGCTGCGACCCCTGGGCTTATTCGTTGAAGTGCCGAATGTCTGCAATGGAAAGCCATCCATACAAGGGAAACACCACGATGAGCTCACGTCGATTCCGTTTCTCGGTTCGTTGCTTTTATGTCGCCGTCGCGCTCACCGCTTTCGCGACGTCGTTCGGGCAAGCCGAAGAGCCGCCGCGGCACTCGGCCGTCACACCAGCCCCGCGCCCGGGCGACTGGATGAAGCTGCACGAGAGCTTTAACGAGCGCGCCAAGCAAGGCGACGTTGAACTGGTCTTTCTGGGCGACTCAATCACACAAGGCTGGGCCGACAACGACACCTGGAAGAAATACTACGTCCGGCGTCACGCGGCGAATTTTGGTATCGGCGGCGACCGCACGCAGCACGTGCTGTGGCGCATCGAGCATGGCAATTTCGACGGCATCAAGCCCAAGCTCGTCGTGCTGATGATCGGCACCAACAACTCGAACGGTTCCGACAACACCGCCGAGGAAATCGCCGACGGCATCAAGGCGATCGTCGGCCAACTTCGCGAAAAACTGCCCGACACCAAGGTGCTCCTCTTGGCGATTTTCCCACGCGGCGAGCAACCCAATCCGCAGCGCGAGAAGAACGCCAAGGCCAGCGAATTGGCCTCGAAGCTGGCCGACGGCAAGCACGTCTTCTATCTCGATATCGGCCCGAAGTTCCTGGCGGCCGACGGCTCGCTCTCCGCGGACATCATGCCCGATCACCTGCACCTCAGCTCGCGCGGTTACGAGATTTGGGCGGAGGCGATCGAGCCGCAGGTGAAGAAGTTGCTGGGCGAGAACGAATAGCGACAGGATTCTAGAGGTCGCTGTCAATGAGTCCGGCGTCTTTCATGATTGCTTGCTGCGTGCCAGGTTTCAGATCCTTGTTTGCATGCACAGGAACGATGATTGTCTTCGGGGTGCCCGGTTTCTGATACGCGTGATGACTTCCCTTGACGCGTTTGCAAATCCATCCATAGCGCTCGAGGATCCGGCACATCCGTTTGCCAGAAACCGGCTTCATAGCTCAATTTCCTGCAGTTCGGCGCCAGGCTCCGCGGCTTGTGCCTCGCTTGCCGCGCGGTCGGCAGTGACTTCCATCCACAGACCCGCCGCTTCGCGGATGTTCGCCAAGGCTTCCTCCAAGGTGTCGCCTTGCGAATAACAGCCAGGCAGCGCAGGTACGCTCACCGAGAATCCGTCCGCTTCAGGACGTACGAGCACTTTCAAGCGCATGGGTCGCTCCTGCAAATCAACATTCAATCGTCGGGATGATCGAGCAGCTCCTGCAAGCGGGCGCCGAGCTCCCCAGGCAGCCGCGGTACCCAGCTCGCGTCGACAAGGCCCACTTCAATCAGATCGAGTACGTGTACCTGATCCTTGCGGCGGAACGACGTGAGTTTCATCCGCAGCAGGGCTGGCAGGTCGAGCACCCGGAACGTGGAGGTGGGTTTCACTTCATCAACGTCCGGCGCCAATTGCGTGCAGTCAGCACGAACGCGCTCATTGGCGAACAAGATATGCACGGCATCGCGAGCTTTGGCCTCGGGCCCGTCGAGAAACATGTCGATGCCCGACGAATGCCGATAGACGAAACCGGCTGCGGCCAAGGCCAACTTCGAGCGCTCGAAATCGCCGCGACGAATCAGCAGGTCAACGTCCTGCGTATTGCGAACGGCCGCCTCGTCGACCTCGCTAACCCAAGCGGCCACGGCATTGCCGCCAGCGACGGCATACGGGATACCCGCCGATTCCAGTGCTTGCGCGGCGCGGCGCAGGCGGTCGCGAACCTTCTCCACGGCGGTCACCATCCGTTCCCAGGCAGCCGATGAAACGACATGTGTATTCAAACGGAACACTCCCGAGTCAGTCGTCCGGCGAATTCGTCGGGGAATAGAAAGAACCAACTACGCCCGGATGGATTCGAACCAACAACCTGACAGGTTATGAGCCTGCTGCTCTACCGTTGAGCTACGGGCGCGTAAGTCTTGGCGATCGCGAAGCAAGAGGTACTGCGGTCGCCGCGAACCTTACTATAACGCGCGACCGCGAGGCTGTCGGCCGTCGCACGATCGATCCCGCGGCAAAGGCGACTACGATTCGTCGAGCTCGCCGTGCCCGTCGCCACGCGATTCCTCGCCGTCGTTCGACGACGCCACGTGCGGAACCGAGTGTTTTTCGCCCAGCCAGCGCCCCAAATCAATCTGCTGGCAGCGTGCGCTACAAAACGGCGGCGCGGGCGTAGCCTTGATATCAACCGGCCCGCCGCACATCGGGCAGCGCGGCAATTTCGTTCTCCTGCCCGACGAATCCACGCCTGGCGCCTCCGCGACTTGCTGGCCAACCGCCGAGTACGTAAGTGGCTCGGCGGCAAGGATTCTAATCGCCCTTCGACGAACCCTTCTTGCCGCCCGAACTCTTCTCGCCGCCAGCGCTCTTCTCGCTCTTCGAGGTTTTTTCACCGCCACTGCCGCCCTTGTCGCTACTGGCCGGCTTGTCCGCCTCGGCCCGCTTCTTGTACGAGTCGCTACGATAGTCGGTGGTGTAAAAACCCGAGCCCTTGAAGACGATCGCGGCGCCGGGCCCGATCAGGCGCCGCAGCTTCTTCTTCTTGCACTCGGGGCACTTTTTCTCGGGATCGGCCGTGATCGACTGGAACAACTCGAACTTGTGTCCGCAGGCGTCACATTCGTAGTCGTAGGTGGGCATACGCGGCCAGGCTCCTCAATGTTCCGATGCACGTTCCAGCGAGATTGCGCGACCTACTGGCTTACTCGGGCGCCTTAGAAACGATCGCGTGCGACGGTCGAATCACGCGGTCGTGCAACTGGTAACCATCCTGCGCGACGAGCAGCACCGTGCCCGGCGGCACATCGGCGCTGGGCTGCTGTGCGATCGCCTGGTGCAAATGCGGATCGAACGGCTTGTTCAGCGCCTCGATACGCTTGCAGCCATGCCGGGCCAAAACGTCATCGAGCTGCCGGGCGACCATTTTGAAGCCTTCGAGCAAGCCGGCCCCTTCGGGACTTTTCTCGGCGGCCGCGATCGCCCGCTGCACGTTATCGATCACGCTCAGCAGTTCGACCAGCAGCGGCTGGGCCGCGAAGCGGCGCTCGTCCTCGATCTCGCGCTGCACGCGCTTGCGATAGTTGTCCAGTTCGGCGCGGGCGCGCAGGGCGCGATCGTTGGCTTCGGCAACCTGAACCTGCAAGTCGATGTCGTCTGATGGTTCGTTGGTCGCTGGTGCCGCGTCGCCTGGCGCTGCGTCGCTAGCTGCTGTGCGATCGTGCGCTTCGGATGAGGTCACGTGTCAATCCTCCGTCGTTTCGGCTTCATCAGCGGCGCTGAAATAGTCGCGTAGCCGCTCCAGAAAGCTCTTGCGATGCGGCGATACGTTGGCGTGCTCCTCGTCGGCCAGCTCGCGCAACAGCTCCTCCTGACGCGGGGTGACGCGCTTGGGCACTTCCAACTGCACTTGTACCAGCAGGTCGCCCACGCCGCGATGATGGGGATCGGGCATGCCCCGGCCGCGGAGCTTGAATACTTCGCCCGGCTGCGTCCCCGGCGGGATAGTCAACTCCTCACGACCGTCGAGCGTGGGCACTTCGATCTGCGCACCCAGCGCGGCTTGCGGATAGCTCAGCGGCACCCGCACGATCAAGTGCTGCCCTTCGCGTTGGAATAGCGAATGTTCGCGGACGCCGATGATGCAGTAGCAATCGCCGCGCGGCCCGCCGGTGGGGCTGGGTTCCCCCTCGCCATCGAGCCGCAGCCGCGTGTCGTTGTCGACCCCCGCCGGAATCCGCACTTCGCGGCGCACCCGCTGCAAGCGGTAGCCGACTCCTTCGCACTCTGGGCACGGATGTTTGATCACGCTGCCGGCGCCCTGGCAGGCGGGGCAAGTCGTCTGCATGCGGAAGACGCCGCTCGCCTGCACTACTTGCCCGCGGCCGCCGCAATACCGGCACGTCTCGGGTTTGTGCCCCTTGGCGGCGCCGGTGGCCTTGCATGCCTCGCACTTTTCGTGGCGCTCGAACTCGATGGTCTTGGTCGCGCCCCGCGCGGCTTCCAGCAGCTCGAGCATGATGTGGCAACGCACGTCGCCGCCACGGCGCTGGCGGCTGCCGCGGCGCCCGCCGCCGAACAGATCGCCGAACATGCTGTCGCCGAAGATATCGCCAAAGGCGGCGAAGATGTCGTTGACATCGCCAAAGTGCGGACCAGCGCCGCCATCGATCCCCGCCTGCCCGTAGCGATCGTAGCGGGAGCGCTTCTCCGAGTCGTGCAGGACTTCGAATGCCTCGGCTGCCTCTTTGAAGCGAATCACGGCCTCTTCATCGCCGGGATTGCGGTCGGGATGGTACTGGAGGGCGAGCCGGCGGTAGGCCTCGGCGATGACCTTCTGATCGGCCGAACGCTCGACGCCCAAGACTTCATAGTAATCGCGTTTGGACGCCATAGTGGGCATGGAAAGAGCCGAACTCTCAAATGGTTCGCCCAGGAATTATAGGTCTGTCAGCGCGTGGCGTTGAGGGGAGTTTTTCCAGCGGCGAGCGAGCGAGTCCGTTTACCGTGGGGTGAATTGTGCTTGTTCGTCGACGGTGCTGTCCTCACGTGGACCGATTGGCGCCGAAAAACGGGGCCATCCTCCAGTCGGCTGAAAGATGACCCCGCAAGTTCAAACTGCCGCCCCCTGCCAGGGCCGCCAACAGCCGCCAGCTAGCGGACGCTCCCCTCGATCTTCTTGCCTTTGGCCTCTTTGTCGATGTTCGTGACCAGGGCTTCGGTGGTAAGCATCAAGCCGGCGATGCTGGCCGCGTTGGCCAGGGCACTGCGCACGACCTTCAAGGGATCGATGATGCCCGCCTTGAGCATGTCGACGTACTCACCCTTGTAAGCGTCGTAGCCGACATTGCCCGACTTCTGGCTCACCTCGTCAGCGACGACCGAGCCGTCGATGCCGCAGTTGTCGGCGATCTGTCGCAACGGCCAGTCCAGGCAGCCCAGCACGATGTCGGCGCCGATCCGCTCGTCGCCACGGCACGAGCTGCGGGCTTTTTCGACCGCCTCGTGGCAGCGCAACAGGGCCACGCCACCGCCAGGCAGAATCCCCTCTTCGACCGCTGCCCGCGTGGCGTGCAGGGCGTCTTCGACGCGCGCCTTCTTCTGCTTCATGTCGGCTTCGCTATTGGCGCCGACCGAAATGATCGCCACGCCACCGGTGAGCTTGGCCAACCGCTCCTGGAACTTCTCGCGGTCGTACTCGCTCTCCGTGGCTTCGATCTGATTGCGAATCTGTTGAATCCGCGCCTGGATGTCGCTCTGCTTGCCGGCGCCTTGGATAATCGTGGTGTCGTTCTTGTCGACCTTGACCTGCTTGGCGCGCCCCAGGTGCGAGAGCGTCAGGTTCTCGAGCTGGATGCCCAGGTCTTCGCTGATCAGCGTGCCGCCGGTGAGCACGGCGATATCGCCGAGCATGGCCTTGCGGCGATCGCCGAAACCAGGCGCCTTGACCGCGCAGATATTCAGCACGCCGCGCAGCTTGTTAACCACCAGCGTGGTGAGGGCCTCGCCTTCGATGTCTTCGGCGATGATCAACAGCGGCCGGCCCGTCTGGCTCACCTGCTCGAGAATCGGGATCAAGTCGCGCAGGCCGCTGATCTTCTTCTCGTGAATCAGCAGGAAGCAATCCTCGAGCACGCACTCCATCGTGGCCGGGTGATTGATGAAGTAGGGGGAAATGTAGCCCTTGTCGAACTGCATCCCCTCGACCAGCTCGAGCGTGGTATCGGTTGCTTTACCTTCCTCGACCGTGATCACGCCGTCTTTGCCGACGCGCTCGACGGCATCGGCCAACAGGTCGCCGATCGTGCGGTCGTTGTTGGCACTGATCGCGCCGATCTGGGCGATCTCTTCCTTGCTGGTGACCGGCTTGGCCATGCCGCGCAAGTGCTCGATCGCCGCGTCGACCGCCTTGTCAATCCCCCGGCGAACCGCCATCGGATTGCTGCCGGCGGCGATCAGGCGCGCCCCTTCCTTGAAGATCGCGCGGGCCAGCACGGTGGCCGTCGTGGTGCCGTCGCCAGCGACGTCCGACGTCTTCGAGGCGACTTCGTTCACCAGCTTGGCCCCCATGTTCTCGAAGGGGTCTTCAAGCTCGACTTCCTTGCTGACGGTGACGCCGTCCTTGGTAACGGTCGGGCCGCCGAACGACTTGTCGATGATCACATTGTGCCCCGTTGGGCCCATCGTGATCGCCACGGCGTTGGCCAACTTGTCCACTCCCCGCAGCATCTTGGCGCGGGCCTGATCTTCGAACAGCAATTGCTTGGGCACGGCGTTGCGCTCCTTGGTTGGTTTTTCTGCATTCCCCCCGCTCCCTTGGCGGGAGAGGGGTTGGGGGTGAGGGGGCAAGCGTCCGGGACGATTTGGGTCACCTTGGCCGCTTGCACCCCAGTGTTTATGACTAGCTGAGGACCTTGGCCAGGATGTCGCTCTCGCGAAGGATCTTCACGTCGCGCCCGTCGACTTCGATATCGGTGCCGGCGTACTTGCCGAAAATCACCTCATCTCCGATCGCCACCGATAGCTCGCCGCGATCGCCGCTGTCGAGCACCTTGCCCGGCCCGACCGACAACACGGTGCCGCGCTGGGGGCGCTCCTTGGCGGTGTCCGGCAGCACGATGCCGCCGGCGGTCATCTCTTCGGCCTCGAGCGGTTCGACGACAACGCGATCATCGAGCGGACGCAGCTTCAAGTCTTTGGCCATGATTCGTATTCCTGTTGGATTGTTTGTTTCGGGTAAGTGATCGATTGCCAGGCGGTCGGGTAATTTGGCTGGCGCGGCTTACATCATGCCGCCCATGCCACCCATTCCGCCCATGCCCATGCCGCCCATGCCACCCATTCCGCCCATGCCGTGGTCGTCGTGGTGATGGCCGCCGCCGGCGTCCTCTTCTTCCTTGGGGATTTCCGTGACCAGCGCCTCGGTCGTCAGCAGCAGGCCGGCAACACTCGCGGCGTTCTGCAGGGCGACGCGCACGACCTTGGCCGGGTCGATGATGCCAGCCTGCACCAGATCGGTGTACTGATCCTTATCAGCGTCGTATCCCTCGGTCTTCCCCTTGAGGTGACGCACGCGATTGACCACCACGGCCCCGTCATGCCCGGCGTTCTCGGCAATGTATCGCAGCGGCATGTCGAGTACGTGACGAAGGATGCTGACGCCGAACTTCTCGTCGCCGACCGGCTCGACCTTTTCGAGGGCCTTTTCGCAACGGATGAGCGCCACACCACCGCCAGGGACGACCCCCTCTTCGAGCGCCGCTTGGGTGGCGGCCTTGGCGTCTTCGATGAGCGCCTTGCGCTCCTTCATTTCGGTTTCAGTCGCGGCCCCGACCGAAATCTGGGCCACGCCGCCGGCAAGCTTTGCCAGTCGCTCTTGCAGCTTCTCGCGGTCGTATTCGCTGTCGGTGACCTCGATCTCCTGGCGGATCTGCTCGGCGCGGCCGTCGATATCAACCTTCTTGCCCGCGCCGCCAACGACCGTGGTGTTCTCGGCGCTTACGACAATCCGCTTCGCCGAGCCCAAGTCGGACAACTTGACCGACTCGAGCTGGATGCCCAGGTCCTTGAAAACCGCCGTGCCGGAGGTGAGCACGGCAAGGTCTCCCAGCATCGCCTTGCGGCGATCGCCGTAGCCCGGCGCCTTGACCGCGCAGACGCTGAGGATGCCGCGCATCTTGTTGACTACCAGCGTGGCCAGTGCCTCGCCTTCGACATCCTCGGCGATGATCAGCAGCGGCTTTTTCGCCCGGCTGACCGCTTCCAACAGCGGCACCAGGTGCTTGGCGTTGGAGATCTTTTCCTCGTAGATGAGGATCAGGCAGTTCTCGAGCTCGACCGTTTGATCGTCCTGATCGGTGACGAAGTGCGGCGACAAGTAGCCGCGATCGAACTGCATCCCCTCGACCACTTCAACCGTGGTCTCGGTTTGGCGGCCTTCTTCAACCGTGATCACGCCATCTTTGCCGACCTTGAAGAAGGCGTCGGCCAGCACGGCGCCAATCGTGGGATCGTTATTGCCCGCGATCGTGGCGACTTGGGTGATTTCGCGCTTGTTCTTGTCGTTGATCTTGGTGGCCAGCTTGCCGATCGCTTCGACAACCGCGTCGACCCCCTTGAGGATGCCGCGCTGCAAGGCCATGGGGTCGGCCCCGGCGGCGATCATCCGCAACCCTTCGCGGTAGATGGCGTCGGCCAGCACAGTCGCAGTCGTGGTGCCGTCGCCGGCGACGTCGTTCGTCTTGCTGGCGGCTTCCTTGACCAACTGGGCGCCCAGGTTCTCGTTCGGATCTTCCAGGTCGATGTCTTCGGCGACCGTCACGCCGTCTTTGGTGACCTTGGGGGAGCCCCAACCCTTGTCGAGCACCGCGTTGCGGCCACGGGGACCGAGCGTGCTGCGGACCGCGCGAGCCAGCTTGGCGACGCCAGCCGCCAACGGCCGCCGCGCCTCGTCGTCGAAGACAATCTGCTTAGCCACGTGGAGTTCTCCTATCGATGAAACGTGAGCGAGGTGGGTTGAGCGGTTTTGGCCTGTCGCGCCGCGGGCCGACCGGTATGTCACATCAGGGCAGGTTCGTCCGCTGAACGTCTTTGCGTCGGCCAGCCGAACTGCGAAGGCCGCCAGGCGCGCCGCGCCTCATTTGGCAGCCGCGAAGCATAACGTGCGGGTCTTAGAAGCAAGGCCTGTGCCAGGGGAGCACGTTCGCGCGCAACGTGCCACCGGGTGGGAATTTGCGCTGGAAACAGGCTCCCGCGTCGTATTGTACGCCGAGAAAAGTCGGCCGCCGCGGCGTGTCATTTTGGCAGGCCGCTGGCGAGGCCCCGTCGTTCGGCCGGAGAACTGTTAGCCGCAGGACTTGTCCCGCGCGCTAGCTGTCTCGGTGCCAACTCGAACGAGCTAGCGCGCGGAGTAAACTCCGCGGCTAACGAGATCCAAACAATGGATTGCGCTACGGCGTAAAGACGCTCCCCGAGTTGATCTCGCCCGCGAAATACGCAATCAAGTCTGCCGCCTGATCGATGTCGTCCAGCGAGATCATCTCGACTGGGCTGTGCATGTAACGATTGGGAATGCTGATCAGTCCCGTCGCCACGCCCGCCCGGGCGATCTGCATGGCGTTGGCGTCGGTGCCGGTCGGGCGGCTGACCGCGCCTAGCTGGTAAGGGATTTCGTGAGCGCCGGCGGCCGCGATTAGCCGCTCGACCACCTTGTGATTCATGTTCGGCCCGCGATAGATCACCGGCCCCTTGCCCAGCGACACGTCTCCCTCCTGCTTCTTGTCGATCGTCGGGCAATCGGTGGCGTGCGTCACGTCGATGGCGATGCCGACCTGCGGGTCGATGCCGAAGGTGCTGGTCTGAGCGCCGCGCAGGCCGATTTCTTCCTGCACGGTCGACACAGCGTACAGGGCACAGTTCAGCTTGCGCCCCGACGCCCGGCGCAGCGCTTCCATCGCCACCCACAAGCCGGTCTTGTTGTCCATCGCCGGAGCGAAGGCCAGGCTGTCGTTGTGCATCCGCTTGATGCCCAGATCGAAAGTGATCGGATCGCCGACGCGCACCAGCTCGGCCGCTTCGGCCTTGTCGCGGACGCCGATATCGACCCACAGATCCTTCATCTTGACAACCTGCTTGCGCTCTTCCTCGGTGAGCAGGTGGATCGGCTTGCGCGAGATGATGCCGACGATCGGTCCCTTGTCGGTCCAGACGACCATCTGCTGCCCGACGAGAATTTGCGGGTCCCAGCCGCCGATTGGCTGCACGTACAAAAAACCCTGGTCGTCGATGTGCTGCACCAGCAGGCCGATCTGGTCGCAATGGCCGGCCAGCATCACGCGCGGCGCGCCGCCGGGGTTTTTGCAGGCGATGACGTTGCCGTGCAGATCGGTGGTGACTTCGTCGGCGAATCCGGCGGCGTACTCGCGCACCAGGTCTTGCACTGGCTTCTCATAGCCCGACGGGCTGGGAGTTTCGAGGATGCGTTGCAAGAACTCGAGCGAAGCAGAGTCCATGGGTGAAGTCTCAGTTCCTGTTGCGCGATAGAAAGGGTGCCGGCCATCAAGCTACCGCTAAACAACATTGGCCGACAAGCGGCATTGCTTGCTCGCTAGCCGCTAGAATGTAATTCCGCCGCTGTGCTAAGCTTGCAGATGCCCCTGTTAGCCGCGGGATTGATCCCGCGCGCTAGCGCGTTCGATACGGCAGCGCGCGAGCTAGCGCGCGGGCTGAGCTTGTCGAAGCCCCGCGGCTAACGGATTTCCGGCACCGCCCGCAAGACACATTCCATGCAAAAAACCAAGGTCGCCATCGTCGGCATGGGCACCGTCGGCAGCGGCGTCGCGCGCCTGTTGCTCGACTACGGCGATCGCACGGCCCGGCACGCCGGCCGCACCCTCTGGCTCGAACAAGTCGTCGTCCGCGACACCAGCAAAGTGCGCGACGTCGAGCTCCCCAAAGGCATCTTGTCCGACGATCTGACGCGCATCACAAGCGACCCCGAAATCAAAGTGGTCGCCCACCTGGTCGGCGGGCTCGAGCCGGCCCGCACGATCATGATCAAGCTCCTGGAAAGCGGCAAAGACGTGGTGACCGCCAACAAGGCGCTGCTAGCAGAGCACGGGCCGGAGCTGTTCGATCTGGCGCGCGAGCTGGGGCGTTCGATCTCGTTCGAGGCCTCGGTCGCCGGCGGCATTCCGATCATCGCCAACATCAGCCAGTGCCTGACCGCCAATCAGGTGACCGCGCTCGACGCCATCCTCAACGGCACGAGCAACTTCATCCTCACGCAAATGGAGGAACGCGGCTGGTCGTATGCCGAAGCCGTGGCCGAAGCGCAAAAGCTCGGCTACGCCGAAGCCGACCCGACACTCGATGTCGACGGCAGCGACGCCGCGCAAAAGCTGGCGATTCTCGCCCACCTGGCCTTCGGCGCGCGCGTGCATTGGAGCGAGATTCCGCGGCAGGGAATCGACCGCCTCGAATCGGCCGACATGAACTATGCCCGCGAGCTGGGCTACCGCGTGAAGCTCTTGGCCGTGGCGCAGCTCGTGGCCGACGGCCTGGAGCTGCACGTGTCGCCCACTCTCGTGCGCATCGGCACGCCGCTGGCCGAAGTGCGCAGGGCGTACAACGCGATCAGTGTGGTAGGCGACGCGGTGGGGCGCGTCTTCTTCCACGGCCAGGGGGCCGGTCAGATGCCGACTGCCTCGGCCGTGGTCGCCGACATGATCGACACGGTGGTGGGGCGCGCCGCACTTACGTTCCGCATCTTGCGGCTCTGGTCGCAGGAGCACGCCCGCGTGGCGCCGCGCGATCACGCCCGGGTGCCGGGGCGGTTCTATTTGCGGTTCGATGTCGAAGACCGCCCCGGCGTGATGGCCGACATCACCGGCGTCTTGGGCCGGCACGGCATTTCGATCGCGTCGGTCATCCAGCACGAGGCCACCGAGCCCGACAAGCCGGTCGTGCCGCTGGTGATCATGACGCACCAGACGACGGAAGGGGCCTCGCGCGATGCCGTGGCCGAAATCGACCGCCTCGCCTGTGTGCGCTCGGGGAGCGTGCGGATGCGCGTCAGAGATTGAACGCGGACGATTCAACAGGAATTCAGATTCGGCGTTGGGTGCCACTGCTGGCTTGCCCAGCAGTGCAGTGTTCGCTAGGGCACTGCTAGACGCTTCTGGCAGCGGCACGTAAGTCCCGCTTGGAAACGTGCTCTAGTTCAATCGCGCATCGCGTACGATAGAATCTGTCTCCATGAAATACGCCATCATCATTCCCGACGGCTGCGCCGACGAGCCGCAGGCATCGCTCGAAGGGCGCACTCCGCTGCAAGCCGCACGGCTCCCGGCGATGGACGCCATCGCCCGCGCGGGCGTCGTCGGCCGGGCGAATCACGTGCCGGCGCATCTGCCGGCCGGCTCCGATGTCGCCAATCTCAGCCTGTTGGGCTACGACCCTAACGAATACTTCACCGGCCGGGCGCCACTGGAGGCCGCCGCGCAAGGGATTGAACTCGGGCCGCACGATTGGGCGATCCGCTGCAACACCGTGACGGTCGAAGATCAGACGATGCGCTCGTTCACGGCCGGCCAGATCAGTTCTCCCGAGGCCGCCCAATTGCTGGCCGCGTGCCAAGAAGAGCTCGGCGGCGCCCAACTCGAATTTCGCCCCGGCGTCAGCTACCGCAACCTGTTGATCTATCGGGGGAGCGCCGAGAAGCCCGCCCCGTTCAGCCGCGACACGCGGACCACGCCGCCGCACGACCTGACCGACAAGTCGGTGCTCGACGACTATCCCCGCGGCCCAGGCAGCGATCTGCTCAATCGGCTGATGCACTCCAGCATCGAGCTGTTCGCCCAACATGCGGTGAACGTCGAGCGTCGCCGCCGCGGCGACGTGCCCGCCACGAACATCTGGCTCTGGGGGCTGGGCAAAGCGCCGGCGCTCCCCCCCTTTGCCGAAGTCTACGGCCGCAGCGGAGCAATGCTCACCGCCGTCGACTTGCTCCGTGGCCTGGCGGTGCTGCTGGGCTGGGAGAACATCGAAGTCCCAGGCTCGACCGGATACCTCGACACCGACTATGTCGCCACGGGCCGCTACGCGGTCGACGCGCTGGCGGCTCACGACATCGTCTGCGTACACGTCGAGGCGACCGACGAAGCCTCGCACGAAGGCAACTGCGCCGAGAAGATTCGCGCCCTGGAGGAAATCGACAAACACATCGTCGCCCCCCTACACGCGGCGCTGGCCGCCCGCGGCGACTACCGCATCCTCGTGTCGCCCGACCATCCGACGCCACTGCGCACCAAGACGCACAGCCACGGATTCGTGCCGTTGGCCATTTGCGGCGCTGGCGTGAAGCCCGACGCGGCCACCACGTACGACGAAGTCAGCGCCGGCCAGTCGCAGCTTGCCTTTGCCGACGGCTTCAAGGTCATGCGGTACTTTCTCGACTGACATGTTGGAGATAGCGCTCGGCTGCCGCTTTTCGAGCGGCGCGATCGCGGGCACGTGTTGTGAAATGGTGACCCGACGTGAGCAAGCGACCTTCGAAGCCGCGATCTGGTCAAGAGCCTCGATCTGCCAATCGTGATCCTGGCGCGGCTGACGTCTGGCGGTGGACCGCTCCCCTGCTGCTTGTGGTGGCGGTTGCGCTCGTCTTCGGGCAGACGTATCGCCACGAGCTGATGGACTGGGACGACACGGCGCACATCGTTCACAATCCAAACGTCAATCCGCCGAGTTGGGCGGGTCTGCTGAACACCTGGCGTCGCCCCTTCTTCCATCTGTACGTGCCCGTCACGTACACGTTCTTTTCTGGCGAGGCCTGGCTGGCGCAACCGAACACAGCCAGTCAAATCGACCGGCCGGCGCCCGCGCTCGACGCGCGTGTATTTCATCTTGGCAATATTGTCTTGCACACGGCCAATGTGCTGTTGGTTTATGTATTGCTGCTTCGGCTCGTGGGCCATCGCGGTGGAGCATGTTTCGGCGCGCTCTTGTTCGCGCTGCATCCCGTGCAGGTCGAGAGTGTCGCCTGGGTCTCCGAAACGCGCGGGTTGCTGGCTGCCTGCTTCTCTTTGCTGGCGGCGCTGGCTTACTTTCGGGCAGTGGGTGAAGAATCTCTCGCGAGCACGAAATCCTGGGTGCGACCTGCCATGTGGTACGTCGTCGCCTCGATTGCGTTCGCGCTCGCCTTGCTGAGCAAGCCCTCGGCCGTGGCGCTGCCGCCGATATTGTTGCTCGTGCAAGGACTGCTCGTAGTGCGGCCCGAACAATCCGCAACGCGGCGCTGGGCGAAGGCCGCGCTGTGGCTGCTCCCGTGGTTCGGCCTGGCTGTCGTCTTGGCCTTGGTCAATAAGTCGCAGCAGTCGAGCGAGGTCATCCGCTTTGTTCCGGCGCCTGCCGAGCGATTGCTGATTGCCGGCGATGCGCTGACCTTTTACCTGCTGAAACTCTTCTTCCCCTGGCCGCTGGCCGCCGCCTACGGGCACAGTGCCCCCCAGGTGCTGGCCGATCCGTTGCTCTGGCCCAAGGCCCTGGCGCCGCTGGCGCTGGCCGTGGCGCTGGCTGTGGCGCTGGCTGTGGCGCTGGTCTGGCTGCGTCCGCGCGCGATTTGGCTCTCGGGCGCGGGCGTGTTCTTGGCGGCACTCGCGCCGGTCCTGGGGCTGGTGCCGTTTGGGTACGAAGACATTTCGACCGTGGCCGACCGCTACCTGTATCTCGCGCTGCTTGGACCGGCGCTCGTGGTCGCCTATTTCGCTTCGGTCAGATGGTCGACCGCGACGATCGCGCTTGGCGGCAGCGTCGTCGCTCTGTTGGCGCTGGTCAGCGCCTGGCAAGCGTCGTACTGGATCGACCAGGAAACTCTGTTCGCGCAATGCCTGTGGGCGAGCCCGCGGAGCTACATTGCGCATGAAAAAGTTGGCCTGGCCTACTTGAATCGCCGCGAGGCCGCAGCCGCGATCGAGTATTTTCAGAGTGCCTGCGACATCGATCCAACCTACGCCATCGCGTACAACAACCTGGGGACCGCGTATCGCGAGTTGCAGCGCTTCGAAGATGCGGCAGCGCAATACCAACGAGCACTCGACCGCGATCCCGCATACAACGTCGCCCGATACAACCTGGGGAATGTTTACCTGAGCAATTTGGACCGCCTGGGCGAGGCACGCGACTGCTTCGAGGCCGTGATCCGCGCGAACCCGCGATACGCCGCCGCACATCTCAACTTGGGGGTCGTCCTCGTGCGTCAGGGCGATGCAGCGGCGGCGCTGCCGGAGCTCGAGGAGGCCTTGCGACTGGCGCCTAACGATGCAGAAACGCTCTTCAGCCTCGGATATGCGCTGTGGCAACTCGGTCGCCGCGAGGAGGCACTGCGGCGCTTTAGCGAAGCCGTCGAACGCAACCCGCGAGAGCCGCGATATCGCCAGGTTTTGGACCGACTGCGCGGCGCGACGACGACGCCGAATGACTCAAGAAACACGATACCGCCGTAAGCTACGCTTGGCCAGGTGGTGTGCTCCACCGCCGCCACGAGTGAGCAGCGCGGCGCGGCGCTCCCTTAGCGCGGGGCGGCCGACTCCGCTATTCTAGCGGGCAACGTTTTTGGCAGGCCACCGGCAGGCAAGTGATCGCGGCCTTCGATTAATCCAAGTTATCCAACGAGTTTCTAGCTGTAAGGCGCTTTGATGTCCCTGGTCGTTCAGAAATTCGGTGGCACGAGCGTGGCCGACAGCCAGAAAATCCTGGCCGCGGCGCGCAAGGCAATTCGCACCCAGCAGGCCGGCAACCAGGTGCTGATGGTCGTTAGCGCCATGGGCAAGAACACCGACGTGCTCGTGGACCTGGCCGCCGAGATCACCGACCGCCCCCCCGCCCGCGAAATGGACATGCTGCTCTCGACCGGCGAGCAGGTGAGCGTTGCGCTGATGGCCATGGCCATCCAGTCGCTGGGGGCCAAAGCCATCAGCCTTACGGGCGGGCAGATCGGCATTCGCACCGACAGCACGCATACCAAGGCGCGGATCAAGAGCATCTCAACCGAGCGGATGCGGAGCTTGCTCGACGAAGGTTACATCGTTATCGCGGCCGGCTTCCAGGGAATCGACGAAGACTTGAACATCACCACGCTCGGCCGCGGCGGCAGCGACACCACGGCCGTGGCCTTGGCCGCGGTCTTGGACGCCGACACCTGCGAAATCTACACCGACGTCGATGGAGTTTACACAACCGATCCTCGCTTGCTGCCCGCCGCGCGCAAAATGCGGCAAGTCAGCTACGACGAAATGCTCGAGCTCTCGAGCCTGGGGGCCGGAGTGATGCACAGCCGCGCGATCGAGTTCGGCAAGAAATTCGCCGTGCCGATTCACGTGCGCAGCAGCTTCACCGACATTCCTGGCACGATGATCGTCGCCGATCCCGAGGCCCCCGATCTTTCGGTCAGCGGCGCCGCGCTGGTGAAGGACGAGGCGCTCGTTACCTTGAGCGGCGTGCCCGACACTCCCGGCACCAGCTTGACGCTCTTCTCGAAGATCGCGTCGCGCGCCGTGGCGGTCGACATGATCGTGCAAAACGTCGGCGCCGCGGGGCTGGCCGACATCAGCTTCACCGTGCCACGGGACGACTTGCGGGCCACGCGCGAGGCGGTCGAAGAGGCGCGCGTCGAACTGGGCGCCGCACGCTGCATCGAACGCGACGACGTCTCGAAAGTCTCGGTCGTCGGGCTCGGCATGGCGCGGCAGACCGGCGTGGCCGATCGCATGTTCCGCGCCTTGGCCGAAGCGGGCGTCAACATCCTGATGATCGCCACCAGCGAAATCAAGATCTCGGTCCTCGTCAATCGCGATCAGGGCGCCGATGCGCTGCGGGCCGTACATCGCGCCTTCGTCTTGGAGCGCGAGCCAGCGCAGAAGGTCGCCAGCGCGACGTCGGCCAAACTGGCGCAAAGTGACGCCCTGGAGATCGTCGCCCACCTGCAAGGCATGGAAGACCTGACGATTACCGAGGTCGCGCTCGACGAATCGCAAGCCCGCGTCACCATTGCCGGCGTTCCGGATCGGCCCGGTATTGCCGCGCGCGTCTTCGAAGGGATCGCCGCGGGTGGACAATTCGTCGACATGATCGTGCAGAGCATCGGTCACGAGGAGCAGGCCAGCATGAGCTTCACCGTGCCACGCGGCGATCTCGACAAAGCCATGGCGCTGGTGACCGGCCTGGCCAAAGAACTTGGCTGCGGCGCGGTCAGCGGCAGCCCGCGCATCGCCAAGCTGAGCGTCAGCGGCGTTGGCCTGCGCAGCCATACCGACGTGGCGATTCGCATGTTCCGCGCGCTAGCCGGCGCCGGGATCAACGTCGAGATGATCAACACCAGCGAAGTGCGCGTGAACGTCGTCGTCGATGGGAAGCAAGGCCCGCCGGGGCTGAAAGCCCTGCAAGCGGCCTTCGCCGACGTCCTTGGGTAGCAACGTCGCCAGTTACCCGCCGCGCGATGCCGCTCACTTGCCGCCTGGCGAATCACCCCCCTTGCGGGCGAACACTTCCAGCGTCATTGCCAGCTTCAGCCAGTTGTTGAGCATCGGCCGCAGGTAGCGTTTCCAGCCGCCGGCTGTCGGCGCGCCGTCGCCGCTCGCACGGAGCGCGGCATTGGCGGCAGGTTGTGCAGCGGCGGGCTGTTCGTCGCTGGGCAGGCCTTGTGCCGAGCGCACCTCTGCGCTCAGGTAAGGTCGGCCAACCAGATTCTCCCACTTCAGTCCGCCGAAGCTGCTGGTGGCCAACACCGTGAAGCCGGCGCGTCGGCACAACTCCGCGAGCGTCCGCGGTGTGAAGTAATTGACGTGCGCCATCGGGGCGTTGAGCACGAAGTCGTCGCGGCCCGCCAGGATCGGCAAAGTGCGATAGTTCGGCACGTTGGCGTAGAACAACGCCCCGGGGCGCAGCACGCGGCGCGCGTCTACCAACACCTCGCGCGGCCGCGGCAAATGCTCGAGAACTTGCGCCATCACGACGACGTCGAACGAGGCGCTATCCAGCCCGGCCTCGGCCAGCGTGGCGACCCGCACGTCGGCCAGGCCGCGCTCGGCGGCGGCTTCCGCGACCCACGGCGCGGCATCGAGCCCGGTCACTTGCCAGCCGCGTGCTTGGGCCCGCGCCAGAAAGTAACCGGCGCCGCAACCGATCTCGAGCATCCGACCGCGCGCGGGGGCGAACCGCTCGATGGCCGCGAGCATCGCGTCGTATTCGGCGATCCGCGCCGGTGTTGTCACGCGCGCGTAGTGCCGCTTGAGGGCCAGCGGGGCCTCGCGGCTGGCATACTGCTCGAGCAACCCCTCGGCGTCGAGCTGCGGATTCACGTAGACCATGCCGCACGCGCGGCAGCGCACCAGCGCGTAGCCGTTCACCTTGCGTTCGGGGCGCGCGGTGGCTCCGTCGCAGAGCGGACACGCAACCTCGATCAGTTGACTGCCCATAAGTTCGGTAGCTACGAGATTCCCAGTCTGGTCGCCAAGTGGTAACGGGGGGTCGGGCTTGATAGGTTACCGCCAGAAAATCGTAGCTCCCGCCCAGGGGCGCGTCGAATCGAGCGCCTTGGCGGGCGGGTAACTGGATCAAAGTGCACCGATGGCCGTTTGGCTTGGACTCGATATCGGCGGCGCGAACCTCAAAGCCGCCGACGGCCGCGACTGGTGCAAGAGCGTGCCATTTCCCCTGTGGCGCGAGCCCACCCGGCTGGCGGCGGCTCTCGCAGGGCTCGTGCGATCCGCCCCCGCGCACCAGGGCGTGGCCGTCACGATGACCGGGGAGCTGGCCGACTGCTACGCGACGAAGGCCGACGGCGTCGCGGCGATCGTGACCGCGACCCAGCAGGCTTTGTCCGCGCTCGACGATCGCGCGCCGCTGCGAGTTTACACCACCGCGGGCCAGTTCGTCGAAATCGCCGCGGCGCGCCGCGCGCCATTGTCCGCTGCGGCCGCCAACTGGCACGCGCTCGCTCGGTTCGCCTGCCGCTTTGTGACGAGAAGCAGTTTCAAAACCAGCAATGAACCAACGTCGGGTGCCACTGCTAGCTCGTCTAGCAGTGCCGTATCGGACATTGCACTGCTGGGCAAGCCAGCAGTGGCACCTAACCCAGGTTTTGAAACTGCTTCGTCCGATGCCGCGCTACTGCTTGATCTCGGCTCGACGACGTGCGACCTGATTCCGCTGGTCGATCGCCGGCCGGCGGCGCGGGGCCGCACCGACCCCGAGCGGCTCGCCAATCGCGAACTGGTTTACACCGGCGTCGTCCGTTCGCCGGTGTGCGCGCTGGTGCGCGAATTGCCCTGGCGCGGGGGCATGTGCCCGGCGGCTCAAGAAGTATTCTCCACGACCCGCGACGCCTATCTGTTGCTCGAAGAGCTGCCCGAATGCGAAGACTTGAATACCGCCGATGGACGACCAGCGACCCGCCCCTGCGCCCGCGATCGCCTGGCGCGGCAGATTTGCGCCGATCGTACGATGTTCGCCGCCAGCGACGCCCTGGCGGCGGCCCAGTCGGTGAAGCAAGCACAGTTGGCATTGCTAACCGATGCGCTTACACACTTGCGCGCGACAATCGGCGCCGGGCTCTCTCAAGTTATCGTCTCAGGCCAAGGTGAGTTTCTCTTGCGCCAGCTCGTGGCGCGCGAGCTGCCTCAGGCCAACGTCATCTCGTTAGCTGCTCGGCTCGGTCCACACGTTTCCGGGGCGGCGACAGCGCATGCACTGGCCGTGCTGGCGGCGGAAGCGTGCTCATGAGCCAGCCGCCGCAAGCGCCGCCCGTTCGCGTGATCAAGGTGGGTGGCAGTCTGCTCGACGAGCCACGGCTGCCCGTGCTGTTACGAGACTGGCTCGCGCGACAACCAATCGCCGGCAATGTCGTCCTGGTTGGCGGCGGTTCTCTGGTCGACGCGATACGTCAACTCGACCAGATACACCAATTCGGTGAGGAACGATCACACTGGCTGGCAGTGCGGGCGATGCGTGTGACCGCTCGGCTCGTTCGCGAACTGTTGCCAAGCGCCGAGATCGTCGAACAGTTCGAATCGCTCGTTGGGCGGCTCGACATGCGCGAGCCGCCGCGGCCGACGATCTTCGATGTCTGGCAGTTCCTGCGCGAAGTCGAGCCCTACGTAGCCGGCGATCGACTGCCAAGAACTTGGCAAGCCACCAGCGACAGCATCGCCGCGCGGTTGGCTTGCGCGCTCGCCCGGCGCGGTCTGCCCCTCGCCGAGCTCGTGCTGCTCAAGTCGACGCTGCCGCCACGCGATGCAACCCTACCAGACTCCACGGCAGCCGGCATCGTTGATGCGTGTTTCTTGCAGCAGGCCGCCAGCATGCCGCGCGTGCGGCTCGTCAATCTGCGATCAGATTCGTTCGACGAGCAAATCTGGCCGGTGCGATAAACTCACACGCGCCAGCGCGCGAAGGCATTCATAACCAGCCGCTCGCAGAAATCCGCATAGCTCGTGCCGGCCGCAGCCAGCGATCGCGCGAAGCCAGCCGTCGGCGCGATGTCGGGATTCGCGTTGACCTCCAGAATGAAGGGCGCGCCGCTCGCGTCGACGCGCAGATCGACGCGCGCATAGTCGCGGCAACCCACCAGTCGAAACGCGGCCAGCGAAACTTCACGCAGCCGCGCGGCTAACATCTCGTCGACATCGGCCGGGCAGGTCACCGGCGTGCCAGTCCAGGCGGCACTCTCGGGCGTCCACTTGGCGTCGTAAGTTACGATCCCCCAGCCCCCCGCGGCTGCCCGATCGAAGTTCACTTCGGCCAGCGGCAGCACGCGCGGTTCTGGCGACTCGCACACGCTGGTGTTGAATTCGCGGCCGGCGACGAAGCGTTCGACGAGCGCCGGGCCGTAACGTCGGTGAATGTCCGCGACGCGGGCCGTCAGCTCCGCTGCGGTTTGCACGACGCTCTCCGGACCGATCCCCAGGCTCGCGTCTTCGGCGGCCGGCTTGACGAATAGCGGCCCGGTGGCGAGCCGCGCGAGCATCGCCTTTGATGGCTGCCCGCCGATTTCAACGACCTCAAACTCCGGCGTCGGCAGACCGGCGCCGGCGAGCAGATACTTCGTACGCGCCTTGTCGCGCGCCACGGCCAAGGCCTCGGACGGCGAACCGGTATAAGGCAGCCCGAGCAGATCGAGTAAACCTGCAGCGTGTGGCTCGAGATCAGGGCGGCCGGCAAAGCCTTCGCAGAAGTTCACGACCACGTCGGGGCGCGCCGCGCCGCGGGCCAACCGCACCAACGGCTCGACATCGCGGGCCATGCCGAGTCGATCGACGACGTGCCCTCGCGAAGCCAGCGCCTCGGCAACCGCCTCGACCGACTCGAGCACGCCGGCTTCTTGCGCGTAGTCGGCGTGCTCGGAATCGAGCAGCGGCGCGTTATAGAGGATCAGAATCTGCATCAGACTTCGCCAGCGACTGCCAAAACTTCCCGCAAGCTCGAAATCGCCGCCTCGTCATCAGCGACGCGTTCGCGCGATAAGTACACCGCCTGCCAGCCCGCTTGCCGCGCCGCGACCACGTCGTTCTCGTAGTCGTCGCCGATCATCAGAATCGACTCGGCGGGCAGATTCAACGCGGCGGCCACGTGCTGGAAGAACTCAAGCGCCGGTTTGCGCCAACCGACAAGCGAAGAAGCATAAACGTGCCGGCAAGCGGCCAGCGGCGCAATCGACGCGCAGATTTCCAGGAGCCGGCGATCGAAGTTCGAGGCCACGGCCAGCGCCAGCCCTTTCTCGCTCAGCTCGCGCCACGTGTCGACTACATCGTCGAACAGCCGCCAATTCGCGGCCTGGGCGAAGTGTTCCCACAACGCGCCGAATAACTCATTCTGTCGATCGACCTCGGGAAACACCTCGGCGACGATCCGCTGCCAGCGGCGGCGTTCGCGGGCTTCGTCGGTGCGCAGGCCGCCGGAATCGCAATCGCGCGCTTCTTCGGCCCGCCAGGCGGCATGAAACCGCGCTCGCACGTCGACCGTATCGCGCGTGCTGCCCAATCGCCGCGCGGCCGATGTATACGCCGCGCCAACCGCTGGTTCGGGCCACAGCAACGTGCCGACGGCGTCGAACACGACCGCCCGCACGCGATGTTGTCCGGGCCGGCTCACTTCAACAGGTCAGTTACGTCGCCGAACAGCGCGAAGGCCATCAAGCTCATCAGGAACAAGATGCCGGCGAACTGGAAGGCGACGAACACGCGCTCGCTGACCGGCTTGCGGCGGATCCCCTCGATGATCAAAAACAGCATGTGCCCGCCGTCGAGCATCGGGATCGGCAAGAAGTTGAGCACGGCCAGGTTGGCGCTGAGCATGACCAGAAAGATCAACAGGCGTGCGAAACCGGCTTGGGCTTCGTAACCCGCTTGCATGGCGATCGTGATCGGCCCGCGAATCTGCGAAATGGGTACTTGATGTCCGAGCTTTTGCAGAAAGCGATACACCATCAAGACGCTGTCGACGGTTTCATCCCAGCCCAGGCTGAAGGCTTCTCCGACTGAATCCGCCTTGCGAATGCGCTCCAGCGGCGTCAGCCGAAAACCACGCATCGGGCAGTGCCAGTCGCTGGCGGCGACCGGTAGCAACGTGACTTCCGTGCCCGACTTGACCGTGATTTTGACCTGGGTTCCCGGCTCCAACGACTGCAGCTCGGCGAGGACGAACACCCAGTTGGCTTCGTTCTTTGTCAGGTTGAGCGGCTTCTTGACTTCGTCGAATTCACCTTCCTTGGCGGTTGAAATCTCCGGCGAAACAAAGGCCACTTGTGTCACGACATCGCCCGGCTGCAACTTCGACGCTGCCGCGGGGCCACCCGCAGTGATCGACGCGACTTCATTTTCAACGGCGTACGCGATCCCCAGTTCGGGGACACTCAAAAGCGGCGTCGTCGTGAAGATCGACGGCCACTCGTAGCACGTCGTCTGCCGAGGCGTGACGACAACTTCACGCGTCTTGCCAGCTTCATCGCCAACCATCAGTCGCAGTTCCTGCTGGCCGCGGCGACGCACTTCAGCCGGCCAACGGTAGGGGTCGGCGATGGGTTGATTGTCAACGCTGATGATCCGATCACCAGGCTTGAGGCCCGCGGCGGCGGCCGGCGATTCTTGCTGGACGTCCGCAACCGTGCCCATCTTCATGACGACGCCCAGATCGCGCATGGGATTGGGGGCGACTTCAAGCGTTATCGCCTCGCTGGTCGCGGCGTTCGGCGCGGGTTGCTCGCCCGCATGCTCCGCCTTCGGCTTCATCGCCACGGTTACGGCAACCGTCTCGTCGACGTGCCGAGCCAACTCGCGATTCAAATCGGCGTACGAGTGGATCGCGGCGTCGCCGATCGCGACAATCTGCTTACCCCCTAACAACTGTTCGTTGAATTTGCTGGCCGGCGAACCGGGAAGCGTCGGCTTCTTCGCACTCAAGTTGTTGCTTAAACCGGGCGCGACTCCAATCCGTGCCAAGCCATCGGTCTTGCTAGGTACGACGTTCAAGGCGAGCTCGCGCGATGCACGGCCGTCGATTCCGGGCCGCCGAATTTCGAGATTCAGCCCCTTCGTCAAATCACCCAAAGCCGCGGCACTGAACAGGTCGCGGTCCGACGGATCGCGCTTGCCGTCAATCGCCACAATCTCGTCGCCAACTTGCAGGCCCGCGTCCCACGCGGGCGAGCCCGGCTGCAGGCTCGAAATCACGGCCGGTGTGTAAGGCGCGCCGATCCCATAGGCCAACGCGGCCATTAAGAACGCGAAAATCAAATTCATCACCACGCCGGCCGAGATGATCGCCATCCGCTTTGGCACGCTTTGCGCCAGGTAGCTGCGCGGGTCGTAGACCGGCGCGTTGGGATCGCCCGACGCGAGCCCCTCCTTGGCGCGCTGCATCTCCTCGTACGCCTTGGTGGGGTTGTCCTCCTGTCCGAGCATCTTGACGTAGCCGCCCAGCGGCAGGATGCCAATGCCGTACTCCGTCTCGCCCCACACGAACTTGAAGAGCTTCAAGCCGTAGATGTCGAAGCCGAGATAGAACTTCTCGCACTTCACGCCGCACATTTTGGCGACGGCGAAGTGCCCCAGCTCGTGAACGAAGATCACAAAGCCCAGCGCCCCGGCGACCTTCAGGATCGTCAACAGCATGCTGGGATCAAGCGCCGCCAACGGCAGCGACGACAGCGAGTGCATTACGGGCAGAGACAACGCGAAACCTCCTGGCGGGCCCAACCGTCGAGCGCCAGCAGCCGATCGAGACCCGGCTGGGCCTCGAAATCGTGCTGCTCGAGCACACGTCGACAGGTGGGCACAATCTGTGTAAAGGGTAGCTCACCGGCCAAAAAGCCGGCCACGGCCGCTTCGTTCGCGGCATTCAGCACGGCCCCCGCGGTGCCGCCGCTTCGGGCTACTTCGAGCCCTAGCGCTAGCGCCGGAAACCGCTCGAAATCGGGGGGCTCGAATTCCAATTGGCACGCCTGGCTCCAGTCGAACCGCGCCGCCGGCCCCGGCCACCGCGCCGGAAAATCGAGCGCGTATTGAATCGGCAGTTTCATGTCGGGCGGGCTCAACTGGGCAATCACCGAGCCATCCACGTATTCGACGAACGAATGCACGATCGACTGCGGATGCACGACCACTGCGATCTCGTCGGCGTCGAGCCCGAACAACCAGCGGGCTTCGATGATCTCCAGCGCCTTGTTCATCATCGTAGCCGAATCGATCGTGATCTTGGCCCCCATCTGCCAGGTGGGATGCTTGAGCGCTTGCGCGACTGTGACGGTTTCCAGCTCATCGGCCGACCAGTTTCGGAACGGCCCGCCGCTGGCCGTCAGTACGACGCGCCGCACCTCCTCGCGCCGCCCGCACTGCAACGCCTGGAACAACGCACTATGTTCGCTGTCGACGGGCAATAATTGGGCCCCGTAGCGGCTGGCCAGGTGCATTACCAGCGGGCCGGCCACCACCAAGGTCTCTTTATTGGCCAAGGCGACGCGTTTGCCCGCCTCGAGCGCGGCCAGCGTGCTCCGTAGTCCTGCGCTGCCGACGATCGCCGTCAGCACGACGTCGACCGACGGTTCGCGAGCAATTTGCTCCAAGGCCTCGGGCCCCGTCATCAGGCGGCAACCTGGCAGCCCCAAACCGCGGGCCGCGCCGGCCGCCTCCGGGTCGCTGATCGCCAGCCAGCGTGGGCGATACTGTCGCGCCTGCTCGCACAGGCGATCGACGTTGTTATGGGCCGAGAGCGCCACGGCTTGCAGCCGCTGGGGGGCCGCCGCGATCACCTCCAGGGCGCTGCGACCAATGCTGCCGGTCGATCCCAGAACGGCGACGCGGGTCACGGAACAAATCCTCGGAAAGGCGTTGATAGGCCAAATGGCGGTCGCTTCGGCACGTGCGAGCCCACAAAACCGCCAGCGCGAATCGCCGTAACTCGGTGCCACCCAACAAACTGAGCCGATTTGCTGATTCTAGGGCTCTCGACCAACCTCGACAACCCGAGCCAAGCCCTGATGGGCGGGCCCAGCCGCCATCTTTGTACGCAGCCAGGTGTTAGCCAGTGCGCGTGTGGTTGGGGCTCGTCGGCAGCAAACTGTCCCGTTTTTCTTCGTTATTCTCATTGACACGGCGCACCCCCCCGCCTGATAGTGGGCGGGCGTTCGTTGTGTCGCTCGGGACACAACCCATCGACATGTGGGCATTCATTCTCCGGGGTTGCTATTGCAGCGCGTTGGAATCGCCCTCGGCACGCGTCATCAAGCTCGTGCCGTGAAGCACTAGCCCGCGTCCACCCCGAATGCCCCTTGGCTGGCACGGCCGCGTTGCCAAAGCGGTCCGGTAGTTGCTTTCGCGGAAGCTTGGCAACGAATCGCACCTGCTCGTGCGATCGTTTTCCGCCGCCCGTACCGCCAGCGAACAGAACCATCACCCTCATTGAGTAATCGTTTCCATGCGTTGCTTCGTTTCATCGATCACGATCTGCGCTAGTGTGTGGCTGGCGGGATCCGCGAATTTGCTCCGCGCTGCGGATATCTTCTGGAACAATCCGTCTGGCGGCGTGTTCAGCGATCCGGCCAACTGGGTCGGCGGCAAAGCGCCGACCGCCGCCGATCGTGCCGCATTTACCTGGTCGAATACCACTCCCTTCACGGTTCAGTTCACTGACGATCAAACGATCCAAGAGGTCTTTCTCCGTGGGCGAGTCACCCTTGACCTGGGAGCTACGCACACACAGGTCACGAGCGGCTTTCAGGTCGGTTACTTCGCAGACGAAAGTGCCACAGTCAAACTCTTGAATGGCCACATAACCGGAGACACCCGTTTCGCCTCCAGTTCAGAGCTCATCGTTGGTCAAGACGCACAGCTCGAAGGTCGAATGGTAATGGGGAGGAGCAACACCAACTCAAAGCTGAGCATTCTTGATGGTGGACGTTTCTTCAACGCAACCGACGATCCAATATCTTCGATTTCGGTCGGGCAAGCGCCCACTTCGCGCGGCACCATCAATGTGCTTGGAGCCGGTTCGCAGCTGATTCACTGGGAGGCCATTTTCTATCGCGGCGATTTGAATATTCGCGACGGGGCCTACGCACAGCTTGAAACGTTGCGGTTGGCGAGGAGTCCCAACATTTTCGATCCACCGCCCGGCGGAGACATCGGCATTGAGGCGACCGTGCTGGTAACCGGCGCAAACTCCAAGCTCGCGGTGAATGTTCATCGGCATGAACGGCACGGGCGCTCTGGACATTCGCGCCGGTGCCACGGTGACAACTCCTAAACTCTTTGTTGCCAGAGACGACACGGTGATTCGCGACCCCGCTTCGGTCGGACACGTCTCCCTATCGGACGCCGGCAGCTCGTTGCAGGCCGACGATGCCGTGATCGGCTCGTACGGAACCGGTAATCTTCAAGTTCAAAACGCCGCCCAGTTATCGTCCAATAAGGTGACATTGGGAGACAGAACAACCGGCGTCGGCGAAGTCCTGATTGACGGCGCCGGCTCGACCTGGACCAACACGGGCGAATTCTATGTCGGCTACGGGGGCCAAGGTAAGCTCACGATTTCCAACGGCGGCCACGTCACCGGAGGCGGAGAGGCCATCAATCCCTCTTTCATTGGCAACTCGATCGGCGCGCAGGGCGAAGTGCTGCTCACCGACCTCGGCTCGCGCTGGGAAATCAACGATCCGCTTTACGTCGGTTTCTTTGGCGATGGCTTCCTGAAGGTCCAAAGCGGCGCCACGCTGGCCAGTTCCACGTCCGCCATCGCTTTCCTCAACGGCTCCTCCGGGCACGCCGAAGTGACCGGCGCCGGGTCTGCTTGGACCGTTTCCGATGCGCTCGCCGTCGGCGGACATCCCTTCATTGCGGGAGGTGCAGGCGAGCTTGAGATATCGGCGGGTGGTTCGGTCTCCGTCGCCACCACGGCCACGGTATGGCAAACCGGCGCCGTCCAGCTCGATGCCGGTACCCTGCAAGCCACCACGATCAATCTCTCTGGCGGATCGCTAGGCGGCGTCGGGAACATTATTGGCAATCTGACGAACGCGGGCGTGCTTGAGCCCGGCAACTCCCCCGGCACGCTCAAGGTGCAAGGCGACTACACGCAGCCGAGCGCCGGACTGCTGAACTTGGAGATCGGTCCCGCGGCCTTCGATCTGCTGCAAGTCTCCGGCAATGCCAAGCTCGGCGGCACGCTTCACTTGAGTCTGTTGCCGGGCGCGACGCCGTCGGCCGGCACGACTTATGACCTGGTGACGGCCAGCAAGTTGACCGGAACCTTCAACGTGCTCGATCTGCCCGACTTGGGGGGCGATCGCTCGTGGCGCGTGACCTATGGAGCGGACCGGTTCTCGGTGTCCGTCGTGCCCGAGCCAGAGACGATACTGATGGCCGCGATCGGCCTGGCGATCGTGCTGGGCCTGCGCCGCTGGCGTTGACTCTCGCTGCGTGCTGAACCAAGGGGACGGGAGTCGTTTCCCTGCAAAGACCAAGCGCACGGGGCGACGCAGACCGGAAACGACTCCCGTCCCCCTCCGCGCGGCATCGGCCAGGGCGCTTTCCCAACAATCGACGCCCGATCGAGTTACGCCTCTCGCGCGCGGCCATTTTTGACCCCTTGAAAAATGTTCATAACTGTGTACAGTAATAGGTGCGAGACTGGAGTCCTGACACGTGGGGGGGGAAACCCGTCAGGCGCGCGCCAGCCTCGGGCACTGAAAACTGAACACCGAACACTGAAAACTAACCACAACAGGATCAAACCTGGCGCGCCGGATTGCGCGCATCGAGAACACCGACCAGCCACGCATCTCCCCCAGGGGCTTCGCGATTCATCGGAATCGTTTGTTTGAGTCGGAGCGGAGAGCTGCGTCCGAGGTGCGCGCGTGTCGCAACCAGCAATCAAGAATCGTATTGAACCGCGGAGGTCGCAGAGTAACCGCAGAGGCGTTACTCTCTTCGCGATCCTCCGCGAACTCCGGTGTGCCAGGCAAAGCTTGGTTGTTCTTGTCAGTTGAAAGGTACTGATCATGGCACTTGCTCGTTCACCATGA
>JAIESQ010000104.1 GCA_019745975.1 Pirellulales bacterium
TCTCGCAACCGCAGCTTGAGGGAAGAGCCGTTTTTCATGGAATACCAGTTACCGACGATTTCTCAGAAAGTGCAGTAGTATATCCAAATTGCTTCCTGCGCAGTAAGCAAATTGACCATACAGACAGTGCCACCAGCGGTGCGTTGAACTACTTCCCCGCGTCGGCCGGTTTGTTGCGCTGCGATAGCAAGAACGCCAGCAGGTGGCCGAAGTCTTCTTCGGTGACGATATCGGCGACATTGGCCGGCATCGGCGAGAGACCATTGACTTGCCGGTCGTCGATCTCGTCGAGCGGCACGCGGACCTCCTTGCCCTGGTTGTCGGCCAGCACCAGCATGTTCCCTTCGTCGCGCAAAGCCAGGCCGGCCAGCACGCGGCCGTCGGTGGTGACGATTTGAGTGCTGCGGAAGGCCTGATCGACGTTGCGATTGGGATCGAGCACGTCTTCCAGCAAGCGGTCGATGCCGCGGATGCCGACGCCGTCGAGCTCGGGCCCAATCTTGGCGCCTTCGCCAGCTAATCGATGACAGATGGCGCAGTTCTTGGTGAAGATTGCGCGGCCAAGGTTGGCGTCTGGTGTGGCGGTGGTTTGAGCAGCCGATTGCGCGGCAGAAAAGGCCGCGCGTCGGGCCTCGATCAACTGGGCGAGCCGTTCTTCGCGCGGCGGCAGATCCAGCGTGAGCTTTCCTATTTTGGACTCGATTTCCGGCAGGCCCGCCTGCCGCAACCGCTCGAAGACGGCGCGCTCTTGCAGTAGGCGGGCAGTCGCTTTGCCCTGCTCGACGGCAGCCAGCAGGGCTTCTCCGCCGGTGGGGCTGGCGGCCAGGGCCGTGGCGATTTCGACCGCCAAGCGCTCGGAAGCGGTCGGCAACTGACGGAGCAATTCGGCGCGAGACTCATCGTTGTTAATGCTCCCCAGGGCGGCGGCCGCTTTCTGGCGCACCGGTAGCGGTTCACCGGCCGCGGCCAATAGTTCGCCCAGCAGCGGAATACTGCGCGGCCCGTCGATCGCCAGACAGGTGTCGATGGCCAGCGGGCGCAGGTCGGCATGGCCGGCGGTGTTTCGCGCCACTTTGGCGACGGAACCAAAGGCGTCGGCAATGCGGAACTCGCGCACCAGGTCGAGCCCTTCGCGAATGCGGTCGACGGCCGATTGTTCGAGCAGTTCGCCGGCCAGCCGCTGGCCCCAGCGCACGAAGCCGTCGGGCAAGGTGGCGCCGCGCTCGCCGGCGGCCCGCCACAGCGCTTGCACAATCGTGCGCTGCACGGCAGTGTCGGCTCCTTCGAACGACTCGGTGAAGGCATACAGATCGGCCATCCGCTCATCGGGCAAATAGCGGGCGATGTCGTGCAGGTAAACGCCCAGCGATTCGGCCGGGATGTCGCCGGCGGGCAGCAGCGTCAGCAGGAAGGCCGCGGACTCGGCATTGCGCACGCCGAGACTTACGTCGGCAATCTTCGCTCTCGCGGCCGGGTCGGACGCCAACAGCGAAGCCAACTGCGCATACATGCCAGGCACGAGCAACTGATCACGCAGGGCCATGCGCGCCGTGTGAATCAGATGCGTGTCGTTGGGCGGCGTATCGTTCCAAAGCTTTACGAGCGGTGCGACATTGTCGACGTGCGGATGCCGGCCCAAGGCGTCGGCCGCCGCGCGGCGCACGAAGGGATCGGGATCGGCGAGTCTCGCGCGGACAAGCGCGAAGAGGTCCGGCGACGTAATCTTCGACCAGTCGGGCCGCTCAGCGAGCGCCTTGATCAAGTGTACGCGCACCAGGCGATCGGGATCGTCGGCCAGTTTGGCGATCAGTGGATCGAGCCGCGAGCCGAGACGCTGGAGAATCCACAGGCCATGAGCGCGCTCGGTGGCGGTGGCCTTATCGCTCTGAATCCCCCGCTCGACGAACGCGGCGACCTCTGCCAAACGATCTGGCGACGCGCGCCGCACCAACTCTTCGGTCGCCTGCACGCGCACGGTGAGATTCGCGTCGCTCAAGCGGGCCCACAGTTTCTCAGGTGTCAGCTTGCGGAGCGCCGGCACGGCGGCCGGCAGCGGCGCTTGGCCGTCGGTCCCGCGATACACGACGCGCCAGATGCGGCCGTGTCGGTTCTCACGCCCCGGATGCGTGAGCGGCACTTCATAGTGGCCGATGATGCGGCTGTAAAAATCGGCAATCCAGAGCGCCCCGTCGGGGCCCAGCCGGATATCGACCGGGCGGAACCAGGGATCGTCGCAAGCGATAAAGTCAGGCTGCTCCTGGCACCAGTAGGTCGAGCCACGCCGCTCGAGCCGATCGTGGTTGACGCGCCCCGTGACCGGGTTGCCGATGAACACGGTGTCGCGCCACTCAGCGGGGAAGTGATCGGCCGCGTAGTATACAACGCCGCAGATGCCGGTCGAGCCATGCAGATGATCGAGCATGCGCGGGCCGAAACCGAGCCCATCGTGCGGCTTGCCGAAGCTCTCGTAGTACGCGCCGCGCAACAGTTGCGTGATCGGCATCGTGTGGCAATCGGCCGAGTAGAGATTGCCCAGCGGATCGAAGTCGGTGCCGAAGGGGTTGACCTGCCCGTGCGTCCACTGCTCGATATGCGAGCCATCGGCCCGCAGGCGGTAGGTATTGCCCGAGTGGAGCGTGATCGCCTGGCCGTCGCGGCCGGAGATCGTCGAGTCGTTGGCGAAGCCGTGGCAGCCGTAGATCCAGCCGTCGATCCAGGTGCGGTAGCTGCTGCTCATGCCGTGCGTGTCGCGGAAGCCGACGCTCTTGTAGAACACGTCGCGCGAGTCGGCGCGGTCGTCGCCGTCGGCGTCGGGGGCGAAGCAGATATTCGGAATGCTGTAGACGAGCACACCGCCGGCGAGGTTCGTCAGGCCGATGGGGATGTTCAAGCCGTCGAGATAAGTGTGTACGTGCTGCGCGAAGCCGTCGGCGGCGAAGTCTTCCAGGATCAGGACGCGGTCGCGCGGCGTGGTTCCTGCTTTGGCACCAAACGGATACTCGATCGACTGCGTGACGAACAGCCGGCCGCGATCGTCGAAGCTCAGGTTCATCGGCTTGGTGACTTGCGGCTCGCTGGCCACGAGCTGGATTTCGAAGCCGGGGGGCAAGTGAAAGCGGCGCTGCTGCTCGACGGCCGACAACGGCTCGGTCTTGGCGACGAGGTCTTGGGCATAGGCGGTGGCCTTAATGCCAGCCACAATCGAGCAGGAGAGAACCAAGAGAGACCAACGAAGCAGCATGGCAAGCTCTAGGCGGGATCAACGAGGGCAGGTCGCGCGCTGGGCGCAGGCGATTTCGCACCAGTTTAGGTAGCGGCTCCCCTGCGAGCAACAAACGGGCGGTCGTGCGAATTGAGCGCCTTGGTTAGCCGCGGAGCTTGCTCCGCGCGCCAACGGGTTCGATGCGGCATCGCGCGAGCTAGCGCGCGGGATAAATCCCGCGGCTAACAGATGCGGCACCGCACACTGCAAAGCACGGGCAGTGCCCGTGGCACACCATCAACCTTGTCTATGGCGCGTTGGCTTTCGCGAGTCGCTCGTTCCAGAAGCGCTCGGCTTCGTCGAACAAGGACGCGTCGGCGTCGCTCAGCTTGCCCGAGGTTTTATCCGCGCGCTCGAGCATCGCGCGGCGCTCCGCCAGCCAGTCGACAAAAAACTGCACCGACGCGCGGCTGATTCGCCGTGGCTCGGCCCCGATCGAAACGTAATACGGGGCCGACGACGCGAAGCGATAGGTCTTTTCGACATCGGTTACCGCGCGGATCAAGAACCACCCGCTCTGTTCGAATGCGACTTCCGGCAGGCGACCTTCTTTGGCCCACTCTTCGATCCGCAGCGACTTGTCGAGCTTGCCGTCCTTGACGATCTCCAGATAGCTGATCGGGTCGCGCGTCGAAAGGGTGAGAAACACTTCGAGCCGCACCGGCTCGCCGTCGGGCGAGGTGAAGACGTGCCCTGGCGGCTTGCCGTTCACATCGAGCCGAATTACAGGTCCGTTGGTGACAATCACCTGACCGGCGCGAAACGCTTCCCACCAGGCGGCGGGCTCCAGCTCGCGGCCGGCGTAGACGTACATGCGGTTGTAGCCGATCGGGTTGGGAGCATCGCCCGATCCGCTACCGGCCGAGGGAGGTATCTGCAAGCCGGCATTGATCACGTGATAGTAGATCTGCTGCGACCAAAGCCCGTTGCCCCAGGGAGCGCGAAGTTGCTGGGCGTCGCGGCGGCGACCATCTCCTTCGTTGGGGCGCGTCGTCTCGCGGCCCAGATAGTCGTGACACAGCTCGATCGAATCGACGCAGCCCAGGGCCAGCGCCACCGGCAGGTCCCAAGAGAACGGATGGGCGACGTCGATCCAAGTCTTTTCGGAATCGCGTGCGCGCTTCAGCAGTCCCAACACCGAGAGCCCGTCATCGGCGCCCGTGAGCTCTTCGGGGCGCGCGAAGTTCAGATACAAGATGTCGTTGCCGGCGCGGCGGTCTTGGCCGACCAGCGGGATGTAGAAGCGTCCACCGCCAAGCGCGACGGTATCGGTAGTGGCGTCGATCTTCGCCGAGGGGACCGCAGGATTCTTCGCAGTGGCAGCCTTCTTCGCGCCCAGCTTCCAATCGACGACGCCGGCCACGTGCAGGTCGTCGGCCTGCATCAACAATTCGAGATCACGCACTTCGCGCTGCACGTTCAAATCGCTCGACCACCAGCCCTTGGCGGCCATGTCGACGGCCCGCTTAAGGGTAACGGTCTTGGTGTCGTCGGCGTGGTCTTCGATGACGAAGTAGCCCGACTGTGTCGTGTACTCGGGGCCGCGTTCGATCTCGAAGGTGTACTGCCCTTTGGGGAGCTTCAGCACGATGTCGCCGGCAAAGGCGACGTGATCGTGGAAGTAGGCCCCGCCTTTAATTGGTCGTGAACGCCCGGCGGGGTTCTTCAAGTGCAACCGGCAGGGGAGCAGCTCGCCAGTTTTTTCGTCGGTGACGGTCAGTCGCAATTGGCCGCCGCTGGCCACGGCGAACCTGATCGGTGCAACTGCCGCAATTAGAACCAAGGCAGCGACGAATCGGGAACTCCGGATGCAGGTGAACATGGCATCGCAAGCGTAGCTTGCGCGGGTTCACGGGCCCTCACCCGGCTGCTGCGCAGCCACCCTCTCCCGCGAGGGGAGCAGGTGCAGGGCGCACAATCGCTTTTCACAGGCGCGGTCGCTAGAATACGAACCACGTTCTACCGGGTCGCCTGTCTTCTTGCCGTCGTTTGAGGGAAGTAGCGTCATGTTGCAGAGCGCCACACCATCGTCCGCCAGCCCGTTCACCGAGGAGCACCAGGCGTTCCGCCAGACGCTGCGGCGGTTCATCGAGAAGGAAGTCAACCCGCACGTCGACAAGTGGGAAGAGGACGAGAACTTTCCAGCCCACGAGCTGTTCCCCAAGATGGCGCAGGTCGGTTTCTTCGGCGTCTCGTATCCCGAGGAATACGGCGGGCAGGGGCTCGACTACTGGTACAACGTCGTAGTCGTCGAGGAACTGACCAACGTCAACTGCGGTGGCATCCCGATGGCCGTATCGGTGCAAACCGACATGGCCACGCCGGCGCTCAACGAGTTTGGTTCGCACGAATTGAAGAAAAAGTTCCTCGAGCCGGCCATGCGCGGCCAAATGGTCTGCTCGATCGCGGTCACCGAGCCGGGAGCTGGTTCCGACGTGGCTTCGATCCAGACCCGCGCGGAGTCGGACGGCGATCACTACCGCATCAATGGCAGTAAGCTCTACATCACCAACGGCACGCAGGCCGACTGGATTTGCTTGCTGGCGCGCACGGAGCCGGGGACCGGTTACCGCGGCATGTCGCTAATTATCGTGCCGACCAAGACACCGGGCTTTACCGTGAGCCGCAAGCTCAAGAAGATGGGCAACCACTCGAGCGACACGGCCGAACTGTCGTTCGACAACGTGCGCGTGCCGAAGTCGAACCGCATTGGCGAGGAAGGGATGGGCTTCATCCTGCAGATGCAGCAATTCCAGAAGGAGCGCTTGGTCAGCGCGCTAATGGCGGCTTGCGGCGCTGAGAAGGTGATCCGGCTGACGATCAGCTACCTCCGCGAACGCAAGGCATTTGGCCAGCCGCTGATCGAGAATCAGTGGATCTACTTCCATCTGGCCGAGCTGATCAGTGAGGTCGAACATTTGCGACAGATGAGCTACCACTGCGTGCGAAGGCTCGTCGCAGGGGAGGACATGACTCGCGAAGCTTCGATGGCCAAGCTCAAGGCGGGCCGGCTGGTGCGCGAAACGGCCGACTGGTGCATGCAGTTCCACGGCGGCATGGGCTACATGGAAGAGTACCCAATCGCCCGCTACTTCCGCGATTCGCGGCTGTTGTCGATCGGCGGCGGGGCCGACGAAGTGATGTTGGGGATCATCGCCAAGTTCGAGGGCATCCTGCCCGGAAAGAAAAAGTAGCGCCAGTGGATTCGGCGGCTACCGGCCGTCAACTGCCCGTGCTGCCCGACTGGCTGGAGCCGGTCTGCATGGCGTTGCCGGCGTTCTGAAAGGTTTGGGCGGTTCGCAGACCAAGGCAGTTGATCGAGGTGGTGCAGACCCCCAAGATCAGCGCAAGCACGACGGCATACTCGGTGGAAGTGACTCCGTCCGAGTCGTAGAGCAGTCGTCTCCAAGCGGCCTGGTTGCCACGCATCGAACCATAAGTGGGTTAGCTGCCAGCCGCCCCGCTGAGCGACGCCGCCGTGCGACTGAAGCTGCTCTTGGTGTTGGTGCCGAACGTCTGGATCGCGGTCAAGCAGACCAGCAAAATCAAAGCCAGCATGACGGCGTATTCGACGGCGGTTGGCCCGTCTTCGCGCCGCAAGAACTGCTTGATTCGTCGCCAAAGGGGAAACATGGTCGGTAGTTCCTCGCCGCTGAACCGCGACTGTGTCCTGTGGTTCGTTTTCCAAAGAGAGGCCCAAGCCCCCGAGGGCTGCACCCATCGAAGCGTAGGTTAAGGATTTGCAACGTGTCGGGCGCGCCGCCGAAACTTCGCGCACAGAATCATTGCCATGGGCCGAGGAAAGGTCGCGCTGCCAGCAAAGGCAGCAAAGCCGGCACAAGCCGCATGCGCATCGATGCACAACTGACGTCTGGAACCGCCACGCGTTTGGTCGCGGATCGTTGCGGCCGCGTTAGAGTTGCTTACGTAATTCGGCCAGCAGTTGCTCGGCAGCGTCGCGATAGAAGAATGGCACCTGCGCCTTGAGTGCCTGCTCACACCAGTGCCGGGCGTCGACTTTCTTCTTTTGCTCGCTTAACAATCTGGCCAGATAGTACGCGGTGTCTGGCGTGATCGAGCCCGTCGATGCAGCCAGGTTCAAGGCACGCTCGGCCCGGTCCAATTGCCCGGCCTTTACATACAGCCAACCCAACGTGGCCGCCGCCTCGGTCACCTGCTGGAACCGCTGGGCATTGTCTTCGGCCAGCGCGAGGCCACGCCGCTGCTTGGCCTGATCTTCTTGCTCGGCTAGCACCAGTGCGAGCTGATTGCGGGCTGTGAAGCTGTCTGGCGCGGCAAGATAGGCCTGGCTGAACAGCGTCTCGGCCGTGGCGTAGTCCTTCTTCATGCGGGCGACGAGCCCTAGCACGAGTTTCGCTTCGACCGAATCGGGCGCGATTTGAAGCGCCTCATCGGCCTGCTTCTTGGCTTCGTCGAGGTTGCCCGTTTCCAAATACCACTCGGCGACACCGACGTGAGCGCGAGGGTCTTGCGGTGCTTCGGACACGGCGAGCTTCATCCAATCGGCTGCCATGGAGCGGTTCTTTTCGTCATTGCCTGCCAGGTGATAGAGCCGACCCATGGCGATTTCGGCGGCGGGCATTTGCGCGCTCAACTTAGCCGCCAGCTTGAACTCCGCGTAGGCTTCCTTCGGTTTTTGCAGGTTGAACAGCACCATGGCCAAGCGGCGGTGGAGCACGGCATTCTTGTCGTCGAGCTTCTTCCAGGCCTCGAGATGATCGCGCGCCAGCACCCACTGGCCACGAAATTCCGCGACGGCTCCCTGACCAGCCTGACCGCGAATCAACATCCCCTTCTTGCGGACTGACTTTTCGTCCATTTTTTCCGCGAGTTGGGCAACCTTGTCGAATAGCATGCCCGCCTCAACGATCCGTCGCTCGCCGAAGGCGAGGTCGCCAAGGACGGCATAGGCCTCGGGATCGTCAGGATGATCCTGTGCGACTTTCTCGAGTTGGGCGCGCGCCTGTGGCAGTTGGTTGGCCCTCATGAGCAAACGGGCGAACAACAGCCTTGCCGGTGGGAGCTCGGCGTGTTTGACAACGGCGGTTTCCAGGGACTGCAGCGCCTTGTCCATTTCGCCGGCGCGGAATTGCGCCTCGGCGGCCTCGATTTCCGGGAAGGGCTTTTCGGGTTCGATAGCCAGTTCGCCGGTAATCGGTTCGGCATGGATCGCGTGATTCCCGAGCGAAATCACCAACGCCAACGCGAGAACGCTTAGCCCGCGCCACGCGGCAGCACATGGACCTGTGCGCCGCATCCTCACAAGGACCTGACGCACCGAGCATTGGAGAGCACCGCAAAGCACCATGAACGCGTTTCCCCACGAATGTGAATCGCCACAGAGTCCCATGCGCATGTTGGCAGGACCCGCCGTTCAGTGTGTCAAATCGGCTGGCGATGTCAAATCGCGGGAAGGCGCACTTTGTGGCCGCTTTGTTGCCGCGCGGGCGGCGCGCCGCTAGCGGCGCCGGTTGGCAAATAAGCCGGTCGCGTACCAGATCCCGTTGCTGCCGCGCTTCATGTCGAAGGCGAAAAAGCGGTGCCGCGAACGAACGGCGTTCCAATGCCCTGGCGATTGTCGCCAGCTACGCACGCACTCAACGGCGGCCTCGACGAGGTTTTCGCCCGGCCAACTCTCCGCGACCACTTCAGTGGCCAGGGCCCCCTCGCCCACTCGAGCATTGATCCGATGGAAGCGAGTTTCCCAGGAGTGATGGCCTTGCACGTGGATGGTTGCCTGGTGCCGCGAGTGGCTCTCCGCTTCATGAGACAAGACCGGATGGAGCAACCCGCGCGTGCTGGCTGGCGCCTCGGGATGCTGCCGGACCGCGAAGATGATTGTGCGCTGCGTCAAGGTGCCTGCCGGAAGCGTGAGCACGTTGTACATGGTCCGCGGCCCGTAATAGCGCCCCTCGGGAAACGGGAATGTACTAACGACCTGCCGGTAATGCCGGGAACCAGGGTGCTTGAAATCGACAATCGCAATGCCCGCCCGCCCGAGCATCTCGCGATAACCAGGACGCTCCAGCACTGTTTGCTCATGGCCGTCCACGACGATCTTGGTATCGAGCGGCACTCGGACGCGCTCAAAGCGCATCAGGCGCCTTTGCACTTCCGGTTTGTTGAGCGAGTGCTCGCCGAACTGCTCTACCAGGTCCATGCGCTTGGGGTCGTAAAAGTGAACCAGCAGCATTTTTCCTTGCTCTTTGGCCGACTTGATCGCTGCGGAATAATCGTCATGCCAGGCGACCGGCCGGGCATGCTCGCCGAAAGCCTGGCTGGAAACCGCGAGCGCCGCCACGCTAACAGCGATGTGTACAAGACGCGAGAAGTGCATCGGTAGTTGGTCCTTCTTGGTGAATCGTTGACGGATCGACCACCTAGCTCCCTGGCTGGGTGGGGGGGGTCGATTCGCTGGCGCGGAATGCCGGCTGTGTCGCTTGCCCTCGACGGCCGAAGCCAAGCTCCCAGGCTGCCACCAGAAAGCTGGTAGCTCTGCGAGGCATGCAGCGTATAAACTGATTGGTCAAACTGGGTGGGGTTTTCCGGCGGGGTCCTAGTTGATAGCAGGGCTTGTGGTACCGTTCAACCCTCCTGCCGGTTGGCCAGGGCGTAGATTCCTTAGCGGCCGCGAGAGACTCCCGATGCGAGCGCGCGCCTGTTACAAACCCGGAAGGAACCCCTCGATGCCTGCCGGCCTGCTGAAGCTCGCAACCGCCCTCACCGCAACCTTGCTTGTCGAAAGCATTTGCAATGGTGCTGAAAACGGTCCAATTGATGGGGCGCCGGTAACGACCGCTGTTTCACTCGGGCTCGAACAGCCAACTTCGGCCCACGATGCGGCCAAAGAGGACATCGCGTCGCTGGTTGATACTGTCCGTGGCGAATTTCGACCGGTGCCACCGGAAGAACTGGACGCAGCTCGACGCAGTGCGGTCGAATCGTTGGCCAAGCTCGACACGTATCTGCGTCGGTACAAAACCGGGGCAAGCTGGCAAAAGTACCTGCGACTTAGCGAAGTACGAGCGCTCCTTGCCCCCGGCGCCACGCCAACCGTGGCGAAGCTCTCCGAGGCGGCCAATCGGTTCGCCAGCGGGTATCGCGGCCTGGAGTCGAAGCAATTTCGCGCCCCAGCGGTTGCTCTCGATCGCTATCTGCGGTTACGGCGCGTCGCCGACGACCAGGGCATAAGCGTCGCTTTCCACCAACGCTTGGATCAGGTCACGGCCAATCTCGACAAAGCGCTTGCTGGTGACGTGGATGCGTTGACCGCCCTAGGCGACGCCTTGGGTTGGCTCGACGAGCGCGGGTTGGCGCCGCAAGTTACCGCGGCAGTGCGTCGCAAGTTTGCCGCGCCGAACCTGGTTGTTCAGGCGTCAGAAGCGCTGTTCGCGGCGGGACTGACGGAGCAAGTTGATACCGTTGAACCGGTGCGCGAGCAGATCATGGGCGCCAGCGTATCGGGGACCGGTCGTACAATCGGCGAACTTAAGGTGCATCCGCTCGCCGATCCCACTCGGGCGTTATTCGACGCGGAATTCCTGGGAGTCAATCGCTCGCGGACGGTGGCCGCCCAACGGTCCGCGCGTATTGCCGGCCGCGGCTACACCACGCTCGAGGCACATAAACGGCTGCGCTTCACGCCCGAAGGAATCGTCAGCGGCCCTGCCAAGGCGACCGCTTGCCTCGACACGCAGACAACTTGCGTCTGGTCGACCGCCCCCCGGCTGCGCGGACGCATCGTGACGCGCGTGGCGCGGCGGCGGTCGGCAGAGAGCAAGCCGCAAGCCGAGAGAATTGGGTCGAGCCGCGCGGCCGACAAACTCGAGCTTCGTCTTGATCGGCAGGCCGGCGAAAGACTTGCCAAGGCAAACGTTGAGTATTGGAAGAACGTACGGCGGCCGTTGGTGGCGCATGGTCTGTTTCCGCGGATCGACTTGCTGCACACCACCGCTTCACATGTCGAGCTGATCGGGATGACAGCAGGAATGCGCCAATTGGGAGCGCCCATGCCGCCACCCGGCATCGCACAATCGCGCGACCTGGTCGCGCGTCTGCACGAATCGGCAGTGAATAACCTGGCTCAGGGCCTTCTGGCGGGCGAGACCATCAAGTCAGAAGAAGTTGAAGCCAAGCTCGGCGAGGCAGGCGTAACGGTTCCTCCTCCGAGGCGTTCAGCCGGCGAGGAAGGTGACGAAGAGGAGGAAGAAAGTCAGCGCAAGGGGAAGTGGTCGATCACGTTCGCGGATCAAGGACCCGTCGAAGCGCGGTTTCGCGACGGCGGTTTTCGCATCACGATTCGCGGGCGGCGCTTTACGTCTCAAGCAAACGAATTCGAGCAGGAACGAACCTACCCCAATGCGATGGTCGTTTGGGCGGACTATAAAATCGAACAGGGCCCGGACGGTCCGCGTGCGCGTCGTGTCGGCGATATCCACGCGCTGCCACCGGATGTGCTCAGTGGCAAACGGCCAAGCATGTCGACGCGCGAGACGGCCCTGGTCAGCATGCTGACGCGCGAGAACCGCATGGGGAATGTCTTGCGGAAGGAGCTCGGGGATGAGCCCTTCGCCTTGCCGGGGCGCTGGAAGGACGCCGGCGAGCTGGCGATGCGCGAACTGAGCGCCGATGGCGGTTGGCTCGCGGCCTCTTGGGAACTGATTGGACCGGCACCCGACAAGAGCCGGCGGCGGGTCGCAAGCGCGCCACGCTAGCGTCATAAAGCCGCCTCCGGGACGATTTGCGTCCCGTTCCAGACAATTGCGGGTACGATACAGGGCGACGCGACCGATCGATCCCGTGATCGCGCTGTTGTCCGCGTATCAAGCGAATCGAAATCGGTCGCAAATTGCCTGGAGGTTGTGCGATGGGCCAATACGTCGACATCCAGTTTGATTGCTTGCCGCTGCGATCGGTGAGCCGATTGGATATCCCGCTCGATGCCTCGCCCGCCTATCGCGCGCGGTGCGAGCGAATCAAGCGCGCGATCGAGGTGCATGGTTCGCACAATTCGTACTTCTTGTACAACGCCGGCTGCAAGTTTCACTTGACGAACGATCCCGCGCTGGGGATGCTCGAGTTCCGCTTCGAAGGTACGGTGCTTACCGACAGCAGCGACGAAAAAACCGTGGCCTGCAATCTCGACGTTTCACTCGTCCGCGAAACTTGCGACTGGCTCACGGAACCGATCGTGCAGTGGTTCGTCGAAACGGTTCCACACGTCATCAAATTAGAATTCGACGCTTACATTCACGCTGGCGATCTGGCCCGCACCATCGAACGCGCCAAGAAGCTCGAGGCGGACGTCGAGCGTGCTGGCGGGTATCTCGGCATGGGACTCTAGCCGAGCATCGCCGCCGGCGCAGCGCCAAAGCGTTGGTGTACTTATCCAACGATCCAGTGCCGGTCGCAGCAAATCGCATGAAGCCAGCGCTCAGCCAAGTCTGCTCGCTAGCCAGTCCCTTCGAGAAGGACTTCACGGACTATGCCGCGGGCCATTGCCCTGCAATCGAGCTTTGGCTTGGCAAGCTCGAAGGCTACCTCGAAACGCACACGCTCGACGACGTTCGGCGCTTGCGCGGCGACGTTGGTGTCGCGACGCCGGTCGCCAGCTTTCAAGGGGGCTTGTTCGTCCACGAGGGGCAGGCGCGCGGCGAGCATTGGCGGCATTTCGAACAGCGCTTGAGCCTATGTCGGCAGCTCGAGATCGGCACCCTGGTGGTCGCCGGCGACATTCAGGCACCCATCGGGCAGGCGGAACTCGATGGCATCGTTGCTTCGTTGCGGCAAGCTGCCGATCAGGCGGCAGCTCAGGACGTACGCCTCGCGCTGGAATTTCAGTGTCGGGCCACGTTTGCCAATAACTTGCAGACCGCGGCCGCACTCGTCGACGAAATCGCACATCCGGCGCTCGGGCTGTGCTGCGACGCGTTTCACTACTACTGCGGACCGAGCAAGCTCGAAGACCTGGCCAGCGTGCCGCCCGGGAAGCTGTTTCACGTGCAGCTTTGCGATCTGGCCGGTCAACCGCGCGAATTGGCGGTGGACAGCGACCGCGTGCTGCCTGGGGATGGTGATTTTCAGCTCGAGTCGCTTCTGGGCGCGATCCACGCGTTGGGCTACGCGGGATACGTCTCCATCGAACTGATGAATCCGCAAATCTGGACGATTCCAGCGCGCCAATTCGGTGAAGTGGCGATGACGGCGCTGCGCAAGGTGCTCGGCCAGGCAAGCATGAAGTGAGAGCGAATTCGCGCAATCGTGCGCGGAGCCGTCGACGATAGAGAGCGCGAAAAACCGAAGGACGCTGGGAGCGTCCCTCGTTGATCAGATCGCTGGCAAGATTGCGAGCCGGCAAATTACGCCGAGAACGAACTGCCGCAACCGCAGCTCTTCACCGCGTTCGGATTCTCGAACGTGAAGCCGCGCTTCTCGAGTCCGTCGTAGAAATCGAGCTTCGTGCCGTCGAGGTACAGGTCGCTCTTTTTATCGACGATGACCGTGATGCCGTGTTGGACACTCTTGCTATCGGCCTTCTCATCGAAGTTGGTGTCGAACCCCAAGCTGTACGAGAAACCGCTGCAACCGCCGCCGGTGACACCGACACGCAGCATGTTCCCCTCGAGCTTCTGGTCCTCGATGATTCGCTTGATTTCGTGAGCGGCCTTTTCGGTCAGCGTGACAGCCATTTGAGTGCGATGCTCCGCTGGGAGTGGAGGTTCGGGGGTTTTCACATACCTTGTTGGCTAAATTATACAATCGGCAGGCCAAAGCAAAGGGTGAATAGGAAGTGGCCGCGGACGGAGCCGATCGCTCGATGTCGCAACAAAAGCCCAGGGAAGGGGCGTTAACTCACACGGGGGCAAGGAACTACGTCCCCCCTTCCCTGGGTTCGGCGATAGCACTCGAACCGAAAACGGCCGCCCTGCCGGCAGGCGTCAGGGTGCTCGCTTCCATGTCTCAACGCACGAACGCGGGACAAGGTCGGGCACGGCTCGCCGTCGGAATTCTCTGGTCCCCCCTGGGACCCGGCAAGCTTCGAGTCTTGTCGTGTTGGTGCATCGCGAGCCGCCGGCGCGGCAGGGACAGCCGTTTGTGTGCGAACGCGATTCTCCGGAAGCCCCCTCACTCGTGAAGATGAATAGTCATGGTGCTGCTTCCTACGGAATCAGTTCCACCGGCGGCAGCTCGAGGTCGAACACCGTCTCGAAATTTGCCACGCTCGGAGTCACCCCGGCCGGGCAAATCTGCAATTGGATCTGCGTTCCCCCTTCGGATTCCAACAGCATGTAGATGCGGTGCCGCTCCTGCAGACGGTGCATGCCGTAGACATCGCCGTGGTGGCCAAGCTGATTGCCGAAAATGTCTCGATACCAGACGCCGCCGATCTGCTTGACCGTCCAGGTGGTTTCGCGCGAGAGAACGCGCTCTTTCGGGCTGGGCGCGATGTACATGAACTGGTTGGCCATCGTGACGTCCTCGCCCAGCGAGTACATCGTGGTATCGGCCAGGATCAGGCGGTCGTAGCGAAATCGCAGCACGGTGCCGACCGGGATGTACCAGAACGGGCGGCTCTCGATGCGCGCCGGGCGACCGCCATCGTAGACCGGCAGCGGGAATTTCTGCTCGAGCCGCGGCTGCACGCGGCCGTCGCTGTAGGCCGGGTATTGCCACTGCGCCGACGCCGAACCGACCGACAACAAAACCAACACAACTGCGCATGCGACTTGCTTGATCACGCTCTCTTCTCCGGGGCGGAATTGCGATCGGACGAACTACCAGAACTGGCTGCCGAGAGGAACGTGTCCTAGCCGCGGTTGGCACCGTCGCACGCGGCCCGACAACCGGCAGAATCGTTTACCTCGGCAGGATGCGAATAATTCCACCATTAGTTGGCGGTCAGCGAGTCGGCTAGTCCCCGTAGCGAGGATTTTTCTGAATTTGCCAGCGAGCGATGCGACAGGACGCTAAGCCCAGGGAAGGGGGCCAACGTCGCACGTTTTTAGGAACGACGGTTCCCCTCCTTCCCTGGGCTTGGAGCGCTGTGTCGCTCACAAGTGCGAAGCCGCCGGGGTGTTGGAGACCCGTGGCTGGCTTATATTCACGAGCGCTGGGAGCTGACCGAGATGGTGCCGAGGGTCGCCGGCTGCTGCTTGAAATGGAAGGCGACCGTGCCGCAGCCCGCACCGTCGCCCAATGGGACGGGCTCGAACTTGTCGAGATCGGCTACGGGTTGATTAGTCGCAGTGAGGTTTACTTCGATCCCAAGGAGCCAAATATGACGCAACTTCAAACAGCCCGCTTGGTTCTATTGTCGATTGCCGTGGTACTGATCGCTTGGAGCGCGGGCCTGACGCGGGGCGAAGAGCCCGCGAAACCGGTCGCGACGGCGCTCGTTCCGCCGCGCACTGGCAAGAGCGAAACGATCGAGCTGTTCAACGGCAAGAACCTCGATGGCTGGGAAGGGCACGAGAAGCTGTGGAGCGTGCGCGATGGCGTGATTGTGGCCCGCAACACGGAGACCATTCCGGTCAGCACCTACCTGCTGACGAAGCGGAAGTTCACCGATTTTCGCTTGACGTGCACCGTCAAGCTGGTCGAGTCCGAAATGCACTCAGGCATCGCCTTCTGGGGGCGCAACGCGCCGGAGCATGGCGATCGCTATACCTACGCGGGACACCTGGTGATGTTTCCGTCGGGCTGGGGAATGTACGACCTGTTCGGCCGCAACGGGCTGCCGGTCGATGGGGCACCGGCCCGCCAGGTCGGCAAACAGCACGATTGGAACGACCTGGAGATTCTGGCGCAAGGCAACCGCGTGCGCGTGGTGGTCAACGGAACTCAGGTGGTCGATTGGTCCGACCCCGAGCCAAAGCGAATTCTCGAAGGGCCAATCGGACTGCAACTCCATTCGAACAAAGTCCCCCAGGAGATTCATTTCAAGAACCTGGTGCTGACGACATTTCCCGACGACAAGCTGACGACGGTGAAGCCGTAGCGGATGCCTTTCTGATCATCCGGCGATAAGATCCAACGCAAACGTATCGCAACTCGGGGAAAACTCTCCTCATGAGCGACATTTACTGGCCAGGGGTGGGGGCCGTGGTGGCGCTCTACGGGGCGTTTATCGTCGTCGGCTGGCTCGGGGCGCGCAAGACACGACACGGTGGCGCGAGTGATTTGCTGGTTGCCGGCCGCGCGATGCCCCTCTGGATCGCCACGCTGACGATGACCGCCACCTGGGTCGACGGCGGGTATTTGCTCGGCACCAGCGAGGGAGCGCAAACGAGCCTCGCCCTGGGAATTCAGGGTGGATTCTGCTTCGGAATCAGTTTGATTCTGGGGGGCCTGTTTTTCGCCGGACGCATGCGGAGGCTGGAGTACACGACACTCGTCGACCCGTTTGAATCGCGGTTCGGCAAGGGCTGGGCGGCCGTGCTCATGCTGCCGGCACTCTTTGGCGAGACGATTTGGGCCGCCGAACTGATGGTCGCCATCGGCTCGACCATGGCCGTCATTTTGGGGCTCAACCTAACGACTTCGATCTTGTTGTCGGCGGCAATCGTGACCTTGTATACGGTATGGGGCGGGATGTGGGCCGTCGCCTATACCGACGTCGTGCAATTAGGCTTGATCCCAGTGGGACTATTGATTGCGATTCCCTTTGCCCTGGACCGGGTCGGAGGCTGGGAGACGTGCTCAAGTCGTTACGAGGCAGCGCACGGCGAGGCGGCACGCCTCGTCCCTCCACTTCGGGCAACCGAAGGTTATTGGCAGCGTCCCACGATCCTACGGTGGTGGGAGACGAGCGCCATGCTGATCATGGGGGGCATCCCCTGGAACTGCTATTTCCAACGGGTCCTGTCCTGCAAAACTCCCAACAGCGCCCGTTGGCATTCGCTGCTCGCTGGATTGCTCACGATGCTGTTGGTCGTTCCGCCGCTGCTGCTGGGGATGGCGGCCAGCGCGTACCAGTGGCCAGCCGAACAGGCAGCAGTCCTGGCGGCCGAACCAGCCCTCACGCTCCCTTGGTTGCTGCGGGAAATGACGCCCCACCTGGTGGCCGTCCTTGGCCTCGCGGCGATCGTCGGTGCGGTGACTTCAAGTTTTAGCGCGTCGATTCTCTCGGCCGGTTCGATGTTGAGCTGGAACGTGTACCGCCGCCTGCTGGCGCCGCAGGCGACCGTCGCGCAGCTTAAGCTGGTGATTCGTTATTCCATCCTCGCGCTGGGAATCGGCGCGGCCGTCTTCGCGCTGCGGGTCGCCAGCGTGCAACAGCTCTGGTTTTTTACCTCTGATCTCGTGTTCGTGCTGTTGTTTCCGCAGTTGGTCATGGCCTTGTTTGATCCGCGAGCGAATCGCTATGGCTCGATGGCGGCGTTCGGCGTATCGCTCGTCTTGCGGCTGGCGGGTGGTGAACCGCTGTTGGGATTGCCGGCGTTAGTTCCCTACCTCGATTCGATTGCCGTCGCGCTCCCCGGCGAACCCGAGCAATGGTACGATCCCGAAACTGGGACCAGCGCGATTCCGTTCAAGCTGATGGCGGCCGTAGCTGGGCTGGTGGTGCTGCCCATCGCGTCGCGGCTTACGGCGCGCTGGGATGCGCCGCGACCGCTTGAGCGGATCAATCCCTTAGCTGATCTGCTGCCGAGTGGGTGAGAGATAGGAACCAACCGATATGAAAGCGGGTTTGCAACAGGAGCGCATCGACGTCGTGGCGCGTTGCTACGCTTGGGGCGTGCACCTCTATACGGCTTGTGGGCTGCTGGTGGCGGGAGCGATCGCCTACGTGTTGGTAGGGGAGCGGCCGGACAAGTTCCGCCTGGCGTTCCTGTTGATGCTCGTGGCGACGATTATCGACGCGACCGACGGGTTCTTTGCGCGCCGCGCGCGCGTTAAGGAAGTGCTCCCCGGCTTTGACGGTCGGCGGCTTGACGACATCACCGACTTCCTGAACTACGTCTTTCTGCCGCTCTTCTTGATGTACCAGGCCCGGCTCTTGCCCGACGGCCAGAACGGCTGGCTGCTCGTACCCCTGGTGGCTAGCGCCTACGGCTTTTGCCAGGTCGCGGCCAAGACCGACGACGGGTTCTTCCTCGGTTTTCCGTCGTATTGGAACTTGATCGTCTTCTACTTGTACACGCTCGACCCGCCCCCCTGGTTCACGATCGGAGCGCTAGCGCTTTTCTCACTGCTTACCTTCGTGCCGATGCGCTACTTGTACCCCTCGCAGCCTGGCCGGTTGAATAAGTTGTCGCTGGTCTTGGGGGCGGTCTGGGGAGTACTCCTGCTGGTGATTCTGTGGGGAGCGCGTACGGAGCCGCTTGATGGCGATCGAGCCCAGCGACTGGCCTCGGTATCGCTCTTCTATCCGCTGTATTATCTGGTGGCCTCGGCGGTTGTAACCGTGCGCTATTGGCTGGCCGCTCGTGAGCTGTCCGATCGATAGCGACTCCGCGAGTGGGCGATTGCCTGGAAAGGGGCGGGGGCCGCGCGCGCGCGATTCGGCCGGAACGAGCGCGTATTCAACAGCGATCGATCCGGCGCTAGACTATGATGGATCGGGTTAATCCCACGCGCGAGAACCATCCTTGACTCAGCTCGGCACTACGACCGCGCCCGATCGGGCCAAGATCGCTGACCTGCCCCTGGCGGAGGTCGAACGGCGTTTGGGGCCGGATACCTTGATCTCGGTCGTGATTCCCTGCTTCAACGAAGAGGCCGTACTCGAGCGGCTGTTCGATCGGCTTGACGATGCAGCCAAGACCTGGGGTGCCCCGTTTGAAGTGATTCTGGTCGACGACGGTTCGCGCGATCGCACGTGGCCAATGATGCTTGCTCAGCACCGGCGCGATCCCCGTTGGAAACTGATTCGCTTTGCCCGCAACTTCGGGCACCAGACAGCCTTGCGCGCTGGCCTGCACGCCGCCAGCGGCGACGTCATCGCGGTGCTCGACAGCGACCTGCAGGACCCGCCCGAGATCCTCGATCAGTTTTTCGCGAAGTGGAGCGAAGGCTACGACGTGGTGTACGGCGTGCGTGAGAACCGCAAAGAGCACGTGTTGCTGCGCACAGCCTACGCCGGCTTCTACCGCGTGCTCTCGATGCTCGCCGAGGTCGACGTGCCGCTCGATGCGGGCGACTTCTCAGTGATCGACCGCCGCATCGTCGAAGAGTTGAAGCGCATGCCAGAGCGCAAGCCGTTCATTCGCGGATTGCGCTCCTGGGTCGGCTTCCGGCAAGTGGCGTTACCCTACGACCGTGCGCCGCGCGCTGCCGGTGAAACCAAGTACAGTTTGAGGAGGCTCGTTGGGCTGGCGATCGACGGAATTCTCAGCTCGTCGCTGGTGCCGCTGCGGTTGGCAACTTGGATCGGAGCTTGCGTCTCGCTGATTGCCTTCCTCGGAGCGCTCGTGACGCTGGCAATCGGACTGTTCCCCGCGGCTTTCGAGGCGATCGGGATGCGTCCCGTGCCGGGTACGGCAAGCGTTATCATCTCCGTGCTGTTCATCGGCGGCGTGCAGCTTCTGTGCATGGGCATTACTGGTGAGTACGTCGGCCGCATTTACGAGAATGTCAAAGGGCGTCCCTTCTGGGTCATCCACGAGACCGTTGGGGTCGACGAGCCCGAGGCCGTGACCACGCCTGGCAGGTTGGAGGAACAGCGCGCGGGATCGCTCAAAGGCACGTCGCGAGATTACTGACCGACGGGCGTTCGCCAGCGCCAACCTACAGTCGGAAAGCCAGTGGCAGCGACCGTCAAGGGCGGCCGGCTTTTCGCGCACGGCGGATTTCACGAGCCGGCAAGCGGCACCGTTGGCACTCGATACGGCCGTGCCTGGCGATAAAGCCGGCGACGTTCCTGGATTTCCACTGCTAACGGAAACTGCTTCGCGGCGATCGCTAGCTTGGCTGCTTTGTCGGCGGTTTGCGTAGCCTCCGAAAAGCGCTGTGCTTCGGCATACGCGGCGGCCAGCGTATCGAGGTAAGACGGTTGCTCGCTCTTGGCACATACTCCTTCGGCCAGGCGCACCGCGTCGCTTCCGGAGCGGAGTGCATCCACTGGGGAAGTCGCCAGCGCCCAGGCAAGACTATTGGTCACATCGAGGCTATCGGGAGTGAGGCGGTAAGCCTCACGCAACGTGCTCACGGCCTCGGCCGACTCACCCAATTGCGATAACGCGCGGCTCAACTGCAGGCGGGGCCCCGGATCGTCGGGATGTCGCTCGACGATCTCGCGAAGCTGCTCCAGGCCAGCGCTCTTGTCTCCCTGCTGGAACCGCACCAGGGCCAGCGTCAATCGGGCTTCGGAGTTGTCGGGCTCCGAGGAAAGAACCTGCTTGAGATGGGCTGCCGCTTCTTCGAGGCGACCCTGCTGCCAGCGTCGGTTGGCGAATCGCAGCTCGCATTCCGTGGCACGATCGGGCTCAATCTCCAGCACCGCGTCGAACTGGGCGCGGGCTTCGGCATCGCGGTCGAGCGCCAACAGCACCTTGGCGAGCTCCCAGCGCGCGGCGACAAACCCCGGATTGATGTGTTGGGTGAGCTCCTCCAACTCGGCCAGGGCAGTCGGCACATTCTGTTGCGACAAGTTGGTAACGGCACGCAGGAACCAGGCTCGATGATCGCGTGGAGCAATGGCGATCGCAGCGTCGAAGTCGGCCGTGGCACCGGCGAAATCTTGAAGATGGAATTTCGTCCAGCCACGCTCGACGAAATACTTGGATTCGCGAGGATTTCGCGAAACCGCGTGATTCAGATCGGCTAGCGCCGCCAGGTGATCGTCGGCCTGCTGATGTAGCCGGCCGCGCTCAAACCAGGCTTCGGCGGAGTTCGGATTCTGCTCGATGGCCAGCGCGAGATCGGCAATCGCGCCGGCGGAGTCGCCTCGCTTTTCGCGATAGAGCGCGCGTTGGATGTAATAGGCATCGCGCCGGTCTGCCGGAACGTCGTCGACCGCCGTGTAGCCGGAGAGTAGATCGGCTGGCGTCGCGGCCGACGCTAACTGATCGGCGCTCTTCGTGCTGACGAACCCTACCGTGCCGGCCATCATTTCCTGCCAGGTTTGATGGCCGTAGCAAATGATGCGATTGGGATCAGGATTGCGGAGATTGTCGGCCGAATTGTCGAAGTGCGCTACGCAGTGGAGACGCGTCCCCTTTGGCAACGCCTTGGGACGGCGCAGCAGGTAGACGGTCTGCCAATCAAAATCGTAGCGCGGGATGTCCAAGAGTACTTCCCGATCGCCGTTGGGGTAGTGTGCCTCGAAGCGCATCGATTTGCCGCGCAAGTGCATGTGAGCGTTGAGCCAAATGAGCTTCGAATCTTCCAGAAACGTGTACCAAGCGACGACGGGTTCGTTAGCGGCTCCCGGCGGGATGGCGAAATCGGTCGATTCGGCTAGTGACGAACTGAAGCGACTCGACGACTTTCGCTCCACGGTCTGGGGATCGGCGAATCGCAGCGCCACGCTCGTGCGATCCAACTGGCGGCGCCCGCTCGCCGTGTAGTGCATTTCGAACACAATCTGCGAACCGGCCGGTACGAGGATCAGGCCCGAATCATCGCCCAAATCGGGTAGTTCCTCGGCGTCGGCTGGATGGCCGACGTAGCCGGTGAAGTGAACCCCCGGTACGTACCCACCAATTTCCGAGACTTTGCCTTGGCGACGCAGCTTGAAGAAATCCCCCTTGGGAGCGATGAACACTGCCATGTGATGCACCACCGCGCGGCAGTCGGGTCGGGCCTGCACGGCCGATAACCATTTGTCTTCCGTGAATCCGGGGTCAACCGTGAAATACTGATAATCGAGAACCCCTTCAGCCGGAACTTCGAACGGCTCGTCCTGGATAAAAAGCTCCCGATCCCAGGGTGTATTGTCGACCGTGGCAGCAAAATCAATCGGTGGTGGTAATTCGGCTTTGTCCCCCTCGGGAGCGCCGTGCGCGACCCATTCGCCGATTAGACGCTTTTCTTCGTCCGTCAAACGCGAGTCGTTGAGAAACTCACCGAACTCGGGGTTCGCATGCCAGGGGGGCATCCGCCCCGTGCTCACGACTTCGCCGATCATCAAGTCCCAACCAATCACGTCGTCGTAGGTCAAGAGCGGAAACGGCGCGATCTCACCTGGTCGATGGCAGCCCTGGCAGCGTTGCTGAAAGATCCGCGAAATCTGCTTCGACCACGTCACGGGACTATCGTTGTCGGCCGGGCGCTTTCGGCCAATCAGGCAGCCCGGCGCGACAGTCGTAGGCATGGTTACCGGCTTACCCGCCAGCAGCTCGTCGAGCGCCACGGCCAAATCGTGTCGGGTTGGATGCGGTCGCTGATAGTTCACGCCTCGGTCGATGCCGTATTGATCGTCGATCCGACCGCGGTAGCGTACGCGGCGCGCGGCGTCGAGCACGAATACCTCGGGTGTGCGCGTCGCGCCAAATGCCGCGGCTACCTCGCTCGCTGGGTCGCGCAACACGGGAAACGGAATCGCATAGGTGCGCGCGTAGTGCTCCACTTCTCGCAAATCGTCCTGGCGGTTGCTGTCGACGGCCAAGAATGCCACGCCGCGCGACGCCAACTTGTCGTGCAAAGCGACCAGGCGACCTGTGTAAAGTTGGACCAGGGGGCACTCAACTCCAACGAACGCCACGACGACCAGTGGATGGTCGGCGAGAGCGGAGAGCCGATGCTCGACGTTCGAAAGGTCTTTCAGCGCGAAATCGCCGATTTGGCGGCCAATGGTCTCGTCGGCGGCGGCCGCGGTGGGCGGCTGCGCTGCAACCGCCGGAGTGGCAGTTTCTTGCGCGACACCCCGCAGACGCAAGGGGTCGGCCAGGAGCAGTCCAGCGACGACAGTCACAATGGTCAGCCAATGGCGAATGCGCGTCACCATCGATCGCCGGCGATCATCAGCAGGTCTCGCCGAGCGGGCACAAAGTCTAGAAGCAGATTCAAAACCTGGTTTGCGTGCCACTGCTGGCTTGCCCAGCAGTGCCAAGTTCGACACAGCACTGCTAGACGAGCTAGCAGTGGCACCCGACGCGGGTTCATCGCCGGTTCTGAAACTGCTTCTACTCACGGCACGCTCCCGCTGAGTTTTTCCTGCACGCGCTGCAGGTTCTGTTGTGCCCCAGCATGATTCGGATCAATTTGCAGGGCCTGTACAAAACAATCGCGTGCCGCGGGCCATCGTTCGCGACGGGCCAGTACCATGCCGAGGTTGTTGTAGGCCTCGACATAGTTTCGGTTCAGTTGAATCGCCGCGCGAAGCTGCAACTCGGCTTCTTCGAAACGTTCGGTTCTCGCCAGTAAGACGGCCAAGTTGTTGTAGGGCTCGGCAAACTTGGGCTGCGCGGCGATCGCCTCGCGAAACAAGCGCTCGGCCGGTTCCAATTGCGATTTTCCCAGCAGCAACAATCCCAGGTAATTCTTCGCTTCCGCGTAGTCGGGTTGACGCGCGATGGCGTCACGGAAGCGCCGCTCGGCATCGGCGCCGCGCTGCTGCCGCAGACGCGCGACGCCAGCGGCGACCGCCGCATCGGCCCGTTCCGGTTCGCGCCGCGACAACTCGTCGAATTCGCGCACCGCCTCGTCGAATTTGCCAGTCAACGCCGCGATCATCCCCAACTGATAGCGCGCATCGGCATGCCTTGGGTTTCGGGCCAAGAGGGCGCGCAGTGCAGCTTCGGCCTTGATCGTGTCGTTCTTTCGCAGATAAGCGATCGCCATGTGATAGCGCGCGTCGTCGAGGTTGGGGTCGCGGTCGATCGCGGCCTGAAACTCGGCCAGCGCGACGTCGAACTTTCCTTGCCCCATTCGTCCCAGACCCAGCGCGTCGAAGGCCCCGGCCCGCGTGTCGTCGAACCAGGCAACTTCGTGTGCGTAGGCCAGTCCTTCATCGTACTGACCGGACTCGAGCAACTGTTTGGCCAACTCGAGCTGTAAATCGAGGTCCGCGGGCTTATCGGCCAAACCTTTACGCAAGAGTTCGATCGCCTGCGGCCGGCAGTCCGCCGCGGCCAGCGATCTGGCGCGCGAGACGAGCGACAGCGTTGGTCCTTCGCCGAGCGAGGGACTGTACCACAAGTGGTCGATGTACCAGCGATCGAGCGTGGCGTCGTCTGAGGCGACGCCCGTAAGATCCTGCCGAAGGACAATCAGTGGCGACGGAAGGTGGTCGGAGAAGAGAATCTCTTGGCGATCATCTTGTGGATTCGGAAACGGCACCGTGATTTGCCCCTGGCTGTAGTCGACGTTGTCGGTAACAACGCACATCAGTCGCCGGGGCCGATCCTTGATCAAACGAGCGACTGCGAACCACCCCTCGGCTTCGAATGCGTTGACGGCGTAGCCGCCCACCGGGCGAGCAACGTAGCCGAGCCTGGGCAGCGCCAGATAGCAGTCGAACGGACCGCCAGCGATCAGAGCTTCGTCGGACTTCAGTTCGGCTGCGACCTTGTCCAGTGCCGCGATGGTGCTGCGTTGATCGACTCGATACTCGTGGCTACGCTCCAGCAAGTCGCTGGATCGCGCCCAGGTTTGCAGTTGTGGAAACAACAACCCCGAACGGTTCACGAGGTTGACGCCGACTAACAGCCAGATGCAGCCGATCGCCAGCGGCCGCCAGCGCGACTCTCGCAAGCACAACGACCCAGCGATCACGTACAGAAAGGGCACCGCCATCGTGAGGTTACGCGGCAGCGGGTCTTCGACGAAGAGTACACCGACAAAAATGCCACTCACGATCAGCCAGGCCAGGAACAACTCGGGGCGTTGCAGCAACCGTGTCGAAACGGTCGCTTCGCCAGCTCCCGCGCCGGCCGCAGCGCGTTGAAGAAGCAGCTTACGCCCCCCCACTCCCGCGACGATTACGGTCGCGGCGGCCAGTACGACGACCAGTGCAGCCACGTCGGGATACAAACTCAACGACGCGCTCCACCCGAGGTAGTCGTGAAGTGCCGCGAAACCGTTTGCCGGTCGAGCTTCGAAGTACACCCAACCTGCGATCAGACCCTGCAAAATGAGCAAGGCACTTAGCAGCACGAAACCAAGGATGTCAGCCACCCTACTTCGGCGGGCTGCGCTGGGCAGGCGGCTGCCGTCGTGCACGGACAAACGCGTTGCCACCAGCGACACGATTGCATAGCTCCAAATCGCGGTCGTCGCGATCAAGCAGGAGCTCTTGATGGCAAAGCCGGCCAGCGTCGCCAAGGCCGCCCAGCCGAGACGGTTGCCTACCGCCAAGAGGCCGGCCACGGCGACGAACGTGGCCGCGGCCAGGTCGTTACCGATCATGTCGACTTGGACGCTAAAGAGCGGCGTCGTCAACACCGCGGCCGTGACCGCCAAGCTCCCCCACCAGCCGCCGATGGGCCGCAACCAGGCATAGACCACCAGGAGCAAGGCGGCCGCGCAAGCGAGGGTTGCCAGGTGCATGACAGCGAATACGGCAGTCGGACTCAGTCCAGCACGAAAGAGCAGAGCGACGAGCGTCGGCACCACGCTCGTCCCCTGGGCGCGCGGCCCGCCTGCACGGAAAGGTTTTTCAACTTGCAGCAGGCGGCGATAATCAAATTGGTTGGTATCCAGCCAATCCGCTTCGACAAACAAGCTAGTGGCGCTACCGCCATAGGGCGGAGCCGGCAGAATGCCGATGCGCCAGCCGCTCAGTCCAACCCAAGTGGCAAGCCAGATCGCCGCCCAACGCCAAACAGCGCTCCGGCGCCCGACCTCGCCACGCTTGCCAGCGCGTAATTCGCTCGCTTCCGGGTGCCCCGAGCCCTCTCTCGGCAGGTGGGGCTCCTTGGGGCGCGACTCGCCGAGCGGCGCCGTGGTGCCCGATGGAGAGCGGGGTTTCATAAGGTCTTCAACGGCGCTGAAACGAATTGGGCGAGAGCGAGCCACTGCTGGCCTACAGCCGCGCGCAAGCTGGGAGTTGCCTTCATGCTGACACGGATTTCCGCGGCTCGCAAGCATCGCAGCATGTTAGGCTGCGGAAGCTCTGTGATATGCTGGTCGTACCGGTCGATCACTCCGCGCCATTTTCAGTTCGTTCATGATGGCCCCCTCGCCCGCTGCCGAAGCATCGCCGCGCGCTCGCGTCGCAGTCGAGCGCCGGCCGTCGACTTTGCAACTGGCCATCTTGTTTCTCGCGGCGTTCGCCTTGCTGGTCGCGTGGCGGCGCGACATCCTCTTCGACCCTCCGTACTTCGAGTTTGCCACGGGCCTGTTCATGGAGGCCGATTTTCTAGCCGAAACGAACTACGACTACCACCGCTTGCGGTATGCCGAGAAGTACGTCGCGGAGGGAGGACCGTACGCCTATATGACGAGCGTGCTGCCGACCTTCATCGCCTGGCTGATGCGGTCGACGTCGGAGCCGAACCGCGTGTTTCTTTACTACCACTTGTTCAATATCGCTTGCGCGTCACTGGCGCTCGTCAGCGTTTACGCCCTGATCGCCGCGCAGATCGGGAGCCTGCTGGCAGGGTTGTGCGCGGCCGCGGTGATTTCCAGTCCGATTTTCAGCACCCAGGTCGACATGCTGGGCATGGACCTACCCATGACAGCGTTTGCCGTCCTGGCGGCGTCATTGTTGGTGAACGGAAGGCCCTGGGCGGCAAGCGTGGCCAGTTTTCTCGCCTTCCTGATGAAGCCAACGGGCGCCCTGGTGACACTCGTCATCATCGCCTATCTGGGGCTACTGATTCTTGCGTGGGGATGGCAACGGTGGCGCGGAGGCGCACGGGAACTGGCCTGGCCGCGATCCGCGCTAACTGCCCTGGCTCTCGCAGGGCTAGTGCTGCTGCTGGAATTGGCCATCTCACGTTGGGGGGGCATCAACGAAAAGCTGATTGGGATCATTCCACCTGACAGCAGCTTTCTCGACGTCAGGTTGGTCTGTCCCGACCTGGTCGTCTTCGGGTTCGCGGCGCTGGTTGCCTCGCTACCTGTTCTTTGGAGGTCACTGCGCCGCGGGGAGTTCGCTACCCTGGCGTCAGCGAGACCAAGCGCCGGCTTGCTTGCCTCGACGCTCATCGTCTGTTGGTTGATGCTAGGCGCAACAACCGCTGCCATCGTGCGATACGGTTACGTGTCTCCACGTTACTTCACGTTGTGGGTGCCATTTCTGTTCGCTGTACTTGGCCTCGTACTGGCCAGCAGTCCCTGGCGCAGCGGCTGGTCGGCCGTAGCCTTGGCCGCGATCGTCGGTTTCAACCTGGTGAATTGGGACGGCAAGTTCTACCCGCGACCTGACGATGTCACATCCTGGACACGTACCGAAAACCGCTGCCGCGCTTATCTGACCGACATGCGCTCGACGATCGCCGCCGTGCGTGAGATCGAGAAACGAGCCGCTTACGATCCAATCCTGGCTGGTCATCCATTTCCCTATTTTCTCGCGCTGCCGCGCATGGGGTACGTCCAGCGCCCGTTGCACGGCTATTCGGTCAATGCCTTCGAGAACGAGCGTTTTCCAAACTGGGCCAAGGCGCTGGTTGATCGCCCCGAATCGCTCGTCGTGATCTGGGTCAAAAACTACTACTATCACCACGCCTTGGCGCGTGTGCCGCCACCCGAACCCGGGGACGAAATCATTTATCAAAGCGACGATCCCTCGCCGCTTGTCGTGTATCGCAAGCGCTTTTCCAAGTTGGCCTGGGAATCGGGCGAAGCCGATCGCTGGATTCTCGAGAACTCTTGGCAGGATCCGACGGACCGCAGCAAGCTCGGAGCACGTCCCGAGCTTTTGGCGGCGTTTGGACGTCCCGACTTGGCGCTGCGCTTGCTCGAGCCAGCCCTGGCCGCCAACAGCGACAACGTCACGCTGCGTCTCAAGCGCTGCCAATTGCTTGCGCAGGCCGGTCGCATCGTCGAGGCCCGACGCGAGATCGACACATTGCTCGGCGAGCATCCCCATGATGCCGAGGTCCTGTTTCGACGGGGGCTGTTGGCCGAGGTCACGCGAGACTTCGAGCTGGCCTTGGGCAGCTACGATGCGGCGATCGCGGCAAATCCCAACCACACGGCCTCCCGTTTCCGCACGGCCCTGCTTTCGCTGGAACGTAGCGACTTCAAGAGAGCCGACGACGAACTGCGCGCGTGCCTTCGGCTGCAGCCCAACAACGCGGTCTATCGCAATGCCTTGGGGGTCTCCTTGGCACGACAGGGCCGACTCGACCTGGCGCGACGTGAGTTCGACGAAGTCCTGCGGATCGCTCCAGGTGACCGCACCGCGATCGAGAATCTCGGGCAACTCGACAAAATGCCGCCCCAATAGCATCAAGCCCAGCCGATTCGCCATGCCCCTTGGCTCGACCGGGTGCCCGTGCTAGGTTTTAACCGCGCGTCGGCACTCGCCGAATATCAATACCAGTGCCGCGTTGTTTGGTCCTCCGTCACTCCCGCTCGACAAATCATGAAACAGGCGATTTCTGGCGTTACCGATCCCGAAACGACCGAAGTTACGGTGATGATCGTCTGGCCGACGATCGCGGCGACGTCGTTGGGTCGATCACTCGGCCGGCTCTATGCGATCCGCTCGGGGTTCGGCCGCACGGTTACCTTCGGCCGGATTTTCGTGCTGCTGTCGATCCCCGTCGCCTTGGGGCTGTTCTTCTTCATGTTGCTGCCGGGCATCGGGCGCCGCTACCGGCTCACCAATCGCCGCATGCTGATCGAGCACGCGCTTAGCGGCAAGGCGATCAGTTGGGTTGCCCTGGAGGATTTCGACGGCATTCGCATCGAGGTGTTGCCAGGACAAGAGTGGCACGCCGCCGGCGAGATGATCTTCCTCAAGGGGCAGGTCGAGTCGTTTCGACTTCACGGCGTCTCGCGCCCCGAGTCATTTCGCCAGACTTGCCTCAAGGTCCGCCAGGCCTACGTGGCCGTCAAGAAAATTCGCGAGCACGAGGCAGCCGCCACGGCGTGATTCGCGTTGCACGCAACGACGGACACGGCCGGATCGAGACACCAGTGCAAGCGACCGCTATTCGCGCGCGAGGCCCAGAGCTTCGTAAACACGCGGATCGGCCAGGCTCTCCACGACCAGCGAGGCCTTGTCGAAGTTGTGCCGCCGGCTGTGCCCCCCTGGTACCGCGATCGTAAACGCGCCGGCCGCGGCCGCGGCTCGGCAGCCGTTTTCGCTGTCTTCGAGCACCAACAGTTCGCGCGGCTCCAGGTCGAACCGCGCCGCCGCCCGCTGATAGATCTCCGGAAACGGCTTGCCCTGCACGACGTCCTCGGCCGTCAGAATAAACTCGAAGCGTGGCTCCAGCCCGAAGCGCGAGAGCACGTCGACGACGAACGCCCGCCGGCTGCTCGTGGCAATCGCCTTGGGAATCCGCGCACGCTCCAGCGCTGCGAGCAAATCGAGCAAGCCCGGCATGGTTTCCAGGCGTGAGTCGAGCACGCCGGCGAAAACTTCGTCGGACTCGGTCTCCAACTGCTCGATGCTGTCGACCAGTTGATGCCAGTCGATCATCAGTTGCAGTGCGATGCTGCCGGGGCGCCCCATCATGGCGTCGAGCAGATCGGCGTCGAACGTCTTGCCGCGGCGCCGCAGCACCTCGCCCCCCACAAACTGGTACAACTCTTCGGTGTTGAACATCAGACCGTCGAGATCAAACACGACCGCCTTGGCGGGCGATTGCGGGAACTGGTTATGCGGGGTTTTCGGCATGGCTCGATTCCGCTCGGCGGTCTCGTCTAAGAGAACTCAACACAAGAATAAGGCCGTCACAAATAAGAGCATTCCTTGAACGCGCAGGAATCGCAAGTTATTGCAAAACAAGCGGTTCCGACGCAAGTCACTGGCCCTGGCGAATCGCAATCGAGTCGGTTCCTTTCAGAAACAACGTGCCTTGCAGTCGACAAAAAAACTGCCAATCGCAGAAACTTTTTCTTGACTCCCGTAGGGCCCCGCGGTTACTTTATCGCTGCCAGAGGCAATTTTGAACGGCGTTGTCCGCGATGTGCAGTAATGCGCTCGCGGCCGGCGCTTGACTTAAAGGAGTCGCTAATGCGGTTACATTTCGTGCGTCTCACGGCTGTTGATAGCCGCGCGCGCAGGTTTGCGTTTTTCTCTGCCGCCATTCTCGCGGCTCTAGTTGTCAACTTCGGCGTGCCTGTCGTCGCATACGATGTGACTGGCAGCATCGGCCAGAACTTCTTCAATGGCTTCACGATTAACGAAGGTTCGTCGGGGACGGCTGCGCTGCAGTTGAACGTGTCCCCCGCCAACTCCTCGGGCTTTGCGGGGACCACGACGCACCGCATCAACGGTGGCAATCCGCTGACATTTAGCGCGTCGGGCAGCACTGCCGGCAGCGCCACGCCAACGACGGGCGGCGATAACGGCAACGGCACGGCCGACTGGTCGGCGTCGTTTCAGTACAACTTGCCGGGCGTCTACAACATTTCCTACGGCGGCACCGTGAGCTGGTTGCACAGCGCCAACGGTTCGTGGAACCCAGTCACGAGTAACTACAGTGGCACGGGCTTCCAGGGTGTCGGCGGCAATGTCAACGTTACGGTCAACAACGTTGCGCCAACGATCACCAGCGCCAACCTGAACGGCATCAATGGTGACCAATCGGTCGGTCAGGGCGGTAGCGTATCGCTCAACATGACGGCCACCGACGCCGGTAGCCAGAACACAAACTTCACCATCAATGGCGTCGGAGCGGGCTCCGCGTCCGGAACCCCTGGCAGCACTCGTACCTCGGGCAACTCCAGTTTCTCGGCGGTCGGCGTCGCCCCAGGTGTTTATGCGCAGACTTTCCAGGCCGATGATGGAATTACCACGGCCTCGAACGGCCCGGTCACTCGCTTTGTCACGGTGACGAACGTGGGACCGACGATTACCAGCGCCAATATCAATGGCGTCAATGGGAACTTCACGGTCAACGAAGGCGTCGCAGTCACCTTGAACATGACTGCCACCGATCCAGGTAACGACATCATCAACTTCACCATTAACGGTGGCGTTGCGGGTAGCTCGCCAGTGCAGGCTGGAAACTCGACGAGAACTTCGAGCGATGTCGGGGTTGGCGGGTTCTTGCCTGGCCTCTACACGCAGACCTTCCAGGCGACCGACCAGTACGGCGCCGTGGACGGTCCGATCACTCGTGTGCTGACGGTGCTCAACGTCGGCCCGACGATCACTGGCATCACGCCGAGCCAGGTGATCGACCCCACGCAGCCGTTTAACTTCTTCATGACGGCGACTGACCCGGGCGTGGCACTCGGCGATACACTGACGTACAACTGGGACTGGGATGACGACGGTCAGTTTGACGACTACACCGGGTCCTCGGGAACCATTCCGGCGAACTATTTCCCGAACGCCGTTGGCACGCATAAGGTTTCCGGGCAAGTCACGGATAGCAATGGCGACTCGGCCACTGGATCGTTCGTCCTGACGATCGTCCCCGAGCCTTCGACGGTGCTCATGGCAGGACTGGGTGCCGCTGGGCTGGGATTGGTCGCGGCGCGACGTAAAGTGCGGCGCCGTAAGGAGCAGCCGCCCAACGGCAGCTAGGTAGCAAGAAGTCCGGCTCGAGTGGCAACAATTTGCGTAACCGACGCAATTGAACAACGCCTGGATTGAGCAATTCGCTCCATGGCGTAAGAATGCCGATCGAGCGGCGTATCAGAATCCGGGACGTCGGGCCGCGCTCTGTGCGCGGCCCGACGCGTTTTTACCCCGGTTTCTGCTGCCCATTCCCAGCCGGAAGGAGCTACCAAATGGCAAATCTCTGCCAACTAACGGATTACCTCACGATGACGACGAGTAGTGGCAGAGCGGAACCGATCGGTCCATCAGTTGTTTGCCGTGGAACCGGCCGCTTTCTAGTGGCGGTGGTCGCGTGCCTTGGCCTGATCGCGGGACCATGCGTCGACGGCGCGGCTGCAAGTGAAGAGCTCCCGGCCCCGACGGCAGAGCAGGCAGCCCAAGAGGGCGCCGCCGCGGCGCCGGTTGCCGATGACGAAACCAAGCCGGCTGAGTCAAGCGATGCTCCCGCCGCTGCGGCCGGCGAATTGCCGGTGCCGGCCGATGCCGCAAATCCTGCCGGTGAAGAGCTTCCGCCGGGCGACGGCGGACAACCCGATGTCGAGGCGATCGCTCCGGGAGCTACCCAGGACGTCCTTGCGCTCGGCATGAAGTATCTGACTGTCGACAAGTTGCTCGATCTGGTCGGGGCTCTCGTCTCGATGTCGGACGATAAGCCGGTCCCCAAGCCGCTGCTACCCAAGGGAACAATCGTCTCGGCTGGCGTTCACCTGACGCCCGAGGTGATTGATCTGCTCGAACGACGGGCGTCGGAGCCGGAGTTCCACGAGTTGCTGCGCGACGTGGCGCCCGATGTGGCCGATATGGCGCCCACGCTGGCGGGGCTTGGCCCGCTCTTGCGCAAGATCAAACCCGAAGTGCAAGTCGTCTTTGCCAAGCCACGCGAAGCGCAATCGCCGGCGCCAGGCAAGCTAGTTGTCCCCACCGCGGCCTTTGTTTATCAGCCAGCGGACATCTCCGAGGCCAAGCCGCGACTGCTGGGTCTCTACCTGGCGGTGATTGCTGAACTGAACGCGCGGGCGAAGCAGCGTGGGCTGCCCCTCTTTCAGCTTAAGAGCGGCCCACAGGGGGACCACTTTGTCGCCACGGCCCGACTGCCCAAGGATGCCAGTCCGGAGGTGGCCGACGCCTATCCTGGCGGACGGAACTTCTCGCCGTCAATCGCCATGCTTGGCAATCGCTTCATCGTGTCGAGTAACGCCGATCTGCTTAACGATCTGATCGCCTTGGCCAACAAGGAGCCCGCCAAGGTGCAACTGGTCAAAGGCCCGCGCGTCGACGTGACGCCAGCGGCCGCGGCGTTGCTGGCGCTGGACAACGCCCAGCATCTCTTCGGGTCACACGGACCTGGTGGGCCGGCGCAAGCCGGGGTGATCCCGCATCTGGACGTGGTGCGGCAGGTCCTCGAGAGCATGCCCAACCAGCCTCGTCCTTTGCCGCGGCTCGGCGAACCGCCCGTGTTGAGAAAGCCGGCGCGTCAACCGCGACCGCGCTCGCGCGGCACGCCGCTGTAGGGCAGGCCCGTCGCGACGAAGCGACAGGATTACGTTCGCTCGAGCCAGGGCGCCACGATGTCGGCCAGTTCGCCGAGCATCATGCTCGTCGCGCCCCAGATACGGTGTTCGCCCAGCATCAGGTGCGGCGCATGAAACTCGAGGTTGCGCACGTCGAGCTTGTGCTGTCCGAAGTTGGTCGGGTCCACCAGATGATCGAGCGACAATTCCAGCACGTCGGCCACTTCGCTCGGATTGGGCAAGAAGGCTGGGCGGTCGTTGACCACGGCCAGCCATGGTTCCACGGAAAAATTGCTCACGAACAGATAGAGCGGCGTTAGTCGCCCGACCAGCCGGATTCGGTCAGCCGGCACTCCCAGTTCTTCTTCAAGCTCGCGGAGAGCGGCCTGTTCGCTGGTTTCGTCCGGTTCGATCAGACCTCCGGGAAAGCTGATTTGCCCTGCATGATCGGTCATGGTGACGGGCCGCAGCGTGAGCGGCACATGCCAGCGGCCCTCGTGCGGATAAAGCAGCACGAGCACGGCCGCTTGCCGGGCGTCGTCTGGCGGAGGCGCGTAGTGCCGCCCAAAGCTCAGCTCCGGCTCGAAGCGCGATTGCGCCGTGCGGCCCGGCAACGGTAACCGCAGGCGCTCGACGAGAAACGACTCAAGGTCCTCGAGCTCTGTCGGACTGGGGTCGTTCTGAGATTCCGTTGCCATGTTCGACTTGTTCGAAGTTCGCGCTGCGGCGAGTCATTGCGCCGACACGCCACGCCGCGCACGACAGCCCACACGCTACAATATGTCGAATTCCGACCGGCTTGTCAGCTTGGGAAGCGTTGAGCACGTTTTGTCAGTTACTGGTTTTCCTCTCCCCATGCTGACACACGGGCTACTAGTCGTCGATAAACCGGCCGGACTCACGTCGCGTCAAGTCGTTGATCGAGTGGCGCGGCTGGTGCGTCCGGCGAAAGCCGGTCACGCCGGCACGCTCGACCCCTTGGCCACCGGCGTGCTGGTGGTGTGCATCGGCCAGGCGACGCGCTTGATCGAGTACGTCCAGCGCATGCCCAAGTCGTATCGGGCGACGCTGTTGTTTGGCCGATCAAGCCCGACCGATGACATCGAGGGCCCGATCGTGCTCGAAGATGAGCCGCGAATTCCTTCCTTAGAGCTGGTAACTGCCGCCGCGGCGCGGTTCATCGGCACCATCCAGCAGCGCCCGCCCGACTATTCGGCGGTGCGCGTCGGCGGTCGACGGGCGTACGATCTGGCCCGGCGCGGACAGGCGCTCGACTTGCCGCCACGACCCGTGCAAATTCATGACTTGCGCATCGTGACCTACGAATACCCCGAGCTGGTGTTTGACGTCGATTGCGGATCGGGCACTTACGTGCGCTCGCTAGTGCGCGATCTAGCCGCCGCGCTGGAGACGACCGCCGTCATGTCGGCGCTGGTCCGCACGGCGATCGGCGATTTCAAGCTAGCCGATGCGTGCCCACTTGAGACATTGAATCCGGAGACGCTCGCCGCGCGGCTGTTGCCGATGCGCGCCGCCGTCGTTGCCTTGCCGGAGATCCTCCTGTCGGATGAGGAGGTGCAGCGTATCGTCCGCGGCCAGTCGATCCAACGGCCGGCCGCCTCGGGCGACAGCGAGTGGGCAGCGATCAACGCGACGGGTGAGTTGCTAGCGATCTTGGCCCGACGCGTCGATGGCGCGCTCGGCCCGACGAGGGTGTTTACTCAAGCATGATGCCTGGTTGCATGTAACCTCGCGTGATTTACCTGACGTTGCTACGCTGATTGAATCGTATCGCTGTCTATCTCCCCAATTTCAATTTCGGCCTGCTAACCTCTCTGGTGCCGAACAATGCCACGCATAGCGTTGCCACCGCTTCTCGAATCTCGCCTACTCGACACGAGCTATCACGGGCCAATTCTCTCGTCGCTCGAGACTTGTTCGACCTTCCTCGGCGACTCTACTCGGAGTTTGGTCTTTTTTCCCGAATACACTGATCATGGCACCCGACACGTTCAAAGTGTGCTCGATTCTGCGGCCGACCTGCTAAGGCCGCTCGACGAGTGGCTTCTGACACCTTCCGACGCTGCCGTCATAACGCTTGCAACGCTTTTACATGACTCAGCAATGCATCTTACGGAAGACGGCTTTCTTGCGCTTCTGCGGTCGACTTCACATAAAGGAATCGCAGGACTCGACCGAGACTCTTGGCCCGTTACATGGCAACGCTTCTTCACAGAGGCCCAGCACTGGGACGATGCGCAATTATTTCGCATCTTGGGCGATGGCACTATCGACAGATCTCGGCAAGGAAATCTAGCGCAGTGGATTCGACCGCTGGAAGAGATGGGACAACCTGACAACTGGTCGACTCATTACCGTAAACTGATCGGCGAGTTTATTCGGCGACATCACGCTCGACTCGCTCATGAATTCGCAGTTCTCGGTGTCCCAACGCCAAGTGGCGATCCTCATTTCCTCATTTCCTGTGAACCAAGACTTGCAGACCTATCAGGGTTCGTAGCGCGCAGCCACAGCATGGCCCTACGAGACACCTTCTCGTACCTAGACCCTTAAACCAGCGTAGCTGCGAAGCTGGGTTGGTCGATGGCGCAAAAAAACTCGAAATCTCTCGGCGTTTTGTCGGGTATTGATGGTATCGACACCACATCAATCCGCGCGCCACGGAGG
>JAIESQ010000172.1 GCA_019745975.1 Pirellulales bacterium
TCTTGCAACCGCAGCATGAAGGGAGAGCCGTTTTTCATGGAATACCAGTTACCGACGATTTCTCAGAAAGTGCAGGTTGGACTTCAGCGACAATGAATCAAGTTCTACACCGGTGCCCGGAAACGCCACCGTATTCGTGGATTCGTATGTGAAAACGCCACCGTCGCCACTTAGATTGAAGGTGGTGCCCGCTCGGACATCGAGCGTAGACACGGCTGCACCGACTATCACGAAAGCAATTCGAGACAACTTGGAAAACACTGGCACGCTCCCCGTCAAAAGTGGTGTGACAGATACGTGCCCACGCTCGCGTAAAAAGCGAGTGCGTCAACCTATCTGCCTTAATATCGACCAATCGACGACAATCACTCTGTTGGGCTCACCAGCGACCCCTTTCGGCACGCCTTGCGGTCAGGCTCACGCAAATCACAAGCAGTGCGATCGCCGCGAGCACGAGCGTCGAGGGCTCGGGAACCGTGGCGATCCAGGCTTCGGTGTTGCCGTCTGGATTCGTTCCGTAGCCAACAATCGTACGACCGTCGGCCGAGACACCGGTTGCGTTCAGCAGATTCCAACCAGTCAGTTCGCCGCCCGACCCCAGATCGACTAGGACCTGTTGAAGGTTCCGCATCCCATAGGCCGAATCCCATATAAACGCGGCTTGGCCGGTGTCAGTAGTGCCATATCCTACGACGACTTCCCCGTTCGACGACGTCGCGGATGCCTCGCTTAGAAAAGTACCGCCGGGCAGATCGCTCAGCCCCACCATGCCCGTCGCTTGCGTCCATCGGAACGCTTCGTAGAGAGGCGACGGTGCGTTGCTTGAGTTACTGAAGCCCACGATCACATTGCCCTCGGGCGAGATTCCCAAAGCGGAGGCGTCAAGGTAAGTTCCGCCAGCCAGGTTACCGAGACCAACCATGCCGGTGGCTTGGGTCCATATAAAAGGCTCGTTGCCGAGAGCGGATTTAGCTCCGCCGGCGATCACAGAGCCGTCCGCCGAGACTGCTCTCGCTCCGCTGGAGCCGTCGCCACCTGGCAAGCCACCAAGTCCGACCATGCCTGTCGGCTGGGTCCAACGAAATGCTTCGTAACTGCGGCCGGTGCCGACAATCGTTGAGCCGTCCGCCGAGATCGCAAAGCCTTCGCTGTACGGCTCCGCAGTCAAGTAGCCGAGACCCTCGATGCCCGTGGGATCCGTCCAGCGGAAAGCCTGAACTGGAATCGCTTCAGGCGATGATCCTGATCCGACGACAATCGACCCGTCGCCGGAGACGCCAAATGCGTAGCTCCCGCGTCCGTTCGGGTTGAGGTTGCTGTCTGGAAAATCTCCAAGCCCGACCATGCCGGTTGAAGCAGTCCAGCGAAACGCTTCGCCGTTGGAATAGGTCTTGGTCACATCAACGTTGCCAGCACCCACCACGGTCGTGCCGTCGGCCGAGACCGAGTTGGCACGACTGCTGAAGGCCCCGCCTGGCAAGTCGCTAAGTCCCTGGAAGCTTGCGGCCTTCGTAGGACGCGACGTATTTAACACGCAGCAGACCACGACCAGGATCGAAACGAGACGTTGCCACCTTCGAGCAAATGCAAGCAGTTGAATTGAGTGCTTTGAAGAGCACACGAGGAGAGTGACAAAGCCAACAAATAACAGCACGCCTGCCGGTGGCTCCGGCACGGGCGTGGCGGTCAAATCGAGACTGAACGAGCCGCCCGCCACGCCGCCGGGAAAGGAACCAAACGGCGGAAAGATCCCAGCAGTTGTTGCGGCCGCGGATAGGCTGTACTGCCCAGCTGGTAGGTACAGCGTGTACGTATTGTTGAGGCTTCCATCGCTGAACCCTCCGATTGAGTTGCCGACGATCAATGCATTCGCATTATCGACCAGGCTAAAGCCCGCAGTCGCCGGCGGCATTCCGGATCCTGATGCACTCAGTGATACGCCCACGAGGAGCTTGCTGGCCTCAACGAGATTGAATGTCACAGCGAACGAAGTGCTTCCCGAATATCCAGGGGTCGGTGGGATATCAAACTTCACATTGCCCGCTGACCCGCCCCAGCTTGCTGCACCACCGACGACTTTGAGCTGACTCGAATCGATGTGCGAGGTTTGGGATGCTCCTGGAAGTGATGCCGTGAAGTCGGAGAAATCCGCCGCGACGAATGCCGACTCCCCGATACTCGACACGGATCGAGCTTGGCTCACTGGCGAGATCGGTCCCGCCCAAGTAAATGATCCCGAAGCGGCAAGAAGCAGGAAACTTGCGATCCCCGCAACTACTTGCCGCCTGACCGCACGCCGAGTGCCATTAACTTTGCCCATTTCGCTCATGAGTCTCGCCTCAGGAAGAGAGAAGCCTATCGACAGTCCATGTTGGACTATTCCGATTCCGACTTTAGCATCCGCCTCCACCCCGATCAATCAGGCGAGATGGCGAAGTCTATTTTCACCCCCGAGTACCGTCGTTTTCTCGTTCTATTGCGCGAAACGCGGGAATCAGCAGGGGTAACGCAAGCGGAACTCGCCGTCAGACTCGGTCAGACGCAATCGCTAGTCAGTAAGTTTGAGCGCGGCGAAATTCGGGTCGACGTAATTCAGTTGCGAACGATTTGCCAGATTGTTGGCACGACGCTCCCCGCGTTCATAAACTCATTGGAAAAACGATTGGCGAAGTAATGTCTCTGAAACCGTACCGCTTTACAAAGATTAGCGGTGAGTTTCGCTCGGTTCGTTCGCTCGCCGGAGCCGCTACAACGGGGGCAATTTTGCCACTGCCTCGCCGAGCGGCAGCAAACTTCCGTCGGTGTAGGTCGTCATCGTCAGGTCAAGAGTCGAATGCCGGAGAATCTGCTGGACGACTCGGGGATGCACGCCCTGAATCGTCAACAACGTCGCGCAGCATTTTCGGAGCGAATGGAAGTCGGCTCGCCTACCGTCAGCATCTGCGAACGCGATGCCTGCGGCGTTCAAGTCCCCTTTGAAACGACGAAGTATGTCGTGAGGGATTCGTACAACGGCGTCATTGGGTTCTTTGCTTTGCACAACCACTTGCAACGCCTGAACAAGCCACGGGACAATTGGAATGACCGCATCTTTGCCGTTCTTAGTATGCTCACCCGGAAGGTGAAGCGTTGGGAGCGAATCGTCAAGGCGTAGGTGCCGCACGCGGAGCGACTTCAACTCGTTTCGGCGCAGACCAGTCCCCACGGCCAGCCGATACAACAGTGCCCGTGCGGGATTGCGGTGCTCCGCCGTGCGAACTAGCGAAGTAAGTTCGGCGAGCGTCAAGGCACGCCGGAAGCGAACACCTTTGCCCACGGCCCGCGAGACATTCAGAAGCGGGTTGTTTGGCAGCCGCCCTTTCTTGGCCAGCCAGTTGGCGAAGGCCACCGCTGCCTGACGGTACGCATTGCGGGTGCGAGGGCTTCGACCGTGCTGTGCCAAGTCGGTCAGGAAACCATCGAACTTCGCCAACGTCAGGTCGTCGAGAGTACGGACACTTTGCCGTTGGAAGATTGTATCGAGAAGCCGTTTGGCTTCGGCGACGTGCTTGACGCTCCGCCCACGTCCCCGCACGTCGGCAAGATAGTCGGCGACGTGCTGGGCGATTGACTTTTTCTTATGCTCAGCAAAGTGATCTACGATGCCGAGGTTGAGTCGCCAAAGGTGCCGCTTCAATTCTCGCATCATCCGTCGGGCTTCGGTCTTCTCCGCCGCAAGCGGGACTTTGACGCGACGACCAGCCTTGGAGAAAACGGCGTAGAACTTGCGGCTATAGTCAATCCGCTTCGTTGCACCGGCTGTTCCTTTTCGTACCCGCTTTCCGTTCGGCAGGACGTATCTAACAATCCGAATTTTGGTGATGAACATGCGGCCTCGCCCTTTGCTAGAAAGGCAAGGCAATGGCTGCGGATAGCCCAACCACTGGACTAACCCTCGGACCAGGCGGTCGTAAGTCTTTGTGTGACAATGACTTTCGCCAAGCCACCGTCATTCTCTTAATCAGAGGGTTGATGGTTCGAGTCCATCAGGGGGCACCTGCTCGAAACTCGCGACCACGCACGTGGTAGCAACCTCGTGCAAAGCCCCGCAACTCGCGGGGTTTTTTATTGGCGTCGATTTTTTGTGCGAGCCGTTGCTTGCGGGTGCGGCAGGTTGCTGCATCGCTTTTTGCAGCGCCCCTTCTGTAGGTGACTTGACGCCACCCTTGGCGGCCCGAGCGAAATGATCGTCGGTGACTTGCAAGTAGTGCTTCGCCGCCACGGATTGCGAGTTCCCCATCCAGGCCGTGACTACGTGCAGCGGGTGCTCCTCCGCGAGCTCCGTCTCCCTGGTGCTGCGAAGATTCTGAAACAGCTTGGGCCAAGGCTCCAACCCAGCTCGGCGGATGATCCGCTCGAACTGGGTTCGCAGATTGGAATCGGAGCTTCGGTAGCGCGTGATGACGAACTCGGTTCGCTCCTTGGCCACTGCAAGCACCTCCTCGAGATACTGGCGCAGCTCGGGGAATAGGGGAATCTGCCGAGTCGCCTTCCCCTCGTGGTGTTCAGTCTTGGGACTCGGGACGGTCATGCATTTCGACAACGACACGTCGGGCGACGCAGGCAGAGCAGGTCGCGATGCTCAACAAGCCGGCCAGATCGACGGGAGTCTGGGTCGATATGGCCTCTGCTTTGGCCCAATCTCGGAGCGGTTCGGGCAGCGATTTAATAGGGAATCGCGGCAGTGCCTGCTGCTCGAGCGGCTGGAATTCCTGCCAAACGGATGCCTGCGGTGCAGCTGAAAGGCTCGAAGTAACCTTGTTGCCTGCTGGGCGTTTCGCATATTGCTTCGCTTTCACCAGAACTTCCTGCAGCTCGCCCTCTTCCAATGGAGGGCGATTCTGCTGATTCCAGCGTTCGAGCAGCGATTTAGCATCTGAATCGGCTAACCCAAGCGCAGCCGGCGGGACCAAGCTAGCAGGCTGCCAATGTGCGAACTTCCGAACTTTTCGCGAACCCGGGAAACCCGGCCGGCGTCTAAGAAGTACAGCTTGGACAGGCACAGCCTGTTCTGTGCCCGACAGCTAGAGCGGATAGACCTTCGATGACTTTCTTACGATCGAGCTCGTTTCAAGAACGCATAGGTGCGGGTTATTCCGCGCCGCGAGGATGCTCCGCGCATCAAAGTGTGCGATGCAGTTGCCTCGCGGGGAATATGCCCTCGCCCAAACTGCGCTTGTGACGCTCGGCCGCGACTACACGACGAAATGGCAAAGGCCTGGTCTCACAAGGACATCGGGCCTTTTTTTGTTGGCCGGATTCGGACGCGCAGCAATCAGAAGGACAACGACGGGTCGGTAGCTGAGACGGTTTAGCGCTTGGCTGAAGACCAGGAGACGAGGATTCGAGCGCCTCCCGACCCACTTGCGCTCAGCGTGCGCGCTGACAGCAAGCACCGATGGCTCGTTCGTCTATCGGCTTGAGGATACTGCCCTTTCAAGGCGGAGAGATGGGTTCGACTCCCATACGAGCTGCTCAAGAAAGAACGGGATGAAGGGGAACGGTGCCCCGCGTGCCCTGGGAGCACGAAACAGTCGGTTCGACTCCGACCTTCCCGACTGTCCGGTGTTGTAACGGGAGCATAGCGATCTGATACGTCGCCAGCGGTGGTTCGACTCCACCTCGGACAACTCAGAACCGGAGATGAACGATGCAGGGAACACAACGGCTCAAACGCATACGCCCGACTTGCAATTGGGGTCGTGGCGTAACGGCAGCGCTTCCGCCTTTTAAGCGGAATGGTAAGGGTTCGACTCCCTTCGGCCCCACAAACAGGCTAGAGGCAACAGGCCACAGGCTCGAGGAAAAAGCCAACCTCTGCTGCTGACCTCTGGTCTCTGGCCTCTGGCCTGTCTTGTTCTTTGACAATTCGACCAGTGATTCGACGCGCCCATGATGTAGCGGCAGCCTGCTGCCTTGCCAGGGCGGAAGTGCGGGTTCGACTCCCGCTGGGCGCTTCGGCTTCGATGTGTGGGGTAGCCTGGAAAGAGCGCGTGCTTCGGGAGCACGAGATCGGCGGTTCGAATCCGCCCGCATCGACCTTGCCAGGGTGTAGCGAAGTCTGGCATCGCGCAAGCTCGGGGAGCTTGAGATCGCAGGTTCGAATCCTGCCACTCTGACTCTGATTGCGGTGGGGCCTGTGCTGGTACAGGCAGGCGCCTGTTAAGCGCCCCTTCGCCGGTTCGATTCCGGCCGCCGCAGCTGCAAGAGGCCAGAGGTGAGAGACCAGAGGCCAGAGGGTATTACGCTTCGGCGCGAAGTGACCGGACAAGGCCGTTGAGGACTTTGCAGGTTTCAACTGCTAAAGCGGACAACTGCTTGGTCGGTTCCGCACCCAAGAATCCAAGTCGATGGGCAAGCGAGACCTGATATTCAACTTCGTGCGCCGAGCCGTGAGCCATGTCGAGAAATCGAATGTAATCTGCCAACGAGTCTCGGCCACATCCTTCAACGGTATTCGATGCCACCGAGACCGCCGCACGTCGCAACTGCGACGTCAGGCCGAACTGCTCTTCGCGAGGAAACGAGCTAGTGTGCTTGTAAACGGCAACTGCGAGTTGATCTGCTAGCTCGAAGGCCCTGAGTTTTCTGTGGTCACGCATGTGCGCAGTCTAACGTCCTCTGCCCTCTGGTCTCTACCCTCTGGCCTGTTCTTCGGGGATCGGCTAACGGTAGGCTGCCTGGCTTTGAACCAGGTGGTGGAGGTTCAACTCCTTCTCCCCGAACTCGACGACGTGGGCAGATGTCGTAAACGCACATAGATTCCAGAGTAGTTGCTGCTGGTAGTGACGCCTGGCTCTGAACCAGGAGGTCGTTGGTTCGATTCCAACCTCCGGAGCTTTGGGAACAGGCCAGAGGTAAGAGGCCAGAGGGCGAGAGAGAAGAACGTCCAATGAATCCACCTCTGGCCTGTCGCCTGTCGTCTCTCGCCTGCGCGACGGAAGTCATCCGGCCGGATGAGGAGCCTGTCTTGAAAACAGGTGGCGGCCTCGCGCCGCTTGTGGGTTCGAGTCCCACGGCTTCCGCCTGCGGTCCCGTGGTCCAGCGGCTACGACTCCTGGCTTACATCCAGGCAACGGCGGTTCGATTCCGTCCGGGACTACTTGGTTCAGGTACGCCAATTGGCAGAGCGGCTCGGCTCGGGCACCGCGGGGGCACCACGCGCAGCGTGGTCCCGTGGTCGCCGCGCGGTTGCCGGTTCGACTCCGGCCCTGAGCACACTCGTGGCTCGGTAGGCAACTGGCAGACCACCTTGGCTCGGGCACCGCGGTACTCCGTGGTCGCAGGGATGCTGTGGGTTCGAGTCCCACCTGAGCCACTGACAAAAGCAACAAGTCCTCGTGGAGCAGCCTGGAGTGCTCGCCGCCCTGTCACGGCGGAGATCACGGGTTCAAATCCCGTCGGGGACGCCTGGCACGGTACGCAAACGGGCAAAGCGGCGAAGCTCAAACCTTCGTGTCTGCGGGTTCGACTCCCGCCTGTGCCACTCGAATTGGGTTGTGCTCCTCGCGGCGGCCTGTAAAGCCGTCGTCACAAAACAAGCGAGGTGGACGACGAGAGGTTCAATTCCTTCACGACCCATTTAGGCCCGCTCGTCTATCGGTTGAGGACACCAGCCTCTCAAGCTGGAAAGACGGGTTCGATTCCCGTGCGGGTCATTCATGACCAGGTGGTGAAATGGCAGACACGCGACGCTCAGAACGTCGTGCCTTAAAGGCGTGGGAGTTCGACTCTCCCCTTGGTCACTCGAGCAGGCACGAGGGGAGAGACGACAGGCTAGAGGTCGAGCGCAGATGAGTTTTGAGCGCGAACCCTCTCGTCTCTGGTCTCTCTCCTCTAGCCTGCCTACGACGCAGGTGGGCCAGTGCTCAGCCGAGCCTCATAAGCTTGGACTGCCGGGTGCGACTCCCGGACCTGCAATTTGGCGCGCGTCGGGGCAGGCGCGCCATTGGGCCGGGTACGCAAACGGAAAAGCGGCGAGGTCGAGAGCCTCGTGATTCTGTGAGTTCGACTCTCACTCCGGTCACTCGAAAACGATCCCGTGGTCCAACGGCGAAGACGCCTGGGTGACAACCAGGAAAGTGATGGTTCGATTCCATCCGGGATCACTATGCGAATCGGTCTGTAGGTGTTTTGCGCGGCACACCTCCTCGGTAAGGAGGAAGACCGGGTTCGACTCCCGGGCGGACCTCTGCACAACGAATAGCAAGGGCTGCTGGTCCAACGGGACGACGCCTGGCCTGCAACCAGGAAATCGGGGTTCGACTCCCCGGCGGTCCACTTGAAATAGCCAAGAGACCACAGGCGAGAGGCCACAGAACACAAACCCTCTGGTCTCTGGCCTCTCGCCTCTGGCCTGATTTCGGAAGGTAGCCGGATATGGTTTGCCGGGACGTCTTGCTAAGGCGTTTCCCAACTGGGATGAGGGTTCGACTCCCTTGCCTTCCGCTTGCGCCTCGATGGTGAAAAGGACGATCACTCCTTGCTTCTACCAAGGCATTCCGGGTTCGAATCCTGGTCGAGGCACTTGGGTCGGCGTGACCGCATGAATCGGGCGGTAAGCTCGTGGAAGTCGGACCTTTTAGGAGAGACCAATGACAGCCGGTATTCATCAAGCATTCGAAGCTATCGGAGCCGACGTGGTCGTTCAAACGGCCGGCGACGTCTTCGAGATCGATGTGCAGCAACAAGCAGGTCGCGAGACCTTCCTGTTGCGCTATCCGTGGTCGGATGTCATCACGGCGGAAGCACTCGACGTTAGGCCAAAGCACCGCCACTTGGTCTTGGATGTAACGGGTTGGCGCCTGCCGATCAGCAGACGCTTCCTGTGCGGACACGACGAACGGCACTGGTTTGTGGCATCGCTGCCGGTGGATCGACAAACGATGACCGTTCGCGGTGCCATGGAGTCGCTTAAGCCAGCACTCGTGCTGCGCGAACAAAAGCGGCTCGGCGTCAAGCATCGCAGGCACCGTCGCAAGACGGCTGCGTACGTACGTCAAGGCGAGTGGTTTTTTCTGCCGCGGCCGATGATGCATGTGGGAGATCGGGCTGTCCGCCACGGGCAATTGGTGCGCGAAGGTGGAAAGCCCCACCGTGTTGAATGGTTGTATCGTCCTGAAGGCACGGACCAGTCGTTCGTTCGCGGCGCGGTGTCACATCCGGACCACGAAACGATTCGACTGCAAGTGTGGCACCGGGTCGTGCAGAACACCGAGGTTCGGCAAGCTCCGGTCGAGAACAAGTTCGCCCGCATGGCGTACTTGGATTGAACTAGCGAGCCGGCAGCGCTGCTGGCGGCTCACATTATGGTGTCCGTGGTGTAGCGGTTGCTGCACGTCTGGCTGTGGACCAGAAGGTGGCGGTTCGACTCCGCTCGGACACCCTGTCGAGGAAGGAACGGAACAATGGTCGCCAAGATGCTCGAGCGCCCCACGTTGGTCCTCAACCGCAACTGGCAGCCGGTGAACGTGGCCACGGTCGGCCGCGCACTGACGCTGTTGTGGAACGAGTCGGCTCGCGTGGTCGATCCGGCCGACTTCCAGCTTTACACCTGGGAAGATTGGTCGCGGCTGCGCCCGCGCCAGGGTGCACCGTTCATCCAGGCGGTGCGGCAGCGACTGCGCGTGCCGGAGGTGATCGTGCTGGCCGAGTACGACCGGCTGCCGACAGCGGCCGTCAGCTTCAGCCGCCGGAACGTGTTCAAGCGGGACCACTGGACCTGCCAGTACTGCGGCCGCCAGGGACGGCAGCCGGTATTGAACGAGCAGGGAAGTGACAAGCCGGTTTGTCAACCGAACCCGCGCGCCAATAGGAACCGTCTCCGACGGCAGCCCGGCGGCGAAGAGCTGACGATCGACCACGTCGTGCCGCGGTCGCAGGGTGGTGTTTCGGCTTGGGACAACTGCGTGCTGGCGTGCATCGACTGCAACAAGCGGAAGGCTGATCGCACGCCGCGCGAGGCGGGCATGAAGCTCCGCAAGGCGCCGGTGCGGCCGGCCTGGAAGCCGCTGTACGCCCGCCACGAAGTGCGGATTGAAAGCTGGTCGAAGTTCATCAGCGAGACGTACTGGAATGTCCCGCTGGAAAGTTGAGGTTTGAACGCGCCCATCGGCCCCAGCGGCCGGTGGGCGCTACACGAGTGTGCTCCTGGGAGAGCAAGCGGTCTCCAAAGCCGCCCCACGGGGTTCGACTCCTCGCGCTCGTGCTGTGGTGACGAATGCCGGTCATCGCACCCACGACCAAACCGCCTGGGAGCGATCATGCGGCTGGCGTCGACACCAAGAAATGCCGACGTGGCTCGACTGAGAAAGGCGCCTGTCTTGTAAACAGGTCAATGCTGGTGCGAATCCAGTCGTCGGCTCTGAAGTCAACGTCCCGATGGTGTAGCGGATTGCATCGGACCCTCCGAAGGTCCAGGCCCTGGTTCGAATCCAGGTCGGGATACTGCGAATGTTGACGCCTTGCGAGTGTGCCGGATATGCACGGCAGTGTTCGAAGCTGCAAGACGAGGTTCGATTCCTCGGCGGGGCACTAAAACAGAACGTCCTTGGGGTGTGCCGGATTCGCATCCGACCCTGCGAAGGTCGAGGACCAGGTTCGATTCCTGGCGAGGACGCTTGACGCTGGAGCCAGACGGCACGGCGACCGCCTGCAAAGCGGTTGGAAGTGGGTTCGACTCCCATCGGCGTCTATTGCGAAGCGTGGGGTTTGAATCCCCGAGACTTGAGCAGTCGTGCAACGGACTCTCCCTCGAGTCTCAAGCCTCGCGCCTCAAGCCTATTAAGGCAAGCATCGATTCGGCCGGGCCGGTGGCGCGCGGCGTTCCGTGGTTTTGCGACCCGGTGGGCACAGCGCGTTCCACGCACGGAATCTGACGAAGGCCGTGTCCGTGCCACCATGTGGTTAGCTCAATGGACAGAGCACCAGACGTTAAATCTGGCTGTTGCAGGTTCGACTCCTGCACCACCGCGGCGTGAAACCCGCAAGCGCCTGAAGAGCGCTCCACCCAAGCCCGACGGAGGCGGGCGTCCGTGTGAATCGGCCGTGAGCCGGACAATCAGCCTCGGCGACGGAGGAGATTCGTAGCGAGCCCCTGTTGGGTCGCTGCGGAGCGAGTCCGTCGTCGATCGGGGTTCGGCGCACGGCAGCACGCACCGAGGGCCTTGTAGTGCGCAGATACCGCCCTCGCGGCGGTTCGGCCGCCGAGCGACCAGGCGATTCGTGCCAGCCGGCCACCGGCGAGCCCGAATCGACCGACGCGACCCCGGCGCCGAGCTCAGCGACGACTCAAGCGCACTCCGCACCTTGTGCGTGTGATTCAAGCGGCACGCTGCGCCTCCCGAGGGCATTTTTGTCGCGAACAAGCGGCGCCCGCGCCGTGTCTGATACCTCTAGAACAAAACGAACGTAAAGGAGGGCAGCCACATGAACCTGAAGATTCTCAAGCGCGTAAAGGTCCGCAGCTACGAGCGCGGCCTGTACTTCCGCGACGGCGAGTTCCGCGGCTTGCTGGAGGCTGGCGCGCACTGGTTCGTCGATCCGCTGGGCAAGGTGCGTGTCGATGTCGTTTCGCTGCGCGAGCCGTGGCTCGTGCACGAGAAGCTCGACGTGATCGTGCGCTCCGGCGCGCTTAACGACCGCGCCATCGTGCTCGACCTGAAGGACCACGAGCGGGCCTTGGTTTGGATCGAGGGCCGCTTCAGCCACATCCTGCCGCCGGGCCTGTACGCTTACTGGACCGTGCTAAAGGACGTGAAGTTCGAAGTGGTCGACGCCCGCAGCGTGCGCTTCGAGCACCGCGAGCTGCCGGTGATCAGCCGTTCGCCGCTGGCCGACCGCGTGCTGGAGATCGGCGCGGTTGAGCCGCACCACCAGGGCGTGCTGTTTATCGACGGCGAGTTCGTCGCGACGCTGCCGCCGGGCCGGTACGCCTTCTGGAAGAACGTGGCCCAGGTCAAGTTCATCCAGGAGGACCTGCGCGAGGCGATGTTCGACGTGAGCGGCCAGGACATCATGACGGCCGACAAGGTCACGCTGCGGATGAACGCGGTGGTGACCTATCGCGTGGTCGATGCCCGAGCGGCCGTCAGCACGGCGGACGACGCCAAGCAGGCCCTATACCGAGAGGCACAGCTTGCCCTCCGGGCTGTAGTCGGCGCCCGCGAGCTCGACACGTTCCTGACCGACAAGGACGCGGTCGCCACGGAACTGGCCGAGATCGTCCGGCCGCGCGCCCGTGCGCTCGGTTTGGAGTTGATCGCGGTCGGTATCCGCGACGTGATCCTGCCGGGCGAAATGAAGGACCTGATGAACAAGGTCACGGAGGCCAAGAAAGCCGCCGAGGCCAACCTCATCGTCCGCCGCGAGGAAACGGCCGCCATCCGCAGCCAGGCCAACACGGCTCGGCTGCTGCAGGACAATCCAACGCTCATGCGCCTGCGTGAGCTGGAGGTCCTGGAAAAGGTGGCCACGAACTCGAAGCTCAACGTCGTCCTGGGCGACCGAGTCCTTGGAGATCGCGGCCTGGCCGACCGCGTGGTCAACTTGCTGTAGTTCGTCGGCGGGGCGTCGCGTCAATCTGGCGCGAAGCCCTCGCCGTGACTACGAAAGAAAGCTCGAGTGCGGGAGAAATCCTTGCTCTCGGGCTTTTCTTTTTGTTCCGACGCTACTCCGCAGCATGATTCTTGAGCCACCCGCGAATGACCCACGCGGCATTCCAGGCAACGAACGGGGCGAGGGCGGGCCAGCGTAGTGTCGGATGAAGTGCGTTGCCGGCAGCATGCGGCACAGACTCGCCGAAGCCGGAAGCTGCGGACTCTCGTCAACGGGCAAAACAGATCCCAGAGCATCAAAGCCGCACGCCGTTTTCAACCAGTGACCGAGTTGTGAGCTGACAACAGACGCTGCACTGGTGAACGGAAGTGGCGAAGTGACGGCGCAGATTGCTTCAGCCCTGCGCTGATCGCCTCGGGAGTTTGCGGCCGTACGGCACGGAAATGCAACAACCCGCGTGCGGAATCGGCGCGGGCACTGGTAAATTCGCACTCGCCACTGTCTGACCAGTTTTTGCTGCTTCGGACGAACCAGGCAGCCTGCGGATTTGACCCGCGCGGCGAGAAGCTTGCCCCATCCAGTCTCTCAGTGGTACGTTCTCTACAGTGCCGCTGATGTTGGCGCATCGGTGAGGCTTGGTTGTCGACCGTTGCTGCCCGTGACTCACGCTCGAGGGAGGCCCAGGCGATGCTCGTGATTCCTGCCCGGCCCGATCGTTCCACCTGCGACGGACTCACGAGGCGAGAACTGCTGCGGGTTGGCGGTTCCGCCACGCTCGGGCTGAGCCTGGCGAACCTATTGCGGTTGCGCAGCGCGGCGGCCGCGGAAACTATTTCGGGTGGCGGCCCTGGCTGGCGGCGGGCCAAGAGCGTGATCCTCCTCTATTTGCAAGGCGGGCCCAGCCACCTCGACCTATGGGACCCCAAGCCCGACATGCATGCCAGCATGAAGAGTGTTTTTTCGCCGATCGCGACGCAGACGCCGGGCATTCGCCTGACCGATGCGCTCCCCAAACTAGCACAGGTGACCGACAAGCTGACTCTGATCCGCTCGATGAGCTACACGCCAGTGGGCCTCTTGAACCACACGGCGGCCATGTATCAGATGCTTACCGGCTACACGGCCGACAAGGTAAGCCCGACCGGGCAGTTGGAGCCGCCAAGTCCCAAGGATTTTCCCAATGTGGGGTCGAACGTCTCGCGGCTGCGGCCCCTCGACGAACCGATGCTTCCGTTTGTCATGCTGCCACGACCGTTGCAAGAGAGCAATGTAATCGGCAAGGCGGGAACGGCCGGCTTCTTAGGGCGCGCTTACGACCCGTACTATCTCTATCCGCCCGGCAACGATGGCGACCAAGAGAAGTTGGACCATATCTCGGTCGATGACCTTGCCACGCGGCCTGAGGTCTCGCCGGATCGCCTGGGACGCCGGGCGCGGCTGCGGGAATTGATTGCCCACGGCATGCCGGCCATCGAGAAGGCCACCTCGCATTACGAACTCGATAGCTACTATCGTCAGGCCCTGGGGTTAGTCTTGTCGGGCAAGGCGCGCGAGGCGTTTAACCTCGCCGCCGAGTCCAGCGCCATGCGCGATCAATACGGCCGCAACGCTTTTGGGCAAAGCTGCCTGTTGGCCCGGCGGCTGATCGAGGCCGGCACACGGTTCGTCGAGGTCAATTGGCCGTCGGTGGCCAACTCGGGGGACCCACACCGCTGGGACCATCACACCGAACTGTCAAAACAGATTCGCGAGCATGCGGGGCCGATGCTCGACGCGGGTCTGTCGAGCCTCTTGGCCGACCTCGACGAGCGCGGGCTGCTAAGCGAAACGCTGGTGGTGGCCGTGGGTGAGTTTGGTCGCAGCCCCAAGCGCGGCGTCAACACGTCGGGCAATGGCAGCTCCGACGATGGACGCGATCACTGGCCTTATTGCTTCACGGCTTGCCTCGCCGGGGCCGGTGTGCGGCGCGGATTCGTTTACGGACAATCGGACGCAACCGGCTCCGCGCCGATTGATAACCCGGTAACGCCGGGTGATCTACTGGCCACGATCTACCATTCGTTGGGCATCGATCCGGCGACAGTCGTCTACAACCACCTCAACCAGCCGCGGGAGCTGGTCAAGGGGACGACGCCGAAGGGACTGATGGCATAACATTGGCCGAGCCTGTTTGTGAACGGATGAACCACTGTTGTACTTGGTTACTCGACCGCGACCTTGGTCGGCGGACGTTTCTGCGTTCCGCGCTGATGGGCACAGGCCTGTTGAGCCTGCCACAGTTGTTGCAATGGCAAGCGCAGGCCGCGCCGGCCGCTGGTGTGAAGAAGCGTTCGCTGATTCTGCTCTGGCAGGACGGCGGGCCCAGTCATTTCGAGACGTTTGATCCAAAGCCCGAGGCGCCGAGCGAGTATCGCGGAGATCTGGGCGCCATCCCCACATCGCTGTCCGGTGTCTCGTACTGTGAAGTGCTGCCACGATTGGCACGCCTTGCGCATCGAACGAGCGTGATTCGATCGCTGCACCAGCCGTCGTCCGATCATGTGGTCGGCTCACACAACGTACTGACTGGATGGGATGGCGAAACGGAGGGATCGAGGTCGCGCTATCCCGACCTCGGCGCGGTGATCAGTCGGATGCGCAGCGGAACGGAAGAGTCCGACGTCGCGATTGGCGCTTCGACGGACCCCCGTCTGGCCAAAGGAATGCGCGGCGCCGGCGGTCGGTTGGTGGCGCGTCACGACCGGCACGCCTTACCGCGATATATTGACATCGGCAATGGCTTGCACCGGGGTGGACCTGCATTCCTGGGACCAATCGATGGTCCTTTCCAGGTCGCCGGCGACCCGGCAAAGCCCGGCTTCGTGATCCAGAATCTGGAGTCTGTCAGCGACGTCGGGCGCTTTCTCGCTCGGCAACAGATGCTTACGCGGCTTGATCAATTCGGGCCAACGATCTCCGCCAGCAACACGGCCTACAATCAGCGGTTTCAGGCGCTCCAAGACTTTCGGCAGCAGGCGATCGATCTCCTGTCGGGCGGCGGCGCGTCCCGAGCGTTCGATTTATCGCGTGAACGCACCGCGGTCCGAGAGCGATACGGTTGGCATTTGGCCGGACAGCAATGCCTACTGGCGCGGCGACTGGTCGAGGCGGGGGTGGGCGTGGTTGCCATCCGCTTTTCTCCGGACGGGCGAGGCGACTACGATCGGACCATGATCGGCTGGGATGATCACGCTGTGCATGGCAACATCTTCGAGATCATGCGGCAGCGCGGGCCCCAGTTTGATCAATCGGTCAGCGCGTTAGTGGAGGACCTCGACGATCGCGGCATGGCCGACGACGTGCTTGTCGTCGTGGTCGGCGAGTTCGGACGAACACCTCGCATCCACGTCCATAAGGGATGCCCGGGGCGTGAGCATTGGGGCCCGGCTGGTTGTGCTCTGTTGTATGGTGGCGGGCTGACAATGGGGCAAATCGTCGGGTCGACCAACGACAAGGGAGAGCATCCCCACAATCGTCCGCTGACGTATCAGTCTTTGCTGGCCACGATCTATCGTGCCCTGGGAATTGACCCAGCTCACACGTTCGTCAACCAAGCCGGCCGGCCCGTCCCGATCTTACCAACTGGCGAGCCGATCTGGGAATTGACCGGCGAGACTTCCCGGCGCGACGGACGAACGCGATCAAACGCCATTCCGAGCGACGTGCAATCGACGCCTGAATCAGCGGCCGTATCTCTCGCCAGCGTGTCGGGCTTGAAGAAGCTCGGGGCGCAAGCCGTGGAGTTGCCTGCCGGGACTACCAACGCGGAACTCGCCGCCATCGTTGACCGCGGGCATCTGGAGACCCTTGCCCTTCACGACGCGCGGATCGACGATGCCGGGCTGGCGGCACTCGAAGAGCTGAATCTGACCGGCACGCGGGTGACGGATTCCGGACTCGCGCACCTGCGGCCGCTCGTGCGCCTCATGCGGTTATCGTTCAACGGCACGCGCATCTCGCTCGCCGGAGTGGTGCGGCTGTTCGTCCACGATCAGCGACGATCACTCGTCGAGGCTCTCAGCGCCCTAGGCCTCGTCACCTTCGGCGACCAGGAAAATGTCGTGGCGATTGACGTCGCGGGTACGGCGTTCGGTGACGATGAGCTGCAACATCTGGGGCCGTTGACGACCTTACGCGAGCTGCACCTGGCCGCCACACGTGTCACGGACAAAGGAATGGTGCACGTCGGCCGACTCGCGAACCTGCAACGGCTATACCTGGCCAAGTGCGACGTCAGCGACGTCGGTCTCGCGCACATAGCCCAACTTAACCGCTTGCGGGCCATCAATCTCTATGGCACGAAGCTGACCAGCACCGGCCTCGAACACCTGTCGGGGATGGAGCAACTACGGCTGCTGTCGGTTACTGATGTCAAACTCCAGCCCGCAGTGGTGGACCGGCTGAAACAGAAGCTGCCCCGGCTGACCGTCACCGACTACACTCCCGTGTAGCCGACATAGCCCGCCTGCTGCTGTCCTGGTCGAGCGAATGAACTTCGGTGTCGACGACGCCATCCCTCGGCACTTTAGCTCGGCGTGCCTTGGCGTCCGCTCGTCTCTGCTAGGCTGTCCGGTGGAGAAAAACTCCACGCTGTCGATTCAGGCAACGACTGGCCGGATGGCGAGTCCGACCCACTGATACTGCCGCTCTTCTGGTGTGCCATTTGACCGGGGCGTAGGCGCATTTTGCCGGATCGAACACCGGCCCGTTGCCCGGAGAACGCCGCTCGAAAGCGGGGCCGCGGCATTTCGCGTGACGTTGCCTTACGCTGGAGTTGGTAACAGCGGGGCTCTTTTTGGGACGCGCAAAAGGCACCGATCCATAACGCGCCGCTGCGAACTGCGGACCCAGCCGAAACCTCTTAAGCCCTGACCGAGCTCAAGCGTCAGGAGCTGTACGCCGACTGTGTGCCACGCCCGCGATCAGGTTGGCAAAGAGCTTCGTATCTCGGGCGTCGGCCTTGCCAATAAGTTCCGGCCGCATCGAGTCCCGCAACCGACCCGCGGACACTGGGCGAAAACAGCGGCGGGCGAGGCGAAGAAACGCAAATCTCTGCACCAAGGCTCGGCAGCCGTGTTTCGATGTCGAGTGGCTGGAAGAAACGCCGGACCTGCGGAACATGCTTTGGCCCAGTTAGGGAGTCGGGGCTAGAATGCTGGCGCTGGCCGCGAGCAACGGCGGTAGTCCACCTCGCTCGATCGCTTCCGGGCAGGCCGAATGCGAGAACTTCGTCGACGAGTACGGTCATGCTGACGATTTGGGAATCGCTCGCCGCTCAGCGACTTCAAATCTCGCGCCGCGCGCTGCTCGGCGTCGGATCGCTCGCGATGGGATCGTTTACGCTGGCAGACCTGTTGCGCTGCCGGGCTCGGGCCGCCACGTCGGCCGCTTCCACTCCGCCGCCACGTAGCACGAGCGTGATTCACGTCTTCCTGGGTGGCGGGCCCAGCCATATCGACATGTTCGATCTGAAACCCAGCGCGCCAGCGGATATCCGCGGAGAGTTTCACCCGATCTCAACTAGTGTGCCAGGCGTTCAAATCTCCGAGCATCTGCCGCAACTCGCGCGCGAGCTGCATCACGTGGCGATTGTTCGCTCGGTGACGCATGGCGAATCCAGCCATTTGCCCGCCTCGCACTGGATGGTCACCGGTTACCAGCCTCCACCATCGACCAGGTCGAACATCAATCCTTACTGCGGCGCGCTGGTCGCCAGAACACGTGGCGCCAACAACGACGGGCTGCCAGCGTACGTGAGCATCCCGCGGCGCCAGTTGCTGGGCGGAGCCGCCTACCTTGGCCCCGCGTTTAATCCATTCACGACCGAAAGCGATCCCAACTCGGCCGACTATGCGGTTCAGAATCTTAGGTTGCCCAGCGGGATTGATGCGTCGCGTCTGGAAGACCGCGCGGGGCTGCTGCACAACCTCGATCGCGTGCGGGCGGATATCGATCGGCATGGCGCGTTCGCCGGCCTCGATCGTTTCTCCCGCGAGGCCCTGGCCATGATCACGGGGCCGCGCGCTCGCGAGGCCTTCGATATCCAGCGCGAGGACCCTGTTACTCGTGATCGTTACGGGCGCACGCCTGCCGGTCAGCGGTGCCTGCTGGCACGGCGGTTGGTTGAAGCTGGCGTGACGTTCGTGACCGTGCTCTCTGGCGGGGAATGGGACACACACACAGACAACTTCTCGATGCTCAAGAACAAGTCGCTGCCGCCGTTTGACCGCGCGCTCTCCGCACTCGTCGCCGATTTGCACCAACGCGGGTTGGATCGCGACGTATTAGTGTTGGTTTCTGGCGAGTTCGGGCGCACGCCCACGATCAATAGCCAGGCTGGTCGCGACCATTGGCCGGGGGCCATGTCGATATTGTTTGCCGGAGGTGGTCTGCGGGTTGGCCATGTAATCGGCGCCACGGACAGCCGTGCGGTGCAGCCGATTACGCGCCCCTACTCGCCCGGAGACGTGCTGGCCACGGTCTATATGTTTTTAGGCATCGACACGCGCCAGGAGTTCAGCGACTACAGCGGTCGCCCACGGCCCTTGCTAGACGAAGGCGAGCCGATCGCCGAACTGTTCTCGTGAATCGTTTGAAGCGGACATCGGTCGTCGCTCAAACGCGACGAGATTTGCAACCGCTGGAATCCTGTCGAGTGGGCCGATATCTGCCGCGTCTTGGAAGGGCTCGGCTACGATGTGGCGGGGCGAGCGCGAGAATAGGCGAGTGTCGGCATGATCGTGTAGCATGGACGAGCGATTCCATCACCTGATAGCTTCAGTTTCTAAGTTGCGTTGATGTCGACGTCTGAAAGCAGAATTCTCGACGGGACTTGGTCGCGTCCCGGCATCGGCTACTTCGATGTGCCGAGCGACGTCCTAGGTAGCGTTTTCACGACGGAAGTCCGACAGGGGTGGTGTTCGAAGCCAACGCCGGAATTGATCCGACGGCTCGAGATACTAACAGCTTCTGGTTCGGAGCCGAGCGATATCTATCTTGCTATGCGAGTGCGACAACTGCGCGCAAAGAAGGCCGCTTGGGAGGCATATCTGCTTACCTCTTTTGCGTGCGGTCTTTTTCAAACCAGAGACTTACATCAACGATTGACCAGCTCCTCAGCGGACGCTTTTCGCGGTGCGATGGCAGAGTGTATGGCCTGTTGGTTTGTTGCAGGCAAGATGCGGTTTCCCTTCCGTGCGGTGGTAAGGGGACGCCGAAGTCGTAACTTGGACATGGGAATTCGCATCGGAAGTTCTGAGGTTGGCATTGAAGTTAAATCGCCACATCGACCTTGGCCCGAAGAGAACTTCTGGAGCGGCGATGATTCCGATAAGATCGCGAGTGCCATCGCTTCGGCCAATCGCCAATTCTCAGACGATCGACCCAACCTGCTTTTACTAGCACCGCACTTGCGATTTCCAGCCTTCCAGAACCGAGAGGACCTGCTGAAGGCGGCGTTTGGACATAGCGCCGTAACAGCAAAGATCAATATGCTAACCGGGGACATTGTCGGCGAGAGAATGGAATTCCGTCCCAGCGGCCGTTTTCTAAACGCGATCAAAAAAGGCAGGTTGCTATCGCAGGTTCCCTGGTTACAGGCGAATCAGTGTGATCGTATGCCTCGAAGAGAGGTTCGCCGAGAAACATCCGGCCCCGTCCACGCTTGCGTTGAGAAAGTCCCTCGCTTCATCCGAAAACCAGATGTGGATCGACCACAATGTTCTGGTATTGCACAACCCGAACGCACATTGTCCCATTCCACAGAGCGTTTTCAGTGAATATCCACAGCTCATCCCCGAAGGCGGCTACATGAAGTGGACCGACGGAGAGTTGGCACTTGTTTAGTAGCTCCTCGGGTTGAATGCTCAATTCGCCGTCATGTTGTCATCTAGCCCCAACTCCCTTACTAATCGAAAGCAACCGGATACGAACTCAAGCTCGCGAGGTTAATAGGAATCCAACCTTCCCGCGATCCGCTGCAGGCGGCGGCTCGGCGGCTTGCTCAAGCACTACTACCGCCAGGCGGCGTAGTCGCTCGGCTTCTAGGTTACGGCAGCGGCGCCGATGCCGCGCGCTCGTGACGCAAAACTCGTCGCCTCGCCGCGGCGGAACTCTTCGTGGCGGTCCGTTGTCGCTTCTTATCAACAATGCCGACCACGCAGCCACGCGCCGTTCTCAACCCAAGCAATGCGAGTACGCAAACTGCTAGGGACGAATAGTGGATTCAGTCGGGCGTACGGGATAGTGCGACCAGATTGCGACCTGGGGTCGATCGCTGCAGGCGGCCAACACCAGGCGATCGAGTAGCCGACGCGCTTCGGTGTACTCGGCAACTTCAATCTGGCGGATCCGCTCCGCGAGTTCGGCCTGCAACTTGCGAATCGATTGTTTCAACGCAGCCCGGTCGTGGGAACTCAGACTCAAACCTTGAGTAGTCCAGCAACGCACCAGCGATTCGACTGTCTGGGCGGCGGCCTGATCAGGGACTTCGATCAACACTTCGGGCCAATGCAACTCACCCGTCTCGGGATTCAACCACTGTTCTAAAGGCGCCAGTGGATCGAAGACCGGCTGAATCGACTGGTGGTCGCGAGCCCATCTTCGCCGAGCTTTGGCCTCTTGAACTTTCGCTTCCAGTCGCAGTCGCCTTTCGACGCGCGGCCACAGCATACGCTCGCGATTGTCGAGCCACAGCGACCGCGCGTGTTCGCCGGCGATCAGGCCGTGCCCGCCGTAGTAGAGTCCGACGCCCAATCCCTCGAACATCAAGCCCAGACCACGATAGTAGTTGCCCTGAATCGTCGAATCGTGGTGGTAGCATTCGACGTGGTTGTACGCCGGGTAGGGTGCATACGGACCCGGCAACGCGGCCGGCCCCCACGGTGTCATTTGTTGGGCGCTCACCAATTTCGCGGCGCAAAGTGCGAAGTAGCCCACCAACAGAATCGCAGTCTTCATCGGTCCAGCTCCTGGTTGCTCTCAGTAGGTTTGGATGACCTGGTTATGAATCGTGAGTCTGCGTGGGCTGCCACGCGGGTAGTCCTGCCCCGCCAGACGCCAACTGCCCCGCCCGGCGTCTGGCCGCGGTCGCTTGCGCTGCCCAGCAACTTTCGGGGCAAGGTGGCGGCCGCTCTACCCGCATGGCCCTATGACGCGGCCCGCCACCCGCGATTCCCTGCGGCTGGCAGGCCCGTGTCGTTGTGGCCCACAAGTTGAGAGATGCGCGGCGCGGCAGGGTGTGACAGAAATTTCGCGGGAGATTTTTCACGCCAATTTGGCTGGACTTCGGGGCACAACATGCTGAAGATGAATCTGATTTGATGCGTGGTCATCCGAAGGGGCCGGCGATGACGCAACCAGCAAGCGTCGAGCGCACAATTCCTGCCGACTCCACGTCGGAGGGGCCCGCCAGTTCGTTTGCCGGCCGGATCGAACAAGCGCGCGACGGAAACAAAGTCGCGGCCGGCCAATTGCTCGACGAGAATCGCTCTTGGCTACGGCGCAAGGCCGCGCGGTTGCTGGGAGACCGCCGCGCGGCGCAAGTTGATCCGTCCGATCTTGCCCAAGATTGCCTGGCGGCGGCGGCTGAAAATCTCCCTGCGTTCCGCGGCAGTCGGGGCGCCGCCTTTCGAGCCTGGCTAGCGACGATTCTCACGAACAAGTTTCGCGCTCTGGTGCGCCCCGGCGGCACGCTTGCCAAAGCGGTCCAGTCGCTACCTCAAGACTCGATGGGCCAGCTCGTGCTGGCCGACGACGGCTCTTCCGTCTTCACGCGCTTGGCGCGCAATGACGCCGCAGCCCTGCTGCGCGCGGGCCTGGCCGAGCTCGATGAAGCCGACCGCACTCTGATCGTCGCCCACTTCGTTCAGGGAAGCGATTACGCGGCGCTTGCGGTCGAACGTCAAACGACCGCGGCGAATCTACGGCAACAAGCGCATCGCACGCTGGCGCGGCTGCGCGCAGGGTTACCGCTGTTGGCAGCGATCGAACGCTCACAAATGCCGCCGCACTATCGCGGCGTGTTGTGCGCCGCGCGGCTACGAAACTGGTCGATTGCGCAAATTGCAACCGCGTGGAATCTCACGCCGCGAGCCGCGCGCGCGCTTGTGCAGAGCTCCGAAGACTGGTTGCAACGAACAGGAGGTCGACGATGACCACCGAGCCCGAGGTTGGCCGGCATGCACAGGACGCGCATGCGGATTCCAGTGACGTAGTGGAACTTGTCGAGGCCTACTGCGCCGAGCGCTCGCAGGGCGCGGCCATCGAGCCGGAAGATTGGCTGCGCGCACGCGGCGGCGATGCCTCGCTCGGCGAGGAGCTGCGTATCATCGATCTGCTGCGCGAGGCCTCGTCACTCATCGAGGATCATGCCTCGGTCGACACGACACATTGCTGGCAACCGCCGACGCCACCCACAGCGGCGCCTGCGATGGCTGGCGACCAGCCCGTGTTGTCGCTTGGCGAATTGCTCGACGCCAAGCTGCGGATTCTCGGCCAGCTCGGGGCAGGCGGGATGGGAGAAGTCTACGTCGCCTGGCATGAAGTGCTCGAGCGCGAAGTGGCCGTCAAGGTATTGCTCGAAGAACATGCCGCAGACGACTCGTCGATTGGGCGATTTCGCAAGAGCATCGCGATGCAGGCGCGCATCAGCAGTCATCAGCACATAGTCGGAACGTTGGATGCCGGCGTGCATCGCGGACACATTTATCTCGTGACGGAATACGTGCCGGGGGCCGATCTGGCGGCCATTCTGCAAGCGCGGCACCCACTCCCTTGGCGAGAAGTCAGTGAGTGGATTCGGCAAGCGGCTGTCGGACTCGCTCATGCGCACCGCGCTGGCCTCGTGCATCGCGATATCAAGCCAGGCAACTTGATTCTCGCCCTTGATGGCACAATCAAACTGCTCGACTGGGGGCTCGCGCGCGCCGGATCGAGTGGCGCCGACGATGCCGACGATGGACGCACCGCGGCCAACGTGGCGCTGGGCACGTTCGATTACATGGCCCCCGAGCAAGCCCGCGATGCCGCCACGGCCGACGCGCGCAGCGATCTGTACAGCCTCGGCTGCACCTTCTATCAATTGCTGGCAGGACGTGCGCCGTTTGGTCATCACAAGTCGCGGCTGGCCAAGGTGCAGGCGCACGGGTCGGAGCCGCCGCCGCCGTTGGACACGTTACGCCGCGACGTGCCAGGCCGTGTGCAGTCGGTCATCGGCCGACTGCTGGAAAAGGATCCGGCGCGTCGCTATCCGACGGCGCAGGAGTTCGCCGACACTCTCGAAGCGATTCTTGCTGGTGATGCGGCGGCCGGAGTAGCGCCGCGAAAGTCGCGACGCCGGTTATTGCTGCCAGTCGTCGCTGTAACGTGCGCGTTGTTGTTGGTCTTTGTTGGGTGGCAAGTCATAACGCCGCCTGTGCCACCTGCTGTGCCACCGACGTGGACGCAGCTAGAGCTGTTCACTGCTGCCGATCCGACCGATAAGAGCCAGCCGCACGATCCGGTCTACGTCGTGATTTCCGACGGCTATCGACAGCCACCCCAACGTATTCGCACGTTCGGCGGTCCAGAGGCCTTTCGGCTCGACGGTCGTTTCAATCGGCCGACGAGCTGGGCCGTGGTATGGATCGACGATCCTCCGATCGCCGACGGCGAGGTGACGGTTGGTGGCGGAACGGCCGCGAACTTTCATCTCCTCGCGGCTGGTGAGGGCTCGGTGTTCGCATACCCGAAATCGTCCGCCGAAAGTAGCGACTTCATGACAGTCTCTCCGACGACGACACCCGGCGTACACGATGTCGTGCTCGTACTAGTCATCGATCGCGACGACGACAAGCACCGTGCAGTCGCAACGGGCTTGCTGTCCGAGCAACTAAACCGCTTGCCGCCAGAGGGCTGGCCCGTACCGCCAGTGGAATTGGACAGCATGGTGTGCACCAATCCTGCGACTAGCGAGGCCGCAATCGCATTCCGATCCCCTGGTCAACAAGTTGCAGGGCAGACTGCCCACGCGTATTTGCAAAGTATCGAATCGCGATTGCCGGCAGGCGTGCGGCCGCTAGCAGCGTTCTTTGTGCGGTCCGAGCCGCGCGGCGACGAATGAAGGGAAGCCCAACGATGCTCGAGCCGCGAATCGGCAACAAACTGTGGTTGATGTGCCTCGTGTCGGGCCTATTTACCGCATTTGCGGTTCCCGTCGTCGCTCAAGATTCGCCGCCTGCAGCGACGACACCCAGCGAACGTGAACAGCGAGTGCAGTCGCTTCATCGCGAAGTCTCGAAGCTCTTTGCTCAGGGAGACTTCGCACGCGCCGCGGAACGTGCCGAGCTGCTAAAGGAGTTAGTCAAGGAGCTTCAGGGAGAAGAACATCCCAACTACAGCGCTGCCTTAAACAACCTGGCCGTTTTGTACAAGCTTCAGGGGAAATATCCGCAAGCGGAATCGCTCTTCAAAGAGGCATTGGCGATCAAGAAAAAAACCCTAGGAGAACGTCACCCCGACTTTGCCACCTCTCTGCTCAACCTGGCTCGGCTCTATGAGATCCAAGGAGATTACCAAGAAGCCGAGCGATTAATGCAGCAGGGCGTGGAAATCTATCGAGAGGCATACGGCGAGGACCATCCAGAGTACGCGAATGGTCTTTGTGTGCTGGCCGCAGTGTGCGAAGCCAAGGCAGATTACTCCCGAGCAGAGACGTTGTTGCAGCAAGCGTTGACGATCTACCGGATGGCTCAAGGCGCGGAACAACCCGGTTACGCGGTCGCTTTGGGCAGACTGGCTGAGCTGTACCAAATCAAGGGGGACTTTGCCCGCGCGGAACAATCGTACCAGGAGTCACTGGCGGTCAGGCGCCAAACACTGGGCGAGGCGCATCCCGATACGGCAGCGAATGTGAACAACCTGGCCACGCTTTACGCATCGCAAGCCGACTACGGCCGCGCAGAGCAACTGTATCGGCAAGCGCTAGAGGCGCTAAGGCGGACCGTAGGAGAGCACCATCCTGATTACGCAGCCACTTTGAATAACTTGGGAGCACTGTTGCTCCAGCAAGGAGATTACGGATACGCGACCGTGTTGTTTGAACAGGCGCTAACCATCTACAAGCTAGCGCTCGGCGAGCAACATCCCATGTACGCGAGGATCCTGCAGAACCAGGCTCAGGCTTACCAAGACATGGATGACCACGGGCGCGCTGAGTCGCTTACTCGTCAGGCATTGGAGATCAAGAAACAGAAGCTAGGCAAAGACCATCCTGATGTCGCCACGACGATGAACAACTTGGGGTCGATTTACGAGCAACAGGGAGACTACGATCGCGCGGAGGAACTCTATCGGCAAGCCCTGGCGATTACGAGACAGGTGTTTGGAGAGGGTCATGCTGACTACGCCACGCGCCTGGGGAATCTCGCCGGTTTGTACATGAAGCAAGCGGAATATGACCGCGCGGAGCCAATTTGTCGCCAGGCCCTGGAGATAACTAAGCAAGCCCTCGGCGAGAGCCACCCCGACTATGCCCTGCGACTTGACCAACTGGCCGAGGTGTTGAGATTCCAGCGCGACTGGCCAGGATCCGAGCAGCTTTATCGCGAGGCGATGGCGACTTCGAAGAAGGCACTCGGAGAAGACCATCTAGATTATTCCACACGTCTCAACAATCTCGCGTCACTTTACTTCCTCAGGGGTGACTACGAGCAGGCGGAGCCCTTGTTTCAGCAAGCGCTCCAGATTCGGAAGCGTTGCGTAGGCGAACAGCACACCAAGTACGCTCAATCGCTGAACAATCTGGCTTTTCTGTTCGCCGCCAAGAGGGATCGAGCGCGCGCCGAGTCGTTTGCTCGACAAAGCTTGGAGATCACAAAGCATAGTCTGGCCGTTGCCGCCGCTGCGCAGTCCGGGCGCCAACAGCTGAACATGATGCAGGCGATGCGCCTCTATCTCGACAGCTATGTATCGATCGCCTTTGATGACGACGAGTTCAAGCAACGTGCGATTGAAGAGTTGCTCAATTGGAAAGGCGCGGTATTTCGCAGACATCAGCAGTTGCGAGAGGTAAGCAGCAACCCCGCGCTCGCCCCAACGTTCGCAGAGTTGCAAAGTGTTAGCGCACGGCTTGCTAACCTTGCGTTCTCTGTGCCGCAACCCGCCCAACAGCAGGCCTGGCGCGGCCAGATTCGTGAGCTGACGGAGCGGAAGGAAGATCTCGAAGCCAACTTGGCGAAGGCCAGCATGGTCTTCAATGAGATCGGCCGAGTTACCACACTTGGTGAGTTGCAAAGCGTCCTGCCGAACGATCATGTGCTTGTTGATTTCCTCGTGATCAAAGCACCAAGGTTCACTGGCCGAAAAACGCCTGCCAGCGATTTGGACCTGCGCCAAACAGCAACGGAGGAGCGGTTAGTCGCCTTCGTGGTTCGTAGCAATTCACTAGTGTCACTCGATTTCGGGTCCGCGGCCACGATCAACAAATGGATAACGGCCTGGCGCACCAGTTTCGCTAGCTCGGAACCGGATGACGGCAAAGCCGGGGACGAGGCCGCTCGTGCATTGCGGCGGTTGCTTTGGCTGCCGCTCGAAAAGCACTTCAAAGGGGTGCACACAGTGCTGATATCCCCTGACGGTCCCTTAAATCAACTTCCTCTCGCTGCGCTTCCTGGTGCCAAGCCCCGTAGTTTCTTGATTGAAGAGTTTGCGTTCTCTGTCGTGTCGGTACCACAGTTGCTGACGCGCATGTTCGATTCGAACGAAGAAGTGGCGGTCGATGCAAATGATCACACGCCTTCACTACTGGTCGTCGGTGACGTCGATTTCGACGGTGACGCAGGCAGGGTGGCGCTGGCTGAGAATTCGGCGCCTGAACGACCTCGCTCGGCATTCGGCGCGCACGATGCCAACTATTCGCCGCTGCCAGGAACCCAGGGCGAGTTGGTGGCCATCGCCAAGTTGTTCGCCGCGACGTACCCAAATTCCAAAGTCAGGCAAATCTTCGGCGCCGACGCAATCGAAGCGCGCTTTCGCGAGGAAGCTCCACAGTATCGCAGCTTGCACCTGGCCACGCATGGATTTTTTGCCCCGCCGGAGCAGCGTGAAACTCAGCGGAAACAGCAGGGCGACGATGGTGTGGGAGGCTGGAGCTTCGGCAGTGCCGAGGCGATCGTCGGCGTGCACCCCGACTTGCAGTCGGGACTGGTGCTAGCCGGCGCCAACCGCCGACGCTCGACAGAAGAGGCTTTGACCATCGCCGCGCTCGATCGTGTGCCCGACGACGGCATCCTGACGGCGCTGGAAGTCGGCAATCTCGATTTGCGCGGCACTGAATTGGCTGTCCTCTCAGCTTGCGAGACCGGTCTGGGAGCCGTGGCCGGTGGTGAAGGAGTACTTGGGCTGCAGCGTGCGTTCCAAATCGCCGGCACGCGAACGACCGTCACCAGCTTATGGAAGGTTCACGACGACGCCACGCGCGTGCTGATGACCGAGTTCTATAAGAATCTCTGGCAGCGCAAGCTCAGCAAGCTCGAGGCGCTTCGAGAAGCGCAGCTCAAGATGCTCCACGACTACGACGTCCAGTCGGGCGTGCTCCGCAGCCCCGGCCAGCTCGTACAAGGCGATCCCAAGCGGCGCGACACCACGCGCAAACCCGCGTCACCCAGCGGTCTGCCGCCCCGCTACTGGGCCGCGTTCGTGCTCTCGGGAGACTGGCGATAGCTGTTGCCAATCAAGGGCAGGAGACTTGGGAGATGGCCCATTCGTTTCAACAGCATGCACGAGAACGGCTCGCAGTTTGCTGGCTCGTTGGCGCTACCGCATTGTCAGCCGTCTTAGGAATTGCCTGCACGCCCGACTCGCCGGTCGAGGCGCAGTCTGCCGCGCAGAGGACTAGCGCTCAACAGGCGCGACTTGCCGAGCGGTTCCAATGCCTTGTCAACGCGCGCCAGCTTGCTCAGGGAGGCAAACTCCCCGAGGCAATCGCCTCGGCTGAGCAAGCTCAGGCGATCGAGCGCGAAGTTTACGGCGCCGCGCACGCCGACATGGAGGAAACGCTCAGACTGCTGATCGAGCTTCACGAGGCGTTGGGCAATATCGATGCCGCCCTGGCATGCCACCAGCAGGTTCTTACCCTGCACGAGATGTTGCACGGGCCGACCCACTGGCGCGCGAACGAAGCGCGCTGCGACCTGGCTTGGCAGCGCAGGTACTTCGCACTGAACGCCGCTGATCGCCGTGAGCTCGATCGCGTGCTGGCGCTAGTCCGCCCAGGCAACGAGCTGGCCTGGCAAAGGCAACTCGAGCGAGCGCTGGCGATTGAGCAAGAGATCGTCGAAACCTATCAGCGACTGATCGGCAAAGACGATCCGCGCTATGCGACCTATCTGAATAACCTCGGCTCGACCTTCCGCGGACTGGGAGATCTCGATCGCGCTGAAGGCATTTGCGCTGCCGCCCACGCGATTTTGGTCGCGCAGCTCGGTCCCGATCATCCCGACGCCACGCCGCTCAGTCTTGCCCGGTTGGCGATGGCGCGGGGTGATTACGTAAAGGCGTTAGAGGGCCTCAAGGAAACGGCGCGCATCGTGCGCGACGCGTATGGTGAGAGCGATCAGCGCTATGCCCAGGCCATCAGTTTGCAGGGCACGGTCCATGTCGAGCTGGGCGACTATGCCAGCGCGGAGCCGCTCATGAGGCGCTACCTGGACATCGAACAGGCGACCGGCACCGACGCCACCACGCGTTTTGCGCGCGGCTTGTTCGATCTTGCTGATCTATATCACCGCATGGGAGACTTCGCTCAGGCCAAACCTCTCTACCAGCAGGCAGCAAGCATCTACAAGGATGTTCGCGGGGAGACCTACGAACGGTACCTCGACGTCTTGGAACGATTGGGTGAGCTCTATTTGCAATCAGGCGAGCTAGCCCGCGCCGACGAAACACTCAGCGAAGGTCTGCGGATCGTCGAGCGGCTCAATGGCCCAGCCGCGCCAGGCTGCGTCCGATTTCTGTATAAGCTGGCTCGCGAGCGGAAGTGGCAAGGAGACAATGCCGCGGCTGGCGCGCTGTTGGCCCGAACCCAGCAGATCATGGCGGACTCCGGCGACGCGGTGCGGCTCTCCTCGGCCGCGGTCCTGATCGACCTGGCGGAGTTGGCCGGCGATCAACAGCAAGAAAAGCGGGCCCAGGAGCTTTACGACCAGGCGATTTCGGACACGGTTCGCATCCGTGGCGAAAACCATCCAGACGTGGCGCCGTGTCTCGACTGCCTGGCTGAGCATCTTGTACGGCGGGGCCGAGAAGTGGAAGCCGAGCCGCTGCTTCACCGGGCCCTGCGCATTCTGCGCCGGCAGATGGACCGGACGGCCCTGGTCCAATCCGAGCGGCAGCAGTTGGCCATGTCGCGGCAGTATCGCGCCGGGTTAGATCACTACGTCGCCTTGGCAGCGGCCCAGCCGCAGTTTGTCGAGACGGCGTATCGCGAGGTCTATCGCTGGAAAGGCGCCGTGTTTTGCCGCCGCCGGCTCGCGCGCCGATCGTCGGACGAACCCGATGTGAACGCCAAGTGGGACGAGCTGACGAAGGTTGCCAATGAGCTGGCGGCCCTGAGTCTCAATCCACCCGGGCCAGATCATTTTGACGCCTGGAACAGCCGTCTCCGCAAACTGACCGAACAGCAGGACCAACTCGAAATCGACCTGGGGCGCGCGGGCGTCGGTGTCGCGCTTCACGATCAGGAGGATGCCGACCCGCTCTTGGCATTGCGGACGACACTACCAGACAATGTCGTCCTCGTGGACCTGCTGGAAACCGCCGGCGAACATTCGTCTGCTGGCGGGCGCTTGATTGCTTTTGTCGTGCGCGGCGACCAACCGACCACGTTGGTTGACTTGGGCGCGGCTTTCCAGATCGCCCAGGCCGTCGAGCGTTGGCGCGACGCGATCGTGACCGAGGAACTTGACGAGTCGACAGCGCAACGCGAGATCGCTCGACTCGTCTGGCAGCCGCTCGCGCAATACACTTCGGGCGCCAGCTACGTGCTGATATCGCCCGATGGCGCAACCAGCCGCTTGCCTTGGTCGGCCCTCCCTGGCGAAGCGCCGGAGAGCTACTTGATCGAACGACTTGGTTTGGCCATTGTGCCAGTTCCACAACTCTTGCCCGAACTGTTGGCATCGACCGCTGAGGACGCATCGAAGCAACGACTGTTGGCGGTTGGTGATATCGATTTCGACGCCGGTTGCGCGGCGGCTCAGGAAGGAGTGCCGTCTTCACAGTTGGCGGCCAATTGGCGATCGCCACTGCGAGCTGGTGCCGTGGGCAAGCTGCCGCCATTGACCGCCAGCGGGCCTGAGATCAAGGCCGTCATGAAGGCCTGGGCGCCAGGCGCCCCGTCGCCATTTGATTTACGCAGAGCGGGAGCAACCGAAGCTGAATTCCGCAAGCTGGCGCGTCACAGTCGCTGGATTCATTTGGCGACACATGGATTCTTCGCGCCGCCCGCGCTGGTCTCGGCGCTGAGTCCGCGCGAGATGCCACTCGAGATTTACAATCAGGACTTTGTCGGCGCTCCATCCGTCATCGGCTGGGATCCCAATCTGCTTTCTGGAGTGGCCTTGGCCGGCGCCAATGCCTTGCCAGGTCCGCAAGGCGACGACGGCATCCTCACCGCCGCCGAAGTCGCGGCACTCGATCTGTCCGGCTGCGAGTTGGTCACTCTCTCGGCGTGCGAAACCGGGCTCGGCGCTACCGCCGGGGGCGAAGGCGTACTTGGGCTGCAACGCGCCTTCCAGATCGCCGGAGCCCGCAGCACCGTAACCAGTTTGTGGAAGGTCCACGACGACGCTACGCGGGCCCTGATGACCGAGTTCTACACGAATCTCTGGCAGCGCAAACTTGGCAAGCTCGAGGCGCTGCGCCGAGCCCAATTGAAGATGATCGACGACTACGTCATCGCGACGGGTAAGTTGCGTGCCCCCGGAGAACGCGTGCAAGTCGATCCAAAGATTCGCGAAGCCGAGCGAGAATCAGGAGGACCCGCGGGGCTGGCACCGCGCTACTGGGCGGCGTTCGTATTGGCTGGAGACTGGCGCTAGCGCGACTCATTTGAACACATGACTTCAGAAGGCGAGTTTTCCCGGCAAAAGCATTGGCGCGGCCATGCCGTGAGGTTATTACCAAGGGAACTCTACCAGAGTCGGAGGGCAGACGATGGTGCGAAACCAACGCGGATTCACGCTCGTCGAGCTGTTGGTTGTCATCAGCATCATCGCCATGTTGGCTGGCCTGATCCTGCCGGCGGTCAATCAGGCGCGCGAGGCGGGTCGCCGCACGGTTTGCCTGAACAACCAGAAACAGCTGTCGTCCGCGGTGCTGCAGTATGAGCTGAAGCAAGGCTACTACCCTGGGTATGTCAACCCGCAAGCCTTTTCGCACGAAGCCGCGGGCGCCACCCGCCCGATCGGCTGGATGTTCTCGATCCTGCCCTTCCTGGAGCGCAACGACATTTACGATTTGTACGGTCAGCCGGGCCTGGCGCCGATCGCGTCGGGCAACTCCGCGGCGGTGACGATTCCGCCTTCTGGCAACACGCCGGGCGGATTGGCGCCGCTGTTGTTGCCGAACTTTTCTTTGAAAGTCGCGGTTTGCCCAAGCGACGAGCGCGCGCCCACGGTCGGCCAGAACGCCACACCGGTCGCCGAACAGACGTTCTGCAGTTACGTCGTCAACTGTGGGCTGAAGGATCTGAATCAGAACGCTCCCAGCTTGAACCCAATTACGGGTGCCGCGGCACCGCGTGATTGGTTGGCCAATGGAGTGTTCTTCTCGCACTTCAATTACATGTATCCGGCCATGGAGTACCGCCAAATCCCCAATCCCACCGTGCCCAGTGGCGGCAACCTGTTGCCGTGCCCGCGCGTCGAACACGAGCTGCTAGTGAAGATGACGCAGAGTTACATTGGCGGAGTCGATGGCACCGCCACTACGTTCATGCTGACGGAGAACGTCGATTGCGGCAACTGGACCGATCCCTGGGAACAAAGCGTGGGCGTGTACTGGCAGCCCGGTTTCGTCGGCAGCACGAATGTGCCGGGGCCGAGCGTCAATCAGTACGATTTCCTGCTCGTGCCGCTGAAACGAATCAACGAAAACGCCGGTGGGATCGACAGTGACCCCAATAGCCTGCCGGCCTACGGGCGGCCGTCGAGCCGGCATCCGGGTCTCGTGGTCGCGACCTTCTGCGATGGCCATTCGCAAACGATCGGCAGCGAGATCGACTACCTGGTGTACTGCCAGCTCATGACGTCCCGCGGCAAAGAGGCTCAGCCCGCCGGCGCACGCACCTATCAGTACGGTTCGTTCATGAAGATCGGCGGGAACTACAGAGCGTACACGAACACGCAGCTCAGCGAGGGCAGTTATTAGAGTTGCTTGGGCTTGGTAGTGGAAGCCCGAAACGTGAGTACATTCCACAGTTGGCTGGATCGACGAGGAGCTTTACGGCCGCACTCGCCTGACATCAATGTTTGGCATCTAGCAATCAGGGGCCCGATCGATGTTCGCACAAATTCGCAGGCATCTGGCCGGTTGGCACAAGTCGAGTCGCACGCTTTGCAACTCGCCTGCACCGCGCCGCGGGCGCCACCTGTCGCTCGAACGTCTGGAAGCGCGCCAGGTGCTGGCCACGCTGACGCCGGTCCCCGCGGTCACCAACCCCAATATCGTCGTGCCATCGCAGGATCAACTCACGCGCGATCAGCACGGCGCGCAGATCGCCATGAGTCCGGATGGCAATTCAACTGTGGCCGTTTGGCAGCACGAGACAAACACGGCTGGCACGGCGACGGAAATCCACTTCCAACGCTTTGACCTGAGCGGCGCGCCACTGTTCGCCGAGCAGAAGATCGCCGGTTCAGCCTCACGCAGCGATGACCAGGACGCGCGAATTTCAATCGCCGACAACGGCACCTTCGTCATCGCGTGGGAAGCGACCGTCGGAGTGGGCGGCCAGCAGAACGTGTTCTTTCAGAAATTCGGCGCGAACGGCGCGCCGCTCACGGCGATTCAGGCTGTTCCCAGCGCCGGCGGCACCAATTCCAATCCCGATGTCATTCAGTATCCCAATGGGCTCGAAGCCGTCGTCGTCTGGCAGCGCAGCGATAGCCCAAACAACTCATCGATTCACATGCTGCATTTCGAATTCGACAGCCCCACGACCACAAACGCTCCGCGCCTGCGCCCGGAGAAGATCGTATCCGCAGGCTGGGAAGCCGTCGGGGTGACTCTGAACACTGATCCGCGCGTGGTTGGCCCGACGAATTTTCCAGGCGGCATTATTACCTTCGCCTGGGTAGGATACGACACGCCAACGCATAGCGATATCCTCATGCGCCGGTATGACTCGCTGGATGCAGACGAATTTGACACCAGTCTGGTTCCGCAATTCGGCGGCTATCCGCGCTTCAGTGAATCGAGAAGCGCGCCCAGCATGAGCGTCGACGCCTCGGGCAACCTCTACATCGCTTTTGCAGAAACCGTGACCATTCCTGGACAGCCGCTGGATCACGATCTTTATTTGGCGCGGCTAAGGCTCGACACGTGGCCGGTTTCGGCGAATTTCGTCACGCCAATCGATGCAGACGGGACGTCTGGTCTGGGCAGCGCGCGGCATGACGTCGTGAAGAGTTCGATCTCCGCGACGGCGGCCGGCGAATCTGCTGTCACTTGGCAGATCGAGAATTCGCGGCAGGGCATTCCCACGAATGGTTCAACCTATCTCGAGGCGCGCCTGTTCGGTATCGATGGCTTGCCCAATAGTCCAATCGTTTCGCCGGTTGATTCTTCGAACGTTCAAAGCTCCGGTCCAGGCAAACAGCTCGATCCTCAGGTCGCGGTGTCGCCCGACGGACAGCGCATGGTTGTCGGCTGGACGTCGGATGTGAATCGCCGCACAAATGCTCCGGCCGACAACGCCGCGCGCTCTCCCGGAGATCAAGATCTCGTCCTGCAAGTATTCAGCGCTTCCGGGGTGGTGCCACCGCCGCCGCCCCCTCCGCCCCCGCCGCCCCTGCCACCGGCGCCGCCTGTTAGTCCCGCCGGCCCCGTTGATTCGCGGGTGATTGCCTCCACCTATCAATTGGCGTTGCGCCGCTCCGCCGATGATCCGGGATTGGCTTATTGGGGTTACCAGCTCGCAGGAATGAATCGAGAGCAAGTCGTCCTCGAGCTACTGAAAAGCACCGAGTTCCGCACGCGTGCCATCAACGACGCCTATCAGCAGTTGCTGAACCGGGCCGCCGATGATGCTGGCCGCAGGTATTGGCTCAGGCAGCTCGAAGCCGGCCAATCATTACAACACGTGATTGCCGGTATCCTTGGTTCTGAGGAGTACAGGGCGTTGGCTGGCGGCACAAACTTCGGCTTCATCTCCGCTGTGTACCAAGACATACTAGGACGCGCGCCAGACACCCTAGGGAGGTTTTTTTGGAACGACCAACTCACTCCACACGTCGATCGCGCCACTGGAGTCATTCCCGCGGCCATGGATCGTACCGGCGTCGCACTGGCCATCTTGACGAGTGAAGAAGCGAGCATCGGCCAGGTCAATGATCTCTATGCAAGTCTGCTGCGGCGATCAGCCGATCCGGCCGGCCGCGCCTATTGGTCCGCGCGGCTGCGCTCCGGCGCCCACTTCGAGGAAGTGATTGCGGCGTTCCTGGGCTCGGCGGAGTACTGGACCCAATTCCAGTTGTACGTAACTCAAAACGCCCTGACAGGCACCGCGAACTCGGACGCCAGGAGTTTTCTGCTAGGTACGGGACGAAATACCTGGAATTGGCTCCGTTCGCTCTTATAGAACGTCTCGCGCAACCTCAAGCGAATCCAAGCGCAACGAGACACACCCATTCTCCCCGGGCGAAGACTTGGCGAAAGTGCTAAGCCACTGGCCCATAGGCGCTGTGTACGGTTGGTTCTGTAGAGAACGCTCGGTTGCCGATCACTACAGCACCAATAGTCCTCTTGTCTCGTAGATCGACCGGCCGCCGTCGTCGAGAGCTCGACTCAGCCCAATGATCGACGCCACGATCCCGTCGATGCGGCCGGTACTGTCCTTTTTCGTCGGCACGATATTCTCGTTCTGGTCGTGCCGCACGGCGCAGCGTCCAGCCATCCAGGTCAGGATCGGATTGCCGTTGTGACGCAAGCGTCCGGCACGAAGCAGCTTCTCGAACTCAGCGGTGGCCGGACCCATGACCGAAATCGTCTGCCGGACCTCGACCACCTCGAAGCCGTCTTCCTGCCCAAGCTGCTGATTGCAGAGCAGCTCGGCGTTCCAGGGATCGTAGCCGATCTCGCGGATCGACTGCGCCACGGTATCAACTGCGTCGTCGTTCAGCCGCGGGTTGTTGGGGTAGGGCTTGAGCTCGGACGTCTTGCGAAGTTCGATCTTCATGGCGTGTCGCTCCGTCGGTCGCGAAAGTTGTAGAAATCAGATTGGTGAAGACGTTGCCGACGTTCGCGACCTCCGCGACGCCCGCCTGGCCAGCGCAAAGCGGCCTGTGCGATTGTTGGCGAAGTGGATAGCGATACGTCTAACCACGGCCACCTCCCGCCGCGTCGACGAGCGCGAGCAAAGCGGCTTTGATGGGCTCGGAGAGAGATGGCCACGCGTCGATCACGCGGGCGAGGTCGGCAACTACGGGCGTAGCGGCGGGAGTTCTGTCAGTTCTGTCACGCTCGCTGGCGAGTTGGCGGGAGGTTTCGTCGCCATTGTCACCGTCGCCACTGGTGTCGGAGTTCAGCGCAAGGTGGGTCGCATTCACAGCAGGCCGCACGGTGTCGCAACTAGGCGGATTTGCAGCGGAGTATTCGGCCCGAGCGCCAAGTGCATCGCATTTCGCAGCGCGTCGAGATCGCTGTTTTCGTAAACGCCTTGTGTCGTCGCGAGTCGCGGTAGTGTCAGTCGGCGCTTGAAAACCAGCCACTCATCGGCGCTTCAAAACCAGCCAGCCTTTGAAGTGTGATCTTCCTCTTAGTTGATACGATTCGCAAGTTGCGCGCGAGCGCTGGGTCCGTTTATGCCGGGTTTGCTCCAGGGTTTGCGGCGGCGGTTGCCGGCTTGCGCCGCGGTTTGGCGGACGAGGCGGCGCGAGCCGCGTCGTTGACAGGCGCCGATTCGCCAAGTTCATCATCCGCGGCGCCGGGGG
>JAIESQ010000059.1 GCA_019745975.1 Pirellulales bacterium
CACCGCACCGGCACTTCTCCGTGCGCGCCCACTGCGGACGCCACAAAACCCCGAGCCTTCGCTTGATTGAGGTCTAGTACAACACCGGTTAGGGTTGATTCGCCCGGCCAGTTTGGCGGGTCGTGCATGGTGATCGCGCGGGCCTGGCTATCGGTGATTCGAAACCACTGCGGCTCTTGCCACGGTCGACCGAAGAACGCGTACGTGCCAGGCCCAAGGCTATAGCGCAGCCTTCGCTCGGTCACATCTCTCGTAAAAAACGTCATTGTGGAGATTTGGGCGATGCTCCAATCATGGTCGTTCCGCTCCGCATCGAATGTTCTCAGGGGCACAGTCTGGCAGTGGACCATCAGGCATTCCAGTCGGCCAACGCTCTGTCCGGGGTCATTAACCCGCTCAGCGCCGACGATCGTGATCTCTGCCAGCGGGTTCACCACCAGGTCGATTCCCTCGACCGGAGTCTCAAACTCGACTCGCACCCCTTCGCGTGGCAGCGACGCCACCGAATTCGAGGCGGCCGACAGCTTAAAGATGTGGTTGGGTTGGACGAGAACCTGGTAGCTGCCGTCGTCCCGAGCTATTGCCCAGCCGCTCGTTGTTCTTGCCGTCGCCTCCACCCGGGCCTGGGGCACGGGCTTGCCTTCGCTGTCCAAAACCTGTCCGCGGATTGGGACCATACGCGCCACGCGGAGCGTCCGGGCTTCCGGGTTCTTGGCCGCCTCCCAGCGAAGCGGTTCCAGTACGAAGAAACGCGGCAGGGCAGCGCGTGTGAAATATCCCGCGCCGACGGCAAATTCGACCGAAGCATTGCCGGGAACGAAGTCGACGACGATGCGACCCTCTTGATCCGTGACGCGGCTGAGCTCCGGCAGCGGAGTACTGCTGGCAGATCGAAAGAAGCCGTCTTCGAACTTTCGCGACAAGCTCACCAAGGGAGCCACTAACAGTCCCGGTACCGCCCGATCCTGCTGATCGACCACACGCACCGGTACCGTGCGCGCCGCGAACAACGGCAAGGGCAGAGGGTCGGGTTGCCTTCCGAGCCACTCGTCGAGTTGCTTCTCGATAACTTCAAGCGGTTCCGATTTGAAACGAGGCGCTGAGTTCATAAGCTGCCGGATGCCGAAGCCGACGGCGGCGAGTCCGTAAGCTGGCTTGTACGCAAGAACTTCCCAGTATTCGCTGTCGCGGCGCACGGGCACCATCGCGTGTCCCCGGTCGTCCGTCGTTCCCAGTTCGTCCAACCAGCCTTGTTGATGCAAAATCAATTTCGCGCCGGCAACTGGGGCGCCGCGCTCGTCCCGAACGTGCAGCTTGACAAGGCGCCGATGGCGCACGGCAAGTCGCAGCTCGATCGGGGGTTGAGTGGTTGACGCGCCCGCGGCCTCAAGGAAGATTGGCCACTGGGTACTCGCCTCAAGTCGACCGTCGCTCGATGCCGCGTACACGACCACCGATTCGCCTGCGTCCAGCTCAAATCGGCCCTTCTCGTCAGTCTGCACCTCGACCAACGGTCGGGCGGCAAACCCGGCGGCGAGCCACACCTTCGCTCCAACCGAGGGCTTGCCGGCGACATCGACCACTCGGCCGGTGACTCGACGTGTGCGGGGCGCGACATAGTCTTGCCACAAATCCTCCTTGATGACAGGAGCCATCGAGAATGAGCTGGTCGCGTCGTCAATCGGAGGTGCCCTGACGACAGCTTGAGCCAGGCAAAGCGAGATGCCGATCGACACCGAAAACATCGGCTGGCGGCTGTGACGGACCACAATCCGGCCCTCAATACTCGCAGTGGTTTCAGGCCGCCGTTTCACTCGGTTCGGATTGCTCGATGGCGGTCCGCTGGTTAGCCACCAGCATTTGCTGACGACTCGCGCGTTCCTGCCGACGCATCGCGATGCGTGCCTTGCGCAGCCGCGCGCGACGCCAGTAATAAACCACTACCGCCAAAATCGAGAGGGCCACCAGGCCAGTGACCCACACTTGCGTGCCGCGCACCAGGTCCCAAAGCTGGTACAGACTCTCGAGCCGCGGCGCGAACGCGTAGCTGGCTCCGAACACCACGCCGATCACTGTCGTCGCGCACAGCACATCGACCAACACGAATCGGCGAAACGGGATGCGCAGCACGCCGGCCGCCAGGTAGACCGTCGATCGCAAGCCCATGACGAACCGTGCCGCAAACAACACCTTGAGCCCATGCCGGGCGATCAGTCGCTCGACGCGTGCCTCGCGCTCGGGATGAACCCAGCGGCCGACCCAGCGGTTCTCGCGCAGAATGCTATGCCCAAAGTAATAGCCGACGGCATACATCAGGCAGTCGCCTGCCAGAGCCCCGGCTAAGCAGGAGAGAAACGCCAGCCAGGGGTTGAGAGGGCCGGCCTCATAGCTTGCCCAGGCGGCCGCCACGACGACCAGCTCTTCGGGAATCGGCAAGCCTGCGCCCGTCGCCAGCAAGACGGCGATGATGCCGAAGTACGAGACGTTGTTAAGAACCAGATCAAGCATCGAGCGGGAGCACTACGATCGAGCGGCGGATCCAACTTAAGGGCGGTTGTGTTTAGCTATTCTACCCAGGTCGACCGTGGCTCGGGAGCCAGAAACGCGTCGCCCAGAGTGGTGCGAACGGCCAAACCGCGGGCTGGCCGATGGTCGCAATCGCTTTCGCTCGTTTAATCGTCAGCGTGTTGAGTCGTTTGGTTTGCGGCGTCATGCGACGCCAAACGCACTTGTGAATTTGCTAGCCCCAGGATGTGAACGTCGCGCTTTCCCCGCCCGCCGGCGGTCACTAGCACGGCTCCGATCTCGGCATGCGAGCGGCAGAACTCAGTCGCCCCGTCGACCCCCATGACAAAAAACGCGGTCGAAACGGCGTCGGCGATCGCTGCCGAAGGCGCGATCACGGTCGCAGTTAAAACCCCCAGAGCCGGCTGGCCAGTCCGCGGGTCGAGAATGTGACCGTAGCGCTGGCCGCCTGCGCGAAACGACTGCATCCGCGAACCCGAAGTGGCCAGTGACTGATTGACGAGGTCGATTCGCGCCAGTTGGCGGCCCGGCCGGGTCGGGTCGCCGAGGCCGATCGTCCAGGCTCCCGAGGCATTCCCATCGCCGGCCTGCCCTCCCCGCGCGAGCACGCTGCTTTGCCCGCCGTGGAGTAGGTAGCTCGTCAATCCGGCGGCGTCGAGCAACTCAGCGGCGCGATCGAGCGCATAACCTTTACCGATTGCGCCGAGATTGATATCCATGTCAGGCCGCTCGAACTGGATCGTCCGTTGTTGCGAGTCAAGCTTGAGGTATTGGCTGCCGACCGACGCCAGCGCCCGCTCAAGGTCGGCGGTTTCGGGAACGGCGCCGCGGCGCGAGAAGAAGCCCCACGCCTTGGTCAAGGGCCCCGCCGTGACGTCAAATGCGCCCCCCGTCTCGGCGCTCAAACGAACGGCCAGTTCGAGCAACTCAAAGAGCCGCGCCTCCACTGCAACCGGCCCCTGGGTCGCCTGGCGATTGATAGCCGCCAACTCGCTGGTATCGCGATAAACGGTAAGCTGGGCTTCGAGCTCGTCGATGCGATCGAGGGCGGCGACGGCCAGTTCCGCCGCGTCGGCATGCACGCCGGCGTTAAGGATGATTTCGAACTCGCAGGCCATTGCCCGCCGGGCCAGGTGCAAACGATACGGTGCGGTCGCCAGATCGGACTCGTGCTCGCGGTCCAGGGCCCGCTGGGCGAGCTCAGCCAGGCTATCAACGGCGGCACGCCCCTGGAGAAAATCGCGGCGGTTAGCACGGTGAGCGCACATCACGGCCATTATAGATGGCGGCGGCTACGCGGGCCGATGTTACGCCTTCCGCAGCCGGCGCCGCGGCGACCAGCCGGCACGTTCCGATTCGCCGGCCTAGTCTCCGCAGGTGTTCTGCACGGCCAGCGCGGGAGTTTCGCCGGCAGACGAGCAGGTCGTTGTTGGCGGCACGAAGCAAATCGGCGGCGCTTCCCTGCGGCGCAGACTTATCGGCCGTCGCGGCATAGAACGTCCGGGTGCGCGCAGTGCGCGATGGCAGTCTATCCAATGTGCTGAAGGCTACGAAGTTAACGCCGAGTTTTCGCCGGACTTTTTGCAGCGGTTCTTTGACCACCTCTGGTCCGTGGCCTATACTCCAGTTGACCGATGTGCCGGACCCGCACGCCTCGGTTGCAGCGTTGACGAGCTACCCTCATGTCGCGAGTAATCGCACACGGAATCGGACCTGCCGGCCATTCCGCACGCCCCCGTGCACCGCGGCGGTGACACCCGCCGCTCCCGCGGCCAACGCACCTCTGATGGATACAAGCATGCTTAGCTGGGTCTCCCGCGCTGCGCGGGTAACGTTGGTGGCGATTCTGGCCACCCTGTGCGCCCCGTCACTCGTACTCGCGCAAGTCGACGTGGGTCCTGCCGGGGCCTCACAAGTCGAACTCGAACAGATCCTCGAGCGAGGCCAGTCGCTGGAGCAGGAGCGCCGCTGGGGCGAAGCGCTGACCCATTACGAAGAGGCCCTGCGACAGCATCCCAACGAGCGCCGCCTTGAACAGCGCTTTACAACCACCAAGCTGCACTACGACCTGGCGCGCCGCTATAGCGACCAGAGTTTTGTTCGCTCGCTGGCCGGGCTTTCGGAGACCGATGCCCTCGCGCTCTATTCCGAAGTGCTCTTGAAGATTCATTCCCACTATGTCGAGCAGCCGGGCTGGCGACATCTCGTAGATCGAGGCACGCAAGGAATCGAAATCGCGCTGACCGATCCGGTGTTTGTCGAGCGCTACTTACGCAATGTGAACCCGACGGCCGTGAAGCGATTCCGCGATGACCTGTACCGCACCCTGCGAGCGCTGCCAATCAATGATCGGCACCAGGCCCGTAGCGCCGTCGCCCAGGCGGGCGCGCTGGGCCGCCAGCGGCTGGGTGTGCCGCCCACGTGCATCATCCTCGAATACGTTTGCGGCGCGACCAATGCCCTCGATGATTTTTCCGCCTTCCTGACGGGCGACCAGCTCAACGAGACGTACTCGCAGATTGACGGCAACTTTGTTGGCCTTGGGATCGAACTCAAGTCGACCGACGGGGCCTTGTTGATCGTCAAGGTCATCCCTGGCAGCCCGGCCGAAAAGAGCGGGCTGGCGGGGGGCGACACCATCGTCGCCGTGGCCGGACGCTCGACCGCCGATATGTCGACCGACGAAGCCGCCAATCTGCTGCAAGGCGAAGAGGGTACGACCGTCGAATTGCAATTGCGCTCCCCTCAGGGACAAGATTACCGCGCCAGCGTGCGGCGAGCTCACGTCGAGATCCCAAGCATCACCGACGAAGCACTGTTGGATCGCGACCGTGGGATCGCCTACCTGAAGCTCACCTGCTTCCAAAAGACGACGGCCAGAGACCTCGACGCCGCGCTGTGGCGCCTGCATCGTCAAGGGATGAAGCAGTTGATCATCGACCTGCGCGGCAACCCTGGCGGGCTGTTGACGTCGTCGGTCGAAGTTGCCGACAAGTTCGTCGACCAGGGAACCATCGTGGCCACGCGGGGCCGCAATCCGCATGAGGACTTCACCTATTCAGCACACCGCGCGGGGACTTGGAAACTGCCGCTGGTCGTGTTGATCGATGGCGACAGCGCCAGCGCGAGCGAGATTTTTGCTGGCGCGATTCGCGATCATCGCCGCGGCACGATCGTCGGCATGCGGAGCTACGGCAAGGGCTCGGTGCAGGGGATCTTCCCGCTCAATCTGGCCCGCTCCGGACTGCGGCTGACGACCGCCAAGTTCTATTCGCCCAACGGGCATCCTTATAGCAAGGTGGGCGTCGAACCCGACGTGCAAGTGCATCGCGTCGCCAAGCCGGCTGAAGACACTAACTTTCAGCCGCCGGCTAGGGACCAAGATCTGGTCCTGTCAGAAGCGCTACGCGTGGCCCGTTCGCAACTCGCCAGCGATAGCAAAGCCAGTCGCCCTCGCTAACTCGTCTGCGCCCAGCGGCAGCCTTGGTAACTGTCGCGGCGGCGGAACTCAGCGTCGATTGCCAAGCGCACGGCGGCTTTCTGCAGGCACCAGGCCGGCCCAACAAAGTAGTCCGGCGGCGCCTCGCCGCTGACGCGCTCCACGACGACGGTCGGTGGCAACCGCTCGATGAAGTCGACCGCGGTTTCAACGTACTCGGCCTGCGACTGCAGGATCACCCGACCCGCAGCCACGTCATCGGCCAGCGGTGTTCCCTTGACGACGTACAAGTTGTGAAGCTTGACGCTGTCAACGCCAGCCCGCGCGAGCTCGTCGGCGGTGGCCAACATGTCGTCGCGTGATTCGCCCGGTAACCCCAAGATGACGTGCGCCCCAATCTCAAAGTGCCGCCCCCGGGCCCGCGCCATGGCATCGACGAAGGCCGCGTGCGTGCAGCCGCGGTTCATCCAGGCTAGCGAGCGATCGTGAATCGTTTGCAAGCCAAGCTCCAGGCTCACATAGCGCTGCGCGGCCAATTGGTCGACCAGGTCGAGCACGTCGTCGGGCACGCAGTCGGGGCGCGTGCCGATGGCTAGCCCCACGACATGGGAATGGGCAAGCGCCTCCTCGTACAGCGGCCGTAAGCGCTCGACGGGGGCATATGTGTTCGTGGCCGGCTGGAAATACGCCAGAAATCGCGCCACGCCGAACCGCTCGCGCACTTTCGCCATGCCGATGGCGAGCTGCTCGCCGATTGTCGCGCGGGGCAGCCGCCGGCTGGGGCTGAAGCTGCGGTTATCGCAAAACACGCAGCCGCCTCGGGCGACCGTGCCATCGACGTTCGGGCAAGTGAAGCCTGCATCGAGGCTGACTTTATGGACAGGTACTCCAAATCGCCCGCGCAGAAAAAAACCGTAGCCAAAATAGCGCAACCCGGCCGCGCGCCAGGGGGGCGCCGCGCCAGCAACCGTTGTCGCGGCCGAGTTTTCGGTTGTCGGCAACCTCTGGCCGGTCATTTCGTTGACGCCTCGCGGGATCGCTGCCTAGACTGGCGCGATGGCCAGTCGCAGCGCGAGATTTCGCGCGATCTTAGGCGGCCACCACCGTGGCGGCAAGTGAGCGGGGGCAGGAGTTGCAGGCAGCGCACCGCGTTGCCGGGACAGTACCACGGGTTTCCTGCGAGGTGAATTGTGAACAGTTATGGCGAACTGGTGCCGATCGGCGGCGGCGACCCAATTCCACTCATCAAGAAAGACCTGCTGATCGGCCGCCGCGAAAGCTGCGATATCGTGCTGCGGTTCCCCAACGTCTCGGCCCATCATTGCCAGTTGTACGTCAACGGCGGCTATTGGTACGTCCGCGATCTCAAAAGCCGCAATGGCACCAAGGTCAACGGCGTGCCGGTCACTGAAAAACGCATGGACCCCGGCGACGAAGTCAGTGTCGCCAAGCACAAATACGAAGTCCGCTACACGCCGGTTGACTTGGGCGCCGTCGGCCCGCCGCCAAACGACGATCTCAAGTCGGGCATCTTCGGTCGGTCACTCCTGGAACGGGCCGGGCTGACCAAGAATGACAAAAAGACCGCGGTCGCCCCACCGCTGCCGCCGAAGGCGGTGCGCGAGCGTTACGACGTCATGAACGACGACGCCGGTCAGATCAAGGACCCGAATCGGCCCGTATGATGGCCTCCTCCGCCGGCGATCGGCTGCTGGCCTATCGTGCCCGCTGGGTGATACCGGTGGCGCTTCCGCCGCTGGCAGGTGGCTGCGTCGCGATGCGCGGCGCGCGGATTGAGTATGTTGGTATATCGGTGCCTGACGGGGCCGAGCTCGTCGATCTTGGCGACGTCGCCCTGTTGCCGGGCCTGGTCAATCCGCACACGCATCTTGAGTTCAGCGATCTGGCCTGTCCGCTGGGCCGCGCCGGGATGAGCTTCACTGCTTGGATCGCGCTGGTCACCGCGTCGCGCGGTAATGCCGAGCAGCCGCGCCCCGCGCCTGCCGAATCGATCGCGCTGGGCCTGGCCGAATCGCGCGCGGCTGGAGTGACCACAGTGGGCGACATCGCCACGGCCGGCTGGCAGTTGAGTCATGCTGATGCGGCTGCGACGGATGTCACCGCGTTTGCCGAAGTCATTACCTTGTCGGCGCTGCGTTTCGCCGAAGCCCTCGATCGCGTGCGCAGGAATATGGACGACGCCGCGGCAATAGGTATGTGGCGTGGCGCGATCTGCCCACATGCACCCTATACGGTACACCCCGAGCTGTTCGCCAAGCTGGTCAATCTGGGAACCGAACGCGGCGTCGCCGTGGCGTTTCACCTCGCGGAGTCGGCCGACGAACTGGAAATGATGCGCGACAACGCCGGCCCGCTGATCGATTATCTTACATCGCGCGGGTTCTGGATTCCGGGTTCTATTCCGTGCGGCACCCGGCCGCTCGATTATCTGCGCGTGCTGGCCCGTGCCCCACGATCGCTGGTGATTCATGGCAATCTGCTCGACGACGAGGAGATCGCATTTGTTGCGGCGCAGCGTGAACGGATGTCAGTCGTCTACTGCCCACGCACGCACGCTTATTTCGATCATCCGCCGCATCCTTTGCCGAAGTTGCTCGCCGCTGGCGCGCGGGTGGCGCTAGGGACCGATGGCCGGGTGTCGAACCCCGACTTGAATCTGCTGGCCGAAGCCAGCTATGTCGACTGTGAATTCCAGTCGATTGCGCCGGCAGACGTGCTGGCGATGATCACGCTGCGCGCCGCCGAGGCGCTGGGGCTGGCCGCCGAAGTCGGTTCGCTCGAGCCCGGCAAACGGGCGGACCTGGCGGTGCTGGCACTACCAACTGGCCGTTCGGAGAGCGCCGATCCATACGAGGCTATCCTCGGCAGTGATTGCCCGGTGGTGCGGACGATGCACGCAGGCGCGTGGGTTTGATTCGCCTAAGGCCCTTATGTCCGTGGAACTCCCGCCCGTTGAGGCCCGGGGCCTGAATCCTTATATTGGGCGGACCACAAACACGGAGGTTTTGCCCAGTCCGCGCAGCATGTCTCGCAGGCCTTGCCTCTCCCGCAACGGGAGAGCTGAAACCCGTCCTGCTACCCGCCCCCAATTTTCCGCATCGCGCCGCGGTTGGCGCCCCGAAGGAGCCTCGTTCGATGAGCGATCTCGTTGCCCCGCATGGTGGTTTGTCTGAGCCCCTGGAATTGACCGTGCCGGCCGCCGAGCGGGCCGCGCTGGAGGCCGAAGCCGCCAAGCTGCCGAAGGTACCGGTTTCCGACGCCGATCTGTCGACTGTTTACCGCTTCGGCGATGGTGCCCTCAGTCCGCTGACCGGCCCGATGGATCGCGCGACCTACGAGCGAGTGCTCGACCGCGGCTCAATTGAGCACAACGGCAAGAGCTACGCTTGGACGATTCCCCTGTCGCTCCCGGTCACCAAGGAATTAGCGGCCAAGCTCAGCAAGGGGCAGAAGGTCGCCCTGACCAACTCGGCCGGCAAAGTCGTCGCCACGCTCGATGTGACCGACGTATTCGAGTGGGACAAGCCACGCTATTTGAAGAGCGTCTACGGCACCGAGCGCACCGATCATCCGGGCGCCGACATGGTGCTCAAGGGAGACGCCGACAAGACACACCTCATCGGCGGAAAGATCCGCGCGCTGCCGCAGCCCAAGCACTCGAAGTTTGGCAAGTACGTGCTCACGCCGCGCGAAGTGCGCAAGCTGCTCAAGGAAAAAGGGTGGAACCGCGTCGTCGCCTTCCAAACGCGCAACCCGCTGCACCGCGCCCACGAGTACGCCTTGGTCTACGGCCTTGAAACGCTCTTGCGCCAAGGGCACAACGCCGGCGCTTGCTTGAACCCTCTGATCGGCGAGACCAAGGGGGACGACGTGCACGCCGACGTGCGAATGCACACCTACGAAGCCTTGATCGACACCCGGGCGCTGGGCGATGGCGACAGCGATACGGCGCTCTGGAAACCGCGCGGCGAGTCGGTCCCCGATCGCGTGATTTTGTTGGGGCTCGACATCAAGATGTTCTACGGTGGCCCGCAGGAAGCGGTGATGCACGCCATCTACCGGCAGAACTACGGCTTCACGGACATCGTGATCGGCCGCAAGCACGCCGACGCTCCGTACCACGACGGCACGCCGATCTGGGGTGACTTCGACGCCCAGGAGATCTTCAAGAAGCTCGGCGGTGACTTGCAGATCAAGCCGCTGTGCGTGGGCTTTGCCGCGTACTATGAGTCGGCCGGCCGCGTCGACTTGATGGAGAACCACGCCGGCGAGAAGCCGGTGTCGATCTCCGGCAAGGAGGTCCGCAAGACGTTGCTCGAAGGGGGCGAGGTCGATCCGCGGATCATGCGCCCCACGACGTCGCGCATCTTATCCGAAGCGATGAGCGGCAAGCTGGCCCCAGCGAGCTAACGTCGACGGCGACGCATGACTACTCACGCAGACGCGCGGAGCGGCGAGGCTATTTCTTCCCCTTGTGCTCGACTTTGGGCCAGTACTTCTTGAAGTCGAAGTCGACACTATTGTCGTCGTCGTGACACTTGATGCACGTCTGCTCGACGGTGGCGCTGGTGAGCTTCAGCGCGGCCCGCAGCGCCTCGCGCTGCGCCGGATTGCGGTTGACTCCCGTCGCTTTCTCCGCCGCGACGTGTGCGGCGGCCGGCCCGTGGCAGTTCTCGCAGCCGTTGCCGACCAAGAGCGGCGTCGAATCGAGCCCGAGAAAGCCCGTCTCGTACGGGTAGTACTCCTGCGCGTTCCAGCCAGTCGCGTGGCAACTGACACACTCCGGATCGTACTGCCGCGGTGGATCGAGCTTGGTCAGCGTTTCGGTCGCGTGGGCGTGAGGCGTCTTGCTCCAAATGCCGTGCGCCGTGGGGTGACACTCCTGGCAACTCGCGGCGCCGGCAAATACGGCCAGCGGATCGCCCGGGTGCCCCGCGCGCGGATGCGGTGCGGGGCGCAGCTCAAGCCCGGCGAAGCTTTCGGCCTGAAGCTGACCTTGGTAGGCCACCATCAACTGGTGCATTTCGGGCGTGTTGGGAAAGCGACTGTCGAGCGGCACGCGCTGGTAGCGCCAGCGGGGCTCGGCGTCGCCAAAAAAGCCCAGCGCCGCTACGTACATCCCCTTGTGGCCGACATCGACCAGCAGGGCTTTGGTTCCTTCGACTGGCGTGGTCTCGCGTGGCGGTTCGTCGACGCCGGTGGCCGTAACCACCACATCGAAATCGGGAAAGCGCTTGGCCAGCTCGCGCGCCTCGTCAAGTGACGTGTGGGCCAAGAGCACGCGGATGTCCGCGGCTTTGGTCAGTTCGGGCATAATTTCCGCAATTGCCTCGGCAGCTGGCTTGGTCGCGATTTCGGCGTTATTGGCCAGGCCGGCGCGCAACGAGTCGCCGAGCACGGCCGTGATGACGATTTTGTGACCGGCGGCTTCAACGACTCGCCAGCGCGGCGTAATAGCCGAGTCGAGCCCGAGCAAGCCGACATTGGCCGACACGAAGCGACTTGTGCCCGCGTCGTCGGCCAGGTTGGTTACCGCGCCCAATAGCTCATTGGTCGACAGCCGCAGATCGTCGGGACCGAAGCCAACTGCCGCATAGTTCATTGTGCGCAGCGCCTCGACCGTGATATTGAACTGAATGTTCGCCTGACGGCCGAAACGGCGCACCTGGTCTCCCACGTCGAGCGTCACCAACGGCCAACCCTGGCCGGCCAGTTGCTGGATCAGCGCGTGACGGCGACTGAGTCCGCCTTTTTGATTGTCGATGCCGGTGCAGCCGCACGGTTCGAGATAGCCGTGCTGTAAACCCGAAATCAACAGCGCGAACTCGGGCTTGGGCCAGCCTGCGAAGATCGGGCCGTTGCGCTTGACCGGATCGATCTTGGGCTTTTCGGACTTCGCGTAGGCGTCGGCCGCGCCATCGACAGCATGATCGTCGGCATTGCTGCCGGCCGTTGCGCCGGCAGCAGCGGCGAGGGCCTCGGGCCTTCCGGCCGTGGCATCGGCCATGGGGAGGTTCGCATCCGCGACGGCAATGTCTCCAGCAGATTCCGTCGCATCGGAGCGCGCGGCTCCGGTGGCCGCGTTAGCGGACGTCGGCGGTGGCGACGTGGCGCTTGGCCCGCAACCGACGAACGTCGTAGCGACCAGCCAACATCCATAGCCGAGAGTACGGGGAAGGTTCAGCGTCATCCGTCTTGCCTTTCTCAATCGTCCGTGACGAGAAGCTCGCCGCTTGCCGGTTCGGCTATCCAAACAATCGAACTGGCTGCGTCGCGATCACCGCGCTTCGATGGCGAACTCGACGAGAATCCGCAGTTGCGGCGCGTCGGGATGCGTCGATCGCAGCATGATCTCGCCGTAGCCTCCATGCCCTGCCCCGAGTTTGCTCAGTGGTCGCGTGCCGGCGGGCACATCGACCGTCAGCGGAATCTGTCGCACGCGGCCGCGGTCGTCCGCCGTGCCCAGGCTGGCCTGCAACTCCGGCGGATCGGTACGCTCAATATCGATTGTCGACTCTTGGCGGTGCGGGCCTCGAATCAAGAGAGTCAGCCGCCGGCTCGTTCCGTCCTTTGCCGAGACCGCCCCTAAGCGCAACAGGCCGCGGCGTTCGTCCCAGCCTGGGCCAACCAGGCTGATATCGCTGTTAACCTGGCCGCCGATTGGTACTTGCACTTCGGGGTACGCGGCCAGGCCGGTCGCGAGCAGGATTCTCTGGTGAACGGCCCCAACGGGCAAGCCGGGTTTTATCGTAATCCGCACGAGCTGGCCCGAGCGCGGCGACAGCGATGCTAGCGAGGGCTCGGCCAGTTCCGCGGGGGTCAGCGGGCGCCAACTCACATCAAACGAACTAGCAGTTTGAGGCTGTTCGCAACGCCATTCGGTGAACACGAGTTGGTCGTACACGCCAGACACGACGCGAATTTCATATTGGTTCGTTTCCGTGGCAATCTTCTCGAAATACAGCCCCTCGGGGCGGACGGCGATCGACTCCACGACGCGCCCCACGATCTCAAAACGCAACTCACTGTGCTGCGGGTCGTTCGTGAAGATCGTGGCGGTCTGGCGGAAGTCCGCCCGCAGGCTGTCGGCTTTCCATTCGAGGCGGACCTCGGTCGATTGCCCGGGCGCGAGCTCTGTTTTTTCGAGGCCACTCACCGTGCACTTACAGGTGGTGTCTCCTTTCGAGAGCTTGAGCACGCCTTGCCCTGAGTTGGTGACGCGGAACACATGGTTGCGCGACGTGCCCCGCTCCATCTGACCGAAATCAAAGCGTGTCGATTCGACCACGACTTGCGGTTGCGGGCCGCCGGCGGGAGCCAACTCGGGACGCCGCGGATCGGTGGCATCATCCACGGGCGCGGCCAGCGCCAAATCGTCGAGCGCCAGCCGGCGCAGATCGCGCCAGCTCGTGGCTACCCCCACCGCCACCCCGCACAGCGCGGCAAACAGAATCGCCAGTAACGTTCGCATGCTTCGAGTATCGAGCGGGCAGGTTGGTTGGTCAATCGGCCGCCGATGGTAGCCGCCGAGCGGCCGAATCAGGTCGCTGTTCCGGTGCCGAGGTTGATGACGCTGTTGTCGCGGGCCCTAACCCGGCGGCGGTCAATTCGTCGCGCAGACTCGGGTGTAACCGCTGATCGGCATGCGGCGTCAGGCGGTCGAACTCCCACGCCGCGGCCGCGGCGCGTCGCGCCTCGTCGCTGCGCCCAGCCGCTTTGTAAGCCAGCGCCAGCACGGCGCGCTCGCGGGCATGATTCGGATACAGCTCGACGGCGCGGCGGCAAGCTTCGACCGCTCGAGCAAAGTGCTCAGGGCGGTTGGTGCGTGCGCCGATCTGCCGATACCACTGGCCGACACGAAGCCAGACTGCGCTTTGGTGAGGACGCAATTCGATGGCTTTGGCCTGTGCCGCTTCGAACAGGGCCAGCGACTCTGGACGCTGGTCGTGCAGCCAGCGCTCGAAATGCCATTGCGCAAGATCGAGTTGCGGTTGCGCGGCGTAAGGATCGCTGGCGGCGGCGGCTTCGAGTCGCCGCTCGGCCTCGACGCCGGTCGACGCGCGCGCTGCGCTCGATTGGATCATGCTCAGCACCACGGGTTGATAACCGGTCCAATAGCAGCCCACAGCACTCCCCAGCGCGGCGATCCCGATGACCGAGAGCGCGGCTCGCCCCAGTGAGAACTGCGCCGCGTTAGCGGCGGCGGACTGTTCAGGTGCGTGCTCGGGCGCGACGTTGAGCGCCAAAGCTATCAGCAGCCACAAACTGCCGGCAACAGCGGGAAAGGCAATTCCGCCGGCGGCCAACAAGTTGAATGCCAACGCTAAGGCGGCGGCAGCCAGGATCGACGTCGGTAGGCGACCCCGTTCTACCCAGGGCCAGAGCAGCCATACGACCACGGCGCCGACCGCTGCAAAGCCCATGGTGGTCGACAGGCTCGGCGCAATGTCGATCAGTCCGCCGGTTAAACGTGGTCCTAACCAGGCCAGGACGAGTCCTGCTGCTGCGCCGATCAGAATCGACCTTTGCCCTGTCGTGACTTGCAGCAACGCAGTTTCAAAACCCTGTCTGGGCACCACTGCTGGCTTGCTCAACAGTGCAAGGTTCGACACCGCGCTGCTAGACGAGCTAGCGGTGGCGCACGAAGTCGGCTCCATGCTGGTTTCGAAACCGATGCTAGTTCGACGAAAACACAACCAGGTCGCGCCGACGAGCACGACGATTAGCGCCAGCGCCCCCGGCAAGCCGGCCGTGGCCGCCACTTCCAGAATCAGATTGTGCGGATCGTTGATTTCTTCGCTGGCGGTTGGCAGCTTGAAGCGTGTGTAGTGATCGCCGAAATTGCCAGGGCCGCAGCCGAGCCAGGGATGCTCGCGAACCATCTGAATCGTCGCCTGCCAGTATTGCCAGCGAAAGCCGAGCGACTTGGGCGCTTCGCTGAGCACTTCACGATCGAGCCCCCCGACCAGCACGCCGACCGCGACCATGAGCGCAATCGCGGCCGAGATCGTGGCAGCAATCGCGGCCGCGCGCTTCGGGTTAATCGTGCCGCGGCGTGCCAGGGCCACGAGCACGAGCCCGCCTCCTACGACGACTCCCGCCATTGCCGAGCGACTCTTGGTGAGGACGAGCGCAAAGCCGCCGACCAGCGCGATCGCGGCGGCGCCTGCGAGCACTCGGACTAGTATCGTGGCATTCCCACGATAAAACTCGCGCCAACTCAGCCAACCGATGGCCGGCGCCACCAGCAGCCACGGCACGAGCCAGCCCGCCAGCGAGTTGGCCAAGGCAAATGTTCCAGGCGGCTCGGTGCTGAACAGCCGCTGCTCGAAAAGTTCGCGCTCGGTCGATCCAGGCGGAAAATCCAATCCCTCGGCGGCCAAAGCCGCATCGGGGTCATCCAGATACATCGCGCGATCGGCTGGCAGGCTGACAAAATACTGGTACAGCGCATAGCCGCTGATGCCAACTGCGATCGCCAGCATCACCGCGACGACGGTACGGGCCTCGCGATCATCGGCCACCAGTTGGCGCCACAACCAAAACGCGGCGCCGACCGCCAGCCAGCTCCACAACATGTTGATCGCGGGGCGGGAAGCGTCGACCACCGCCGCGTGTCCCGCGGCGATGACCGACCAGGCCACGAGGAGCAGCATGCCCGCGTCGATCCAGCCGGTGCGTACGAATACCTGGCGATCGTGCCAGGCAGCAGTCGCCCAACCCAATAGCGTCAAGAGCCAGAACAAATCCAAGGGGAGCCCGTCGCCGCGCCAAGCGACTGATTCGCTGGGGGACAGCAGCCGGGCAATCGACAGCGCGGTACACACCCCAAGCAGCCAGGGTCGGCTCGCCGTCAGCCACGGCCTGCGCTGGGCGACGGCGGCACTTCGCGCTGTTGTCCGCCGCCGTTCGGTCGCCGCGCGCGCCATGGAGATCACCGTCGCCGCGCCGCGGTTTCGAGGATCGTCACCAGCAGGAGCACGCAGGCCACTAATAGCAGAATCACCGCGGCGCCGGCCAGATCGACCTGATACAACAACAGTGCGCCCAGGCCAGTCGTCGCGGTCGCCAGGTAGATCGTCAGCACCGCCTGACTCTTCGTCATCCCCAACTGCGCCAATCGGTGCGAAAAGTGGTTCTTGTCGGCCGCGAAGGGGCTTCGTCCTTCGCGCAGGCGAATGATCACCACGGTCAGCGTGTCGTAGAGCGGTATCGCCAGCACGCAAAGCGGCGCCAGGATCGCATGCCTGGGAACGTCACCACCGGCAAACGTGGCCGCCATGGTCGCCACGGCCAGCATGAAGCCGATGAAGTAACTGCCCGCGTCCCCCATGAACAGGCGCGCCGGCGGTCGGTTGTGCCACAAGAAACCCAACAACGAGCCGACCAGCACCAGCAGAAATCCGGCAACGAACAATTGTGGCTGGTGCGTGAATGGATCGGGCGCTAAGAGCATCACCGTGGCCAACATCGCGGCCGCGATGGCGGCCACTCCCCCGGACAGTCCATCCATATTGTCGAGAAAGTTGAACGAGTTCACCAGGCCGACGATCCACAGCACCGACAGCAAGTCAGTGAGCCACGGAATACTCAAGAAAATCGTCAACCGCCAGCCTTGCCAGACAATCAATCCCGCGACGAGAAACTCAATCGCCAGCCGAGGTCGCCAATCGAGGCCGCGCAAATCATCGGTGAGCCCCAACAGCATCAACAGCGTTCCGGCCGCCAGCAGCAGCCAAAGCTGGGGCGCTTGCTCCAAAAAACCGGTTACGTGCGGCGCGACAAAAGCCGGCAGCGGAATCGCCAGTCGCGCGGGATCGGTTGACGACGGTCGACCAAACCAAGCTGCGGCTGCCACCGCATGGGCCCCTGCGAGCGGCAGCACCACACCGAGCCAAATGGCGATGCCTCCCCCTAAGGGCGTCACGCGGGTGTGCACCTTGCGCGCGGCCGGATGATCGACCAGCCCGATGCGCGGCGCCGCGCGGCGGATGACAAATCCGGCCGACCAGCTCACCAGCAGGCTCGCGGCCACGGTGCCGACGACCACCCAGATCAAGCGTGTCGCTCCTCGCGCCCGAGGCGCAACCGCGCGCGGCAGGCGGAAAAGAATTCGTGGTAATCGCCGCGGCGATAGTCAGGAAACGTCCACTCCCAGGGCTGCCAGCGGCCGTGTTTCCAGGAGAGTGTCACTTCAGCGTAGATGCCGTCGGCCAAGTAGATGCGATGGGCATGGTCCTTAGTCGAGGCCAGCACCAGTTTGGCGAGCGTGAGATAGCCTGGATCGAGGTTCAATGGCCGCTGCTCCGGATGCTTTCCCAGGTTAGCATACGCTAGCTCCCAACTGTTGGTTTGCCGTTTGACAGCGGATAGCTGCTGCGGCCAGTTGGTCGACGGCGCGAACACGAGAAACTGCTTCCGCAATCCAGGGCCCATTTCGCCGGTGTAATAGTCGGTTTCCCAGAAGTCGAACCTGGGGCTGGCTGCCACGATCGGGCCCCAAGCCGCTTCAGCCTGGCTGCAGGCCCAATCGAGGGCTTCGCCATAGCGACTGAACGCGGCCAAGAGCGGGAGCACGGGAAGCGCAGGGTAAGGTTGGCCCATCGATCGAGTCGCCCGCCAGAGTCGAGGTGCCATCGAAGTTCCGTCGCCGTCGCCAAGTTCGCCGCTACAATCCTAGACCATTGCCCCCTCGCGCGTCAGGCCGCGGCAGACCGGGCGCACGGCTTCGGTCCATTTCAGTTTGGCTGGCAATCGCATGATGAATCGTTGGTTGGAGTTGATCTTTCGCTCGCATCGTTTGCAGGCCGTGCGCCAAGTTTGGCTGATGATGCCAGCCGTGGTGCTTTATGCCTTGGCCGTGGCCTTGATCGAGCTTGGCCTCATGAACGAGGCGCTACAAGTGCAATCGAACATCGCGGCCTTGCTGGGGGCCGTGCTCGGTCTACTGCTCGTGTTTCGCACCAACACCGCCTATGACCGCTGGTGGGAAGGCCGCAAGCTCTGGGGGCAGTTGGTTAACGACTCGCGCAATCTGGCCATCAAAGCGCGGAGCTTCGCCGCCGAAAACCAGGCCGACCTGCGCGATTTCGGCAACTTGATCATCAGCTTCGCGTTTGAGTTGAAAGCGCACTTGCGCGAGGCCCCCCCGACCGCCGAGATAGGCGACGCTGCACAGCAGCCGCTGCACATGCCCATGAGCGTCGCCAGCCGGATCGTCAGCCGGATCATGCTCTGGAAGCGCGACGCCCGCATCGACGGTTTTGAAACCATGATGCTCGACACTCACGCGCGTTCGCTGATGGACATCTGCGGCGCCTGCGAGCGGATACGCAAGACGCCGATCGCGCGCGGTTACTTGGTATTCATCCGCAAGTGCATTTTGGTCTATTTGCTGGCGCTGCCTTGGGGGATCGTGAATGATTTTGGGTTGTGGACCGTCGTGGTCACGGCGATCGTGGCTTACTTCATGATCGGCCTGGAGCTGGTGGCCGAGGACGTCGAAGAGCCGTTCGGCCTCGGCAGCGACGACCTGCAACTCGAAGAGTATTGCCGGACGATTCGCCGCAGTGTCGAAGAAGTAGTCGACGCGCCGGGGTGAGGTTGCAGGTTATGCCCACTCGAGTAATTGCTGCTCTGCCAGGCCTGAAAGAAATGTTCGACCCGGCGCTGGCGCCGCTGATCGCTTTGGTGACCGTGGTAGCGGCAGCGCACGCAGCCGCGGCGGAGGTCGATCGCCCGAATGTCGTGCTGATCCTCGCCGACGATCTGGGCTACGGCGATCTGGGCTGCTATGGCCATCCTAAGTTCCGCACGCCGCACCTCGATCGCCTGGCCAGCCAAGGCGCGCGGTTCACGCAGTTCAACACGCCCGCGCCCTTTTGCGCGCCGACGCGAGCGTCGCTACTTACCGGGATGTATCCCGTGCACTGCGGCCTGACGATGAACCCCACGCCCGACGGTCGCCCCGCGGCTGACGCCCTGGCGCTGGCCGCCGATCAGGTGCTGCTGCCGGCCTATCTGAAACGCGCAGGTTACTCCACGGCAATGATCGGCAAATGGCACCTGGGCCATCGCCACGTCGAGCAGTGGCCAATCAGCCGCGGGTTCGACGAGTATCTTGGCATTCTCTACAGCAACGATATGCGCCCGGTGCAATTGGTCGATGGCCGGCAGGTCGTCGAATATCCGCTCGTGCAAGCGACGCTGACCGAGCGCTACACGAAGCGGGCGCTCGAGTTCATCGAGCGACGCCGCCAGCAGCCGTTCTTTCTCTACATCGCCCACGCGATGCCGCATAAGCCGCTGGCCTGCTCCGAGAAGTTTTATAAGCAGAGCGGCGCGGGTTTGTATGGCGATGCCTTGGCCGAGCTCGACGACAGCGTGGGCCAAGTGTTGGCGAAGCTCGTCGACGTGGGGATCGATGACCGTACCATGGTCATCTTCACTAGCGACAACGGCCCCTGGTGCGGTGGCAGCAGCGGCGGCTTGCGCGGCATGAAGGGGACGAGTTGGGAGGGTGGCTTCCGCGTGCCGTGCCTGGTGCGCTGGCCAGGCAAAGTTGCCGCCGGTCGTGTGGTCGATGAGCCAGCGGTGATGATGGACTTGTTCGAAACGGTTTGGGAAGGGGCTGGCCTGACAGAACAACGCGCTCGCGCGACCGATGGCCGCAGCCTTTGGCCGTGGTTGGCCGTCAATGCTTCGGCCGAGACTCCCCCCTTGCATGAGTTCATTCTCGGCCAACACGGCGGCCAATTGGCAACAATTCGCGACCGCCGCTGGAAACTGCATGTTGTGGCGCAGGACGACCCGCCAGTACATTCGCCCGGCGAGCGTTGGATCGATCCGCGCGGTCCCGACGGAGTGACGATCCTCGCCCCATACGAGCAAGCCACGCGCGATCAATACCCGGGCTTGCGCACGGGCGACGCGACACCCGCCATGTCGCTATTCGACTTGACGAGCGACCCGGCCGAACAGCATAACGTGGCAGCGCAGCATCCCGACGAAGTATCCCGGCTCAAAGCGCTCTTTGATCGAGCCTCGCGCGAGCTGGCGCGGGTTGAGCGGTAACGAGTCGCCGAACGCGCGATCGTGATCTACTTGCCAGCGGCCGCCGTCTTGTCGTCGACTTTCAGCCGATGGCCAGCGAAGTCGATCTCCATCACGCGCCGAGTGTCGTTGCCGGTCAGCACCACGACGTGCCGCTTGGGCAAGTCGAATTCGCCGACGCGAACCCACTCCTCGTGATAGGTCTCATTCGACTTGAGGCGGCCGCTTTCGCGCTCCCAATAGCTCGCGCTGTAGTCGGCCGGCATGTACTTTCCTTCGGCATTGCGGGCCACTTCGAGCGTGCTGATCGTGAACCGCATCGCGCCTTGGTCGCGATTGACCTCGTGAATGACATCATCCTTGATGCGGTACGCGCTATGAGCCGAATCGCCTACGAACTTCACGAGGCGCCCCAGGGGATGATCCTGGGTGTCGTCGCCGAATACGACTTGCTGGTCGCCGAACGGCGCCGGCATCCGGTGCCGGATCAAGAGCGCCAGTTGCTGCCGCACCCAGCCGGCGTCGGCCGAGTCGACGCCGCTCAGTTTGACATCGCCGTCGGCCGATACTTCGACGCGCCCTTGTGCCAGCGTGCCGTCGATGTTGAGAGTGACATCGCTTTCAAAGCCTGGAAAGTCGCTCCAGACCGCGCGGGCTTCACGGGCCCGCGCCAAGAGCGCGTTGGCCGAATCGGGAGATTTATCGGCAGCTGCGGCCGCTTCGCCGGGCTCCGCGGTCGGGGTCGCTACCGAATCGGCCGCTGCGCTAGTCGGAAACACGAGTGTCAGCGTCGTGACATGCCAGGCCTCGGCGTAGGCATTGCCATCGTGCTCGCCGGCGCTATTGGGTTCAACGAACTTCGCGCGCAATGCATAGGAGCCTGCGCGCGTGGCATCGAAGTTGACTAGCCCTTTATCGTCGGTCATGAGTTCTTGCTCGCCCCCGCCCGGAAGATGCACGACAACTTCGGCGCCGACGGCCGGCTTGCCCTTCCACAGCACGCTGAGCGTGGCTTGATCGCCGTTGAACTGGGGCACGATGTCGAGGTCGAGCTTTTCGGCGCGCGCCAGCGCGGCCAACTCGGCCGCGGTTCGCACTTCGAGATGCCGCGCGTAGTAGTTCAACAGTAGCGCGCGATCGCCGCGACTGAAGACACCGTATCGGCACACAGCCTCGACGGCCAAGGGTGGCTTGTCGCCGACGAGGCCAACCAGCGCGCCGCCGACGTCATCGGTGATCGGTTTTAGTGATAGCTTTTCAGCTTGGGGCGACGCAGGCGTGCGTGCCCAGGCCTCGGTGTGCGCGATCTTCGAGATCAGCCGCGCGCTCCCCGGTTCGGCGGTTTCGGAGAACCAAACGTGGGCTGCCAGGGCGTCTCCTTCGGCCGGCAGTGTCGTGATCCAGACGAAGTGAGCCGCAGCGGGCGCTGCGCCGGCCACGAGCGTTGCGATCAATCCCAGAGCCAGCACCGTCAATCGCCCGTTCACAAGACTCCGCATTCCGAAACTCCTTCGCACAAAGTACGGCAAACGTATTCAAATCAAGTTTAGGTCAAGCGTGTGTCAGGTTGCGGATCGCGGCGTCGCAGGGCTAGTCTCCCAGGCTCACGACCTCGCCGCCGTCGCGCGTCGACAGGGCATCGAGCGTGACTTCGGAAATCGAATCGGCGATGAAGCGCACCGAGCCATCGCACATGGCGAAATTCGCGCCCCCGGGATGGTCGCTGCGAAATGTCAGGTATTCGCTAACATGGTCACGCATGCGCTGCGCGTTGAAGACGCCATAGGTCGAACCCAGCGTCACGCCGGGATAGCCCGACGCCCAGCGCGTCGCTCCGCCACGCATCTCGCCGGCGCGGCACGACTCCCAGAGGTAGTTTTCGAGTCCGTAGTCCATCTCGCCGACAAGAAACGTGTTCGACGTGCCATCGGCGTTGCTGATCGTGGCCAGGTTCGTGCGACCCGAGTCGGGATGGATGATCGCGCCATTGTGGTTGGCCGTCAAGAACGTAAAGTCGGACCCCGTGCTCACGACGTAGCTGCTTGGCGCCCCGAATTCGCCGCAGGCCGGATCGGGATCAGGGACGGCGCGCGGCATGTACATGCTCGGACATAAGTAGAGATGAATTTCAGTGGCGATAATGGGGGCGTTCGTCCCCTGGTTGTATTGCAGCTTAAAGTTGTAGCGGTCGTACAGCGATTTCTGTTCGACGTACGGCAAGAGGAGCACAAACGCCGAGTGCAGCCCCCCCTGTCGCGCCGGCGGTAAGAAGCCCACTGAGCCGTTGTACATATGAATCCCCTGCGCGATCTGCCGCAGATGGCTGCTGCACTGCATGCGCCGCCCCGACTCGCGGGCCATCTGCACCGCCGGCAGCAGCATGGCCATCAGCACGCCAATGATCGCGATCACGACCAGCAGTTCAACTAGTGTGAAACCGCGCGCGCGCCGACAATTGCCTGCGGCGGTACTCCGCCGCCTCGCGTTGCCCCAGCGCTGATCTGGCGATGCGCGTGTCACGATCTACCGTCGTCTCCACGACACGCGGCCGGTCGCATACCGACCGACCGCGTCTTGGGGTGTCTTGCCCAACTGCGGGACAGCCGCGCGGCTAACCTGCTAGCCGGCGCCGCTTGCTCCGTCGTCTTATGCCCAGGGCAACCGCGCCGACTAATCCGCAGGTGGCCATCACGTAGCTCGCCGGCTCAGGAACCAACGTCAACTGCAGCGCTGGCTGCAAGCTGCCAAAGGCCGACGACGCGAAGACGGCGCCAAGTGCGGTGTTGTTGCCGTCGCGGACCTCGGCGGTTTGTTCGATCAGCAGGCCAAACTGCGAAGCAGGCGAATTGAGCCAGCCTTGCACGGCACTGGTCACGTCGAGCGTCAACAACTGATTGGCGCCGGTGACCGAACCGCTTGCTACCAATGCGCCCACCGACGGGAGCGAGTTGTAGGTAACCAAAGTTTCACCCCACGACGAGGTAATCAGCGACGCCGCTACCGGCACGGGGAACGCCGGCGTGGGGTTGCCCACCGGGAAGCCGACGACCTTGGCATCGATCACATTCAACAGCAGCTTGGCCGAGAGGACGTCGGTCCCCTTCGTGGCGCCAGAAGACGACAGATCAAAATCGATCAACGACTTCACGTGGTGGACGCTGGACGGGCCAGGATTGGCGACGGCCAGGAGCGTACCGAAATTCAGCGGACCAAACAGGAAATTGTCGAAGTTCGAAGTTCCAAACGCTTCATAGACCAGCACGTCCTTGCTGGCGGCTTCCAACGGTGCCAACGACACAACGGCGCCGCGCGATGCCTGGACGACCAGCGCCAGGCAGGCAACCGAAAAACCAGCGATGAACGATCTACGCATGACGAATCAACCTTTCTGACAAATGCATGATGCGGCCAAGCCGCTTGTTTCTTTTAGCGCAAGCTCCTCCGGCGCAACACACCCTGGCAGCGCCGAACTCGTTTCGCGCACGGGACAACGCTCGGCGTCGCGGATCCGTCGACGGGCCTCTAGCGTGCCACGCGCGTCCGCTACCAGGTCAGCTCAAAACCTGGAACGCTCGGGCGGAGTGCGGATCGAGTTGCGAAGAATTCACTAGCGAGGCAACAAGCGGGAACCAGCCAAATACTCCAAAGACGCAGCCGCCGGTTTTCGACGTGAGTCAACTTCGCGACCCGACGGCGCAAACGGCGGCGATGGCTGGCTGGCTGCAAGGCGACTGCCGGTCGAGCAATCCGGAATCGTGCAGGCGCTGGCTAGCGACAGTTGTTGATATCAAGTTTCAACAACTTAGAAAGCGAGCATATCACGGCCATCAAGGCTGTCAAGCATCTCTTGCGACGAATTTCCGTTGCCGACTGATTTCCGACAACTCACTGTTTTGTGATTGACATTGAGACTCAGTCTCAGTAAATTTGCCCCAGTCGCCAGCTCCCGCGAATCGCGGTTTCACCACCATGAGCAACCTCATGTCCGATCCACCTGTCGATCACTTCGACGCCGCTGGCCCGGAGGGCACGGGCCAACCAGCCGAAGCGCGGATCCTGCGCAGCGATGACCTTCTCAGCGGCCGTCGCGAGGTGATCATTGAACACGGCACCGAGATCTACCGCTTGCGGCTAACGCGTAACGGCAAGCTGATTCTCCAGAAATAGCGCAAGGCAGAGTCGTTGCTTCGACGCGTTCAGCTTGCTTCCGCTTCGGCCTGCGACTTGGGACGCAAGTCGACGAGGTCTTCGGCAAAACCCGACGGTCGATTGGCCACCAGTTCGACGCGCCCCACGGCCGGGCCAAGTTTGATCGCGATGCGCTCGGCCGGTGAGCGCGTCTCGCGAAGCGTGTTGCGCACCAACGTCACCAGGTCGACCTCGCCTTGCACGTCGATGGCAATCCCGTCGGGGGGACCCGAGTTTTCGATCTCGTTTTCCACGACCAAGGTGCGGTGCGGAGCGAAATCGCGCCCGCGTTCTGGCCGGAACAAGAGCCCCACTTCACCACTTCCCGTGATGCGGTTGCGGCGGATCACGTTGTCGGTATCGCGGTGCCCGATCGAGATTCCCTGCTTGCGGCAATCGGCGATTGTGTTGTCCTCGGCCAGCCCGAATTTCACGCCCCAACAGAAGAAGATGCCGATGTCGTTCCGCTCGATGCGATTGCGTCGCAGGATCGGCCGCTGGGAGCCCGACCCGGGATGCATGCCCAGCCCCGTGTTGTCGTGGCTGTGGCAACCCTCGACGTGCACGTCGTGTGCAACCTGGAAGCTGATGCCGTCGCCGTTGTAATTGCGCGCCGTCACGCCGCGGATTGTCGCGCGGCTGATGTCTTGTAGAAAAATGCAGCCGGCAAAGTTACCGTCGAGCAAGTCGTTGTGTTGCTTGTTGCCGTCGAGAATCAGATTCTCGATGACAAAGTCGCAGACTTCTTCGCCGCTCACCAGCGGAAACAAGCTCGAGCAGGTCGTCTCGCTGGCCTTCCAGAAGTTCTCCCGCAGGGGGCGATCGAGTTTGAACCGCGCGCCGCTGCGGGCCACCAGCGTGCGTTTGGCGATATCGGTTCCGCCGTGGTGGGGATTTTTCGTGCGCAGGCAGATGCCGTCGCCAACGCGGAAGTCGCTGGCGTCGGTCAGAGTAATCTCCTGGTCGTACCAGTCTGAATCCGCCGCCAACGTCGTAGTCTTCGACGGCTCCTTGAACAAAATCGAGTCGTCGCCGGCCCCGATCAACCGCACGCCTGTCCGCATATATACCGCGTTGCGCAGCCGGTACATGCCCGGTCGAATCTGCACGGTGCCGCCGCCGAGCTGCGCGACGTAGTCGACGGCCGCTTGCAACGCCCGCTGATCGGTGCCGACGATGTCGGCATCGCGCGGGCCCACCGAAATCGTCAGCAGTTCCTGCCAGTCAGGCGCTTGCGCAGTATCGCCTGAGGTTGCCCGCGGATCGCTCACCATAGGCGGGTCACCGGCGCGCAATTGGCGAAATCCGGCGGGAAAGGCCGCAAACGCGGCCAGTGCTCCGGCGGCCCCGCGCAGGAATTGCCGGCGACCGAGGCGGCAGTTCACCTGCTGGATCAATTCAGGCGCGACATCCCTGGCGCGCCCCTCGCGCGACAGGTCGCTAGCGGAAGTCGATCGAGTGCTCACGAGAATCTCCCGGTTTTCAAAAATCGGATGGCGCGCTGGGCCGTACTGGATTGCCATACCAAGGGAGTATGAAATCCGTTCAACACCAGGTGATCGCGTTGGCCTGCCAGGTGCGTGCTCTCGCGCTGTACCAAAACGTCCCAGCGTGCCGCGATCACGGCGAATTCGACTCCCTCGAGCCCGGGGGCGCGGCGTACATATGAGCCTTCGCCCGATGAGAGCTCGCGAAACGGACGCACGATGCTGCCCAGCAGCGGCGCCAACCAGCGGGCCACATCCGAACCATGATTCGGCGGCGCCAGCATTACGATCCGACCGAGCTTCGCAGGCTTGCCGCGCGCGAGCGCGGCGCGCGTGACAATTCCCCCCATACTGTGCGTCAGTAGGTGGATGCTCGACACGATCGGATCGGCGTCGAGGTCCAACAGCGTGCGGTGCAGCCGCTGGCCGTGAATCTCGATATTGTCGCGAGTCGTCCAATAGTTCCAATTGATCACGCCAAACCCGGCGCGCCTCAGCCGCCATTCCAGCGGCTTCATCACCGGGCCCACCATCAGCAGCCCGTGCACGAGCACGACGACCTCGCGGCCACGAGGCGCCTGCGCGGGCTCGACGGCCGCTTGCTCGGCAGTGGTGGCTATGGCGTGCATATCACAACCCATGACGTGCAATAGAAGCAGCTTCAAGACCTGGATTGGGTTCCACGGTTGGCTTGCCAAGCGGATCCTGCGGCGCGAGGTGCGAGGCGCAGAGATGATACAACAGAATCCCGCCTGCGACCGCCACGTTCAACGAATCGGTTCCGGCCTGCATGGGGATGCGCACCGCGCGGTCGCAGGCGGCCAGCCAGCGCGGGTCGAGCCCCGGCCCTTCGCTCCCCAGAACTAATGCGATTCGCACCCCTGTTTCGATCGCCGGCAGGAATTCGGCCCCCGAATCAGGCACCGCCGCCAGCCGCTCGAAGCTCCAGCGCTCGCGCAATTCCGCCAGTGCGTGCTCAAGGTTGTCGGTGCGCCAAATTGGCAAGGAAAGCGAAGCTCCCATCGATACGCGCAACACGCGGCGCGAAAGCGGATCGGCCGATTGCTCGCCCGCCAACATCGCCGTGGCGCCGAACGCGGCGCTCGTGCGCAGCAGGCTTCCCAAATTCTCAGGATCGTGCACCGCCGGGCAAACCACGACAACTGCCGGTCGCCCCGTTGCTGGCGCACAGGCGGCATCCAGGGCTTGCAGATACTGCCAGCGGCCATCCAGTTCGGCGCGGAAGGCGCATGCCAACGCGCCGCGATGAAAGTTGAAGCCGACCAGTTCCTCGATCTGCTTGTCGTCGACGAGATAGACGGGAATCTGGCCAGGAATCGCCAGCGAGATGCGCTGCCAGTAGCGGCGGCCAAACAAGAGCGAGTGGAGGCGGAACCGGCTGGCCAACAGACGTTCGACCAGCTTATCCCCCTCGACCACGAACAGCCTCGAGCGGTGCGTATCGTTGTTGCGCTTCAGGTGGCGGTAAGGCCCAAGCCGCGGATCATCGATCGAGTCGATGGCGATCGTCGTCAGCGAATCGTCGACAACGGGCTCGGCGGGGTTCGACCCATCGCGACAGCCGGCCGGCGTTTCTGGCATCGAATTAGGCATCGTTCCAAGCTGGCTATGGCTGCCGGCGGGCGGCATTCTCTTTTGACGGGCTTCCCGCCTATGATACGTGCTGGGGCCGTGGCTCTGACAAGATTCGGCGGAAAACGCTGCGAACCGGACGATTCTATGGCCGATCGGACGCAAAACCGCCCGCAGCGTCTCCCGCGGGCCGACGGCGCTCCGGACTTCATCGCCGAGCCCACGGACTTCCGGCCCGGCGAGGATCCAGGCGGGTTGTCGCTCGATCAGCTCGGCGCCGCCTTCGCGCAAATGCTCGACCACGGGCACGATCCATACACAGGGAAGACCGACGCCAACGAATCCTCGGCCTACCGCTCCAGGGCCGAGGCTGAACTCGAAGCCGCACTCGACCCCCAGCAGGCAGCCGGCGTTGGGGACGGGCTGTGCCAGGTCACGCCCCGCAGCATCGTCGAGGCCATGTTGTTCGTCGGCAGCCCCACGAACGAGCCGCTAACGGCTCAACGCATTGCCGGCTTGATGCGCGGCGTCCGCCCGGTGGAGATCGAAGAAGTGGTGCGCGAACTCAACGAAACCTACGCGGCGAACCGCTGTCCGTATGAAATCGTGAGTACGGGCGCTGGCTACCGCCTCGCGCTGCCAGGTGAGTTTGATGCGCTACGAACGCGCGTGGTGCATCGCGGCCGGCAGGTGCGGCTGAGTGAGTCGGCGACCGAGGTGCTGGCGGTTGTTGCTTACAACGAGCCGCTCACCGCCGAAGAGGTCGACAAATTGCGCGGTCGACCAAGCGGCGCACTGTTGCGGCAATTGCTCCGCAGGCAATTGCTGATCCTGGAGCGGCCGGATGAAGAATCGGCAGGTCGCGGCGCGGGTGCCCAGCCGCGGACGACGCCGCGGTACCGCACAACGCCTCGATTTCTCGAGCTCGTCGGTATTGAGTCGCTTGCCGATCTTCCCCGCGTGCAGGAGATTGAAAAGCGATAACGCAATCGTTGGGTTCTGGCGATTTCAGGCGAAGTTGTCGTGCTGGTGGCAACCTACTCACTATTGGCTGCACTCGCCCTGGGCGCTCCCTCGGCGGACGAGACATTTGTCGAGTCGCTGCGCGCGATGCGGCTCTATCGCCTGGCCGAAGTGCACTGCGAGCAATCGATCCAACGCGCCAATTTGCCTGCGGAGCGACAAGCCACCTTGCTCGTTGAATGGTCGCGCACGTTGGCGGCTTCCGCCCGCGAAGCGCCCTCCACGGAGGCCGAGCCGCTCTGGCAGCGTGCCAGCGGCGTCATCGCCGATTTCTGCCAGCGCAATCCGCAGCATCCGCGCCTCGCCTTGCTCGAAGCTCAAGGGGCGTTGCTCAAAATCGACCGCGCGCTCTGGCTCGCGGATGATGTCGAGCTTTTGGCGCGCAGCGACGAGCGTGTGTTGGCCGCCCGCACAGAGTTGGCCGCCGACGCCCGTCGCCTGGCAGAAGTACAAGACGCGGTCGAGCGAGCCGGCCGCAAGGCGCCTGCTTCCGCCCTTCGCGACCCCGCACCGCTAACAGCGCCCGAGCTGCAGAATCTCGGCAAGCGGCTACGATTTGAGCGCGCTCGTGCCTACTTGCGGCTGGCCCAAATCTCCGCGGAAGGGAGCCCCGATCGGGCTGATGCCTTCTCGCAAGCTAAACAACTGCTCGAGCCGCTGGCCGATCTCCCTGTCGAACACCCGTTGGCCTGGCCGGCGCGCGTGGCCCAAGTTTCCTGCTTGCGTGGCACCGGCGATCGGGCTGGCGCTCAGCAACGCTTGACTACTTTGGAAAAAGCCGATCCGCCCCCCGAGGTTACCAGGCAACTTCGGGCCGAGCGCGCTAGACTACTCGCGCTCGAAGGCCGCTTTGATGAAGCCCTGGCTTTGCTCAAGCCCCCCGATGCGCAGGCGACCATGAATGATCCTGCCGCCGACGAGTTGCGGCTCGAGTTGTCGCTGGCCGCCCGGCGTACGGCTCAGCACGACGCTGCCCAGGTCCTCGCCTGGCAGGACCGCATCAAGGCGCTTGCCAGCGCGATCGAGCAAACGCACGGGCCGTATTGGTCGCGGCGCGCCGATCGGCTGCTGACGGAACTGAACCTGCCAGCGGACAACGCTCCGCCGCTCGACGCCGAGTTGTTGGCCCGCACCGCCGCCACGCACTGGCGCGATGGCCGGGCAGACGAAGCCTTGGTAGCGTACGACCGTGCCGCCGCGGCGGCGATTGCCGCCGACTTGCCGGAGCGGGCCTTCGATTTGGCATTCCTGGCCGCAACGATCGAACACAGCCGGCAGCATTGGGACGCGGCGGCCGCGCGCTATCAAGCGCTGGCCGAGCGATGGCCGGACCATGTCCGGGCCGCGGTAGCCCATCTGCTGAGCGCGCACGATCGATTGCAGGCGATTCAAGCCAATTCGCCCGACGACGCCGGTGCGCTGGGCCCGTACATCGAATTACTCTTGGCGCATCTCGAGCGCTGGCCTGACGCGACGAGCGCCGCCGAGGCGCACTGGCGCCTCGGGCGAGCCTACGAGAGCCAGAGCCAGTTCCGTGAAGCGGTCGATCAGTTCCGCGCGATCCCGCTATCGTCGCGGCGCGCTACCGAAGCGATTGAAGCTGCTTCGTGCGGCTATCATCGCTTGATCGCCGAACAACAGGCAGTTGCCGCCGCACAGCGCGTGGCGCGCGAAGCCGGCGAGTTTTTCGACAGCCTGTTGCAGGCCTTGCGCGACAAACCGCTAACCAACAGTCAGCGGCAAGCAGAGATCGTGCGAGCCGTCAGGATGGCGTCGGCGCGCGCCTGGCTCGCATGCCCGCCCGAAGGCTATCGTCGCGCAGTTCAATCGCTCGAACCGCTGGTTTCGGAGCGCGCGGCGCCTGGCGCGTCGTGGCAACCTGCTGCACAGGCGTTGTTCATCACCGCGCTGGTAGGCGATGGGCGCATCGCCCAAGCGCGCCAATTGCTGGGCGAACTTAGCGGATTGACTCCCTCGTCCGCACAGGTGCTGTTGCCCGCACTCGCCGAAATCTCGGGTCCAGCCGCGTCGAATGCCGATCACCGACAGCAATTGTCCGAGCTCAAACTCTTGGTCTTCGAGAAACTCGGCTCACCGATCACAGGAGCTACGCCCCAGGAGCGCCGGGATCTGGAGCTCCTCGAGGCGCGCACGCTAGCCGAGGCCGGCCGCGCCGACGAAGCCGCCCGCCGCTTTGCAACTTTACGTTCGGCATACCCTAACGACGCCCAAATACTCGAGGCGCAGGCCGAAAGCTTAAGCGCGCTGCCTGGAAACAGCAGCGCCGCGGCGGCCCTGGCCGCCTGGCGCGACGTGGAACGGGTCGCCAAACCGGGATCTTCCCGCTGGCTGCGGGCGAAGCTCGAGTTGTCGCGTTGGCACCTGCGTGCCGGCGATCGCGCGCAAGCGGCCAAGATCATCGACCTCACGGAGCTACTCCATCCAGAACTCGGCGGCGCGGAGCTCAAAGCGCAGTTCGCAGCCTTGCGACGCGAGATCGCCGCGGCGCCGGCCGCAAGCAGCCGCTGACGGCGCAGCACGCCAGGCGTATACTGCGGCGTATGTCGAGCGGGCCTGCCAACGTGCTGGTGCTGGGAGCGGGCATCAATGGCTGCGCGCTGGCTCGCGAACTGGTACTCAACGGCGTCGGCGTCACCTTGGTCGACACGGCCGACATTGCTTCGGGGGCCACGGCCTACTCGTCGCGGCTGATCCACGGTGGACTGCGCTACCTGGAATACGGCGAGTTCGCCCTTGTCCGCGAATCGCTGGAGGAGCGCACGCGACTGTTGCGGTTGGCACCGCAATTCGTGCGGCCGCTGCAGTTGTTCATTCCGGTCGAGAACCGCTTCGGCGGCGTGCTCGCGTCCGCGGCGCGGTTCTTGGGGCTCGAACGCTGGCTGCGCCCCAGCGCCGAACACCAGCCGCGCGGCGCGTGGTTGGTCCGCGCCGGCCTGTGGTTTTACGACACCTATGCCCGCGATCCGACACTGCCGCGTCGCGCCGCGCACCAGCTCGGCGCACCGTCGACGCCGCCCGTCAACGAGGCGAAGTACATCGGGCTCTGCTCGTATTTCGACGCCCAGGTGCGCTACCCCGAGCGCTTTACGGTAGCGCTCGTGGAGGACGCGCGGGCATTGGCGGCCGAGCAGGGCGTGCCATTCGACGTGCTGTGTCATCACGAGGCGCGGCTCGATGGCCGATGCGTGGCGATCGACCTTGTCGGCGATGGACCGGCCACCACGACGCGCTCTTTCGAGCCGGCCGTCGTCGTCAATGCCACGGGCGCTTGGGTCGATCTGACTTTGCGGCGGTTGCATGTGCAGGCGCCGACCTTGATGGGCGGCACCAAGGGGAGCCACTTCGTTACTCACCACGAAGGACTGCGACGCACGCTGGCCGGTCGCGGCATCTACGCCGAAGCGCCCGACGGCCGCCCCGTGTTCGTCTTGCCGCTGCGGGATGCGGTGCTCGTCGGCACGACTGACGAGCCCTACGCGGGCGATCCGGCCGACGCCGTGTGCTCATCGCGCGAGCTCGATTACCTGCTGGCCACAGTCAACGAGATCTTTCCGCAGTTTGCGCTCACTGAAGATGACGTTGAACTTGAGTACAGCGGCGTGCGGCCGCTGCCCGCCAGCGGCGACGCCGCCCCCGCTTCGATCACGCGCCGGCATTGGATGGAGGAGCATCACGGTGCGGCGCTGCCGATCTACTCGATCATTGGCGGGAAGCTGACGACCTGTCGCTCGCTGGCCGAATCGAGCGCGGCCAAGATTCTCAAGCGATTGGGGTTGCCCGTGCGCGCCACGTCGCGCGAGCGGCCGCTGCCGGGGGGCGAGCCCGACGCCGGTGGTGCACGGTGCGACGAACTTGCCAGCCGCTTTGGCGTGCCACTCGACACCGTAAACCGTTTGTGGGATTTGTGCGGTTCGCGCGTCGAAGCGGTTTTTGACGAACTATCGCAAAACGGCGACGAAGATTGGCGCACTCCTCTCTCGGGGACGTGGCTGCCGCGGGGGTTTGCCAGTTGGGTCATCGAACACGAATGGGTCTCGCGACTCGACGATCTCGTCGAGCGGCGACTGATGTTGTTGTACGAGCCGAAGTTGAACGAAGCTTGCCTGCGCGAGCTGGCGTCGCTGCTCGTGGCCAGCGGCAAGCTCTCGGCCGATCGGCTCGACGACGAGGTACAGCGCACGATCGCGCGGCTTGCCGAACATTTCGACAAACGCGTATGGGCCCAATCGCCCGCCAATTGACCACCGAGAAGCGAGGGAGAAAGCGACATGAACAACCAAGCAATCGTTGCCGCTGACACGCTCTTTGCCCGGGCCTATCGCGTCTTCGCCTACTTTGGGCTGATGACGGTTTTCGCGTCGCAGTTGCACGGCTTTCGCTACGACGACGGCGCGCCGGCCAGCAACTATCTGTTTAACATTGCTCTGTACGCGGTTTACATGAGCGTGCATCTGCTGATGACGCGCGGTTGGTTTAAGCGCACCATCTGGGGAAACCCCGCCGGCACGCCCGCCGAGCGCCGAGTTTACATCACGATCGCCGTATTGGGCTGGTTGGCAGTGCTGGTACTGCATCGCCCCGTGCCCGGGCCGACGGTGTGGTTCCGGCAGGATTGGAAGCTGGTGTCGGCCGCGGTCGACTTCGCGGCGCTAGTCGGCTTTCTCTGGTGCCTGCTGTTGTTCTTTCAGGGTGCCACGCGCGAAGGGCTTGACGGCTTGGTCGGGGTGCCAGGCGCATTGCAAAGGTACTCGCATGGACCGGAGACCCCGTTATTTGTCGAAGGCCCCTACGCCAAAGTTCGGCATCCGATGTATCGCGCGGCGATCCTGGCCGGATCATGCAGCCTGCTGATGCACCCGCACGCCGGACAACTGCTTTGGATCGCCATGCTAGGAGGCACCTTCCTGGCGTTCATTCCCGTCGAAGAAGCACAATTGCTGGCTGCCCGAGGCGACGACTACCGCCGGTATTGCGAAGTCACGCAGTATCGGCTGTTCCGCGGCGTGTGGTGACGCAACACCTCGCGCGACCCATAGCCGGGCCATATGCCGGCAACGCCCACACCTGCGCTGTTGCTCTTGTCGCGCCGTGGTTGCACAATCGGGGCCTTCCGTGGGCTGCAGAACTAGTGCCATTGCGGGGAAGTGATCAACATGCGGGAACTTACGCGCGAGCTGGCGGCCGAATTCCTGGGAACGCTCGTTTTGGTCACGTTCGGCGTGGCCGTCGTGGCGCAAGTGACGTTCGGCGATCAGAAGTCTGGCGAATACCTGTCGATTAACCTCGGCTGGGGGCTGGCAGTCACGATGGGCGTGTTTGTCGCCGGCGGCGTGACCGGCGCGCACCTCAATCCGGCCGTCACGCTCGCGCTGGCTTGTTGGCGCGGATTCTCCTGGTCGAAAGTGCTCCCCTATGTCGCCGCGCAATTGGCCGGCGCATTCGTCGCGTCGGCACTGGTGTATGTCACGTACCACGAAGCCCTCACTCATTTCGATGGCGGGGTCAGGCAGGTCGCGGGCGAACAAGGAACGGCCGGCATCTGGGCGACTTATCCCAATGCGGCCGGCTTCCTGTCAAACCTCCCCGGCGGACTTGTCGATCAAATCGTCGGCACGGCGCTTCTCGTCGGAGTGATCTTCGCGATCGGCGACCCGCGCAATCTCGGCCCGCCCGCCTGGCTCGGTCCGCTGGCGGTCGGCGGTCTCGTGGTCCTGATCGGAATGACCTTTGGCTACAACTGCGGCTACGCGATCAATCCGGCGCGCGACCTCGGCCCGCGGCTGTTCACGGCACTAGCAGGCTGGGGGAGCGAAGTCTTCACGGCCCACGACAACTGGTGGTGGGTCCCAGTTGTGGGGCCGCTCGTCGGTGGCGTGCTGGGCGGCCTTGTCTACGAATCGTTCATCGGCTGGCAGCACGGCCGGCAGGGAGAGCCGTCATGAGCCGGTACGTCTTGGCCCTCGATCAAGGCACGACGTCGAGCCGGGCAATCGTGTTCCGTCGTGACGGCTCGGTGGCGGCCATGGCGCAGCAGGAATTCCCCCAGTTGCTGCCGCAGCCGGGGCACGTCGAGCACGATCCCGAAGCGATCTGGACGACACAACTTCAAACGGCGCGCGATGCGTTGGCCAAGGCTGGCGCCACAAGCGCCGATATCGCCGCCATCGGCATCACCAACCAACGTGAGACGACCGTCATCTGGGACCGCGCGACGGGCAAGCCGATCGCCAACGCCATCGTGTGGCAGAGCCGCATCAGCGCCCCGATCTGCGAGCAGTTGAAGGAAGCTGGCCTGGAGCCGGTCTTCCGTGCCAAGACTGGCCTGGTGGTCGACGCGTATTTCTCCGGCACCAAGATCAAGCATCTGCTCGATACCGTGTCCGGCGCCCGCGCGGCTGCCGAAGCCGGCAAGCTGCTCTTCGGCACGATCGACACCTACCTCATTTGGCGGCTGACCGGCGGCAAAGTGCATGTGACCGATTACAGCAACGCCAGCCGCACGCTCTTGTTCAACATTCACACGCTCGACTGGGACGACGAGCTGCTGACGGCTCTCAAGATTCCCCGCGCGATTCTGCCCACCGTGCGCTCGTCGAGCGAAGTGTATGGCGAGACCACGCCCGAGTTGTTCGGTGGTCCGATCCGCATCGCCGGCGACGCCGGGGATCAGCAGGCCGCCACCTTCGGTCAGGCCTGCCATCGCCCCGGCATGGTCAAAAACACCTATGGCACTGGCTGCTTCCTGCTGATGAACATCGGCACCAAGCCTGTCGCCAGCGAGAATCGCTTGCTGACGACTGTCGGCTGGGGACTCGGCGGCGAGGTGACTTACTGTCTCGAAGGCTCGATCTTCATCGCCGGCGCCGTTGTGCAGTGGCTGCGCGATGGGCTGGGGCTCATCCGCACATCAGCCGAAGTCGAACAACTCACTGCTAACCTCACCGATACCGATGGCGTGTACCTTGTGCCGGCGTTTGTCGGGCTGGGCGCGCCCTACTGGGATCCCTACGCCCGCGGCACAATCGTCGGCCTGACGCGCGGCACCACGGCGGCCCATGTGGCGCGGGCCGCCCTCGATTCCATGGCATACCAGACATGCGATGTCGTCGAGGCGATGCGCCGCGACTCGGGTTTGCCGCTCGATAGCTTGCGCGTCGACGGCGGCGCCAGCGCCAATAACGCGATGATGCAGTTTCAGGCCGACATTCTCCATGTGCCGGTCGCGCGGCCGCAAGTTCGCGAGACAACCGCCTTAGGCGCCGCGTATCTGGCTGGCCTGGCGGTCGGCTACTGGAGCGACCTGGCCGACATCGACCACAACTGGGTGCTCGATCGGCGGTTCGAGCCCCAGATGCCCGAGCACGAGCGAACGACGCGCTATGCCGGCTGGCTGCGGGCGGTGGAGCGTTCGCGCGATTGGGCGCTGCGCGACGGGTAGCTGCTATCGCGGCACGTGATGCACATCAGACTTTGCGGCGTGAAGTAATGATGTTTCTAGGCCGACACGCAGAATAGCGCGTTAAGAAGCTCGCACATGTCCAACGACATGCAGCCCTATATCTTTGATGTCGACTTCTGGAAGTCGGAGATCGGTTCAAGTAAGCGGAGCCATGAACCGGAAATAGCGGGAAGCGCGATCGTGGGCCCTCGCGACATTTTTCGAGTCGAACGCACGCGCGATTCCATCGCGGAGCGGAGCGATCTGGGGCAATCGCTACCAACCGACGTCTTCGTGATGTCGCTGGGCGAACCACGGCGGCCCGATGTGACCAAGATTGGCGGAGTGCCCTATCGACCCGCAGGTATGCCCTGGCCCAGGTGTCCAACTGGCGAGCCCATGACGTTCGTCGCGCAGTTCCGGTTCACGGAGTCGCACGATCTTATCGGCGCGACTCCAGGCGAGATTCTGTTGGCCTTTGCCCCGGATTCGTATCCGGCAAAAGACCCCAGCGACCAGAAGTTCTTTCACCTCGAATGGTATCCGCTTGGCATCCGAGACCTGCTTCAACCAGCAGAGATACCTGATTCAGGGTGGGAATTGATCACCTGTTATGGACAGAGATATCGCACATTCGACTATCCAGACGCGTTCGATGCATTTGCCGACCGTGATCAGGGATGTTATGTGCCGGTTTTCGTAGGCACGAAGATCGGCGGCGCGAAGTACCCGATGGAAGACTCGACTGGGCTTGCCGGCGAACTGCTTTGTTCGATCGGCTCCATCAACCCCGATCCCATGATGTCGTACAGCTTTGCAAATACGCCAAAGGCTCTTGGTCTGACGAAGTGCATGGAAGATCGATACAAACTCAATTGGGCGGACGCCGGACTCGTGTCGTTTGTCCGATTGCCCGACGGCACCGTCGATTGGGAAGTGCCGTTCTATTGATTCCGCGGCGCTGCGTGAGCTTCTGGTTAGATAGTTGCGGGCACTGTTCCGCACGCGGTTGCCTAGTTCGAACCTAGCGGGCACACTGATAACCCAGATTGGCGGGTGGCCAAGCCGCTCGCGGCTGGGTCGCGCCAGCGACAAGAAGCCCTCTGAAACTGCACTTTCTGAGAAATCGTCGGTAACTGGTATTCCATGAAAAACGGCTCTTCCCTCAAGCTGCGGTTGCAAGAC
>JAIESQ010000080.1 GCA_019745975.1 Pirellulales bacterium
AAACGCCGAAGGATTTCGAGTTTTTTTGCGCCCGCTGCCTTCCCAAGCCGCCCGACTATGCTTGATTGAGGGCTAGTTTCTCGGCGCCGTTTCTAATATTCAGCGCGTGGAGTCGCTGCACGAAGTGAGTCTCTCCGGCAATCACCTCTTTTGTCTTGGCGACGACGTACAGCGTATTGGTGGCTGTGTCGATGACGCCGGTCGACGTTATGCCGATCTCCGGTGTGATATCGTCGGTGTTCACGTCGGCTGTCGAGACCGTGGTTACTCCCTGTGCTGGCTTGAGAAAACTCTTGCGCCAAAGAACGGTACCGTCTACCGCGTCAATGGCGTAGACACTGGCATGCTGAGTCGCCACATAGACCACGTCGTGCACGCCTTGATGGCTGCCCGTGGTGATCGAAACGTTGGCGACGACGAGCGGCTGCGCGTAGATCTGACCATCGACGGGCGTGGTGAACTGCTTGCCAAATTGCGCCACGTTGACGTTAGTGGGTTTCAGGATTGTTTCGCTGGCATTGATGCACTGGAAAGGTTGTCGTTGTGGTATGTCACCACGTTAGTGGCAAACAACTCGCGACGCTCAAGCTGCTCCAAGCGCAAACGACGGCGCGCCGGGCGACGACCAATTGATGGTGCCCTGTGTTCCAGAAAACGGGAGAATAGCATCGATTGGTTCCTGTGCTTGATTCCTCGCGACTGTGACGCGACAACGTATACCTGGCAGGTGTAAGTTCCAGTCGTGCAACTATAACTGCCCGGCATCGACCGTCAAGAATAACAGTCACGCAACCCACGCCGTGAATTCCTCGGAGTTGCAGCGCACTCGAGGCTCGACCACCCGACCAGCAGACTGACTAGTCGCCATGACCAGCCTCAATTTCCTGTACCACTGGCTATGAAGGTAAGGGTTGAGGAACGCCGCTGTGCTGCTGGAGTGGGGGTGCAGGCGCAGCCGGAGCCCGAACGTGTCGTCCGAACGTCCCTCAGACATAATGCGGCAATGTTTCGCCGCCTTCCGATGTTCAGTGTTATTTTGGGCCACGTAGTTGCCACGCTTGCGATTTGGTGCGACGTAATTCCGGAACGATTGCCGGACCATGAATGGATCATGCTCGGGTTTGCGCCGGCTCAGACGGCCCTATTGGTAGTCTGGGCAACGCTCGCTCGGTCAAGACTCTGGTGTCGCCTGCTGGTGTTTGGGGCGTATGCTCTCGCTTGGGTGAGTTGGGAAGAAAACTACGACTTCATGGGATCGCCGTGGCGATTGTTCCTCAAGTACGATCTACCAATCGCGGCGGTGGTTGGCGCCGTGTTGACCGCATGTCGCGGCGCGGGTTGGCGAATCCAACCGAAGCAGTGCGAATTCAAGTCTGAATCGCGGCGCTGGCAATTCAGCCTGCGACATCTTGTCATCGCCGTTGCCGTTGTTTCCGTGGCTTTTGGCATCGAAGCGAATTTGCATATCTTTCGCGCTCAGATCGAATCACCGGAGCTTGGAGTTGTCGTTTTTAGCTGCGCGGCTGTGATTCCGATCATCGTCTGGGCGGCGTTGGGACAGAGTCACCTTGCGCCGCGAGCGGCCGGATACGTCGGAGCATCGTTGCTTTGGGTCGGGTTGTGGCTGTTTCTCGAACCTAACTCTGATTTACTCGAAGTGTTATTGACGTTCGTTGTTCCGACCCTCACCATCCTGCCCCTGAGTCTGTTGGCATTTCGCTTCGCCGGCTACCGACTGGTGCGGCTGGCCACGCCGGCAATTGCCGCGCCGGCGACTCCGACTAACTGACGGGGCCCACCGCGCTTTCGCTGTGCAGTCCAGGCAGGCCGCCCGCGGATGGGAAAAGGATGGGATGGGAACAGGGGACGCAAGTGTTTTCACAAGAATGGTTGCGTCGCGTCCCCTTTAGGTCCCGGTCGTCGCGAAGTTTTCGCAGAGACCCCTGAAACGGGGATGCTGGGATCAAATCAAGCCCTGCTCCTCGCCCCAGCTTTTCATGAATGCCTTCCGCTCAGGCGGCGGAATCAGCTTCATTCGTTCGACATCGGCCAGGCTGACAGACTTGAAGGCACTGGTATTTGACGCTGTACAGTACACGTGCATCCAATACGACTCGCACTGATCGCACTTTCCCAGCGTGAATTCGAATCCGCCCGCACTTCCCAAATCGAGCTCTGAAATCCAGGACTTCTGGCAGCAGGTTGGTTGGTTCATCACGACCTCGACGCCTGGCCATGCTGTGGACGTCACTTCATCATGATGACAGGAGTCACCCAAAGTGTCATCCAAGCCCAGCCGCTTCCAGGCACTCTCGCTGCTAGGCGATGATCGCCCTGATCGGCTCGGCGCCCTCGACGCCGACTAGCTTCTGATCGAGCCCGTTGTAGAAATACGACAGGCGATTGGGATCGAGCCCGAGCTGGTACAAGATCGTGGCGTGCAGCTCTTTGACCTGGAGCCGATTCTCGACGGCGGCGCTCCCCAATTCGTCGGTCTTGCCGTAGCTGATGCCACCCTTGATCCCGCCGCCGGCCATCCACATCGTGAAGCCGTAGGCGTTGTGGTCGCGGCCGGTCCCTTTTTCGTACTCGGCCGTCGGCTGGCGACCGAACTCGCCCCCCCAGACGACAAGGGTCTCATCGAGCATGCCGCGGCGCTTCAGGTCGGTCAGCAAGCCGGCGATGGGCCGATCGGTTTCGCCAGCGTGCAGATCGTGGTTCGCTTTCAAGTCTCCATGGGCGTCCCAATTGGCATCGTTGTGGTTGCCGCCCGAATACAGTTGCACGAAGCGCACGCCGCGCTCGACGAGGCGCCGCGCCAGCAAGCACTGGCGACCGAAAACCTCCGTCTGTTTCTGGTCGACGCCATAGAAGGCGAGTGTTTGCGCGTCCTCCTGGCTGAGGTCGACCGCTTCGGGGGCCGCGGCTTGCATCTTGAACGCCAGTTCGTAGCTGGCGATCCGCGCTGCCAGGTTGGAATTATCGGCGCGGGGATGATGGTGCTCCTCGTTGAAGCCGCGGATCGTGTTGAGCATGGCGCGCTGCACGTCGCGGCTGACCCCCGGCGGAGACTCCAGATCGAGAATCGGCGCCCCTTGCGAGCGCATGACGGTCGCCTGGTACGTGGCCGGCATGTAGCCGCTGCTCCAGTTCTTGGCGCCACTGATCGGCCCGCCGCGCGGATCGAGCATGACCACGAGGCCGGGCAGGTTCTCGTTCGCCGTGCCCAGGCCATAGTTCACCCACGAACCGAGGCATGGGCTGCCGCTTAAGATCTTGCCCGAGTTCATCATCAACATGGCCGAGCCGTGGATCGGCGAATCGGCGGTCATCGAGTGCATGAAGGCGATCTCGTCGACGCAGTTGGCCAGGTGCGGAAACAACGTCGACACCCATTGACCACACTGACCGTGCTGAGCGAACTGCCAGGGCGTTTCGACGATGCGACCCTGATTTTTGTGTCCGCCGCGGCCGAAGGTTTTGACGTCGACCGTTTTGTCGTTCATGCCCTGCATCGCGGGCTTAAAGTCGAATGTATCGATGTGGCTCGGACCGCCGTACATATACAGAAAGATCACGCTCTTGGCTTTGGCCGGAAAATGCGGCGGGCGCGCGGCGAGCGGATTGGCCCAAGGAGTGACGCCATCGGCGGCGACCGACTGGCGGGAAAGGAAGCCATCATTTCCCAGCATTGCTGCCAGTGCCGTGCCAGTAAAACCGGCGCCGGCTTGCCAGAGGAATTCGCGCCGTGTGCGGCCGCAGAAGTTGCGGGCTGTGCGAGGGTTGCTCATCGTAGCGCTCTTATTGATAGCTCGTCTAGCAGTGCTCTATCGAACTTAGCACTGCTGGGCAAGCCAGCAGTGGCACCCAAACCAGGTATTGAAACTTCTTCTAGTCCAAGTAGACAAATTCGTTCAGGCTGTAGACCGCGACGCAGAACTGCTTGAGCGCGGCCTCGGGCGATAACGCATGCTGATCGCGCAGCGTGGCGAGCAGGTTCAGTCCGCGCTTGATCTCCCCGTCCGTCGGCTCGCGCTGCAGTGCTCGCCGCAGCGCGAGGGCTAGCTGCGCCTCCTGATTCTCGCCTGCGCGATCGCGCAGGTACTGCGCGAAGTGCTCCGCTTGCTCGTTGACGAACGAGCTGTTGAGCATGCCCAGCGCCTGGGTGGGCTGGGTGGTCACGAACCGGGCCGAGCAACTGGCATCGCTATCCGGGCCATCGAAGCTGGCCAACAGCGGCACCGCGAGCGAACGTTTGGCGTGGATGTAAATGCTGCGGCGCGCGCGCTCGGCCGGCGACGAATTTCCCCAGCCAGCGCCGGGCATCGATTGGCCGGCCAGCACTTCCTTGGGGATCGTCACATAGACGCTGGGACCGAACATCGCGTCGCGGTTGAGGCTATCGTTGACTGCCAGAATCGAATCGCGGATTTCCTCAGCCGACAGCCGCCGCATATCGAACCGCCAACACCGATCGTTGAGGGGGTCGATTGCCAACGCCGGCTCGCTGGCCTGCGATGACACCTGGTAGGTGCTCGAGAGCATGATCAGCTTGTGCAAGCGCTTTAGTCGCCAGCCCCCCGCGACGAAGTCGCCGGCCAGCCAATCGAGCAACTCGGGATGGGTTGGCCGCGATCCATGGAAGCCAAAATCGCTCGTCGAGCGCACGATCCCGCGACCAAAGTGATAGTGCCAGATGCGATTGACCAGCACCCGCGCGGTGAGCGGATTGGCAGCGCCGGCGATCCAGTGCGCCAGTGCGCGCCGGCGGCCGGTCGAGGCTACGCCCGCGGCCGGAAGCGAAATCACGGGTTCAGGCGGCGACAGCACGGTCGGAAATCCTGGTTCGACCAGCGCCGCGGGCGCATGGGCATTGCCGCGCACCAAGACGTGGGTCGGCGGGCACTCGCGGCCGTGTTCTTTGACGCAGAGCGCCTTGTCGAGCACGGCCGGGCGGAACTTCGCCAATTCTTCGCGCTCGGCGATTAGCTCGACGTAACGCTCGAATTCCTGCTGTGAAAGCGTGTTGCCGATTTGTCGCCGCGCGATCTCGACGCGCATCGCTTCGGTCTGCCAATCGTCTTTGTCGACGCCGACCAAGGCGGCCGCGATCCGCTGGTTGAGGGACTCAAGCGCGTCGTGAACTTCTTGCTGTTCGTGCTTGTGGCTGGTGATCTGCTCGTCGTTGCGGCGGGCATCCTCCGCACTGGTGAGGGTGCCTACCGAAGCGTCCTCGATGCTCTCTTGCGACCGCACGCCATAACGGCGGACATTGCGAAAGAAGGCCAGCATCCGGTAGTAATCGCTCTGCGGGAGCGGGTCGAGCTTATGGTCGTGACAACGCGCGCAGCCGATCGTCAGACCCAAGAACACCTCGCCCGTCGTGCGCACCAAATCGTCGAGGTCCTCGAACAACTCCTGCTCAGGGTCGACCGGTTCATCCTGCCAGATGCCCAGGCGGTAATAGCCCGTGGCGACGATCGTGTCGGGCGTGACGGTGTCCAGCTCGTCGCCGGCGAGCTGCTCGGTGACGAACTGGTCGTACGGTTTGTCGTCGTTGAAGGAGCGAATGACGTAATCTCGATAGCGCCAGACGAACGGCTTCGCCCCGTCGCGTTCGTAACTGTTGGTTTCGGCGTAGCGAACCAGATCGAGCCAATGCCGGCCCCAGCGTTCTCCATAGTGAGGCGACTCAAGCAGGCCGTCGACCACCCGCTCGAACGCCTCCGGCGAAGTATCGGCCAGAAACGCCTCGACTTGCTCGGGGGACGGAGGCAAGCCGATCAAGTCGTAATAGGCGCGACGCAGCAGCGCGTGTCTTGCGGCAGGTGGCGCGGGCCGCAGGCCGGCCTGCTCTAGCTTTGACAGCACGAACGCGTCGATGGGAGTGCGCACCCAAGCGCTATCGTTTAGCGCGGGCGGGGCGGGCGCGGCGATTGGCTGGAATGACCAAAAGGCCTTGGCTGCTTCGTCGACTGCTGGTGGGCCGTGGTTGTCCTTGGTTTGCCGAGCGAGTTCGCGCTCGCTCCCCCACGGCAGCCCCTGATCGATCCACTTTTTCAGGACCGCGATCTGCTCGGCGTTGAGCTGGCCGCTGGGGGGCATTTCGAGGCCGGCGTAGTTGATCGCCTCGAGCAGCAGACTTTCGCGCGGTGCTTCGAGCGCCACGGCCGGCCCTGAGTCGCCCCCCTTGAGGATTCCTTCTCGACTTGTCAGGTACAGACCACCTTTGGGACTGCCGTTGCCGCCGTGACATTTCAGACAGTGCTCGGTCAACAGCGGTTTAACTTCGCTATCGAAGAACGCGGCGGACTGGGCCGAATCCACCGGCGCGGGATCGGCACCGCGGCAAGTGGCGATCCCGCACAGTACGGCCACCGCGGCCAAAACTCGCAAGCTGCAACGGATCGATGCCACGATGTTGTTGTTTCCCATGGTCTCAGCGACGACCTCATTATAGCCAAGTATTGGCGGCGTTTATTTGGACGGCGGACTTATGCAACGTGCCGCTGGCAGAACGCAGCAGAGCGTATCGGCCGCCAATCAGCGATGCGACCGACCATCGCGCGCAAGAACGCACGTCATTCACGCGCGTCTTTGGCGAACCGAAACGGCTCGCCGCCCAGGAGGTCGGCACTGGTGATGGTCGAACACCAGTACTTTTCGACGTGCTCGACGACCAGATCGGTGCCGGTGAAGTGATCGACAAACGGCCGCATGCGGTGGTTGTACATCGTGTCGGTAAGGTCGCGGACCAGTACGACGTTCTTGCCGAGCTTGACCATCTGGCGGATCGCGAAGGACCGCCCCAGGACGCACATGTTGAGATGCACGCCGACGATGAGGACGTTGTCGATGTGGCGATCGGTGAGCAAATTGAAGACTTCCTGGCCGTCGTCGCTGATGGCGTCTGCCGGTTCGATCGCGATGAGATCGATCTGCCGCTGCCAAGGGGAGCTGATTTCGCATTTGGTAGGGCAATCGCACCCCATATCCGAGTCGTCGATCGGTAGCTCGGGCTCGCGCTTTGGATCGGGCCAGCACCAGCGCGTGCCCCAGCGGGTGGACTGCGAGAGCGGAATCGGCGTTTTGGCGAACGGTGCTGCCTGGGCCAGGCGACGCTGCGGCGTGTCCTTGTAGTAATCGACGCACGTACTGGGGGCATGGATGACGAGCACGCCCAGCTCGCGAGCGCGGTGGGCGAGCTTGTTCACGGGAGCGGCCAATTCGGTGACGCGCCCCGCCGCTCCTTGGCACCAGTGGGCATCCCACATGTCGCAGATGACCAGCGCGGTGTGGTGCGGGTCCCATTCGACGTCCTTTTCGACGGGAACGTACTTGTCGGATCCATCGCCCTCCTTTTTCAAGACACGGCTTCGAGTGTGAAGCAGTAGCTTTGTCGATTCGCGATACTCGGACCACGACGAAGTCGAAATCGCGGCTAAAGCGATGACCAGGACCAGCGCGATGCTCGCACGCAGTTTCATCGTGGTATTCTCAAAGTGGCGGAACTTGCTGACCCAAACCGCACCGCGCCAACCACCGTGACGCGGCCGGCGGATATCTTGACAGCGATCAGCATACCGGCCGCGACAGTAACCCGCCAAACGTGCCAGGCAATGTGCAGCAATCGCGCTACTTCGAGTCGGCCGAGAGCACGGCGCTACCGGCCGTGCCAACCTACGGTTTCTTGGCCCGCGCGCGGATTACCTTAGCGCGCCCGTTTCAGACAAGCCAGCATTGGCACCCAGGCAGGGTATTGAAACTGCTTCTAGGTGCTGCAGAGGGTCTCAGCCGGCGTGAAGATCTCGACGCGGTTTCGCCCGTTGCGTTTCGCGCGATAGAGCGCGATATCCGCCTGCTGAATCAAGCTGTCCGGGGTAGCGAGTTCACCTCCGTAGGAGGTCACGCCGATGCTGGCAGTGACGGGGATCGGTCCCTCGGGCGATGAGACCGGCGACTCGGCGATGAACTCTCGCAACGAGTTGAGGCGATCGAGAGCAGTGTGGATATCGCATCGAGGGATGACGATCAGGAATTCTTCTCCCCCGTAGCGACCCACCGAGTCGTACGAACGGACGCGTGCGCGCATCCGGCTGCCGACTTCCGTCAACACGGCGTCGCCGGCCAGATGGCCGTAGGTGTCGTTGACCTGTTTGAAGTGGTCGACGTCGATCAACGCAACGGCCATAGATGTCTGCTCGCGCCCCGCCCGAGCAAGCTCCTGCGTCAGCGATTCGCGCACGGCGCGCCGGTTGGTGAGGCCCGTCAGCAAGTCATGCGTGGCCTGATGCCGCAGTTGCTCTCGGCCGGCGATGACCTCATCCATCAAACTCAGAACGCACAAACCGGCGCGCAAGCGGGCTTCCAGCTCTTGGGCATCGAAGGGTTTCGCCAGATAGTCGTCGGCGCCGGCGTTCATGCCCTCGACGACGTCCTGTCGGGTTGACTTTTCGGTCAGCAAGACGATGTAGGTGTAGGGTTCTTGGCGGAGCTTGCGAATGTCGCGGCAGAGCTCAACGCCATCTTTGCCAGGCATCATCCAATCCAGGATGGCGAGCTGCGGCGCATCGGGCCCGCTCAGAATATTCCAGGCGGCCAAACCGTCGGAGACAACGACGACATCGTAGCCCCAGTTGGTCAGCACGGCCTTCAGTTGGCGCGCTGAAATGCGTTCATCTTCGGCAACGAGGATTTTCATAAGGTCGGCGCCCAGTAGTTTTCAGGAAAGCGCTTGCTGCACGCACTGTTTCAGCGACGCGATGAGCTCATCCGTACGACGGACCAGGGTGTCTACGGAATTTCGAGCGCTTTCCAAGTCGTTGGCGCGGGCCAGCAATTCAAGCTGCTTGGCCAATTCGTAGGGCCCGGCCACGGTGAAATTGCCAATCGCACCGCACAACGTGTGTGCCGCCAGGATCAGCCGGCTTTGATCCGCGCTGCCCAGCGCGCTACGGATTTCCGCGAACAGCGGTGGCGTATCCTCGATGAACATCTCCACGAGCTCGGCGAAGAGATTCATGTCGGCGCCGATTCTCGTCAGCACCATGGTGGCGTCAAATGCCGCGACACTTCCTGGCGGCTCATGCTGGCCAATAGCAGACATCTAGCGCTCTCGTACGTGGTGTGCCGATCGTAGCGCTGTGGTTCAGTCAAATGAGCGCTACACGACCGCCACATTGCCAAGCTAGCTCAGGAATAAGGAACACGCGGAATTATCCATCGCAAATCTGAACGATCGTCGCGCATGCGAAAGGCCGTGAGCTATGGTTAGGCAGGTCCGCCTGCCAACACGCCCCAGAACACACCCCCCGAAATCGTCATTCCACGAGCGCTACCCCGCGAATCCTGATGCTGGGTCGTCTCGATCCCGCCTGCCCAAGACGAGCCGACGACTCTCGACAAAGAAGCGAGTCTCATGAGCGAACTGGAATTCATCACGCGCGAATTCCTCCTGGAGAGTTGCGAAAACCTCGACCAGTTGGATCGCGATCTGGTGATGCTCGAGCAGGATCCGCAAAACCAGGAATACCTGGCCGGCATCTTCCGCACGATCCACACGATCAAAGGAAGTTGCGGGTTTCTGGGATTCGGCAAGCTCGAGTCGGTCACCCATGCGGGCGAGAGCTTGCTCAGCAAGCTGCGCGATGGCGAGCTGCAGTTGCAGGCCGAGACGACTACGGGGCTGCTTTCGTTGGTGGACGCCGTTCGCGAGATGCTCGCGAATATCGAAGTCGCCGGGTCGGAGGGGAGCCAGGACTACGCCGGTCTAATCGAGACGCTGATGCGGCTGCAGGCCGGCAAATCCGACTGCGACGCGAGAGCCGGCAACTCTTCGTCATCGGGAGGCGCCCTGGCCACTGAGGATTGCGGTGCCGGTCATAACGGCGGCGGTTCGTTGAGCGACGAAGACGCGCGCGCAAATCGCGTCACCATCGGCGAGGCCGCCCCTGGCGGCGTGTCCGATTCGACCATCCGCGTCGACGCCGGACTGCTCGACAAACTGATGAACCGTGTTGGCGAGCTCGTGCTGGCTCGCAACCAGATCCTGCAATCGTCGAGCATGGCGTCGGATGCGGAGTTGCTGAGCACGGCGCAACGCTTGAACCTGATTACCACCGAGCTGCAGGAAGGAGTCATGAAGACCCGCATGCAGCCGATCGGCAACATCTGGGGCAAGTTTCCGCGCCTGGTCCGTGACCTGGCCCTGCAGTGTGGCAAGCAGGTGCAGATCGAACTGGAAGGCAAAGAGACTGAGCTCGACAAGACCATCGTCGAGGCGATCAAGGACCCGCTGACCCATCTGGTCCGCAACGCGGTCGATCATGGCATTGAAACGCCCGCGATGCGTCTGGCACGTGGCAAGCCGGCCGAAGGACGCCTGGTGCTGAGAGCCTTTCACGAAGGCGGCCAGGTCAACATCGAGATCACCGACGATGGTGCTGGCCTGGATGTGGAGCGGATCAGCCAAAAGGCCATCGAAAACGGCTTGCTGACGCACGATCAAATCTTACGGATGAACGACCGCGAAGTCGCGCAGTTGATCTTTGCTCCGGGGTTTTCCACGGCCGCGGCAGTTTCCAATGTTTCTGGCCGCGGCGTCGGCATGGACGTCGTCAAAACCAACGTCGAGAAGATCGGCGGCACGGTTGACGTCCAGAGCGTGCCCGGCAATGGAACCACGATCAAAATCAAGATCCCACTTACTTTGGCGATCATCCCAGCGCTGATCGTCACTTGCGACGGAGATCGATTCGCCATCCCGCAGGTCAGTTTGCTGGAGCTCGTGCGGCTGGAAGAGGAACAGGCTCGCAGCGGGATTGAGCGGCTGCACGGCGCACCCGTGTACCGCCTGCGTGGCCACTTGCTGCCGATCGTTGATCTGCGGCGCGAACTCGAGCTGCCGCCCCGCGCCGCGGCAGGGCCAGCCGACCTGAACAACAACGTCGTTGTCAATATCGTCGTGCTGCGGGCAGACGACCGGCAGTTCGGACTGGTCGTCGATGCCATCAACGATACCGAAGAGATTGTCGTCAAGCCGTTGGGCAAGCAACTCAAGGGAATCACCGTGTTTGCCGGCGCCACGATCATGGGCGACGGAAAAGTAGCGTTGATCCTGGATGTATTGGGCATGGCCCAACGGGCGCACGTCGTAGCCGAAGACCGCGAGCGGTCGCTCGTCGACCAGGCAACTCGTCCGACGGAACAACATCGCGACCTGCGCACGCTCGTCATCCTGGCCGTTGGCGACCGCCGACTGGCGATCGATATTGCCCTGGTCTCTCGCCTGGAGGAGATAGCGCGAGCCGATATCGAGGGGGCTGACGACCGCGATGTGGTGCAATATCGCGGACAGATCATGCCGTTGTTGCACGTCGGCAAGCTGCTGGGCATTCCGCACGCGGACGCCCAAGTCGATCGACCGCTTCAAGTGATCGTTCACAGCCAACGCGATCGCAGCGTCGGTTTGGTTGTCGACCGGATCATCGACATCGTGCAGACGACCGTGGAGGTCACGCGCCCCGCCAACAACGACAACTTGTTGGCCTCAGCAGTGATCCAGCAACGCGTCACCGATCTCGTCGACGTACCGTCGCTGATTCGCCGCGCGGATCCCATGTTCTACGAAGCATCCGTCGAGGAGGCGGTCGTCGCATGAAAATGTCGGACCAGTATTGCACGTTCTTCCTGGACGGACTGTTCTTCGGTGTTGAAGTACGGATGGTCCAGGAAGTGATACGCTATCAGGAGCTGACGCGCGTGCCGTTGGCATCGCGTGCCATCAGCGGTCTCATGAACTTGCGCGGCCAGATCGTAACCGCCATCAACCTGCGGCAGCGCCTGGGTCTGCCGGAGCGTACTGGCAGCAAGCTGCCGATGAATGTCGTCGTTCGCACAGACGACGGCGCGGCGAGTCTGCTAGTCGACGAAATCGGCGACGTGCAGACGGTCGACGCTGACGCCTTTGAACGCATTCCCGACACGTTGCACGGGGAAGTGCGCACGCTCATCAAAGGCGCTTATAAACTTCCCGACCGGCTGCTGCTGACCCTCGACATCACCAAGGCGGCGACGCCGGAGACAGAGAAATAACAGGGTTTTCGTCCCCCCCGATCCATTTCCACCAAGCACCTACCACGCCAGCCCACCGAACCGCAGGAGAATCCTTCCATGACCACGACCCTTCGTCGAACGAAGTCCAAGCGCGCCGGCAAAGCCGCCAGCCCACAACGCACGCTCGACCAGCACAACGACTACGCTTCGATCGTGGCCGCCATCAGCCGTTCGCAGGCCATCATCGAGTTCGAGCTCGACGGCACGATCATTACGGCCAACGACAACTTCCTTCGGACCATGGGATACAGACTCGAGGAGATTCAGGGTCGTCACCACGGCATGTTCGTGACGGAAGCCCAGCGCCAGTCAGCGGAGTACCGTGAGTTTTGGGCGCGGTTAGCCCGCGGGGAGTTCCAATCCGCGGACTTCAAGCGATTGGGGAAAGACGGGAAGGAAGTTTGGCTGCAAGCGTCGTACAACCCCGTGCTGGACGCCGGCGGGCGCCCGGTCAAGGTCGTTAAAATCGCGGCCGACATTACGGCCATCGCCAACGCGCGGTCCGACGCGGCCCGCATCAGTTCGATGGTGGAGCAGGCACCGATTAACGTCATGTTCGCCGATCGGGAGTTCAGAATTCGCTATCTCAACCGTGCGTCCGCTAAGACACTGAAGGAACTCGAACACTTGTTGCCGGTCAAGGCCGATCAGGTCCTGGGACAATCGTTTGACGTTTTTCACAAACAGCCCGAGTACCAGCGACGCATCGTCTCCGACCCGAAGAACCTGCCACATCGCGCCGAGATCCGGCTGGGCAAGGAAACACTCGACCTGCTCGTGAGCCCCGTCTTTGGGGAAGACAAGAGTTTTCTTGGCGCCATGCTGACCTGGGACGTCGTTACCAAGCGGGTCGAGATGGAGATCGAGATCAAGGACAACAAGCGGAAGGCCGAAGCGCTCGGAGACATCTTGTCGACTGTGGCCGGCAACGCCGCGACGCTCAGTTCGTCGTCCGAATCACTGGCCGCCGTTAGTACGCAGATGGCCGCCAACTCCGAGGAAACCGCCGTGCAGGCCAACGTCGTTTCCGCGGCCGCCGATCAAGTCAGTTCGAACGTGCAGACCGTGGCGACCGGCGTCGAAGAGATGAGCGCCAGCATCCGTGAAATCGCCGCGAATGCTTCGGAGGCGGCCAAGATCGTCGAGCAGGCGGTATTGATCGCCGGCACGACCAACCAGACCATCGCCAAGCTGGGCGATAGCAGCAACGACATCGGCAAGGTGATCAAGGTCATTACCTCGATCGCCGAGCAGACAAACCTGTTGGCGCTGAATGCCACGATCGAGGCAGCGCGCGCTGGCGAGGCGGGCAAGGGCTTTGCTGTCGTCGCCAACGAAGTGAAGGAGCTGGCCAAGGACACGGCCAAGGCTACCGAAGATATCGGCCAGAAGATCGAGGCCATTCAAATGGATTCGCGGGGCGCTGTCGAGGCCATCAAGCAGATCGGCGATATCATCGCCCGGGTGAATGCCATCTCCAGCACCATCGCCAGCGCTGTCGAAGAACAAGCGGCCACGACCAATGAGATCAGCCGCAATGTGGCCGAGGCCGCCCAGGGATCGACCTCGATCGCGCAGAACATCACCAGCGTGGCCAAAGCCGCCCAGAGCACGACCGAGGGGGCCAGCAGCACCCAGCAGGCCGCCTCCGAATTGTCGCGCATGGCGATCGAACTTCAGAAGATCGTTTCACAGTCTCGTTAATCCGGCTGTTTACCTAACCAAAAACCCTGCGGTGACGAATTCGTTGAGGGAGTTTATGCACGTCTTAATCGTCGACGACTCGCGGGCCATGCGGAGTATCCTCTCGCACATCTTGCGCCAACTGGGGCTGGAAGTGAGCGAGGCCGCCAACGGACGAGAAGCCTTGGACCGACTTCAAGAACTCGATCAAGTGCAACTCGCCCTGGTCGATTGGAACATGCCGCACATGAACGGACTCGAATTCGTTCGTCAGGTACGCGCCGATTCGCGGTTCGACGACCTGCGATTAATGATGGTGACCACCGAAACCGAAGCGTCGCAACTCGTCACCGCCTTGGAGGCCGGCGCCAACGAATACGTCATGAAGCCGTTCACCAAAGACGTCGTTCAAGAGAAGCTGAAGCTGATGGGGCTGTTGTGTGACGTGACAGTGTCGAACGCGTAATCCAGCCCGCTGCCTGCGAATTCACTGGCTTGGCAAGGCGGCCTGATCGTGATCCGGGCAGTCGGCCTCACTCTAGGACGCAGATGAACAAGACCCGGGTACTCGTTGTCGATGATGCGGTGGTCGTGCGCCGGGTGGTGTCGCACGTGCTGTCGAACGATCCGGCGCTCGAAGTCGCCGGAACGGCCATCAATGGCCGGATCGCGCTGGCAAAACTGCCGCAGCTTCAACCCGATCTTGTCACGCTCGATCTGGAAATGCCCGAGATGGATGGCCTGGAAACCCTGCGCGCCTTGCGGCGCGACCATCCGCGCTTGCCAGTCATCATGTTGAGCCGCTTTACGGAGCGGGGAGCCACGACGACGCATAAAGCCATGACCTTGGGCGCCAGCGACTATGTGACGCTGCCGTATGGGGCGGAGAACATTAACGACGCCATCCAGCGAATTCGCGAGCAACTGATTCCCAAAATCAAGATGCTCACGCGATCGACTCACTCGGCGGATGCCAATCGTGCGGCGACCAACAGTCAACCCGCATCGATTGCCGAGTATCGGCTGCCGTTTCCCCATGCGCAACGCCGCGTGGATATCGTGGCGATTGGCGTTTCGACCGGCGGCCCCGACGCGCTGGCGAAGATTCTGCCTGCCTTACCCGCGGAATTCCCCGTGCCCATTGTGATCGTGCAGCACATGCCGCCCGATTTCACATTTCGGCTGGCCGCCCAGCTCAGATCGAAATCCAAGATTCAGGTCAGCGAAGGGATGGCCAACGACTTGATCTTTCCAGGCCACGCCATGTTGGCCCCAGGTGGCCATCACATGTCAGTGGTCCGGGGTCCGCAAGGAATCCGCCTCCAGATGAGCGATTCGCCCGCGGAGAACTACTGCCGCCCCTCGGTCGACGTACTCTTCCGCTCGGTGGCGGAGGCCTACGGCGCGGGTACTTTGGCCGTGGTCTTGACGGGACTAGGCCGCGATGGGCTGCGCGGCTGCGAGCAGATTCGCGCTGCCGGAGGCCAAATCATCGTGCAAGACCAGGCTTCGAGCGTGGTCTGGGGCATGCCCGGCGCCGTTGCTGGGGCAGGATTGGCCGACCAGATCGTGCCGCTCAACGATCTCAGCGACGAGATCACACGCCGCGTCCGTTATAGCCGTACCGAAACAGCCCGACTGAACTAAAGCTTCGCGCAACGCGCCAGGCACCATGAACACAGGCACGACCATGTCGCTCACGCTCGAGAATTTCGATTACGTCGACGAACTCGTGCGCCAGCAATCGGCGATCGTGCTCGGCCGCGACAAGCGCTACCTGGCCGAAACTCGTCTCGCGTCCCTGGCCCGCGAAGAGGGATGCGAATCGTTGAACGAATTTGTTACCCGACTCCGCGTCCCGCACAATAACGGGCTGCGTGCGAAAGTGGTCGAGGCCATGACCACCAACGAAACGCTGTTTTTTCGCGACAGCCATCCGTTCGAAAGCCTGCGACAAACGATTGTCCCGAAATTGATCGAGCGGCGGTCGGCGCAGCGATCGCTTTCGATTTGGAGCGCCGCGTGCTCCTCGGGACAGGAGCCTTACAGCATCGCCATGCTCCTGCACGAGCACTTCCCAGTGCTGCAAGGCTGGAATGTCCGCCTGATTGCGACCGACCTCTGCGCAGGCATGATCGAGCGCGCACGGTTAGGCCGATTTCGTCAGCTTGAGGTCAACCGCGGCTTGCCTGCGGCCTACTTAGTCAAGTACTTCCAACGCGAGGGACTGGACTGGCAGATCAATAGTAACGTCCGCCGTTTGGTCCAGTTCCTGCAGCTCAATTTGGCCGCTGATAACTGGCCGGCGCTGCCGCCACTGGACGTGATCTTCCTGCGCAACGTGTTGATCTATTTCGAGGTCCCGACCAGAAAGCAGATTCTCGGCAAGATTCGTCGATTGCTGCGCCCCGATGGGTATCTATTCCTCGGTGGAGCCGAAACGACCTTTCATGTGGACGATGCCTTCGAGTGCGTCTCGGTCGACAGCTCGAAGTGCTTCCGGTTGCGCGACGTCTGCCGCACCGAACCGCGGCAACCCGACAACATCCACTGCCTCGTGACTTCTTGAACCACTACGACTGAAAGGGAATTACCGTGTCTTGCCATGCCTTAGTACCCTTCAATCCGCTTGAAGTCGGTCAGCTCATTGAAACCGTCTGGACGGTGGTGCTGGGCTGCGACGTGCGACCGGTCAGCGTCCCCACCGATTCTCAGCGCACGACCAACGTGCTGGCCGGGATCGTGGAAATCACGGGCGCGTGGGAAGGAGTCGTGGCGCTCGAGTGCCCGTTGGAGTTTGTCCGGCAGGCGGCCGCGACCATGTTCGAAGTCGAACCCGCACTGCTGACCTCAGATCAGCTTGAGGATGCGCTCGGCGAGCTGACCAATATCGTGGGGGGCAATTTCAAAGCACTGTTACCGGCTTCGGCGCACCTCGGCTTGCCGGCCGTCGTGAAGAATTCCGTGCGAAATCACGCGTTGGCCGGCGCCACGGTGCTCGAGCAGCTCGCGTTTGAAACTTCGGGCTTCGTATTCGTGTTGTCGATCCTGGGCGCCACTTCCGCCGCGCTCGCACGCTTGGACTGATTCACGACGCGGCGCCCAGTGCCGCGTCAGAAATCGACGACGGGACTTCAGGCGCCGCGACCTTAACCGTGAGTCTGACCGGAACGCCGTTGAGGATCGACTGCCCGACGACCGACTCGACAGTCTGATCGTCGGTCCAGTCGTTGACCGAGAAGCCCGGGTGAGTGCCGGCTGTCGTTTGCCAGCGGGCCACCGCGGCATGTCCCCAGCCGTGTGGCAGGCTGACGACGCCGGGCCGCATCTCGTCGCTGATTTTGACCGGCACTTCACCGCGATGAACGCGGCTTTCGAGTATCGCCGTCTGGCCGTCGTGTACGCCCGCCCTGTCCGCGTCATCGGGGTGCACGAGCAAGACGCACCTTGGCCGCCCCGAGACTAATTCCGGGACGTTGTGCATCCACGAATTGCAGGTCCGCAGTTCGCGCCGGCCAATCAAACGTAATGTGCCGTTCACGGGAGCGTCGGCCAATTCGCGGGCCAATTCGTCCATTGCCGCCAACAAGGGGGGTGCGCTCAAGTGAACTTTCTTGTCGCGGTGCGATACGCGGTGAGCAATGCCCGGCTTCAGTGGCCCCAGATCGAGCCCATGCTCGGCCCGCCGCAATTTCCTCAGGTTCAATCCCTGCGACCATGGCAAATACTTGTCGCCGAACGGACCCAGCCGCAGGAGCATGTCGGCCATTTGCTCGGGGCGCCAGTGAAGGCCGACCTTACGCGCCGCGCGATAGACGGCATCGAGCGGCTTGATGCCCGTCGGCCCGCCCCCCAGTCGATAGCACAACTCAAGCAGAATCTCCCAATCGGCGAACTGGCCGGGTCGTTTCTCCAGGACTGGCGGCGAGATGCGGGCGACGTTGCGGACCGCGACGCTGCCAAAGATCAAGTCGATGTGTTCTTCAACGAGGCTCCAGGCCGGCGGCAAGATGACATGCGCGTGGCGGGTCGTTTCGTTGATGTACAGATCGACCGAGGCCATGAACTCAGCGCCGGCCAGCGCCCGATCGAGCCGTTTGCTGTTGGGGCTCGAGAGCACAGGATTGCCAGCGACGGTCAGAACACCGCGGACCTGCCCCTGGCCTGGCGTCTCCATTTCTTCGGCCAGAACTGTCGTTGGCAATTCTCCCAAGGTCTCCGGCAATCCGCGGACTCGACTGCGCCAGCGGCCGTGGCCGTCGCCGTTCATCTTGAGCGCGGGGGCAATGTCGAACGCCGGGTGCGGGAACATCCAGCCGCCGATCTCACCCAAGCGACCGGCAGCCAGATTTAACAGGTCGGTGGCGAAGGTCCCTAGCGTGGCATGCGGCGCCGCGCACGTGCCCATCCGCGAGTAGGCAACCGACGACTCGGCGGCCGCGAACTCGCGAGCCAGGCGGCGAATCGTTTCCGCCGGCACGCCAACATGCGGCGCGACGCGCTCGGGCGCAAATGCTGGCAGTTTTGGCTCGATTGCTTCCCAGCCACTAGAAAGCCGCGCGACGGCGTCGCGGCGCAGCAAGTTCTCTTCGACCAGCGTTTGCGTCATCGCCAACAGCAGCGCGGCGTCGCCCCCCGGGAGTATCGCCACGTGTTCGTCCGCGTCGCGTGCCGTCTCCGTAAAGCGCGGGTCGACAACCACCAACCGCCCGCCGCGGGCGCGCAGCTTCTGCAGCCGGCCGCGGATATCGGGAGCGGTGCAGACGCTGCCGTTCGACACGCGCGGGTTTGCGCCGACGCAAAGGAGATAGCTGGTGCGATCGATATCGGGAACCGGCATCGCCAGCGAATTGCCGAACAGGTAGTACGACGCGGCGAAGCGCGGCGCCGTATCTTGCGACGAGGCGCTGTGATTGTTCCGCGTGCCCAGCGTTTTCACGAGCCCGGCCCGCAGCATCAGGATGCCGTGGTTGTGAGCGATGGGGTTGCCCATGTACAGGGCTACGGCGTGGCGGCCGTACAGTTTGCGAATCCGCTGCAGGCCCGCGGTCGTGAGACGATAGGCTTCTTCCCAGCCGATCGGTTCAAAATCACCGGCTGGCGTGCGGCGGACGGGTGTTCGCAAGCGATCGGGATCCTGATCGACGGTACCGAGCGTCAGCCCCTTCGGGCAAACATAGCCGTGCGACAGCGGGTCATCGGCATCGCCGCGAATGGCCGCGATGCGGTTGTCCTCGATGTCGATGGCCAGGCCGCAGCCCGCTTCACAAAGCGTACAGGCCCGAAACACCGTGCGGTTCATGGCGGAGTCCCTGGGTGCAGGCGGATTGGCGCTGGAGGAAATTCTGACGTGGCCGCGTCCGCTTGGCAAATTGGCGATTCTCCGACGGCAGCCACAGGGCTCGATGTGGTGCTTTCTGCTGTGAGTTTCCTGGTCAATGCGATGCGCTTGGCAAGAAACATGCCCGTCTTCTCGTCTCCGTTCGGTAAATGCGACGAGCAGCGGCTTGATCGACAACGCGTCGTACTATTTGAGACGACGGAGGACGGCTTCGCGAAGTTCAACGGGCCAATTCGCCTTGGCCTCGATCGCCGCGCGGGCCTGGTCGAGCGAGCCGTAGTCCTCAAGTGCTTCGCGGGCCAACACGCGCGCATAACGCGTCTGCTCGTCGAGCGGCTCAGCGTCATAGATCAAGACGTCCGTTCCAACGGCTGCTGCCAGCTTATGGCCGTTCGGTGAAAAGCACACATCATTCGGGAAACTCTCAAAACGAAAGGTGCGTAGCGCATCGGTTGTCTGCGCGTCCCACAACATCATTCTTCTGTCACTACATGACGATAGTCGTCTTCCATCGGGGCTGAACGCCATTCTTGTTACGTCGGTACCATGACCCGCGAGCGTTCGAAGCGATTTTCCAGCGTACGCGTCCCAAAGCACCAACATCTTGTCTTCCGTCGCGTAAACGATGCATCGGCCGTCTGGACTGATCGCGAGGCCTGTGATGGCGCGTCGACCATCACCGGTGATTTCAGCGCTCACGGTTCCGCTCTCGACATCGTAAACATGCACTGATCCGGCGCTGTTTCCGTAAACGGTTTGCCGGCCATCGTAGCTGAACGCGACGCTTGTCACGTCCTCGCCCTTTCCCGCAAGCGTCTTAACCAATCGGCACGTCTCGACATCAAAGACGCAGCAAGTACCATCAAAATCGCCGGAAGCTATGCGACGCGCGTCAGGACTGAATGTGGCCGCCTGGATGTTATCAAAGTGACCCTTGAGTACTTGCCCTACGCTACCGGAATCTTGGTTCCACACGATTGGCGTCTGCTGGTCATCAACACCGACAGAAATCGGACGGCCTTTGGGAGAGAACGCCACGTCGATTGGTTCGCCAACGGCATTGAGCGTTTTAAGTTCCCGACACGTTTCCACGTCCCATATTTTCAGTACGCCATCACGACCAGCTGATAACAGCCGGCGGCCTTTGGCGTCGAAGGCCAGACTCTCGATATCAGCAGAGTGTCCTTTCAGCACGGAAACATCGGCGCCGCCTTGCGTATCCCATAGCTTAATCGTGCCGTCCAAGCTCCCTGAGGCGATCCTACGTCCATTCGCTGTGAACACCACGCCCCAGATTTCGCCACGGTGGCCCCGGTATGTGTTGAACAGGGTTACCGTCTCGGTATCCCACAACTTCAGCGTGTTGTCGTAGCTGGTGGTGGCGAATCGCGTGCCGTTTGGGCTGAAAGCGATACTCTGGACCATCTCCTCGTGTCCTAAACGCGTGATTAGCTCGTTCGCTGATGCCGTATCCCACAATTTGACGGCGCCAGTGATATCACCCGACGCTATGCGGGTGCCGTTCGGGCTAATTGCGAGGCTCCATACAGCGGCGGAGTGTCCCGTGAGCGTGTGGACTTCCTGGCCAGTCGCGGCGTCCCATATCTTGAGCGTGTTATCCCGACTTCCTGAAACGATGCGGCAACCATCGGGGCTGAAGGCAACACTCGTTACTAGGTTCGTGTGTCCCTTGAGCGTGTGGATTTCCTGGCTCGTTTCGGCGTCCCACAGCTTGAGCTTGTCGCCACCGCCGGAGACGATGCGGCGGCCGTCGGGGCTGAAAGCGACGCTGATCACCGGTTCCGTGTGGCCGCGGAGCGTGCGGATTTCCTGGCCGCCAACGGCGTCCCACAGCTTGAGCGTGTTGTCGTTACCGCCGGAGACGATGCGGCGGCCGTCGGGACTAAACGCAACACTGAAGACGCTGCCATCGTGACCCGCAAACGATCGAAGCTGTTTGCCCGTTTCTGCATCCCACAATCTCAAGGTGTAGTCATGACCGCCCGACACGATACTTCGCCCATCGGGGCTCACGGCGATCGTCGTGACGCCTCCGGTGTGGCCCCGAAAGGTGCAGAGCTCTTGAGAGAGTTGGCGGGCCGCATAGCGCCATTCCCAATGACGCAAATGCACTGGCGTGGCTTCAAGTGCAAGGCGTGCATGGATCACGTCGCCAGCCTCAATCGCGTGGTCAATCAAACGAATTTGGGCCACGTACTGGTTGCGTTCCGCCTTAGCCAACGCGAGTGCGTTCGACCTGGCAAGGTTCGCCATGTGCAGCGCGGCTAGACATGAGGCGATAGTCGCCGCCAACAAAAGGATTGCCACCGCCGCCGAGAGTCCAGCCACCGCGCGATTTCGCCTCGCCCACCGCCAGCCGCGCTCGAATCTGCCAACTGGCCGCGCGCGGACGGGTCGACGAGAGCTAAAGCGTTCGAGGTCCTCGACGAGCGCTTCGACCGTCGGATAGCGGTCCTTCGGTTCCTTGCGCAGCGCCTTCAGGACGATCTGCTCCAGGTCGCCCTTCAATTGTTTGCGTAACGTCTGCATGTCCCCGCCGCGAGCCTCGGCCAACGTCTCCGCGCTGCGGACGTCTTCGGTGCCGTCGTCACGCCGAATGCGCAACGGCTGCTGGACGATCGTGCTGGGGTTGCGCGGCTCGACATTGCAAATCACCTGCTCGAATTCGGCCGGGGTGGACCGCGCGAACTGGTAGGGCCGGTGACCGGTCAGTAGCTCGTAGAGCATGACGCCCAGCGAGTAGACATCGCTCGCCGTGCTGATCCCCTGTCCGCGGACTTGCTCAGGGCTGGCGTATTCGGGCGTGAGTGGCATGCCCCCTTCGCTGATGGTGACCATCCGCCGCCGCGAAATGGGATCGATCATCTTGGCGATGCCGAAGTCGAGCAGCTTGACTTTGCCTTCACCGTCGCTCGCGTCGCTCACGAGCACATTGCCAGGCTTGAGGTCGCGGTGGATCACGCCGTAGCTGTGGGCGTAGCCGACCGCCTGGCAGACCTGCCTGAACAGGCGCAACCGATCGTCGAGCGAGAGCCGTTTGTCGTCGCAATACCTGGTGATCGGTTCCCCTTTGACGTATTCCATCACGATGTAAGGGCGGCCGTTCTCCAGCGCGCCGCCGTACAACAGTCGGGCGATATTTTCGTGCTGTAAATCGGCCAGGATTTGTCGTTCCAGCTCGAACCGGGCGCGCAGACGGCTATCGACCTCGATGTCGGACCGCAGGACCTTGAGGGCGACTTTCTGCTGGTAATCGTCGGCTCGGCTGGCCAGGTAGACTTGTCCAAAACCGCCGCCGCCGAGATAGCGTTGCACCTGATAGGGACCGATCCGCTGGCCGAGCAGCGGATGGAACCGCGTGCTCGTGGACTCGTCAAAAAGCTGCTCGTCCGACACGGGCGGGGCGAGAAACTCCGTGGCCTTTTGTGCCTGGTCGTGCGCCGCTAACAGCCGCTCAACCTCGGCCCGCAATGCGGCATCGTCGCCACACGCGCCGTCGAGGAAGCGCACACGCTCGCCGTCGGCCAGGTCAGCAGCCTGTGCGAAAAGCTCGTCGATGCGGTCCTGTCGGCTTGCGGAGCTCATGCGTCGACGCTCAGTTGACTTCCCAACCGCGCCCGTGCGACCTTCCAATCGCGCTTCACGGTGTCGACCGACACGCCCAGTGCCTCGGCGATCTGTTGGTTGGTCAGCCCCGCGAAGAATCTTAGCTGCACGATTTCGTGCTGCCGGGGGCGCTCCAGCCTGAGCCGCTGCAAGGCGCGATCGAGCGCTTCGAGGTCGCCGCCGCAACGAGCAGCGGCCGACTCGGTCAGTTCGTCGAGCCAGGGGTCCAGCGCAACACGTTTCACCTTGCCCCCCTGGGACTCGGCCTGCTTGTGCCGCAAATGGTCGATCAGCAGCCGGCGCATCTGGTCGGCGGCGGCCGCATAGAAGTAGCGGCGGTTTTTCATCTGCCCGAGACGGCCGTTGGCCAGGAAGCGGCGAAACAGCTCTTGCACCACCTCGGTCGTGACCAGCGAATCGACATTCATCTGTCGGCGTCGGTGGCGAGCGATCACGCGAAGCTGGCCGTACACCAGCTCGCAGAACTGCTCGTAGGCCGCCTGTTCGCCAGCATCAATTCGGCCGATGAGCCGTGTCAGTGTGCCCGAAACGTCTTGAGCCTGGCCGCTTGCCATCGAGGGGCGCCCCACAAGCTGAGCGTGCTTTGGAAGCCGCTGGACCTGATTGTTGGCTCGCCACAGCCAATGTCAATCTCTGGACTGGGCGAACCAAGTCGCGCCGCAGCACCCCAATTTCGAAGAATTCCTGCCCCTCGGTGCCGGCCGAATCCGGGTGACCCAAGTGGAGGGCAGTTCACCACCTAACCTGTTCACGTCGTCAACAAGAGAGTTCGCCATGTCGAGCAAACCATCGAAGGAATCGCAAACTGTTGCCGCTAGTGCAGTTGCACAAGCGTTTCGGACGCTGACCCAGGCCGCGAAGCAGACCTTGCGCAGGATCGCCGAGGGCGATGATCAAGACGTTGACTACGGCTTGCTCAGCGACCTGGTCGAGGCGCTCCCGCTCACCACGGCCGAACACGGACTGATGATCCGGCGACTGGCCAACGCACAGATGTACTCGGCGCAAGGGGAGAAGGGGGCTGCTTTGTACGAAGTGACGATGGTCGCTCGCGTCGCCGCCCGTGCGATGAAGAGTTGGTAACCAGGTCCGCGCCTACACTACCCCGAAGGCTCAGTGTGAGCTCACGCTTACGCCAAGCGGGTGAGCGCTGCTTCGGCTATTCCGGAACCGGCGGGTGAGAACGGGCGCATGCGGCCAGCGGTACTACGTCTAAAGACTGTTCAACTAGTGTTGCAGGTCGAGCGTTTGCACGAGCCGCACTCGACACCGATAATCGGCACTCGCCGATCTGAGCATTGTCACGAAGCGATTCGCTCTACCCAGGGGATACTCGATGCGCACGCTATTCTTCACCCTCATCTGGACGCTGATTTGCTTGGCGCCGTTGACGGCGGCTGCCGCGCCGTTGCCGTCGGTCGCGCCCGACCGCGTCGGCTTAGACGCCGCGGCGTTATCGGAGATCGACGCGCGCATGCAATCGTACGTGAGCGAGGGCAAGCTGGCCGGAATCGTGGTGCTCATCGCGCGCGAGGGCCGGGTGGCGCATGCCGGCGTGTACGGAAAGATGGACCTCGAGACGGGCGAGACCATGCGGCGCGACGCCTTGTTTCGCATCTACTCGATGACCAAGCCGATCACCGGCGTGGCTTTGATGACGCTCTTCGACGAAGGGAAGTTCCAGCTCGACGATCCCGTGAGCAGGTACTTGAGCGGCTTCGACCAGCTCAAGGTCTTCGCCGGCAAGGATGGCGACACGATCAAGCTCGAGGATTTAGAGCGCCCCGTCACGATCCGCGACTTGATGACGCATACCGCCGGTCTGGCGTACGGACTGTTTCCCTTGAATCCCGTCGATGCGATGTACACCCAAGCCAAGCTGCTCGATCGCACGCAGAATCTTGACAGCATGCTCGAACGGCTTTTGAAGTTGCCCCTGGCGGCCCAACCCGGCGAAAAGTGGATGTACAGCATCGCCGTCGACGTGCAGGGCAAGCTGATCGAGGCGCTGTCGGGCAAGCCGCTCGACGAGTTTTTCGCCGAGCGGATTTTCAAGCCGCTGGCGATGTCCGACACCGCGTTTTCTGTCCCCGAGGAAAAACTCGCTCGGCTGACGGTTAACTACCGCAAGCAGGATGGCAAGCTCGTGCCGGTCGACGGATCGAGAACGAGCCAGTTCGCCAGCAAACCAGTGCTGCTCTCGGGCGGGGGTGGCCTGGTCTCGACTGCCGACGACTATTTGCGGTTTGCGCAGATGATGCTCAACGGCGGCGAGCTCGACGGCGTGCGCGTGCTCCGCGCCGAAACGGTCGAGTTGATGACGCGCAATCATCTGGCCGACAAACTGGTGCCGATCGTACTGGGCCCGCTCCCGCTGGCCAACATGGGCTTTGGACTGGACTTCGCCGTGCGCGTCCGGACGGCCGAAGGCGAACCCGACGGTTCGCTAGGCGAGTATGGCTGGGGCGGAGCGGCGAGTACGCAGTTCTTCGTGGCGCCGCGCGAGAACCTGATCTGCGTGGGGATGACCCAATTCATGCCGTCGACACCCGCGTACTTTCAAGACCTTCGCAAGCAGCTATATACCGGCATGCGCGAGGCTGCAGCCGCGAAGTAGTCGGGAATAAGCCAGCGCGGCGCGATCCAGAAAGAGTCCGCAGGTGGCGGATCGCGCGAGCGAGTCGTGGCCGGCAGTCTAAGAGCGCATCGCCTTGGCCAGCTCATCGCGATCCGACGGCCTGAGCAGGGCGAAGGCCTGGTCGCGCTCGAACCGCGCGGCGTCGCGGTAGCCCTTGTCGATGGCCCTGCGAATCAGGTCGATCGTCTCGACGCGCTTGCTTTCCTGCAATTCCGGCGAGGCGCTGGCCGTCAGCGCGTCGAGCACCGCCAGATCGTAGAGCTGCTCGCAGTCCTTGATTTGATCGACCGCGGCCGTGGTGTTTTCAGGTGCTCCTACCGTCTGGCCGATGAACTGTTCGAGCGATCTGCGGGCTTGGGCGGCTAGCTCAGCCGCCATGGCCGATTTTTCGGCGACCCCCTGGCGGGCGCGAATCAGCGCCACGGTCGAACGGGCCTCGACGCCGTCGTACGACTCGGGCATTTCGGCGGCCAGATGCGCGGCGGTCTCAACAGCCTCGCCGGCCTTCTTCAGGTCGCCGCGGTCGAGGCTCAACTCAGCGATGTTGCGGCAGGTATAGACCAGGTCGGTCTTGTACTTCAGCACGGAGCGTTTCTTATCGTGCAGTTTGAGTTGCATGTCGCGCGCTGCCTCAAAGGCGGCCAATGCGTCGTCGACATGCCCTTGCCGCGACGCCAGGCGCCCCGAGTTCTGATAGCTGCGCGCTAGTTCGAAACGGCGATGGTCGTCGTCCTCGTTCTCCGCGACAAGTTGCTTGCGAATGCGCAAGGCTTCGTCGTAGGCTGCCTGCGCTTTGGACAAGTCGTTACTTTCGAGGTAGATGTCCCCCTGGTAGCCGTGGCTGCGGGCCAGCGCCTGTTGATAGCGGGCACATTGTCGCTGCACTTCGCCACTGACCAAGGCACCGGCGCTGGCGTCTTCCGCGGCGCAGTGCTTGCGGACGAGCCAATCGAAGTAGCCTTGGCTGACCAGAAAGTACTGAATCGCCTTCTCGAGCTGGGCGTCGAGCTCGTGATAGTTGGCCGCCAGGCTGTGGTAGCATTGCCCCAGCAAGTAGCGCACCTCCGGATCGTCGGGTTGCTCGTTCTGCAAGTTCACAAGCGCCTGGGCGGCGGCTTCGAGCTCGTCGCGTGCGCCGCGATCGCCCAGCTCGGTGCGCACTTCACCGCGCTTGATGTGCAGCTCGAGGAGGCGCCCTGGCGGGACGGCGCGCCCCTGTGATTTGACTAATTCCTGGTGGGCGATCGCCCGTTCGTAAAGCTGGGAGGCCATTTGCGGGTCGAAGGCGCGAATGTCGTCGGCAAATTCCTGGAACAAGTTGTCGTAGTCGGGAAACTTCGCCAGGTACGAGGGATGCTCCTGGGCGAACGACTGACAGTACTTGATCAGGGTTTGCCGCAGCCGGACCGACTCGGGCAAGTCGCGCATTTCGTCGCTGAGCGCTTCGTTAAACACATCGCGCATCGTTTGCACGGAGTCTTTGAACAGGTCGCTGGCGGCCTGCTCGAGCTCCTGTTCGCGCTGCAACCACCACGACTGCACAACAGGGATGCTCGCCAGCACGATCACCGCCAGCCCGATCGAGGCCCAATTCAGCACGCGCTTGCGCACCAAACGCCGGCGCCGCTTGGGGAGGGCCGCCAGGCGATCGGCCAGATCGCGGGCCGAAGGGAGCCGGCGATCCGGGTCGCCCGCCACGCAGTCGGCGATGTCGTGCACCAGCAGCGAGTCGGGAACGTCGCGCTCCCAGCCCGGCGCCAGGGCCTTGATCTCGCCGGCCGCCAACTGGTAGAGCAGCACGCCTAGCGAGTAGATGTCGGAGCGCGTGGTGGCGGGCTTGAGATCGATCAACTCGGGCGCCATGTAAGCCATGGTGCCCCCCGAGCTGTCGAGCGCCCCGGCGGCCACAGCCATGCTGATCGATTGCGACTTCTGCTGGGCAATGACTTCGCTGTTGACCTTGCCCATGCCGAAATCGGCCAGCACCGGCTGCCAGCCGCCGCGGCCGTCCTTGCGCATGAGCACGTTGGCTGGCTTGATATCCAGATGCAGCACGCCGGCGGCATGCGCCGAATCGAGCGCGAACGCCACCTGCCGCACAATTTCGAGGCGTTGTGCGAGCGGCACCTGGCTGATGCCACCCTGCGATTCGAACCAGTCGGTGAGCGAGCCCCCGGCGGCGTATTCGTACTGCACGTAATACGGCGGCGCATTCTCGAAATGGTAGTCCAACACGTGCTGGATATCGGTGCGATCGCCAAGCATCGTGTGCATGCGGCCGAAGAGATCGACCTCGCGCCGCAGTCCCAACAGCCGTTCGGCGTCGAAGCAAAACTTGAAGACGTTTTGCGTCAATCCGCGCTCGGCCAGCCACACTTCGCCAAAGCTCCCCGAGCCAAGCAATTGCTTGAGCGTCCACGTCGGGATTTTGAAGGGGATCGGCTCGCCGGGCTTGGGTCGCCACGACAGATCGTCGGAGTCGACGCGCCGCGCCTTCTCGCTGTTGGGGGGCGGTTCACCCGGGCCAATCCCCTCGGCGAAGACCTCGAAAATCTCGTTGGGTTTGCCCAGTCCCTTGAAGACGTACTCGCCGTGCGAGACCCAGCGCAGCGGCCGATCGATCTCTTGCCCGTCAACGGGCGGATGCCGCAGGACGTAGGCGCGGGCGTCGTCGAAGATCGTCCGCGTCATCAAAATTTGCCGCGGGCCCGCCAGCCCCATCACGCGCGCTGCCGTGTCGATGGCCAGGCCGGAGAAGGAGCCCGACTCGCGGCGGTTGACCTCGCCGGCGTGGATGCCAATCCGCACAGTCAGCGGCTCGAACCGCCACTGGCGCTGGACGAGGCGATACTGCAGGATCAAGGCCGCCTGCACCGCGCTGCTGCTGGTGACGAAGGTGCACAACCGGCCGTCGCCCAAATCCTGCAGAATCTCGCCGCCGGGAAGCGACGCGACCGTTGAACGCAGCAGTTCGTCGATCCAGCCGTATTCTTCCTTATACGCCTCGTTGCCGTACTGGGTCTTGAAACCCACCGAGTCGACGACATCGGTAAACAGGAATACCCGCTGATGCGTCCACCCTTGCTTGAGATCGTCCGTGCTCATGTCGAGCCACCGCCTGCCCGTTGCGCGACGAGTACGTTTGCTGGCATAGCGCAATTCTCTGGCTTCACCTGCGGTGAAGCAAGCGCCGAACACCGGGCGCGAAGATTCTCGGATCGCCAACGCTCACGCTGGCGGCGCGGCCACCAGATCGGCGACGTGTCCGGCTGCTGCCATTGCGGCACGCGGGTCGCGGCCGGCATCTCGAAGAATTTGTGCTTCGCCAGTTGCAGTCGGTCGGGGGCGGGTACATGATTGTCCCACGTTGACCCATGTGGTTTCGCAGGCACGTGAAAGAATCCAAACGTCGAGGGAAGATCGATGAAACCGGTGTATCGCGGAGTTGGTTTGGCGGCCTGGGTGCTCGCCATTTCGCTGTCGCCAGTTAGCGGCGCCCGGGCCGCTGACGACGGCGTCTGGGTGCCGCTGTTCGACGGCAAGTCGCTCGACGGTTGGGAGAAAGTCGGTGGCGACAAAAGCGTGTGGGAAGTCGCCGACGGCGCGATCGTCGGCTCGGGCCAGGCCTCGATGCTTGTCTCGACCAAGGGCCCCTACAAGAACTTCCGCTACCGGGCCGAGTGCAAGATCAACGATCGCGGCAACTCGGGGCTATACTTCCGCACCACGCGCCGGCCGAGTTTTTCCGATGGCTACGAGGCGCAGATCGACAGCACGCATCGCGACCCGATCCGCACCGGTTCGCTCTATGGCATGTGCCACGTCTACAAGCGCCTCGTCGAGCCTGACGCCTGGTTCACCTACGAGATCGAAGTGCGTGACGACGTGTGGCGCGGCAAGCCGATCACGCGCATCAAGGTGACCGTCAACGGCGACGAGCTGTACGAATACTTCGATTTCGCGCTGTCGTTCAAGGAAGGACATTTCGCCTTCCAGCAGCACGATCCGGGAAGCAAGGTCGCGATCCGCAAGGTCGAGGTGCTCGAATTGCCGAGCAAGTAAGGTGCGCCGGACGCTGGTGGTCGAGTCGCGCGATGAGTCGAAGCGATAGCGCAACATGATGAATCGAGATCGAGTGCTGATTGTCGGCCTGCTGGTGTTAGGGCTTGCGCCGCCAGCCAACGCCGAACTGCCGTGGCCGCGCCGCAATGGACCCTTCGAAAACGGTTGCGCGGCCCCCAGCGATGCTCGCGGCGTCCCCACCGAGTGGGACGAAGCCACCGGCAAGAACATCGCGTGGAAGGTCGATCTGGAAGGTTTCGGCCACTCGACGCCGGTCATCGGCAACGGCCGGCTGTGGCTCACCGCCGCCACGAAAGACGGCAAGCAGCAGTTCGTTTATGCAATCGATACGCAAATCGGGCAGGTAATTCATCACAAGCTGCTCTTCGAAAATGCTGCACCTGAGCCCTTGGGCAACGAAGTCAACACCTATGCCTCGCCGACGTGCGTGCTCGAGGAAGACGCGGTGTACGTGCACTTCGGCAGCTATGGCACGGCGCGCCTCGATCCAAAGACTGCCGAGGTCGTCTGGCAACGTCGCGATCTACCTTGTCGTCACTTCCGCGGACCAGGCTCATCGCCCTACGTGTGGCACGATCTGCTGATTCTTACGTTCGACGGCATCGATCAGCAGTACGTCACGGCGCTCGACAAGCGCACCGGCAAGACGATTTGGCGAACCGATCGCTCGACCGACTATCACGACCTGGACGCCAACGGCAAAGCGAAGCTCGATGGCGACCTGCGCAAAGCGTACGGCACGCCGGGCACCATCGACGTCGCCGGCACGACGCAACTAGTATCGATCGGCTCGCGGGCGGCGTTCGGCTACGAAGCGGCGACCGGACGAGAGATTTGGACGGTCACCCATGAGGATTTCAACGCGGCGGCGCCACCGTTGTTCTTCGAGAACCTGGCGATCATGAACACAGGCTCCGGCGGCGCGAAGTTCATGGCCGTGCGCCTCGATGACTCGACGCGCGGCAACGTCGACAGCACGCATATCGTGTGGAATCGCACGCGGGGCAACTCCCGACTGAGCGGTCCAGCGCTCGATCGCGACCGTATCTGGATGCTGACCGACAACGGCGTGCTCTATGGACTGAGCGCCAAGACCGGCGAAGAGCTGGCAGTGCTGCGGCTCGGCGGATCGTACGTCGCGTCGCCCGTTGTAGTTGGCGACCACCTCTATGCCTGTAACGAAGATGGCACGACAACCGTCGTGCGCACGACGGTTCCTCCGGAGATCCTTGCCCGAAACGTGCTCGACGAAGGGATGCGGGCCTCGCCCGCCGTTGCCGCTGGGGCGATCTATCTGCGCACGTTCACGCGGTTGTACAAGATCGCCACTGCCTACGCGAAGTAACGGCTGCATGCGATTTGAGCGGTTGGCAATTCCTCGCAACACGATCAAGTCCGTCTCCCGCTGAAGCAAAATCGGCTCGACCGCAATCGCACGTAACTCTTGATGGCGATTGCGCCGCCGACATGCGCACGCCGTTTGCGTAGCGACCGTTCTCGCCAAAACCACGATAAAATGACGGGCAAACGCGTCGTTCCGACGCAAGGAGAAAAACGTGGACACTTCGCTTAAGGAGAATGATTGGTGGCGTGCCGCGGCACGCGAATCGCACGACCGCTTCGGCCACGACGCGACGCTCTCGACCGCGACCGATTCGGCGCCCCGCCAACGACGGCGGATTATTCGCCCCGCGATTCAAGCGGTGTGGCAGTTCGCGGGCTTCATGGTGACGTTGCCGTTGGCGCTGCTGCGCGGACGCAAGGGAGACTCCAACGAGGTCACCGTCTACACGGCGCACCCCAGCTTCTTCCTCTGGCCGCTGATCGTGATGGGCTTTGTCTGCGCGGAGATCGTCGAGCACTCGCCGCAACTGGCGGGCACGCTAGGGTGGGTCTACGTCTGGGTGCTGGTCTACTTTCTGGTGACGATGTTGTACGACTTCAGCACGCGCAAGCTCGCCCTATGGGCACTGATCTTCACGCTTATCTGGTTGACGTCGAAATACGTCGAGCAGGTGAAGCAAGTAGTGCTGCTGGGGGCCGTGTTCGACTACCTGGCCAGCTTGCATCCGAAACTGGATGCCGGCACGGTCACGGTGTTGAGCTGGCTGCTGCTGTTGCCCTGGCTCGGTTCGCTGTTGCACATGGCCCTCAACGGCCGCAAGCGGTTCACGCCGAACGAAATCGGTGAGTTCCACTTCGGCGAGGGGAGCGAGCTCACCGACCGCACGGGCTTGCGATTCCGCACGAAGTATCGCGACGTGCTAGAGACGCTGCTCACGTTTGGCGGCGGCGATCTGTTGGCCGTCGACAATCACCAGAACGTGATCAAACGCTGGGACAACGTCATCGGCCTGTTCTTCTTCTGGAACGAGCTCGATCGCGTGCTGCACCAGCGCGCCGTACTGGACATCCAGGACGAAAGCAAGGAGCAAGCCAAGAGCGAGTGACTGCCGGAAACTGCTGTGCAATAACGTCCGCACTGTCACTCGACTGCGCCGACGGCGGCGCGGGGCCAGGCAACCATGTCTCACGATCGCTCTCGCGGCCAGCAGGCCACTAGCCCCTGGCCGCTCGTCTTGTGTCTGATCGGCGTCGACTATTTCAGCACGCTGGCGTACTTGCCCTCGATCGCCGTGGCGGCCGCCGGACCACTGGCGCCGGTGGCCGCCGCAGGCGTGGTGCTCGTGACGTTCTTGATGGCGCTGCCAATCTATTGGTACGTCGTGGGCTGCTCGTCCGACGGGCGCGGCGGGCATCTTCGAAGATCACGTCCCCGGCTGGCGCGGCAAGCTCGTCGTGCTCACGCTGTTGGGCTTCGCGGCGTCCGACTTTGTGATCACCCGCAGCTTGTCGCTGGCCGACGCCGCGATCCACCTGATCGACAACCCGCATGGACAACGCTTGTTCGATCGCCTGCAAACGAACCGTTGGGTCGATACTTCGACCTGGTGGCCGCCGCTGGCCGGCGCGGCGCACTACCTGGCCGATCGCCAGGTGGCGATCACGCTCGGCCTGTCGATCGTGTCGTTCGCGCTCTGGCAGTTGTTCAAGAACGGCATGGCGCGGCGGATGCTGCAACTGACAGCGCTGGCGGTTGCCTGTTATCTGATCGTCAACGCCCTGGTGATCGGCAGTGGGCTGGTTTATGTGGCGCAGCACCCCGCGACCTGGCAAGGGTGGCGCGATGCGCTCTTTGTCGCTGAAGAGGCCACGAGCCAAGGGGGAGACCATGCGTCGGCCTGGTTGTGGACGTGGCTTGGCGTCGGGCTTTGGACCTTTCCGCAGATGGCGCTGGGGCTGACCGGCTTCGAGATGATCATGACGGTCACGCCGGCGGTGAGCGGGGCGACCGGCGGCAAACCTGGTTCGCGTGCCGGCCGTGTCCGCAACACGCGCAAGTTGATGGTCGTGGCGGCGTCGATCATGGCCGTTTACCTCACCAGCGCCGTGTTGGTGACGACGCTGCTCGTGCCGCAGCCGCAGATCATGCCAGGCGGACTGGCCGAGCATCGCGCACTGGCGTATCTGGCACACGGCTCGCCGCTGGCCGTCGATTCCGGTGGCCAAATCAATCCGCTGTTTGGCAACAAGTTCGGCGACTTGTTCGATCTGTCGACCGCCCTGGTGCTCTGCCTGGCGGGCGCGAGTGTGACGATGGGCTTGCAGACCCTGTTGCCGCATTACCTGAGCCGACTGGGGATGGAGATCAGTTGGGCGGGTCGCGTCGGCCTGATCATGCACCTGCTCAACGCGATCGTGCTGGTGATTACCGTGGTGTTTCGCGCCAGTCCTTCGTCGCAACAGTGGGCTTATACGACGAGCGTGTTGGTGCTCTTGGCCGGCGGCGCGCTGGCCATGGCCAAGGACTTGCAGCGGCGCAGCGGGACACGTTTGGCACGGTACCCGCTGCTCGCGCTGGCGGTGCTGGCGGGCAGTTTCTTCCTGGCCATGACCGCCTTGACGACGCTGGTGAATCACTCGGGGCTGACGATCGCGCTGGCGTTCGTAGCGGCGATCCTCGCCAGTTCGTTTGTCTCGCGGTGGATCCGCAGTACTGAACTGCGTTTCGAGGGATTCGATTTCGTTGATGCGGCGACCGACAGCCGCTGGCACGAACTGTGTGGCTCGGAAGCCACGTCGGCTAGGTCGAATACGCGGCTCGACGTTCGACTAGTTAGTGGAACGACGTTCGACCCCATGGCGCTAAGCGTGCTTGCCGCGATCTCTGTATTCGTTGTCCCGGCTAACGAACTACCGAACAAACTGTCCGCCGATCGCTTGAGTCGATCGTTGCCGCGCGAAACAATCTCGACTGCACCACAACCTAGCGAGGGAGCCATCGCATGAGCTCGGTACGAGTCCTGGTCGGCACGCGCAAAGGAGCTTTTGTTCTTAGCTCCGACGGCAAGCGTCAAAAATGGGATGTCAGCGGCCCGCATTTCGCCGGCTGGGAGATCTACCACATGAAGGGTTCGCCGGTAGACCCCAATCGCATCTATGCCTCGCAGTCGAGCGGATGGTTCGGTCAGTTGATTCAGCGTTCGGACGACGGCGGAAAGACCTGGGCACCGGTCGACAACAAGTTTGTCTATGAGGGGAACCCCGGCACGCACCTGTGGTACGACGGCACGCCTCACCCGTGGGAATTCAAGCGCGTTTGGCACTTGGAGCCTTCGCTTTCCGACGCCGACACGGTTTTCGCCGGCGCCGAAGACGCCGCCTTTTTCAAAACAACCGACGGCGGCAAGTCGTGGCAGGAGCTGCCAGGATTGCGCCAACATGGCTCGGGCAAGTTCTGGCAGCCGGGGGCCGGCGGCATGTGCCTGCACACGATCGTGCTCGATCCCAGCGATCCGCAGCGGATCTATATCGCCATTTCGGCGGCCGGCGCGTTTCGCACCGACGATAGCGGCCAGACCTGGAAGCCGATCAATCGCGGGCTCAAGTCGGACCAGATTCCGAACCCCGAGGCCGAGGTCGGCCACTGCGTGCATCGCATCGCCATGCATCCTTCGCGTCCCGGTACGCTCTTCATGCAGAAGCACTGGGACGTGATGCGCAGCGACAACGCCGGCGACCAATGGCACGAAGTGAGCGGCAACCTGCCGACCGACTTCGGCTTTGTGATCGACGTACACGCGCACGAGCCCGAGACGATTTACGTCGTGCCGATCAAGAGCGACGCCGAGCACTTTCCGCTCGACGGCAAGCTGCAAGTGTTCCGCAGCCGCACGGGCGGCAACCAGTGGGAAGCGCTCACCCGCGGTTTGCCGCAAGCCAACTGCTACGTGAACGTGTTGCGCGACGCCATGGCGGTCGACTCGCTCGACGAGTGCGGCGTGTACTTTGGCACGACGGGCGGGCAGGTTTACGCGTCGGCCGACGCCGGCGACAACTGGACCGCGATCGTCCGCGATCTCCCCGCGGTCGTATCGGTCGAGGTGCAAACCATCGCATGATTCGCGTCGTGTTGCCCTTTCATTTGCGGATGTTGGCCAAGGTCGAGGGGGAAGTGCGGCTCGACTTCGACGGCGCGGCCACGCAGCGCGCCGTGATCGACGCGCTCGAAGCCCGCTACCCGATGCTGAGCGGCACGATCCGCGACTACCACACCGGGCGGCGGCGGCCGTTCCTGCGGTTCTTCGCCTGCGAAGAAGACTTGTCGAACCAATCGCCCGACGAGCCATTGCCCGCGGCGGTCGCAAGTGGCGACGAGCCGTATTTGATCGTGGGAGCGTTGGCCGGTGGCTAATGCGGCGGGCCACATGGCGCTGCGCACCGTCGGCCGCGCCCTCCAGAATAAGATTGCCCGGGAATTTGCGTCCCTACCGTCCCGGCGTGCTGTTACATGCGGTTAACCTTTTTTCTATGAACTAGTTGCGTCGGGACGCAAATTGGAGAATCTTGCGTCCCGGTTGCGTCCCGCGGGGCATTTTGCGTCCCGGTATGGGTCTCCGAAGCGTTAGCCGCGGAGCTTGCTCCGCGCGCTAGCAAGCACGACGCGACATCGAAACTCGCGCAGTGGTGGCGCGACGTCGCACGAGCTAGCGCGCGGGATAAATCTCGCGGCTAACAAGGTAATCGTCGCGCAGCGCGCAGGGCACTCGCCACCGTGGCATGGGCTTCTAGCCCATGTGCCATCACGGCCAGGATGGCCGTGCCACGGCAAGCGTGGGGTACGGTATCCGCGCGGACGGCGTTCCGTAGCCGCTGGCGGCTCGTTCATCCTAGCAATCGGTGGCTATTTGTCAAGACTAGTATGACCATTGTTACTAACATTATTTTGGTCATAACGCGGCCCACGCAACCCGGACGGGGGGGCCATGAACGACCCTGTCAGGGTCGGGGATCGATTTGCGGACAGTGTACCGAGGCCCGACGGCCTCGGCCGACAGAACCGGCCTGTCAGGCCAGGACAGCGGATGCGTTCGACGAATCGTCTCGCGGGCGCTCTTGCGCTAGCCCGGATTTCTCACCAGCCATCTGCTACGCGGAGCCCAAGTCCTGGGATGGCGGCGTCGCCGGGTGCGTCTCGATCCAGAGCGTATGAGCCAATACGCTTCCGGTCGATTCACACCCTGCTTCTTGCCATCCAAGCACTTAACTCCGCTCGCGACGAAGTTGGTGAGAAATGCGGGCTAGCGCGGCGGGATGGTGTTGGCGTTCGTGCGACAGACACTGCTGGGCAAGCCAGCAGTGGCACCCAATCCAAATCACTTGCGCAGCGAATGCACAAAATCGATCAGTGCGCGGGCGTTGTCGGGCGGGGTTTGCGGTAGGACACCGTGCCCGAGGTTGAAGATGTGCCCTGGGCGGCCGGCCGCCTGATCGACAATGGCCTTCGCGCGGCGAAAGATCTCCTCGCGATCCGCCAACAGCACCGCCGGGTCGAGATTGCCTTGCACGGCGCGATCGTGCCCCACCAGCCGCCAGCCGGCGTCGAGGTCGATGCGCCAGTCGAGCCCGATCACGTCGCCGCCCGCTTCGGCCAACAGCGGCAAGAGCGCCGGATTGCCGGTGGCGAAGTGAATCACCGGCACGCCGAGCGGCAACTGGCCGATGACTTCGCGCGTGTAGGGGAGGACGAACGTGCGGTAGTCGTCGGGGCTCAGGCAGCCGACCCAGCTATCGAAGAGTTGCACGGCCTGCGCGCCGGCGGCGATCTGGGCGATCAAGTAGCGCGCGACGGCGCGGGCCAGCCGGCTGGCCAGGGCGTGCCAGGCACCGGCGTCGCGATACATGAGCGTCTTGGTGTGCAGGAAGCTGCGGCTCGAGCCTCCTTCGATCGCGTAACTGGCCAGCGTGAACGGCGCGCCGGCGAAACCGATCACGGGAATGCGCTCGGGGAGGCCGGCGCGGGTGAGGCGCACGGTTTCCATGACGAAGTCGAGGGCGGCGACGCCGTCGAGCTCGAGCACGCGGTCGACATCGGCGGCGGCGCGCACGGGGTTATGGATCAGCGGCCCTTCGCCCTGCGCGAATTCGAGATCGAAGCCCATCGGCTCGAGGATCGGCAGCAGATCGGAGAAGATGATCGCGGCGTCGACGTCGAGCCGCTCGACGGTGCGGATCATCACCTCGGCCGAGAGGGCCGGGTTCTTGCAGAGCTCGAGAAAGGTGGTCTGGGCGCGGATCGCGCGATACTCGGGCAAGTAGCGCCCGGCCTGACGCATCAGCCAGATGGGGATGCGGTCGGTCGGCTCGCGGCGGCAGGCTCGCATGAAGGGGCTCTCGTGCCAGGCCGGCGGGGGACCGGCG
>JAIESQ010000040.1 GCA_019745975.1 Pirellulales bacterium
TCGTCCATCGTTCGGACCTCCTTGGGGAACCATTATCCGGTTCCCGCCGGTGTCCGAAACTCCTGGGCTATCGCACCAGCAGGTTCTCAAGCAACACGCGATTGCGCCCTGCCGCGCGCTCGACATCGGCTGCGGGACCGGAACCAACAGCGTCTGGCTCGCCCAGCAGGGTTTTGAAGTCACCGGCGTCGACGTGGCGCCATTGGCGATCGAGCGCGCCGGGCAGCGCGCCGCGGATGCCGAAGTCAGAGTGAGTTTCTTGGCCACCGACGTGCTGGCGTTGCCTGACCTGGGCGGACCGTTTGGCTTCTTCTTCGATCGCGGTTGCTACCACGCCGTACGACGCGGCGCGCCGCGCGCTTACGCCCCCGCCGTGGCGCGGCAACTGGCCGCCGGCGGGCGCGGCTTAATCCTGGCCGGCAACGCGCGCGAGCCGCACGATCCCGGTCCGCCGGTGGTTAGCCAAAATGAGCTTCGCGATGAGCTTGGCGTGGCGTTCGAGATCGTGGACCTGCACGAGTTTCGGTTCGACGAGGCGCCCGGCGTGCCGGTGCGCTTTCTGGGCTGGTCGTGCCTGGTGCGGAAGCGGTAGGGGATTCGTTCACCGCGGCGGGCCAAGGTCGTAATGCAAGCATAGTCTTGTAGGGTGTGCGAAGCACACCAGATGCGGCGCGAGAGAACTGGTGCGTTTCACGCACCCTACAAATGCTCGCGTGAGTGAATGTCAATCTTGTAGGGTGTGCGAAGCACACCAGATGCGGCGCGAGAAAGCTGGTGCGTTTCACGCACCCTACAAATGCTCGCGTGGGTTAATATCAGGGCACCGCTGGGCAAGCCAGCAGTGGCACCCCGATTTAGAGCGAGCTGGTGCGTTGCACGCACCCTACAAATGCTCCGCGGCTTCGCGTGAGTGAATGTCAATCTTGTAGGGTGTGCGAAGCACACCAGATGCTGCGCGAGAGAACTGGTGCGTTTCACGCACCCCACAAATGCTCCGCGTGAGTGAATACCAGAGCACTGCTGGGCCAGCAGTGGCACCCCAATTAAGTCCAACTCAACGCGGTTTTACCCTCGTGGGCTGCGGGAGAGCTCGATCAGCTCTTTCGGCTCGGCCGGCGAAGTCAAGGAAGCATCGGCGATGACGGACGCGTCGCCCGTTGTCGAGCCGGCGGCCGCCATCGCGCGGATTTCCTCGGTGATCTTCATCGAGCAGAATTTCGGCCCGCACATGCTGCAGAAGTGGGCGCTTTTGAAGGTGTCTTGCGGCAACGTTTCGTCGTGCATCCGCTGGGCAGTTTCGGGGTCGAGCGACAATCGGAACTGTTCGTTCCAGTCGAAGGCAAACCGCGCGCGGCTCAGCGCGTCGTCGCGGTCACGGGCCCCGCGGCGGTGCCGGGCCAGGTCGGCCGCGTGCGCCGCGATCTTGTAGGCGATCACTCCTTGCCGCACGTCGTCGCGGTCGGGCAATCCCAGGTGCTCCTTCGGCGTCACGTAGCAGAGCATGGCCGCGCCGCTCCAGCCGGCCAAGGCCGCGCCGATGGCGCTGGTGATATGGTCGTAGCCCGGCGCGATGTCGGTCACCAGCGGGCCGAGCACGTAGAACGGCGCCTCGTCGCACCACTCCATTTGCTTCTTGATGTTCATGTCGATCTGATCCATCGGGATATGCCCAGGACCCTCGACCATCACCTGGCAGCCGCGGCTCCAGGCGCGGCGCGTCAATTCGCCCAGCACTTTGAGCTCGGCGAACTGGGCATCATCGCTGGCATCGGCGATCGAGCCGGGGCGCAGCCCGTCACCCAGGCTCCAGGTGACGTCGTACTCGCGCATGATGTCGCAGAGATCGTCGAAGTGCGTGTAGAGGGGATTCTCTTCGTTGTGGGAGATCATCCACTTGGCGATCAGCGAACCGCCGCGACTGACGATGCCGGTCACGCGGCCCATGGTGAGCGGCAGGTGTGCCCGCAGCACACCGGCGTGGATGGTCATGTAGTCGACGCCCTGGCGAGCCTGGTGCTCGACCATATCGAGAAAATGCTGCGGCCGCATGGCGACGATGTCGTCGTCGAGGTTTTGCAGCATCTGATAGATGGGGACCGTGCCGATGGGCACGGGCGAGGCGTCGATGATCGCCTGGCGAATGTTGTCGATGTCGCGGCCGGTCGAGAGGTCCATCACGGTGTCGCTGCCGAAGTGGACGGCCGTGTGCAGCTTTTCGAGTTCGCCTTCGATGTCGCTGGTGACCGCCGAGTTGCCGATGTTGGCGTTAATCTTCGTGCGGGCGGCGATGCCGATGCACATCGGCTCGAGCCGCTTCGTGAGGTGGACGCGATTGGCCGGGATGACCATCCGGCCGCGGGCGACTTCCGCGCGGATCAACTCGGATTCGAGTCCCTCGCGGCGGGCGACGAACTCCATTTCGGGCGTGACGTTGCCGGCGCGGGCCTGTTCCAACTGGGTGACGATCAACGGAGGGCCTCCGAGCGAAACGCGGGTAATCGGCGGCGCGTCAACAACTTCGAGCCGCTGCGGTTAATCGTAACGGGGTGGCGCGCAGTGTCAAAGGCAGCGGCGCCTGGGGAATTCACGCCAAGGGAGTAGCTTTTGCGATTTCGGCGCTACGACATCAGAGAAGTCATACGTACCAGCGGGCTCGACGCGCGTTTCACGCACCCTCGTCGAGGCATGATCTGCCAGCTTGTTTGAATTCGCACGTCGGCGGCACTAAGCTAACCGGCAATGCCGCGTGCTGGGGCATCTTCGGGTTCGCGCTCGCGAGCCGCGCACGCCGGCGTTCCGGGAACAGGTGCCTTCGCAGCATTAGCACAGGAGATGAGGTCATGGCGCGCTTATCGTTCGTTCGGCGGCGTGCGTGGGGGAGTAGATTTCTGGCGACCTTGCTGGCGACGTTGACGCTGGCCACTTGCGCGGTCATGTCGGCGAAGGCGCGGGCCGCGGATGTGGTCGTGGCGCCCGCGGCCTCCCAACCTGCGGCGGCACCGGCCACGCCCGCCGCGCCACAAAAGTTCCCCGCCTGGGACACGGTGATCAAGGATCACAAGAAGCTCGAGGGCTTATTCAACCTGTATTACAACGAGAAGGAACAGTCGCTGTTGATGGAGGTCCGCGCCGATCAGTTCGACAAGGATCTGATATCGCCGATCGCCATCGCCCGGGGGGCCGGCTTCTGGTTCTTAGGTGGCGACACGCTGAATTTCGGCGATCAGTGGGTGTTGAACTTCCGTCGCGCGGCCAACAATCTGCACGTGGTGCGGAAGAACGTCTACTACAAGGCCAGCCCCGGCTCGCCGCAGGCCGACGCGCTGAAGACCTCGTATACCGACAGCGTCGTGCTGGCGGTGCCGATCAAGAGCGAGCAGGGCTCGAGCGTGCTCGTCGACCTGGCCGACCTGTACATGACCGACTTCGCTCGGCTCGGGGTGAGCCCGGATCGCGCGCGGAGCACGTGGGGCAAGGTGAAGGCGTTTCCCGAGAACGTCGAGATCGAGGTGAACGCCGTCTTCCCGTTGTCGATGTACGGATTTCTGTTGTTCCTCGGGCAGGACGAGCGCAAGTATCTCGAAGGAGATATACCCGACTCGCGTGGCGCGCAAGTGACGATTCACTTCGGCCTGTCGAACTTGCCGCAGAGCAACGGCTACACGCCGCGGGCCGCCGACGACCGCGTGGGGCACTTCTTGAGCGTGGTTAAAGACTATTCGAGCGACGCCGAGAAAACACCGTTCCAGCGTTACGTCACGCGCTGGCAACTGGAGAAGGCCGACGCCGGCGCGGAGAAGTCGCCACCCAAGACACCGATCTTGTTCTGGATCGAGAAGAGCGTGCCGCGCGAGTACCGCACGTATGTCAAGGATGGAATTCTCGAATGGAACAAGGCCTTCGAGAAGATCGGCTTCATCGAGGCGATTCAGGTGCGCGATCAGCAGTCGTCGGACGACTTCGACCCCGAAGACATCCGCTATAACACGTTCCGCTGGATCACGACCAGTTCGGCGTTTGCTATGGGGCCGTCGCGCACGAACCCGCTGACCGGCCAGATTCTCGATGCCGACATCCTCTTCGACGAGGCCATGGTCCGATACTGGCGGCAGCAGTACCTGCGCTGGGCGGGGTTGCCGCAGGGGCTCGATCTGCTGGCCGCCGGGCAGCGGCAAGCGTGGTTCAAGCTGTATGCCGGCGATATGCCGAAATTGGCGCGCCACGAAACCGCGCTCAATCGCTATGCCCAAAGCCCCGACGGGTTGACGGCCTTGGTGCGGCCACGCGAGCAAACGACGGGCGTGCCGGCGCTGCGGTCGCCGCTGGCGGCCTGCCAGTGCTGCTCGATGGGACCAGGCATCGCCAAGCAGTTGGGCTTCATGGCGGCGATTCTGCAGGCCCAGGGCAAACTCCCGCTGGGGGGCAAGATTCCCCAGGATTACATCGGCCAGGCTATTAAGGAAGTGACCATGCACGAGGTCGGGCACACGCTCGGCCTGCGGCACAATTTTAAGGCCAGCAACATGCTGAGCCTCGAAGATTGCAACAACACCGAGATCACCACCAAGAAGGGGATGGCCGGCTCGGTGATGGACTACCTGCCGGCCAACATCGCCCGCAAAGGGCAGCCACAAGGGCACTACTTCAGCCCGACGATTGGGCCGTACGACTATTGGGCGATCGAATACGCTTACAAGCCGATCTCGGGGGACGAGGGCGAGGAGCTCAAGAAGATCGCCAGCCGCGTGGCTGAGCCCGACCTGATCTATGGCACCGACGAGGACATGTTCGCCAGCCCCGATCCGCGAACGAACGCGTACGACTTGGGCGATCCGCTGGCCTACGCGAAGCAGCGGTTAGCGCTCGTCGAAGAGAATCTCAAGGACCTGGCTGAGCGGGTCGTGGCCGAGGGCGAAGGTTGGCAGCGCGCCCGCGAGGCGTTCAACCTGCTATTGAGCGAGTACGCGCAGTCGACGTACCTGGCGGCGCAGTACGTCGGCAGTGAATTCACCAATCGCGATCACAAGGGAGACCCGAACTCGCGGCCGCCGTTCGATCCGATTCCGTTGGCCAAGCAGCGGGAAGCGATGGCCCTGGTGGCCGAGCACGTGCTGTCGGACAAGGCTTTCAAGTTCTCGCCCGATTTGCTCAAGCGGCTGGCCCCCGAGTATTGGGACCACTGGGGCTCGTACCGCTATGGCGACGACTATTCGTTGTACGACGAGCTGTCGTGGATTCAGCGGATCGTGCTGTCGCGGTTCCTCGATCCGTCGGTGTTGGCGCGCATTCAGAATGTCGAGTTGCACTCCGCCGCCGACCAGGAGGTGCTCAAGCTGCCCGAGGTGTTCGAATCGCTCACCGGGGCAATTTGGAGCGAACTGCCGGCGGCCGACGCCGCTGCCAGCGCCGGCAAGCTGGAAGTTTCGACGCTGCGGCGCAACTTGCAGCGCGAGCACTTCAAGCGGTTGGCGCAGATGGTGCTTGGTCCGAAGCAGTCGGGCGGCTCGTTCGACGACTTCTTTTTCATCGGCTTCTACATGCCAGAGCCGCCGGCCGACGCCCGCAGCCTGGCCCGGCATCACTTGAAGTCGATCGACAAGCGGATTGCGGCCGCCTTGGGCAACAGCTCGCTGACGAAGGACTCGTACTCGCAGGCACACCTCGAAGAGCTGCACGACCAGGCAACCAAGGTGCTCTCCGCGGCGCTCGAGGCCAACGAGCCGTAGCCGTGGTCTCGCAGGCTGGATGGGTGCCACCTGCTGGCTTGTCCAGCCTTGAAATGCTCGAGATAACGCAACAAAGCCGCGCTTGAGCGTGCCTTTTGCCGTGCTGCGCTCTGGCGGTTACCATGATGCGGAATTGGCCGCGGGGGCGCGGGATTATCTGCGCACCGGCACCCATGGTATCGCCGAGCTGGCACGGCGCTTGATCGCTTCATCGAATCTGTCGGGAGATATCACTCATGCGTCTCTTGCTCGCGTCGCTGCGTCGGCCGCTTGGTTGGTCGTTGGTCTGGGTGTTGTTGCTGGTTGCGTTGTCGGCCGAGTCGGCATCGGCCGCCAAGCGCGAAGAAATGGTCCCCATGCGCGACGGCGTGCGGCTGGCGACCAACGTCTCGCTGCCGCCGGGGGATGGACCCTTCCCGGTCATCCTCACGCGCACTCCCTACGGCAAGGACACCGGCCTGTCGCTGGCCGGCGAGCGCTACATCAAGGAGGGATACGCCTACGTCGTGCAGGACTGCCGCGGGCGGTTCAAGTCCGAGGGCGAGTATAAGATCTTCGAAACCGACCGCGACGACGGCTTCGACACCATCGAGTGGATCGCCAAGCAGCCCTGGTGCAACGGCAAGGTCGGCATGTCGGGCGCGTCGGCGATGGGCATCACGTCACTGTTGGCCGCGATCTCGCAGCCCGAGGCGCTCAAGTGCGCGTTCGTGATCGTGGCGCCGGAGAGCTTCTGGACCGAGGCCACGTTCATCGGCGGGGTGTTCAAGGAGGCCGACACTACAGGCTGGTTGCGCGGCCAGAAGGCCGAGGATCAAATCCCGCTGCGCCGCGCGGCCCTGGCCGACAGCAAGCTCGAGCTGGCGCAGGATATCGCGATGCATCGCCACCAGATTCGCATCCCGATCTTCCACGTGGGCGGCTGGTACGACATCTTCGCGGTCGGCACGCAGGGCAACTTCAGCTACTTGCAAAACCAGGGCGCGCCGGGCGCCCGCGGCAAGCAGAAGCTCGTGATGGGCCCCTTCGGTCACGGCACGCTCAAAGGTGAGCTCAAGTATGAAGGCGGAGGAGGGCTATTGAACTCGATGGCCGACGAAGTCCGCTGGTTCGCACATCATCTCAAGGGGGAAGCCAACGGTATCTATGACGAGCCGGCCGTGAAGTACTACCAGATGGCCTCGGCCCGCAAAAAGGCGTTCTCCGAAAAGAACGGCTGGCACACTGCCGACAACTGGCCCCCCGAGGCTAGCGAAACGCGCTACTACCTGGCCGCGCCGAGCGAGCTCTCGACCACGGCTCCGGCAATCAGTGAGTCGTCGACGGCGTACGAGTTCGATCCCAAGAACCCCGTGCCGACGGTCGGCGGCGCGAATCTCACCCTGCCGATCGGCCCGCTCGATCAGCGCGAGGTGGGGCAGCGCCCCGATTACCTGCGCTTCCAGACGCCAGCGCTCGAGCGCGACGTCAAGATCGCCGGACGGGTCACGCTCGACCTGTTCGCCGCCACCGACGGTCCCGACACCGATTTTTGCGTCAAACTCGTCGACGTCTATCCCGACGGGTACGAGGCGTTGATTCTCGATCAGCCGTTGCGCACCCGTTATCGCGATGGACATCGGCCTGGCGAAGTCAAAATGATGAAGCCGGGAGAGCCCACCCGCATGACCGTGGTGCTCGGGAGCACGGCCAACGTCTTTGAGAAAGGGCATCGCATCGCCGTGCACGTCGCGTCGAGCAACCACCCGCGCTTCGAGGTGAACCCGAACACGGGTGAAGCGCCGGGCAAGAACGAGAAACCGCCGCGCATGGCGCGGAACACGATCTACCACGACGCCGAGCGCCCCACGGCCCTCGTGCTGCCGGTGGTGGAGTAAATTCCCGTCGACGCCCCGGTCTCATTGACGAGGGCCGGGGTTCAGGTGGCATCGGCCGCGTGCCTCGGGCTGTGTCCGTGCGTAGTTCATCGGCTCAGCAAAAAGGAATGATCCATGAAACCCACGTGCGTGTTGCTCGCATTGGCGTCAGTGATGTTCGGATTGCCCGCTCGTGCCGCCGACTGGCCGCAATGGCGTGGTCCGGATCGCACCGGCGTCTCGCAAGAGACAGGGTTGTTGAAACAATGGCCCGCCACGGGGCCGAAGCTGCTCTGGCAAATCAAAGACCTGGGGGACGGTTACTCGACCCCCGCCATGGCCGGCGATCGGTTGTATTTGATCGCCAACTCCGGCATTGAGAACGAATATGTGCGGGCACTCTCGGCCGCCGACGGCAGCACGCTCTGGACCACTACGATCGGCAAGGTGGGCGCCAACCGTGGCCCGCAGTATCCCGGCGCGCGCAGCACGCCAACCGTCGATGGCCAGCGACTGTTCGCGCTCGGTTCCGACGGCGAATTGTGCGGCGTCGATGTTGGCACCGGTCAGTTGATCTGGAAGAAGAGCTTGCGCAGCGATTTCGGCGGCGTGCCGGGGGCTTGGGCTTACAGCGAATCGCCGCTGGTCGATGGTGACACCGTGGTGGCGTCTCCGGGCGGAGCCGCGGCCACTGTCGTCGCACTTAATAAAGCGACCGGCGACGTGATTTGGAAGGCCGCCCTGCCCGAGGCGGACGAAGCGGCCTACGCCTCGGCGATCGTGGCCAACTTCGGCGGCGCCAAGCAGTACGTGCAGTTCTTGCAGAAGGGGCTCGTCGGGCTCGATGCCGCGACGGGCAAGCAGCTCTGGCGCTATACGAAGACCGCCGAAGGGAGTCCGGCCAACATCCCCACGCCGATCGCCACGGCCGATTCGGTATATAGCGGCGCGTCGCGTTCTGGCGGAGGGCTGGTGCGGCTGGTCGCCAACGGCTCAGCGCTCGAGGCCCAGCAGGTCTACTTCGCCAAGACGCTGCCGACCAGCATCGGCGGCGCCGTGAAGGTGGGCGACTACCTGTACGGCACCAACACCCAGGGACTGCTGTGCGTCGAATTCGCCACGGGCGAAGTGAAGTGGCAGGAACGCAGCATCGCACCGGGCGCGGTCTGTTATGCCGACGGCCGCATCTACCTTCACGGCGAGAACGGTGACGTGGCCCTGATCGAAGCCACGCCGGAGGCATACCGCGAGCAGGGCCGGTTCACGCCGCCCGAGGTGCCCGACCACGGCCGCGGCAAGGCGTGGACCTACCCGGTCGTGGCCGACGGCAAGCTCTACATTCGCGATCTGGGCACCCTGTGGTGCTTTGATGTGCGGGCGAACTAGAAGCAGCTTCAAAACCGGCGATGAACCGACGTCGGGTGCCACTGCAAGAAGCGTCTAGCAGTGCCCTATCGAACGTTGCACTGCTGGGCAAGCCAGCAGTGGCACCCCAAGCAGGTTTTGAAACTGGTTCTAGCTAAATATGTTGTGCAGCACGTGGCCGTCGACGTCGGTCAGGCGGAAGTCGCGCCCGGCGAAGCGGTACGTCAAGCGCTCGTGATCGAGCCCCAGCGCATGCAGGATCGTGGCATGAAAGTCGTGCACGTGGCAGGGGTCGGCGGCGATTTCGGTGCCGTGCTCGTTGGTTTCGCCGTAGGTAATGCCGCCGCGGACGCCGCCGCCAGTCAAGAGTGAAGAGAACGCCTTGGCGAAGTGATTGCGCCCCTTCGTCCCCTTGGCGTCGGTCCAAGGGGTGCGGCCGAACTCGGTGCAAATAACCACCAGCGTGCTGTCGAGCAGGCCGCGTGACTTGAGATCGGCCAGCATCGCGGCCAGCGGCCCGTCGACGCGCTGCGCCTTGGGGCGATGGGCTTGCATGTCGCCGTGCGCGTCCCAGTTGTCGTGCGAACCGGTGTCGATCAGCTCGACCACGCGCACCCCGCGCTCGGCCAGGCGCCGTGCCATCAGGCATTGCCAGGCGAACGAACGATTGTCTCCGGGTTCAACACCGTAGGCCGCCAGGGTGGCGGCGCTTTCGCGCGCCGCGTCGAACGCCTCGGGGGCTTCGCGCATCAGCCCGCGGGCGACGGCGAAGCTGTTGTCGCGGGCGGGTAGATTGGCATCCTCGGGGCGGGCCGCCGCATGGCGCTCGTTGAGCGTGCGAAGCATTTCCGCTTCCAGTTCGGCCAGCGTGCTGGAGCGCGCCGGCGAGCGCAAGTCGGGGACCGGCTCGTCGCCCGGCACCACGCGCACCCCCTGATGATCGGGAGGCAGAAAGTTGTTCGCCCAGACTTGCGCACCGGCGTAAGGCAGATGCTCGGCCAGCACCACATACGACGGCAAGCTCGGGTTGTGCGTTCCCAGCGCGTAGCTCAGCCAACAACCCAAACTGGGAAGTGCCACGGTGGCGCTACCCGTGTGCATGGCCAAGGTGGATTGAAAATGCTCGACGATGTCGGTGTGCAGGCTGCGGACGACGCACAAGTCGTCGGCCAGGCCGCCGAGCTGGGGGAACAACTCGCTGATCCAGAGCCCCGACTGCCCTCGCTGCGTGAACTTGAAGGGGGACGCCATCAAGGGCTGCGTGCCGGTCTCGCGGAGGTTCGGGGCCGAGACAAGTTTGTCTTGATCCGTGGCCAGTTGTGGCTTGTAGTCGAATGTGTCGACGTGCGAGAAGCCGCCGGTGAGGAAGACAAAGATCAGCCGCTCTGCGCTGGCCGTAAAGTGCCCAGGGCGCGGGGCCAGCGGCCCACCCCCTTCGAGCGCGGCGGCCAGCGCCAGGCGCTGGTGCAAGGCGGCGGCCGCCAGGCCGGCTCCACTGGCGGCACAGCGCGACAGGAAGGCGCGCCGCGGCAAGCAGGGCGAGGTGGCGTGCACTGGCGCTTTGTCGCGGTCGTCGCTCATGCGCTTGATCCGCAAAGGCGATGGTCGACTGTAGCCGGCCCCGAACCTTTAGCCGGCCTCTGCGAGGCCGAGCGTCCTGTAGGGTGTGCGAAGCACACCAAGCTAACGTAATTGGGTTGCCGCCGATTCGCGAACACGTCGCGTGGTGCGTTTCACGCACCCTACAATTCTGCTCTCAAGCACCGGGGTCACAGACCCCGTCTACAGCTTCAATCAACATACACGAATTCGTTCGACGTGAGCAGCAGCCGGGCCAGGCTTTGCCAGGGCTCGCGCTCGCGGACCGCGGTATCGCCGGCCGTCTTCACGATTTCGGCGCTGTAACGTTCGAGAAACACCTGGGCCTCGGCCACTTCGACGTCGGCCGGTTCTCGGCCATAAGCCAGCTCGTAAGCCCAGCGCACGCGCGAGGGCGCATCGCTGCCGGCGGCCATGACGCGCTCGGCGAAGGCGGCCGCCTGCTCGGCGAGCCAGGGATTGTTTAGAGCGAAGAGCGCCTGGAGCGGGACCGTCGAACTGGTGCGCACGTCGGTCGTGTGATTGGTGTCCGGCCCGTCGAAGAGCGCCAGGTAGGGATGCCGCTGGAGGCGCTGCGTCATCAAGTAAACAGTACGGTGGTTCGACTCGTACACGGCCTTGAATGGACTGTGCTGCGACCAACCCCAATCGCGGATGGGCGGAAACGGATGCACGCCCGGTCGCTGGCGATCGAGCCGGCCGCTAGTGGCCAGCCAGGCGTCCCGCAAGGCCTCGGCGTCGAGCCGGCGCCGCTCGAAGCGCCAGTACGCTGCGTTTTCGGCGTCGCGCGCGGCACACTCGGCGTCGTAGCCGCTGGCCATCTGATAGGTCTGCGACGACAGGATCAGCCGGTGCAGACTCTTGAGCGACCAGCCATCGGCCACGAAGCGCGCGGTCAGCCAATCGAGCAGCTCGGGATGTGTGGGCGCCGCGCCGCGCAACCCAAAGTTCGAAGGGGTCGCGATGAGCCCGCGGCCAAAGTGATGCTGCCAGACGCGATTGACGATCACCCTCGGCACCAAGGGATTGTCGGGTCGCACGAGCCAGTCGGCCAGTTGCAGGCGACCGCTGGCGCCGGCGGGGATCGCGATCGGCACGCCGCCGTCGAGGAATCTTGGCACGCCGCGCGGCACTACCTCGCCCGGTTGACCCGGATCGCCTTTGCGCTGGATCGGCACGTCGGCTGGCGTGCCCTCTTGCACGGCGTAGGCACATGGCACGTCAGGCGGCAGACCACACATCTGGAGGGCGCGCACATCGCGTTGGAGTGTCGCGAGCTGCTTCTCATGCTGTTTGCGAACTGACTTCAAGAGCTCTTCGGTTTGCTCACTGAGTTTGCCGAAGCCGCCCGCCTCGCCAGTCGAAGCGCGAGCCGCTTCGGCTTGCTGGCGCTGAAACTCCAACTGCGCTTCGAGCTGTCGGGCGTGCTCCAGGAGCGGATCGTGTTTTTCGAAGTCAGCCGTTTTGGTTTTTAGCGCGGCGAGCTGCTCGGCATGCCGGGCCATAAGCGGCGCCGCTACATCCGGTGGCAGCAATGAGACAAAGCCCGACCGCGGGAACTGCTTCGAGGCGAACTCTTCCGAGCCGGCGAAGGGGAACTGCGTGCTGGCGAAAATGCCGTACAGCGCGTAGTAATCGGCCGTTGTCGTGGGATCGTATTTGTGATCGTGGCAGCGGGCGCAACGCAGCGTCAACCCAAGGAACGCGCTGCCGACTGTGTCGAGCGTGTCCTCGAGCGTCAGGTGCCAGAGCTCGAAGGGGGCCGTGGCGTAGCGGCGCGAGAGGGCCAAAAAGCCGGTGGCCGCGATCCGCCACGCGTAGCGCTCGCGCGACTGGCCGCTTGTTAGCGAGTCGCGTGCCAGGATGTCGCCGGCCAACTGCTCGCGAACGAACTCGTTGAAGGGCAAGTCGTCGTTGAACGCGTCGATGACATAGTCGCGATAGAGGCGCACCTCGGGGATCGGATAGTCGGCATTGTCGCCGGCCGTGTCGGCATAGTGCGCGACATCCAGCCAGTGGCGGCCCCAGCGCTCGCCATAAGCGGGCGAAGCCAGCAGCCGCTCGACCAGGCGCGCGAACCAATCGGGGGAACTATCGGCCAGGCAGGCTTCCATCTCGTCGGGCGACGGCGGGAGCCCGATCACGTCGAAAAAGGCGCGGCGCACGAGCGTGCGCCGGTCGGCCGGCGGTTGCGGATACACGCCTGTCGCGCGATGCCTTGCGGCGATGAATTGGTCGATTGGTCCTTGAGCCCAGTCGCTCGGATCGGCCGGCGGATCACTGACGCGAACCGGCCCAAAAGCCCAGTGCCGCGCCGCGGAGAAGGCATCCGCTTTCACGTCGTCAGCAGTTGCCGCCGGCCACTTCGCGCCCGCGGCAATCCACGCGCGAAAATCGGCCACGACTTCGGCCGGCAGCGCCCCATCGGGGGGCATGGCCGACACCGCTTCGTCGCGCTGGATGGCCTTGACCAGCAGGCTGGCCGCGCCATCACCTGGGATGATCGCCGGCCCGCTGTCCCCCCCCGAAAGCAGTGCTTCTCGCGAATCGACGCGCAGGCCCTGCGATACCTTGTCGCCACCGTGGCACTTGAAGCAGGTGCCGGCCAGCACGGGGCGAATCTTGAGCTCGAAGAGCTCATCGGCTCCGGCCGCGGCAACATCGACCGGCTCGGCCGCCCGGACCACCGCCGGTACGAGCACCGCGGCCAGGACCAGCAGCGCGGCGGCCGGCAGCAATTCATGAATACGCCGTCGGGCGGTATGCATGTTCGGCACCACAGTCCAAGCGCTGGGGGCCGCGAGCGGTCGTTGGCACAACGCTCGCTGTTACCAGTCTATTGGGAAGACACCTCACTAGCGTTTCGCCGTTAGCATACCAAACTCACGGTTACCCGTGGACAAATTTGTTGCGCGCTCGCCCTAATCATAGGTCTTGGCTCATTGCCGCTCAATTTAACGTGTGCTATAAGCGGAACTTCCTATGGGCGAACCTTTAGCCGGAGAGTAGGTACCATGTCGACTGCCACTGAGGCGAAGAAGTCGCGCAAGCGAAAGAAGTTTAACAAATCCGCGGCCATCCGCGCGTATTTGGAGAGTCATCCGGATGCTTCCCCCAAAGAAGCCGCCGACACTTTGAAGGCCAAGCATCGCGTGAATGTCTCGGCGCAATTGGTAAGTAACATCAAGCACAACATGAACGCCAAAGCCGGCAAGCGCGGACCCAAGGGAAAGAAGCGCGGGCGCAAGCCAGGCTCGGGCGCCGACAAATTCTCGATGCAGGACCTGCTGGCCGCCAAGCACCTCGTGGCGCAATTGGGGAGCGTCGAAGCGGCCGCCGGCGCGCTCAAGGCCCTGGCAATGCTCAATACCTAACCGCGAGTTGCCGCTGAAAACCAGGCGCCGCGAAACGCGGTCTATTCCAACCGGCTGGTAGGCTCGGCATTCTCGGCTCCGAGCAAGCCAGCCGTTTTTTATGCGCGCAGAGTGACTCTGCAGAACTGCGCCGACGGAGCGCGCGGCGCGTCAATCTTCGATTCGCAGCTTGATTTCGCTGGAGTTCGCTTTCAGCTCCGGCGCGTACATTCCCAAGCCGGTCGCCGGCAGTGCGCTATATCGGCCTGGGATTTCCGCCCGCAAGCGGTACCGCGTGCTGTGCAGCCCGCGCGCGAGTCGTCGCACGAAGAAGCTGGCGCGGTTGTCGCGATACTCAACGTACGCGCCCAGATCGTTGTCGGTATAGCCGCTCCGGACGTCGAAGGCTTCACAGCCGGCGGCTTTGAAATCCTCGAAGATGAGATACTCGTAATCGTTCTTGCTATCGAGTTCGAGCTCGACTTCGAGGAGGTCTCCGCTCTTGAGCTGGGAAGAATCGTCGAGCAGCTCGCGGTGGTATTTCAGTTCTTGCTGGCTGACGACCTGCCCGCGCTCGCCGGCCACGTCGACCTCACTTTTCTCGCGGACCAGGCGGTAGACCTTGCGGCGGACCTTGATCTCGAGCCCAGCGGCCGTGATCGGGTCTTCGAGCGTGAAATTGGTGAGGTAGGCATTGAAGTAGAGCGGACCGGTGCCGCGCTTGCGCAGCTCCAGTTTGTGAGCGCCCGCGGTTACCGCATCGCCGGCGAGCATGAAGCGATTGTCGAAACTGAAGAGCGTTTCCGGCGTGACCTGCACCTCGTGCTTTTTCTGGCCATCGAGCCAGACTTCGATCGTGAGGTTCGCCTTGGTTTCGCCGGTGGCGGCCAGGTAGTCGGCAAACGACTCGACCACGTAGGCCGTGTCGCGCGTCGAGTTCCAGTAGGTGGCGTGCTTGCGATTGTTAAGCAGGTATTTCACCAGCCGCGGCGCGACGGGGCTGGCCGGCTCGGTGGCCACCAGCAGCTTCAGGTAGAAGGCCATCGCCTCGGTCTGGCTGCCATACCAGTACCACCAGTAGTTGTCGTCCGGCAATTGCAGGTAGGCCGTTTCGTTCTCGGCGTCCTGCACCAGGAACTGCTCGATGTTGCGGCGCAACATGGCCGTTTGTTCTTTGGCCCCCAGCTTGTGCAGCGCCAAACCAAATAATGCCTTGGAATAAACACTGAGCGGCACGCGATCGCGGTAGAGATACTCCTGCATGCTGCCGTTGTTGATGTCGGCTTCGACAAGCGCCCAATAGACCAGCGCGTCGATATTGTCGGCCTGGGTTTTGTAGGGCTCGGTCTTCGTGGCGGCATTCTGCAAACGCCGCACCTGTTCGTCCTGATAGCGAACGAGCCAGTCACGCCCGCGGGCCAACACGTCGGGCACGATCGCCACGTCGTTGGCGGCCGCCACGTGCAGCCCATGCATCACTAGCGCCGTGGTATGCGGATCGGAATGCTCGCCGAAGCCGGAGAACCAACCCCAGCCGCCGTCGGAAAGCTGCATCGAGCCGAGGGCTTCAAGGCCGGCCTGCACCATGCGGCGCACCACGGCCTCGTCGAAGACCGGGTTCTCTTGGTAGCGCTTCCATTGCTCGGCGCGCTTGGCGGGGTCGCCAAGCTCCTGCGGATTGAGATTGGTGCGTTTTTCGCGAATCGCCGCCAGGTCGAGCTTCATGTCCAACAGCACATGTTGCGTAATCACCGTCGGCAGAAACCGGTTGAGCGTCTGCTCGGTGCAGCCATACGGGTAGTTGACCAGGTAGGGGAGCGCGTCGACCATCGCGCCGGCCAAGGTCGGACCGTACTGCACTTCGAGGCGCGTTTGCTCGGCACGTCGCTCTTCGGGCACGCGCAGCTCGACCGTGGCCGTGTCGCCGTCGGGGCGGATCGTGCCAGCATACGATTCGGTTTTGAGCATGCCATGGACGTAGACCGGCAGCTTCAGTTCCGTGGCGTCCGATTCTTCGTCGGTGAGCGCTTTGACGCGGATCGTCGCCTCACCTTCGCGCACCACCCGCACGCGGAAGTCGACGCGCGACTCGCCGCCGGCGGCTAGCGTGATCTTTTGCGTCGCTTCGCCGATCGGCTCGAGCAAGCCTCCGTCGAGCTCGAAGGTGACCGTCGCCTGCTTCTCGTGATCGAGATAGTTGTGGATATTTGCTGAGAGAACCACTTCGTCCTTCTCGACCATGAAGCGAGGCGCTTGCAGCCGGACGAGCAAGTTCTTGAAGGTGACGACTTCGGCCGAGCCATCGCCGACGCGAGCCCCATCGGCCAAGGTCCACGCGCGCACCTTCCAGGTGGTGAGATTCTCGGGCATCGCCAGTTCAAACTCGGCGACGCCATCGTTGTTGGCCACCAGCGCCGCGGCCCAGTAGGCCGTATCAGCGAACTTGGTGCGCACCGTGGGCTCAACGAGCGGGGCACCGGCTTCCCCCTCACCCGCCTTGTCCAACGCACCTGCAAACCGTGCATCAGCCGCTCCACCCGGCGCACCTGCTGCCGCCTCCATCGGCGCGGCCGCCGCCAGCGGCATCGCTTCGTCGGCCATGGCGCGGCCCGCCACGCCCCCCATGCCTCCTTGCCGGCGGTTCTTCGTCATGATTCGCCCATTGGCGTACATCGCGCCATCGGTTTCTTCGGCCACGTTGCCGCCGAAGACACCGAGGTTCTGCATCGCCGGCTTGCCCTTGGGTGGAATGTTGTAGCCGAAGCGGCTCAGATCGCTTTCTCCCTGCGGGTAGTGCGTGCGCCGCCAGTTCCAGAAGAACTCCTTGATGTCGGGAACGTTGGATCCGCCCGAGATATACTCGACCGATTTGTCGTACATCGTGGCGACCACGGAGCCGGAGATCGGCCGGCCGTCGAGCCCAGTGAATTTGAGCCGCACTTTCGCCTGTTCGCCGGGGCGATACTTCTCGGCCGACGGTTCGACCGTCACCTGCACGACGCGCTTCTCGGGCGGCACCAGCAGGTCGCGCACGTCGCGGTTCTCGCGAGCGTCGGCGATGCTGACCGCTTCGACGAAGAAGTTCGGCATGTCTCCCTGTTCGACTTCGATTTCGACAAACGTGCTCTTGGCCTGCAACCGTAGGGTGCGCGGCGGCAAGTAGGTGCCATCAGTCGGTCGGATGAACAAGAGCACCGTGCTGCCGACACGATCGGTGTTGATCATCAGCCCGACTTTCTCGCCGGGGCGGTACTCGCGCTTTTCGGGGATCACTTCAAGAGCCGAGAAGCGATAGTCGCCGCTGGCGAATCCCTGTCCGACGACGCTGAACAGGTAGCCCCCTTCGATCGTGTGGCCGGCCTTGTCGGTGACTTTGTATGACAAGCGGTACTGCCCGGCGGCCGCCGCGCGGATTTGCTGCGAGGCTTCACCCTGAGCATTGGTCGGCAGGTCCCAATCTTCGACGGGCGTTTCGATCGGCTGGCGCTTGTCGTCGTAGGTGATTTTCAAGAGCGCGAGCTTGCCAGTGCCTTCCACGGGGCGATCGTCGAGCGTGCGAGCACGGAAGTTGGCGCGCACCGTATCGCCCGCGCGATACCAGCCGCGATCGAGCCAGGCGTGCACCTCGAATGGTTTGCGGGCGACCAGCACGTTGCCCTGGCCGACGATCGTGCGGCGTGATTCGTCGGTCACTTCGGCGGTGATCTCGTACTTGTGGTCGTGATCGCCGTGTACGAGCTTGGCCAGCGAGGTGTCAATCTCCAGCTTGAGCTGACCTTCGGCACTAAGTGGCGCATCGCCTTCGAGCACCACTTCGGGCGGAACATGCGCGCGCGGCCACCAACCGAAGTACGGCCGCGGGCAGCCCCAGACGCGCCAACCGGGATACCAGTCGTAGTCTCCGCCGAACCAGCCGTAGCCGCGCCCGTAGAGCCAGTCCCAGGGGCCAATCGGATACCAGCGCTCGTCGTGATACGTGCGCAACACGCGATACTTCACCGTGCCCTTGGTGACCGGCGCACCGAAGTAGTAGCGGGCCGTGATCGTGGCGGTCACTTTGTCGCCGAGCATCACGGGCTCAGTGGGGGCCTCGACTTTCACTTCGTACTCGGGCTTCTTGTATTCCTCGACGCGGAATTGCCCCCCCCAGCGGTCGCTCACTTGCACACGGTACATGCCCAACCGCGCGTCGCTGGGCAGTTCATAAACGCCATCGAAGCCGCCGTACTGGTCGCAGGTGAAGTCTTTCTCGAGCAGCTTGTCGCCGGTTGGCCCGTAGAGAATCAGATGTTGCCTGGTGTTGGCGAACGGACTTTTGTCGGGTGCGTCGTAACGCGCCTGAGCGAACCAGAATTTGAACTTCACCGCCTGATTGGGGCGATAGACCGGCCGATCGGAAATGAAATAGCCCTTGTCCTCGCGATAAGTAGTTTCGTTGCGCCGCGATTGCCAGATGTGCGAGTAACCGAGAAACGCCAGCCGCGCCGGCTTGCCGGCCGCCGCTTGAGTGCGGGCGATGATCAGCCACTGGAACTGATCGGTTTCGGGGCGGAACGGCAGTTGAATCTGCCCGCTGGCATCGGTGAACTCGGCGAAGTTCTTGGTATCGATCGTGAAGCGGCGCCCTTCGAGATGTCGCGGCCGGAAACCGAAGAACTCGACATTCGCCCGCTCGATCGGCGCGCCGGTTACGGCGTCTCCCACATAGAGCCACGTCTTGCCGTCGAGCGGCTTTTTCAAGATCGCCGTGTCGGCCACCCAGAGCACGATGTGCGTGGTGTTGCCATCTTGCAGGCGGGCGGTGACCCAGTAGGCGCCAGCCTTTTGCAGCGACGTGCTGACGGTCACGAGCCGATCGAAGTGCTTTTCGCGCGGTTCGAGCTCGAGCTCCCAGGCGGCCGCTCGCGCGCCGACGTATTTCGATTCGCCCTGCTCGACGAGGCGGTAGCCGATGTTCGTTAGGTCGAGCTTCTCCCAGGCGAGCTGACCGGGATTTGACTGCACATAGGCTTTGATGTCGGCCAAGAGTTTGGTGACATTGATCTCGTGCGCTTCGAACGAAACGTGTTTGGCGTTGCGGTAGCGGAACTCGAACGACGCGCCGCGACGGGCCGGCTGCAACTCGGTCGATTCGAAGCGCCCCCAGTTGCCGACGATCTGGTTGAGGCGCGCGTCGCGATTCTCGTTCTTGCCGAAATCGGCGATCGCGCGGCGCCAATACTCGGCCGCGCGCGGATACTGCCGCCGATCCTCATAGACTTGCGCGAGTTGCTCGCAGGCGTTGGCAGCGTAACTCCCTTGCTTGTCGGCCAGCACCTGCTGGAAGACTTTGATCGGGTTGTATTCGTCAGGCAATTTGAATCGTTTCACGCCGGTGGCAAGCTGCGCCAGCGCTTCGTCGTCTGTCAAGGTGTCGAGCTGCCAGGTGCCTAGCTCTTTTTTGTCGTCTTGTTCCTGCAGGCGCCACAGCCCGCCGAAGCTGGCCATCGTCTGCACGCCGAACTGCGAGTGCAGAAACTGCCCCCAGGTCCAGAGCACTTCGCTCTTGCGCTGCGGATTGCGTTCGAAGGTCTGCCACAGGCACCAGCGCCAGCGCTGGCCATCGTTCGTCGCGTCGGCGAAGCTGGGGGGGACGGGGTAATAGACGGGATTGTTTTCGACGTCGACCGGCGCGCCGGAAGTTTGTCGCCCGCCCCACCAACCCTCTTCGTAGTCGGGAAGCTTGTCCAGATCGGTCAGCCGTTGCAGCCGCCAGGCCTCCTGATTGCCGCGGAAGCCGAACAAGTAATCCGCCCAGGTCCAGTACAGCGCCGCCGCGTCATCGGCCGGGGCGTTTGCCGCCAGCTTGTCGTTGGCCTGCCGCAGGAGCTGAAGCGCCCGCACGCGGTCGCGCTCGAGCGAGTTGACCATGCGCCCTTCGCCGCGTTGATTGCCGCGTTGGAACTTGCCGGCAACGATGGCGCCGAAATGGTCGATCCCGGCATAGCCCTGCGCCGCGGCGACAAGCAGCTTCGAATTATTGGCCTGAGCTGCCACCGCAGATTCGATCAACTCGTCGACCTCCGCAACGCGCCCCAATTGTCGCAAGCATTGGATCGCCCAGCGGAGGTCAATACCAACTTGCGCGGGATCGACCTGCGGATCGAGCGTGAGAGCGCGATAGCCGTCGTAAGCCTCCTTGAAGTTCCCCTGGTCGAAGAGCTGCTTGGCCGCGTCGCGCGAGGGCTTGGGCGGTTCGGTAGCCGCCAGCCAGGCCACGCCGGCGACCAACAGCACACTGATAAACACCAACGCCCAAGAGAACATTTGTTTCTGGTCCATGGCTCGCATTTCTGCGGAAAGGTAGAGGTCGATGGTGCGGCGGTCGCTTCCCCGAAGCCTGCTCGCACGCTGGGGTTATAGACGCTTGGTCGGACAATGGGCAAGCGCGCCGGCGAGGGCCGCTTCAAAGTGTCGTCGTCGCGACAATTGTCCGCGCGCAGCTCCAGCGACACGGCGCTCGGTCGCCGACATTTTGACGCGCGTGGGGGAGCAAAAGTTCCCCGCAGTACGCCGATCGATCAGAATCGACTGTAGAAGCCAGCAAGGTCACTCGTTTATGTGATGCCAGGCATGCTCGCGCAAATCAACCAATCGCCGGTGCAACGCCCCTGGTACCGGCCGCATGTCTCGACGTTGGTGGTCGCGCTGGCCGCCGCTACGTGGCTGGCAATGCTCAATCTCTCCATCGAAGTTCGTTATGAATATGACCCAGTTTTGAAGTCCCGTGAGTTTGTGCGGTTCGCAGGTTGGCCCTATCGCTTCTGGCAATGGCGATTGGATTCACCGCCTATCGATGCCGAGGGTCACGAACTTATTTGGCCCGTGTTCGATGACTGGTTCAAGTTCAGTGGCGAGGTGCCGGTCGCGTGGGGCGTGGTCCTGGCGAATGTCGCGGTCGCGACGCTGCTGGCAGCAGCAATTGCGGGCAGCAACGAGCTCTGGCGGAGAAGACGTAGTCGATTCTGGCAGTTTCGGCTGCTCGATTTGTTGATCGCAACGACGCTCATCGCCCTGGGGTTCGTCTGGATTCGCGCTGCGCGCGAGGAAGCGAGTCACGTCGCCCGGCGCCGCGTAGAGTTTCCGATGCTGGTGGCAAGAGTCGAGGGCACGCGACCAAGCGCGCTGTGGAGCAGTTGGGCCTGGAGCAGGGCCATCCAGCCGCAGTACATCGTGTCCATCGCGGCTGGGTTCTATCCTGGATCGGCCGATGAACCGCTGCGTCTCTCCATGGACGATCTGCAAAGGCTGCGGAGACTCTCGCACTTGCGAGGCCTTTATCTGCCGCATCACGATTCCGCGGCCGGGCCATGGCCGGTCGTCGTGATCAACGACGCCGGGCTCGAACATCTCGGCCGGCTGAAGCGCCTCGAGTATCTCGCGCTCCCCGATCATCCTGGTATCACCGACGCCGGCTTGCCGAATCTGGCGCCCCTCACGCGCTTGAAATTTCTCAACTTGCGGGGCACGAGCGTCACTTCGGCAGGAGTCGCGAGATTGCAGCGGCAAATACCCTACGCGACAATCGAAGGGCCCTAGCGAAATCACCGGCGAATTCTGAAGGTCGGGAATCACATTCATGTTCTTCTTTCCCTACGGCACCGACGCGCCGGTCTACTACTTCCCGTGGGGAACGATCGGGTTGATTGTCGTCAATGTCTTGGCGTTCGCCGCGATGGTCGCCGCAGGTCCTGAAGCCAGCCTGTTGTACGTCCTCCAGTACGGCGACGGACTGCACCCGCTGCAATGGGTGACGTCGAACTTCATGCATGGCGACATTTTTCACCTGGTCGGCAATATGGTGTTTCTGTGGTCGTTTGCCCTGGTGGTCGAAGGCAAGCTGGGGCCAGTGGTGTTCGTGCCGCTCTATCTCGGGCTAGGCATCACCGAATGTGCCATCGAGCAGGTCGTGACCTTGAACTTTGACGAAGGAGCGTCGATCGGCGCCTCGTCGATCGTCTGCGGACTGGCCGCGATGTCGATGATCTGGGCGCCCAGGAACGATTTGCATTGCTTCTTGTTGGCCGCATTCCGCTACTTCACCTTCGACGTCCCCATTCTGGGCTTCGTGGCCTTCTATGTGATTGGACAGGAACTGGCGTTCGCCGCGCTGAATGAATTCCAGGTCTCCGGACCGGTGCTCCATTTGTTTGGGGCTACGGTCGGCCTGGTCGCCGGCATCGTGATGCTCAAGGCCGGCTGGGTCGATTGCGAGAATTGGGATTTGTTCGCGCTCTGGCAGGGCCGTCTGGGCGAGGCCCCGCAGAAGAGCACCCGCGCGCTCCAGAAAGAGCAAGCTACGCGGGACGAACAACAGGCAAAGAACCGCAGCACGGCGCGAGAGACGCTGCGCCTGATGCTTCGCGATGGAAATGGTACGCTCGCGCTGGCGCTGCACGAGAAACTAGCGCGGACGGAGGCCGGCTGGCAGCTCGAAGAGTCGGAACTGCTGGCGCTGCTCGACGCCCTTGGCAAACAACAGCAGGCCGCGCGCGGCATGCCGCTGTTGGTCGAGTATCTGCAGCGCTTCACATCGCGCGAGGTACCGGTGCGGCTGAAACTCGCACAGCTTTCACTCGAGCAGGGTCGTCCGACGCAGGCGCTGCGAGTGTTACAGAAGCTACCCGACAAACCGCTCGCTGGCCGCTTCGAAGCGTTGCGACAGCGGCTGCTGGCCGCGATCGACCATCAGCGTGAGGCAGGCGCTGTCGAGTTCGAGGCAGAAGATTGGTGAGCCGCGCAGGCGACGAATCTTGACATGTGACCTTAAAATCCTATCATCGAGCTATTGCTCTCGTTGCCTCGCCGATCTCGCGGAAGCCAGGTGGATCGGACTTAGCAGCAGAGGTGGCAGCCCGGCTGTCGCCTCGGGTCGCGGCGTCCAGGGTCGGTCGCCGTCGAACGTGGTTCCTGCTAGCGGGCATGACGCAGCGTCCGAGCATCGTCGCAGGGGTGCGATTGTCCTTGAGATTTGTTCGGCCGATGGTGCGCGCCCCGCATTTCGCTGCCTCCTGCAAGTAACCCTTCGGATCGCCTTGATGGCCGTCTGTTTCAGCGGCGGCCCGGCGGATACTCGAGACTCTGCACGAGCACAAGCGCGATTGCCAGGCGTCGTTGCCTTGGCCGACAGGGAGCCTGCTGTCGTGCCGCGAAGTAACGCCTACTCGAGCCGCCGGTCTGTTTTGCGGCGGCGCTGGTCGCTCGAGCGCCTCGAAACACGTCTGACGTTGTCGGCCGACGACTTGGCGCCTGACGACTTCAAGGATGACGCGGACCACCTTATGGCGGCGACGATCGCGCCCAGCGACGACACTGCCGCGCAGTTGCTTATCGCCGGCGATCCGCGGGCTGCCAATACGGCGCCGATCGCCATGGACAGCGTCCACAGCGTGAATGGCGCCGATCAGAATCAGCCCGAAACTAGTCTGCCCTATCCGCAGTTGGCCGACGCCGACCGCCTGCTGGGGGAGTTGCCGCACTTCTTCGTAGGGAACCACGCGGGGGGGGGCGACTGGATCCCCGACGTCGCCGCGCAGCCTACGTTCGTCGCGCCACAAGGCACCACGCGCTGGAGCCAATGGGCGAGCCAACTTAAGGATGGGGACATCGTCCTCATTCCCTCGGGAGCGCACGTCATCTACGACGCCAACTCACCGACGATCCTCAAGGCCATCGGTGTCGCCGGCACGCTGGAGTTTGACGCGTCGCAATCGACCTCACTCCGCGTCGGCACGATTCTGGTCTATCCCACCGGGCATTTTCTGATCGGCGAGCGCGAGCTGGACGACGGCGCACGCACCCTCGTGGCCGCCGAACGGGCAGCAGGCGTTCTGACCACGATCGACTTCGTGGGCCGCGTCAATCTCACGGAAGATCCTGGTCAGATGACGATCGGCCTGTTGGCGGCCGGAGGTGTCGTGCACGTGCGCGGCGCGGAGGTCGTCGATCCGTATGCGCGATTGGCGGCCCGGGCCGAGGCCGGTGCGAGCGAGTTGGTGTTTTCGGCGCCTGTCGCCTGGCAAGCTGGCGATTACATCATCTTGGCCGACACTCAAGTGGGGGCGATCGTCGGCCAGGCGACGCTTCAGAATGAGACGGTTGCCGTCTTGGCGGTCGACGGGAACGTCGTCACGCTGGTCAAGCCGTTGGCCTACGCCCACGAAGGCTATGTGGCCCGCTTGGGGCGCAGCGTCGTCTTGCAATCGAACGAAATGGCCACAGGCGAGGTCGTCGGCGCGCCGGCCGACGCCATGAGCCGCGCTCATATGCTCTTCACCGGCGATGCCGACGTGGTCATTCAGGGGGCCGCGCTCGTGGACTTGGGGCGCACGATGGCCGCGGCGCTCGACGACACGCCGCGCGATGCCCAGGGCCGCGTGCAATTGAATGCCGACGGCACGCCCGACTACGGCACCAACCAGCGCGGCCGCTATCCGCTGCACGCGCATCATTTGGAGAAGTCGTTCCTGTTCGCCGACAACCTGATCGATGGCGGCCTGAAGTGGGGGATCACCATCCATCAAACCGATGGCGTCATTCGCCAGAACGTCGTGCTGCACGTCGATGGCGCTGGCATTGCCGCGGAGAATGGGACCGAAACGGGGCTCGTCGAAGGCAACCTGGTGATCGGCGACGGGCGCGGTTCCGGCGTGCTCGACGTGACGATCGTCAACGCCCGGCCGGCGGAACGCGCCGCCGACAGCTTCGGCCACGGCGGCTACGGCTACTGGTTCGCCTCACCCTTGATGACGGTGCGCGACAATATCGCCGCCGGGCAGTTCCGCATCGAGGCGTTTAACTACTTCCTGTTCGGCAAGGCCGGGCTCAAGGTTAACGAAGTCGAGGGTCGCAACCCCGAATACGTCGAAGGCATCAACCCCAGCGTGCTCGCCGGCCAGGCGTTCAATCCCACGAACCAGCCGATCTTGAAGTTCACCGGCAACGTGGCCGACCTGGCACTGGGGGACGGATTCGTCTCGTACTACAGCAACGCGGGCAACTGGGCGGTCGACAACTTCACGGCCTATATCCGTGGCGCGCGCAACCGCGGCGTAGTGCTCTACTATTCGGCGCCGCCTTTGCAGCCGCGCGAAGCGTTCCAGGGCGTCACCAATTCGACGATTCTCGGCCCCTACTCGCTAGGGCTCGACCCCACGAAAGCGCCCGCGCGGCCCAATCCACGCCTGCTGATGCTGTCGATCGGCATCGACGGCAATCAGCAGGGGGCCACGCCCACGATGCGCGTGACCAACACGCGCGTCGAGGGGTTCTACAACGGCATCCTCGTGCCCAAGGGAGGCGGCGACCTGACGCGGCTCGAGTTGAACAACTTCCGCGACATCTGGGTGCCGTGGTCGGTATTTCCGGCCTCGCAAGTCAACATTCGCGACGTGATGCACGGCAGCTTGGCGCCGTCGACGCAGGCGCACGAGAACATCTACCTGCAGGACGACGTCACGCCCTTGGTGGCGGCGGTGCGCAACTCGAACATCGTCGCGCGGCTCGTGTCGTGGCTCAATTCGCGCACCGACGTGCGCGTCTACAACTACAACGGGACCGGCCGCGATTTCCAGCTCTGGTTCGAGCCGCAGCGCCCCGACTTCGTGATCCCGATCCTGGAGCTGACCAACGCCGAAGCCTGGAAGCGTTATGGGCTGGCGATCGGCGGCGCAATCGCGCCCGCGGGGAGCGAGGCGGGAGTGGTGGGGGCGTATTCGGGGACAATCGCCGCGCCGCGGCCGGCGATCTGGACCGTGACCTCGCCGATTGTCACCGCGCCCAGCGCCTTCGTCGAGTATCGCATCAAGTTCTCGACGTTCGAGCAGGCGCCGGCGGCGGGCGTTGTCCGCACGACCTTCAGCGGACTGCAGCCTGGGCTCAATCTGATCCCGGTCAAGGTGAACTATCTAGGCGCGGCGTATACGAAAACGCTGGTGCTGTGGGGGAAGTTTACGGTGGAGACACCGTGACCTGACCCTCACCGTGCGGCGGCGCTGGCCAGCTCGGAAAGGTGTTCTTTCAAGAACTCGTCGAGCTCGCCGCGCGCCAGATCGGCCAGCTTGACGAAGGCGAGCTTCACCAGGTCCTTGTCGCGGCGCGACGTGTCGAGCTCGCGCGCGGCGCCCAGGCCAGCGATGCGCCCCAAGGCGAATCGCCCCTTGGGGCCGGTCAATGTCAATTCGACTGCCGCGCGGCGCTTGGTGTGTATCGTCGCCCAGGGCTCGTCCTGGCCCGGCACGCGCAGATGGACCACCTGCTGGTTGTTCCAGAGGAACTGCCCTTCGGGCGCGGCGGCCGCCAGCCGCTCGCAGAGCTCTTCGAGGACTTCGGTTTCCCACGACACCTTCTTGCCTGGCGGAAAGCCCTTGCGCGAGAGGTGCCACTTTTGCCCTAAAACTTTCCAGGGCATGACGTCCTCTGGGTCTTGCTTGACGCGCTCGGTGAACTGGACGAAGCCGGCGATCGAGTCCTCCAAGAACTTCCAGAAGGCCGGCCGGTCGACTTCGGCCAGCGAGTGCACAATGAGCTGCACTTCTTGCCAGGGGCCGCGCAACTGCTTGCACTTCACCCGCGGCTCGGAGCCATAGACTGGCAGGTCCGGAATCTCGTTGAGGGGCTTGAGATCGAGCGCGGCGATCAACTCTTCGCGCTTGAAGGTTCGCTTGGCGACGCGGAACTTGAGCGTGAGTAGCCACTCGTGCCCTGTGAGCGCGTGAAAAAACCAGCCGTCGCTCTTCTTTTCGCCACTGATCTCGACGATGGTGCGGTTGTTCCAGTTGGTGTCGGCGAAGTGGCCAGAATCTTGAATGCGGTCGACGACCCGTGCCAGGATTTCGCCTTCCCAGCGGCAGGGCTCGCCGTTGCGGCCCACGCGCGACAGCGTGTGCCAGCGGCGGCCGTCTTCTTCCCAGGGCATGCTGACGTTGCGCCCCAATTCTTCGAGCGAGACGTCGCTGGACCGTTTGGCTTCGGCGGCGGCGAAATCGAACACGCGGCGCTCGGTGTAGGGCCCGGCGGCCAACACGTCGGCCAAGAGCTGCCCTGTGTGGCTGAAGCGCGCCGGTGATTCGTGTTCGCTTGACGTGTCGCGGCCCTTGGCAGCGTGCTTCGCCGAACCATTGCCGGCCGCCGCATCGCTGGCTTGTCGCGCGTGCTCAACGAGATCTTCAGGGGTACCGGCGGCGACGACGTAGCCCCCCTGCGCGCCGGCTTCGGGGCCGATGTCGATGATCCAATCGGCGGTTTTAATCACGTCGAGATTGTGCTCGATCACCACCACCGTGTTGCCCAGGTCGACCAGCCGGCCGAGCACGTCGAGCAGCTTGGCCAGATCGTCGAAGTGCAAGCCGGTCGTCGGCTCGTCGAGCAAGTACAAGGTGCGGCCCGTGTCGGGTCGCGACAGCTCGGCCGCCAGCTTGACGCGCTGCGCCTCGCCACCGGAGAGCGTGGGGGCCGACTGCCCAAGCGTGATGTAGTCGAGCCCCACGTCGCACAAGGTTCGCAGAATACGGCGAATGCCGGGAATGTTCTCGAACAGCTCGACTGCGCGGCCGCAGGGCATCTCCAGCACGTCGGCGATGCTGTGGCCGCGGAACTTGACGTCGAGTGTTTCGGGGTTGTAGCGTTTGCCGCGGCAGGTATCGCACTCGACCCACACGTCGGGCAAAAAGTGCATCTCGACGCAGCGCTGCCCGTTCCCCTCGCAGCTTTCGCAACGCCCACCCGGCACGTTGAAGCTGAATCGCCGGGCCGTGTAGCCGCGCACCTTGGAGTCGGGCAACTGGGCGAACAGGTTGCGGATTAGGTCGAACGCGCCGGTGTACGTGGCCGGGTTCGAGGTCGGCGTGTTGCCCAGCGCCTGCTGATCGACGCGGATCACCTTGTTGATCTGCTCGACGCCGCGCAACCCGGTGAACGCGCCGGGGATCGTCGCGGCGCGGTGCAGCAGCCTCGCGAGCGCGTTATAGAGCACGTCTTCGACCAGCGAGCTCTTGCCGCTGCCGCTCACACCGGTGACGGCCGTGAGCGTACCCAGCGGAATCGCCACGTCGACGTTTTTAAGATTGTTGTGCCGGGCCCCGACGATTTCGAGCCATCCGGCCGGCGCCTCGGGCCAGGCGCCCGCGGTGGTCGAGCCGCTCACGTCGCTCGTGAGCGCCGAGTTCGCCTTGCCCGCTTTCGTGGCGCGCTTGGCGGTGGCCTTCGCGCTCTTCATGCTGCTGCTGGATTGGCCATTTTGCTCGGCCGCGGTCGCCAGCGCGTGGCGCCCCTGCATGCGGCGGTTTTTCGGAATGCCGATCGCCTTGCGGCCCGACAGGTACGGCCCGGTGATCGACGCGCGCGCCGCTGCCAATTCGCTGGGCGTGCCGCGAGCGACCACCTGGCCACCGTGTTCGCCGGCGCCCGGCCCGAAATCGAGCAACTGATCGGCGCTGGCCAGTACTTCGCGATCGTGCTCGACGACCAAAAGCGTGTTGCCCAAGTCGCGCAGCTTGTGCAGCGCGCGTAGCAGCCGGCGATTGTCGCGCGGGTGCAATCCGATTGTCGGTTCGTCGAGCACGTAGAGCACACCCACCAGTCCGCTGCCGACTTGGCTCGCCAGGCGAATGCGTTGCGCCTCACCTCCGGAGAGCGTGGGGGCGGGCCGTGCGAGCGTCAGGTAGTCGAGCCCCACGTCGACGAGAAACTCCAGCCGATGCTTGATCTCGCGGATGATCTCGCCGGCAACTTTGCGGTCGCCGCCCGTTGGCTTCCAGGCGGAAAACCAGGCGGACAACTCCGCCAGCGGCATCACGCACAACTCATAGAGCGTGCGTTCACGGAACCGAGCCGCCGCCGCGTCGTCGCGCAGCCGGCTGCCGCCGCACGCCGAGCATTCAACCTCGTCGACCAGGTGCTCCAGCCGCGCCCGCAGGCTGGGGCTCAAGCGCGATGCTTCGTCGAGCGCCGGATACAAGCCTTTGAACTGAAAGCGGAACCAGAGCTCGGCACCCGCCGCTGTCGAACTCTCCTCGCCGGGCTTCGCGCGCCGCCCGCGAGTGCCGCCCGCCTTCGCAGTTTCATTGGCTCGCGGCACGTCGATCCAATCTTCACCCGTACCGTACAACAGCGCTCGCCGATGCCGGGGATTGAGCCGGCTAAAGGGAACATCGAGCGGCACGCCCGTGTGCGCCGAAAGCGCCGCGAGCAGCGCCTGCGACATCGGCAGCGCCAAATCGGGCCACAAATCGATCGCCCCCTCGCGCAAGGTGCGCTCGCCGTCGGGGACGATGGCCGACAGGTTTGCTCCCTGCTCGGTTCCCAGCCCTTCGCAGTCGGGGCACCAGCCCAGCCAGCTATTGAACGAAAAGTTGTGCGGCGTCAGCGGCTCGAAGCTCCTCCCGCAACGATCGCAGGCGAAGTGCTGACTGTGGATGTCGACCGTCCACTTCGTCTCGGGGAGCGACTCGTCGACGACCGCCACGTGCAGCACGCCTTTGCCCAGGGCAAGTGCCGACTCGACGCTGTCGGCAATCCGCCCGCGCGCGTCGGGGCGGACCACGGCGCGATCGACGACAACTTCGACCCTGTGTTTGCGGCGGCGGTCGATCGTCGGCGGCTCGTCAATCGAGTAAGTCGTGCCGTCGACGCGCATCCGCACGTAACCGGCGGCGCGAATCTCCTGCCAGAGCGCCTCGTACTTGTCGCCCACCTGCACTTCCAGCGGCGCCATCAAGAAGAGCCGCGTGCCGACCGGGTACGCCAGCAGTTTGTCGATAATCTCGTCGGCGGTCTGCGTGCCGATCGGCACTTCGCAGGCCGGGCAGTACGGCTTGCCCAAGCGCGCAAACAGAATCCGCAGATAGTCGTAAATCTCGGTGACCGTGCCGACCGTCGAACGGGGCGTGTGCCCCATGTTCTTCTGTTCGATGGCGATCGCCGGCGACAGCCCGCTGATGTGATCGACCAGTGGCTTCTGCATCTGGTCGACGAACTGGCGGGCGTACGAACTGAGGCTCTCGACGTAGCGCCGCTGCCCCTCGGCGTACACGGTGTCGAGCGCCAGCGAGCTCTTGCCCGAGCCCGAGAGTCCGCAGCAAACCGTGAGTCGATCGCGCGGGATGTCGACATCGATCCCCTTGAGATTGTGCTGCCGGGCCCCTTGCACGCGCACGCTACGGGCCAACAGCGCGTCGTCGTGCTTGCGCGGGGCGCTGGAGACCGAGCTACCGGCGCGGCTGCCGGGTTTCGCCTTGCCGTTCTTGCCAGCTTTCGCTGGCGTCGCAATCCGTCCGGCGCGCTCGAGCAATGGACGCAACACCGCGCCGGTATGCGAGCCCGCAACCGCGGCAACCTCCTCTGGCGTTCCAACCGCGATGATCTCGCCGCCGGCGGCGCCCCCTTCGGGCCCCAGATCGACCAGCCAATCGGCGGTTTTGACTACGTCCAAATTGTGCTCGACCACCAACACCGTGTTGCCGGCGTCAACGAAATTGTGCAACACGCGCAGCAACATCTCGACGTCGGCGAAGTGCAGGCCGGTGGTCGGCTCGTCGAGCAGGTACAGCGTGCGGCCCGTGCTCTTTTTCACCAGCTCGCGGGCGAGTTTGATGCGTTGGGCCTCGCCGCCAGAGAGCGTGGGCGACGGCTGGCCGAGCTTCAGATAGTCGAGCCCCACGTCGTGCAAAGTTTGCAGCTTGTGCCGCACGTGCGGCACGTTCTCGAAGTGCGTGAGCGCTTCCTGCACGTCCATCTCAAGCACTTCGGCGATCGACTTGCCTTTGAAACGCACCTGCAACGTTTCGCGATTGAAGCGATGCCCCGAGCAGACCGGACAGGTGACCCAGATATCAGCCAGGAAATCCATCTCCAGGCGGTTCGAGCCGTTGCCTTCGCAGGCTTCGCAGCGGCCCCCTTTGACGTTGAAGCTGAACCGCCCCGCTTTGTAGCCCCGGGCCTTGGCGTCGGGCAATTGCACATAGAGCGCGCGGATGTCGTCGAACAGCTTGATATACGTCGACGGATTGGAGCGCGGCGTGCGGCCGATCGGCGACTGGTCGATGGCGATCAGCTTATCGAGATGCTCGAGCCCTTCGATCTTCTGATAATCGCCCGGCTCACCGTGTCCTTTGTTCAGATCGCGATGCAGGGCCTCGACGAGAATGTCGTTGACCAGCGAGCTCTTGCCGCTGCCGCTGACGCCGGTGACGCAGACGAACTTGCCCAGCGGCAGCTCGACATCGACATCGCGCAAGTTATTGTGCTTCGCGCCCACCACGCGCAGGAAGTTTCCACTCCCCGCGCGGCGCTCGGTCGGCACGGCGATCTCGCGCTCGCCCGACAGGTACTTGCCGGTGACGCTCTGGGCCTCGCCGCAGATCGATTCGAGCGGCCCGCTGGCGACCACGTGACCGCCGCGCACGCCCGGGCCGGGGCCGAAGTCGATGATCGTGTCGGCGGTGCGCATCGTGTCTTCGTCGTGCTCGACGACGACAACCGTGTTGCCCAAGTCGCGCAGCCGCGTCAGCGTCGAGAGCAAGCGCTCGTTGTCGCGCGGATGCAGGCCGATCGATGGTTCGTCGAGGATGTACAGCACGCCGACCAATCCGCTGCCAATCTGGCTGGCCAGGCGGATGCGTTGCGACTCGCCACCCGAGAGCGTCGGGGCCGAGCGATCGAGCGCCAGATAGTCGAGCCCCACATTGAGCAAGAAGCCGAGCCGCGCTCGAATTTCCTTGAGCACTTCGGCGGCAATCAACTGCCCCGTGCGGTCGAGCTCCAATTCGCCGAAGAAATCGACGGCATCGGAGACCGCCAGCCGGCAGACCTGCGGCAACGTGGCGGCGCGCTGATCGGCGAACCGTGCGTGCCGCGTGGTGACGGTGACCGAGCGAGCTTGCGGGTTGAGCCGCTGGCCGCCGCACGCTTCGCAGTCGATCACGCTCATGTAGCCTTCGAGCTGCCGTCGCTGCATACCGCTTTTCGACGAGCGGTACTTCGTCAATAGCTCGGGGATCAGCCCTTCGTAGCGGCCGCCGTACTTGTGTACGCCGTGCCCGTGCTTCCACGTGTAGGTGATGTGCAAGTCGCCGGTGCCGAAGAGCAACAGGTGCCCAATGCGCGGGTCGAGGTCTTGCCACGGCGTGCGCAGGATCGAGCCGGCTTCGAGCCCTTCGGTCCGTTCGAGGGTCTCGAAAACGCCGTCATAGAGATGGCGCTTCCAGCGGCCGAGATCTTTCCACGGCCCGATGAGCTCGACCGCCCCGCGCTCGAACGACAGCTTGGCATCCGGAATCAGCACCGCCGGATCGAAGCTGTACAACTCGCCCAGCCCGTCGCACATGGGGCACATGCCTTGCGGGCTGTTGAAGCTGAACAACTGCGGACTCGGCGGCTCGAAGCTCAAGCCGCAGTGCGTGCAGGCGTAGTGGGCCGAAAGTTGCAAGTCGCTAGCCGGTGGCGGAGGCGACGTCTCGTCACCATCAGCATCGGGTGCCACTGCTGGCTTGCCCAGCAGTGCCGCGCCGGAGTCTTCTTCCTCGTCGCGACGCCCGCGCGATTTTTGCCGTGGCACGGGATCGAGATCGGTCGCGCGGCGCGGCTCGACATCGAGCGCGACAATCAGGTTGCCCTCGCCAAGATTGAGCGCCGTTTCGACCGCTTCGGCCAGGCGGCTGCGCGACGCATTGCCCGCCACGAGCCGATCGACAACGACTTCGATCGTGTGCCGCATCTGGCGGTCGAGCCGCAAGTCGTCGCTCAAGGCCACCACCCGGCCATCGACGCGGGCCCGGGCAAAACCCTGTTTGCGCAGGTCGCCGAACAGGTCGCGGAACTCCCCTTTCTGCAATTTGGCCTGCGGCGCCAGCACCAGGAACCGCGTCCCCGCGGGCAAGGTTTCGATGCGGTCGATGATCTGCTCGCGGCTCTGCGCCGTGATCGGCCGGCTGCACTTGGGGCAGTGCCCTTGCCCCACACGGGCGTAGAGCAGGCGCAAGTAATCGTAGATCTCGGTGATCGTGCCGACGGTCGAGCGCGGGTTCTGCCCGCTCGTCTTCTGCGAGATCGAGATCGCCGGGCTCAGCCCCGAGATATAGTCGACGTCGGGCTTGGGCATCTGCCCGACGAATTGCCGAGCGAACGTGCTCAGGCTTTCGACGTAGCGGCGCTGCCCTTCGGCGTAGAGCGTGTCGAACGCCAGCGAGCTCTTGCCCGACCCGCTAACGCCCGTCAGGCAAATGAGTTGATTGCGGGGGAGAACGAGCGAGACATCCCGCAGGTTATGCTCGCGGGCGCCTTTGATAACGATATCGGCAGCGGCCATCCGGGGCCCATGATCTGGCGGGAACTAGGGGGCGTCAGGCAGCGATTCGCAGAGCCGAATTGTACGGCAGCCGGCCAGGGGGGGACAACCGTGGGAAAGGGGCGAAAGATCCGCGACGGTTGTATGGTTTGGCAGCCCAAGGGGGACGGGAGGTCGCGTCCCCTTTTACTCTCCCCCCGCGGATATTAGCTGGTGAAGTACCGTCGCCACGCGGATTACTTGCAGCTTCTTCGGTCGACTAGATCGCGTTCCAGCGTAGTGTCGGCGGCTCTCCGTAGGTTGACGAACTGAGCAACGCGTATTGATCTCGAAAACTGTCAAGATACTTTGCCAGCTCCTCGATGGGCCTCGCCTGCTGGTGACGCTCTATCACATCCGAGAGCTGTTCATAGAGATCATTAAGAGCAATCGCTTCCAGCACCTCGGAGGCGGGCACTGGAAACTGCTGGCCGCGCATTCCGGTCAGCGCGTAGACGGCGGAAGTTTCGGTTATTCGCAGATAAGAAATCGCGCGGCAATTGCCGCTTTCGTCACTGCCAACAAACGAAGAAGGAGATGCGTCGAGGCAACGGCCATGTTCGTGCAGTTCTCGGATACGGCATAAGACATCGGCTGTTAACCACAGCGGAAACTCTTCGTTGCTACCAGGCAGGGAGAGGAACATTGCGGGATCCACATACTCGTCAGGCGGAATCTGCCCTTGCTCGTAGGCATCATCAATCATTCGCGAAGCGAACCAGTAATTTACAAACCAGCTCAGCACATCCATCTGCCGGTATTTGCTGACCAAGTAACGGGAATTGATGCGAAGTAACGGTAAGCCAAACCGCTCGCAGAGCTGGTTTTTTCGCCGGTCACGCTGCTGCTGAACATCTGATGCGTGAGTGCGGCCATCGAATTCGACGGCAAAAAGTGGGCGAATGTCGGTGTCGGCAACGACAAAATCAAAATGCGATTGAAGTGCAAAGCGGAAGTCGGAGTCATCAATGCCGCTGTTCTCGATGGGGAGGATATCAGCCAGACGAACCTTTACGAACGCATGGGCTCCCCATTTTTCGCAGAGAGGCTTGAGGATGTCGTTAGTGGCTTCTTCGGCCTGGGTCAACAGTCGTTTCGCCATCGCAAACTCCTCGCGCTCTTACGCCCTGGCTCAGACAAAATAAAAGGTGTCAGGAACTCCTGACACGTTTTCTGCCCTCCAGCGCTGTGCAATTTGCCTTTGCAGGCTTGATGTTCCGAATATTTCAACCGGAAGGCGGCTGACACAGCGTGTCGCGCACGACCTGTTTGAAGCCAATTGCAAAGACGTCCCATACCCGCCATTGTAGCCGGGGCGAGGTCATTTGGCTGGCCGCAACTTCAGTCGCTTCACTTCGCGTCGCGGTTCGACCACGGCCCACGCGGCTTTCCAGGAGAGGAAGGCGGCGAGTGCCAATAGCGGATACCTCAATTGCGGCGCTAGCGTTTTCTCCCACGCACGACGAGAGTCATGCGGTGTCTGATAGCCGTGACGAAATGGAGGTGGTTCGCCGTTTCGCACCTTCACTTCGGGGCCATAGGCAATCGGAGCACCCGGCGGAACTTCCAATACTTGACGGTAATACGTGACCGGTCTTTCTTCGAGAAAGGGCGGTAGAGACTTCCCCCAGGCCGCGATCGCGGTCAGTATCAGCACCGTCGAGAGCCGGAATCTGAACGAGCGGAGTTTCGGCTTCTCGTTCATAGCTAGATTCTGCCGCGCGGAAATCGAGGCGTCGAATTGGCCAATGATCGAGGGGGCGGCAGAATCGCGTTGCCTGCACGTTGATCGTAGCTGGTTTGGTATTGGGTGCCACTGCTGGCTTGTCCAGCAGTGCGGCATTTCGGCCAATCGAAACAGGTCGATTCCCACTCGACTAATCGAAGACATGCGGCGGCAATCGTGGCAATCTGGGAAGCGGCGAATCGACGGCCCCTTCCGGGTCGCGAAACCAGCGCGCGCTCGACCACGGCCAGTCTTCCGCTCGGCCGCTGAGTCGGCGTCGCGTCGGGTTCTGATGGACGTAGTCGATCGCTTGGAGCAGCGCGTCGCCGCTGGTCAAATTGCGATCGTAGCCCGGCCCTTCCTGCCAGAACCGAAACACGGTGACGCCCAGGCGTTGTTGAATCGTCAGCTTCTTGAGCAGTGCGCTCCGACGCTCGACGAGCTGTTGCTTGATGCGGTAGGAGACCGGCCGCTTGATCGCGCGCAGCACGGCTTGCATCGGGGCAGCATCGCTCTCGGGCCAGACAATCAAATGAACATGCTCAGGCATGTAAACGAAGGCTGCCAGGCGATAGTCGTGCCTCGCCAGCGCGCGGTCGATGCTCTGAGACAAGAGAGTTCGCCACGTGTCGTTCGTGAGCAATGGTCGCCGGCCGAAGCACGAAAACGTCAGCTCGCGCACGTCGGCGCGAATGTCGAAATGCTTGACCTGCTTGCGATGCCGACCATCAAGTCCCATGCCGCCGAACGTAAACTGACGGGCACTGCTGGACAAGCCAGCAGTGGCACCCTGAGGAGTCGATTCACGAGCTAGCCGAAACGGTTCGCGCCGCCGGTTCAATCACGCCAGAAGCACGACAAGGCCACTCGGATCGCCAAGGACAGCTTTGGCGCGGTAACTTCCCTTCGCGCGCAAACTGCTATGGCGCTACGACTAATCTCGACAATCTCGACGCGAATTTCGTTGACCTAACGAGGACGCGGAGGGAAACTCCCAGGCGTCTTCCACTGACTGCGATCGCCGCGCCACCCAAATCGCACTTCGACTCGATCTCGTCTGGATAGTCGCACGGCGCGCGACGATCGCCGCGGTTCACTTGCCCCACATTCCCCCGGAACAGGGAGCCAGGCAATGGAACCCACAGGCAGGGCCTCGCCTGAACGCGCGCCCGCATCTGAGGGCGCTGCGTCGCCGCCACCACTACCCCACATCGACACGGCGCGGCCGATCCCGCCGCGCCCTTCGCCGGCCGACGAGTCGCTGCGCCACTTGCTGCGCTTCGTCTACACGCACAACCCGTTCTATGTGATCAGCGCGGCCTGCGTCTTCTATGGGCTGCGCGTCACGTTCGATCAGCGTCAAGGCGAGCTCGACACGTTCGCGCTGTTGGCGGCGCTGGCCGCTTACACGCTGCTCTTGGCTGTGACGGCTTGGGCCATTGTGCGCTGGGGAGGTGTGTGGCAAGACGCCCGCAGTTTGCTGGTGCTGGTCGTCGTTTCGTTGTTGTCGATGTCGATGACGTTCGACGATCGGCTAGTCCTACATCGCTCGGCGGCCAGCGCGTGCTTTTTGCTCGGCCTGGCATTCGCCTCGCTGCTCAGCGAAACGCTGCTGCGCGTGCTAGGGATGAGATTGCCTTGGTTGTATCGAGTCCCCTACCACTTGTTCCTCGGCTTGTTCTTTCTGTATCCGCTGTGGTTGGCGTCGGTCGATCCCTTGGCTGCCGATCCAAGTACCGGAGAGTTCGACTTGCGCGTGCGGCTCATCGGCTTTCCGCTCATCGCGGGTCTGCTCGTGCTTACGCTCTGGCCCGCCGTGCGCTTAGGACCTTGGTACGTGCGCGCCAACGGCACTCCCTGGGACTGGCCCTTGTACCCTGGCGTGCTCTTTGGCCTGCTGGCGTTCGGCGCTGGCGTGCGCGCGCATTGCCTGACGATTTCGTTCGACCTGGTGCCGGGTTCGAGCGGCATCTTCGATTGGTACTTCGTCGTGCCGGTGCTATTGGCTTGCGCCGTGCTGCTGCTGGAAGCCAGCGTGGCGTCGCGAAACTTGCTGGCCTGTCACGTGGCAATAGCAGCTCCCGCGTTACTCGTGTATCTGGCCATCCCCAGCGCAGACCTGCCGGCCGTGGCGGCGGATTTTCTCGGCCAGTTGACCGATAAGTTCGGATCGCCGCTGTACTGGACGACGATGGCCGTGGTTGTCTACTACGCGGTGGCGGCCCTGCGCGAGTTGCCGCTCGCGCTACACGGCCTGATCGCCGCATCGTTGTTGGCGACCGTCGTTGGTCACGACACGAGCGACTTCTACACACTCGTCGCGCCGCGAGTGGCGGCGCTGCTGCCGTTGTTGGTCGTCGTCGGGTGGCTCGCCTGGCGCAACGCTAGCTCGCGGCGTGTCTTTGTGCTAGCCGCGGTCGTCCTCAGTTGGTTGACCGTTTGGTTTTGGGATACCGAGTTCGCGAGGTTCGGCCTGGCGATCCCGCTGCACCTGGCGTGGCTGGTGGCGGTCGCCATCGCGGCGCGTTACCGCGATCCCTTTGCCCGCGTACTGCGGTATGCAAGCGCCACCGCGCTGGTGTGCGCGGCAGTGCTCGCGGTCGGCGGGCGTGAGCCGCTGTTCCCAGATTTGGGTCACCTGGCACGACTAGGCTATTTGGCGCTAGTGATCGCGGCGGCTCTGCTGACCGCGCTGGCGACGCGCCGCCGCGTTTACCTGACCGCGGGGCTGGTGAATTTCGCTCTACTCGTCGTAGCCACGTCGGTCGAGCTCTACGAAATCTTGCGCTGGCGTGTCGAGGGGCTCAAGCCATTGCTCTGGGGGCTGGCGTTCTTCGTGCTGGCGGTGGTGATCAGCCTGGCAGAAGGAGGTGTGTGGCAATCGATGTCAGCCTGGGCCGCGCGCTTTGGGCTGCTGCGCGGGCCGGATGGTTGACGATTCGCGCCGGGACCGCGGATTTCACGGATTGCACAGATGAGAAATTGTTGTCGCGTCCGCTAGCTAATCTGCATCCTCTGCGAATTCCGGTGCGCCAGGCAAAGCCTGGTTGTTCTTGTCAGTTGAAAGGTACTGATCATGGCACTTGCTCGTTCACCATGAAGTCGAGCGGCGTGCGGCAGGGCGACCGGCCGTGCGAAGCCCGCCAGCGACGACGATGTCAGCCGTAATGCGCAAGCGTGAACCCGATTCGGCCTCGTTACAAGCGTGAGAGTGGCCAGCCGCCCGGATTCGGTGAAGCCTGACGCCGACCGCCAAGTAACGAGCACGTGCAGCGGTCGGGCTCTCCGGGGTGGTTGGGGACAGCGGGCATCGACAGAACAACCAGGAACCTGGG
>JAIESQ010000029.1 GCA_019745975.1 Pirellulales bacterium
ACGGTGTTGTTCGGCGCGCTGGCCGTCGGGTTGTTGCTAGCCGTAATTGTCGGCTTCCGCGTCCACCAAGTGGTCGACCGGCGAGCGCCGTTTCCGCCCCCGCCCGGGGAAGTTAGCGCGCCGTCGACGATCGATTCTTCGGTGCTCGAGCTTCGTTTAAGTCCGCGTCTATGCCGACAACGAGAAATCAAAGCAAGTGAAATTGCCACCGCGCTCTTGGTGCTTGTGAACGAGGCCGCTACGGCGGATGAGGTTGATGCTACTGCTCGAACACGGCACGGCGACGAGCCGTGGCGCGCGTGGGGGCGGACGCAGCTGCGCTCCCAAGGTCGACACCCGTTGACGTTAGGGGATATCGCGCGGTTGAGTCGCCGCCATCCGTTGGGTGGCCGCCGCAATCCGATCGAGGCAATCGTCATGCGCGTCGATCATTCCGGCTTCGCCAGCAATTCGTTCAACTATGCTCAACTGTTGGTCGAGAGCGCCCAGCACTTGCTCGCGTCGGTTGCGACGTCGCGGACCGCCGCGATTGGCATGCCGTCGTTTCGCGTGGTAATGGACGGTAGTGCGCTGGTTCTCTGGCTGCCCGACGCGGCGACGGCGACTGAATCGTTCGTCCACGCCCAGATTGGTGAATCGCTTGTCCGGTCGATTTCAGCGATCGAGATCGAACTGGCGGCGCGCGGCTGGGAAAACCAACTCGAGAATACTGTCCGCGAGCTGGCCGAGAAGCCAATCGAGGCAGCTCATTCCGTGGGCGAGTGGCTAGCGGCCGTATATCTCGCTGAGGCCACGCTGGATGGGATGCTGGGGGCCAAGAGTTGGCCGGGCGAGCAGCCGGCAATCGCTCCGATCCAGCGTATCGATCCGCTTGTCGAACTTCCGAGTATTCCGACTCCCCGCATCGCCAGCGACGCGGCGCCCATTGTGCCGCCTGCGCCTCGGGTGGAAGCCGTTGAAGCGGTCGCGATGGCGCGGCGCGATACCGCCGCAACTCCCGTCGTGGCCGCGGCTGCGACGACGCCCGTGGCAACCGTTGGCGGCGCCCGCCCAAGCTGGGTGGATAACCCACCGGAACAACGCGTCGGCGCCGATGGAGTCTATCGCCTGGTTGGCACGACGCAGCCGTTGTATGCGACGCCGCAATTGAGCCAGATCGAGGCCGACGTGGTCGTACACGAGTTGTTCAACCAATATACGCGGCGGCTGTACGGCGACGAGCTCGTTGGCAAAGTGCGCCTACCTCGCGAGATCAATGCCAGAAAAGTTGTCACGTGGACGGAGGGTAGCGAGTCGCCAGCAACTGGCCTGACGATGTACGAAACGCACGTCATGCTTGCCCTCGACGACCATGATCGGCAGTTGATCGAGGAACGTCTTCAAACACTTGAGATCGATCGCCGAGTGCATCTGGCTGGCGGCAGCGCGATTCTTGTATTAGGCCTGATCGCCACGCTCTGGGGCTATTTGCGTCTCGACACCGCCTCGCGCGGTTACTACAGCGGTCGGCTCAAAGTGGGGGCCGTCGCCGCGGCCGCGCTCGTGGCTGGAGCCGCGGTGCACATTGCGAAAGGGTGACCCTGCAAGCCTTGCCTATGGACTTCCGGCGCATTGTTGGTGAGTTTTGCAGATCGATGACTAGAATGAGCGGATAGTCCCGCCGCATGCTGGCGGGCAAGCTTGGGAGCGGTAGCGTGGCCGCCGAATCTGCGAACCAGTTCGACCGAGTGTTGATCGAACGCGTTCGCGCGGCCGATGCCGAGGCGTGGAACGAGCTCATCGGCCGCTACGAGGGGCGGCTCTTGGCCTTTGTCGAGAGTCGGTTGGGCAACCGCGCCACGAGCGAGGACGTCGTTCAAGAGACGTTTATCGGACTGCTGACAAGCTTGCCCAACTTTGACGGCGGGCGGCCCTTGGAAAGCTACCTGTTCAGCATCGCCGCCCACAAGCTCACCGATCAATTGCGGCGATCCGGGCGCCGGCCAACCGTGCCGCTCCAAGCCAGCGCCGCGAGTTCAAGTGGCTGGGACGTCAGTGGCTCTCAGCGCGGAGCCAGCACGATGCTACGCAGCGGAGAACGGCGCGCACTCGAAGAGGGCGCGCTCGTGCGCGCCCTGGCCGACGAAATCCAGCGATATCGGCAACGTAGCGATTGGGACAAGCTGAAGTGCGCGGAGTTGCTGTTCGTACGTGGACGCGCCAACAAGGATGTCGCCCGGCAACTAGGCCTGACCGAACAAACCGTGGCAAACTACAAGTTTGAGTTTCTGGCCCGCTTGCGCTCCGCGCTCGGTAAGCTGCAATTATCGCCCGATGTGTTTCCTGAATTGATGGCTCAGCAATAGCTGGTCGAGTGATTGGCAGGCAAGCAATGTCGCACGTGGTCACCGACGCCGATCTGGAAGGTTACTTCGACGAAGCCCTTCCTGCCGAAGAAATGACGCGGCTCGAGGGGCTGTTGCGTGGCGATGCCGCGCTGCGTCAGCGCTTGGCGGAGCTCGTGATGCGGCGCGACGAAGGGTCGCACAGCCTGGGAGCGATTTGGCGCCGGCATCGTCTGACGTGCCCTTCTCGCGAGCAGCTCGGCAGCTATTTGCTGGGAACGTTGGAGTTGGGCGCGCGCGACCATTTGGAATTTCATGTCTCGATCGCCGGCTGCAGTCTCTGTAGTGCCAATCTGGCCGACCTGCGCCGGCAGCAGGCGGAATCGCTCGAGTCAACGCAGATTCGCCGTCGCAAGTATTTTCAATCGAGCGCCGGTTACTTGCGCAAGGCGTAAGCTAGCCTGCCATTCTCAACGGCGCGAAACCCGTGTCGATGGCCCATCGGTCCTCGAATTGCGCTTTGTAGGCCGTTGCCACGGGCCTCGGGAAGCGAGCACTCAACGCTCGTCATGGTTCGCCGCGTTGACGCTGCACGGGCGCCTTCCTAAACTCAGCGGACCAGGTCAATAAGGAGCATGAATGGCGGATTCCTCGGCGAATCTTGATCAATTGGCGATCGATACCATCCGCACCCTAGCCATGGATGCGGTCGAGCAGGCCAAGAGTGGCCACCCTGGCACGCCAATGGCGCTGGCGCCAGTGGCTTTCACGCTGTGGAATGAGTTTTTGGCATACGATCCAGCGCATCCGCTTTGGCCAGGTCGCGATCGCTTCGTGCTCTCATGCGGTCACGCCTCGATGCTGCTCTACGCGCTCTTGCATTTGGCCGGCGCGCGTCAAACGACGTCCGACGGACGCACGCTCGACGAGCCCGCCGTGCCACTGGCCGAGATACGCCGCTTTCGACAACTAGGGAGCCGCTGCCCTGGCCACCCCGAGCATGGGCTGACCGGCGGTGTGGAAACAACCACCGGTCCCCTGGGGCAAGGCGTCGGCAACAGCGTCGGTATGGCAATCGCCCAGCGCTGGCTGGCGGCACATTTCCATCGGCCGGGCTGTGAACTTTGGAATTATCGCGTTTGGGCGCTGTGCAGCGACGGTGATCTCATGGAGGGAATCAGCCATGAAGCGGCCTCGCTGGCCGGGCATCTGAAGCTAGCCAGTCTCTGCTGGATCTATGACGACAACCGCATCACGATCGAAGGGAAGACCGATCTGGCGTATAGCGATCGGACAGCAGAACGGTTCGCCGCCTATGGCTGGGATATCATTGAGTTGCCCGACGCCAACGATCTCCACGCGTTGCGGCGGGCATACGCTCGCGTGGCGCGTTCCAGCCAGCGCCCGACATTGATCGTTGTGCGCAGCCACATTGCCTATGGCGCGCCAAACAAACAGGACACGCACGACGCTCATGGTGCGCCGCTGGGATCCGACGAGATCGCTTTGACAAAGGCGGCGTATCATTGGCCGCCGGACGCGCAATTCCTCGTACCAGCCGAGGTGATCGAGCACATGGCCGCCGGGCTGGGCGCGCGCGGTGCCCGATTGCATGCTGCTTGGTCTGCTCAATTCGCCTCGTACGCGCGCGAGTTCCCTGAGTTGGCCGAGCGCTGGCGGCTCATGAATAAACGACAACTCCCGCAAGGCTGGGACACGGACTTGCCGGTGTTTCCCGCGAGCGGTAAGGGTGACGCGACGCGTAACACATCAGGAAAGGCACTCAATGCGATTGCCAAACGCGTGCCTTGGCTGCTCGGTGGTTCGGCGGACCTGGCTCCCTCGACCAAGACCTTGATCGCCGGCGAAGCGAGTTTTTCGGCAGACAACCCTGTCGCGCGAAACCTGCATTTCGGGATCCGCGAACATGGCATGGCGGCAGCGCTCAACGGCATGGCGCTATCGGGGCTGCGCCCCTACGGCGCGACCTTTCTGGTGTTTAGCGACTATTGTCGGCCGTCGATTCGGCTCGCCGCGATCATGGAGCTGCCGGTTGTTTATGTCTTCACGCACGACTCGATCGGAGTCGGCGAAGATGGGCCGACACACGAACCGATCGAGCACCTGGCGGCGCTGCGGTCGATTCCCAACTTGCTCGTGATGCGCCCCGCGGATGCCAACGAAGTTAGCCAGTGCTGGCGCGCAGCGCTGCTCGAGCGAGCGCGCCCCGTAGCCCTGGTGCTAACAAGGCAGAATGTGCCGACCTTCGATCGCGACAAGTTGGGTGGGGCGACCGGAGTCGCGCGCGGTGCGTACGTGCTTGCCGACCCCCCCAGCGGGCAGCCGGCGGTGATCTTGATGGCCACGGGGAGCGAAGTTTCGCTCTGCGTGGCTGCCTACGAGCAATTGCTGAAAGCTGGCGTTCCCGCACGCGTTGTCAGCATGCCTTGCTGGGAATTGTTTGACGAGCAGCCGACAAGTTATCGCCACGAGATCTTGCCGCCCGGGATCAAAGCGCGCGTCGGCGTGGAGGCTGGAATCGAGCAGGGCTGGAGGAAATACCTGGGCTCTCAGGGGCGGTTTATCGGGATGCACGGGTACGGCGCCTCGGCGCCCGCGGATGTGTTATTCGAACATTTCGGCCTTACGCCGGCCCACGTCGTCTCAGCGGCGCGAGCCTCTTTGGAACACTGAGCGTCGGCGGCCTAGCCCGCATTTCTCACCAGCCATCTGCTACGCGGAGCCCAAGTGCTTGGATGGCGGCGTCGCCGGGTGCGTCTCGATCCTCAACGTATGAGCCAATACGCTTCCGGTCGATCCACACTCTGCTTCTTGCCATCCAAGCACTTAACTCCGCTCGCGACGAAGTTGGTGAGAAATGCGGCCTAGAGCAAGGCTTGTCAATCCGGTGGCAATCGCTGTCGCGCGTTAACCGCTTCCCATTAATACGGTGTCGAGCGGCGAGTGCCACAGCGGCAGCATCGGGAAGAGCACTCGTGCGATATCCGCGGCGAGCTTAGTCGAGCTTTCGAGGCGACCGGCCTCCAGCGGCTCGTCCGCGCCTGAGTGCCCCAGTAGAAGTCGTGTGAGCTCGGCCCAGTTGCAGCTCAAATAGCTGCGGCCGAGCTTGCCCGGCACGAGCTTTGCGCTGCGGCGCGTCAGGATGATCTGCCAGCGCTCCCCTTCGACCAAAAGCCCTAACTCGCACGGCCGGTCGAGTCGTGCTGCTTCGGCGCGGGCATGCCAAAGTGGAACCATCCGGCCCAGAAAGGCCTGTGGAGCTAGCAAGCGAACCATGGTCACTTCGCCTTGGTCGACTTCGTGCCAGTGTCGATGACCACCTACGGCTGCAAAGGTGTCGTGAAGCGGATGGTCGGGAGCGGCATGCAGGACGACGGAAATGTGCGGGTCGCGCTCCAATGCATCGCTGCAGGCGCGGGCCAACAGGTGGGCGGCGGCGTCGGGGTGCTCGGCCGCGACCATGAGTTCCAGTACCTGCTGTTCGGGTCGAGCACGGTCTTGGCGCGTGATCGCATAGCCAACTATCGAAGTGGGATCGTCGGCCAACTCGCAGCGATCGGGACCATTCACGGCGACCAGAACCTGATCGAATGCGCGGCTCCCCAAGAGCCAGCGCCAATAGGCTTCCCTACGTACGAATCGACCAAACGCGCCGGCCGAATCATTTCCGTAGAGCCGCATCAGGGCTGGCAGCTCAACTTGCCGCCAGGGCCGTACGCGATACGGGACCGTAGTCAGATCCCACTCCAAGGGGGCCAATCGAGCCATAACGGCCCGAGCGCCTGCCCGACTGTAGCTATGGCGTCCGCAACAAGCCCAACCATGCGGCCGGAAAAAATGCGGTATCCGCGTGCGCAGAAAACCCAGTTGTGCCCCATCGGCAAGCAGTTGGCCAGTGGCCGATGCCAATAGAGATTGCGCCAGACCCCTGCCGCGAACCTCGGGTACCGTTCCTAGCCAGGCGACTCCACCCGCGGGAAGCGTGAATGCCCCGAAATGTACCTCGCGCTGCGTGGCGTGGATGTGCGCAAGGATGCGATGCCGGTCCTTGACCACAAGCCGATTGCGCGGCTCGTAAAAGGGATCTTCGTTGGAAGCGGCAAAGTGATCGGAACTCGGGCCCTGAAAAACCGCCTGCAAGAACTGATAAATGACACCGTGGTCGCCGGCCGCGGCTTCCACCACCGTGTGAGGCAAGGGCTCAAGCGGTACGCGTTCCTGCGGGTCGGCTTCTGGCGTGGGGTTGCGATCGTTTAGGGTTAGCGTTGGCCCGGGCGGAGCCGCCAACCGTCGGCGTGGCGACTTGATGAACGATCTGGCGGCGACCTTCCCGGAACCGGGGGATTTGCCGCGGTGAGACTTGGCGCGGAGCTTCCTGGCCCGACGTTTTCTGAGCGTTGCCGCACCCGCCGCGCGCCGCAAACGACCCTTGCGCATCGGTCGGAATCCCTTCCTCGGCTGGAGTTCTAATCCCTCATTGGGCACAGGTTATCGCGAAGATGGACAGATTTCCAGCAAAAAATCCTGCAACTGTGAACTTGGGTAAAGACAAAAGGCATACTCGCGACCGGCCAAGACCTGCTCCGCCCCCAGCGCTTGCACGACTTGGTGGCGCTGTGCGGCTGTCCGACGCTGCTCCTCGCCGAGCGCCGAATGCAAGCAGCCGTTGACGTTGCGGATTGCCCGGCAACGAAGCCGAGCATTCTCACGCGTTTGCGACTCCGCGATCCAGTGCTTTTTCTCGCGAATCAGTTCCCCGATGGTTGTGTCGTTGCTGTTGGACGAACAGGTAATCGGCTCATGTGCGCGCGACTCGGAAATAAACTGCTCAGGATGAAACTTCAGCTCGCGCAGCCGGCGATCGACAGCGCGAAGGTCGTCGGCTCCCACCGGCGGGCGAGCAATCGGCAATCGCAACGTCGCGGACAAGACGAGATAGCCTGGAGGTTCGATTCCATAGAAGCGACGCACGATGGCGTCGGTCAGTTCGTCGTATTTCGCCCCGCCGATGCCGTGGATGAACAAGTCCCCGACAAATACGCGGGCGAACATCGTCGTCGCCAAAGCTCGGCTGCGCAGCTTTACGCCCCGTACGGGCAAGGCCAGGATCCGCTCGACAAAGGTACGAGCATCGACCGGGCCAGCCGAGAGCTCGTGGCGCCAGCCGGCGCGATCGGCCAACTCCCAGGCAGCGCCGCGTCGCCGAACGTACAAGCGTCGTCGTCGCGGGTTTTCGCGCGTCCAGATCCAAAACGGCATTTCAATGCCGTTCTCATCTTTGCTCAATTCGGGCACGGGGTGATTGGCGCTGCGAATGTGATATTGGCGGCGGTACCGCTGCAGCGCGTGATTGTGCACACTGCGAAATCGTTCCGCCTCGGCGAACAGATGCGCGGCGAACCATGCGAACGAATCGAGCGCGCAGACGCGGCTTTGCGGCAGCTCGAGCGTGGTCAGCCCCCAATCCCCTTCCAGTTCGTGCCGCGCCTGAGCAAAGCACGCACCGATTAAAGACTCGTGTTGCGAGCGCGCGAGCACGCGCGGCCAATATTCTGCTATCAACGGGTCGCGCACCAGGCTTGCCAGGTGATGTTGCACGCGGTCGCCAAAGGTGCACCACGATTCACGATCGACGATCGTGCGCTGCTCATACGGGATTTCAGGCCCTGGCGCGTCGAACGGCACTTCCTCGACGCGGGGACGAGCCAGATCGCCGGTCGGCACCCGAATTGTTGAGCGCTTGAGGGTGTCGCTGTCGACGAGCAAGTTGACGGCGACTCCGCGAGTACCTGTCGCCAATCGCGAGAGGGCGAAGTTCTTTGCCCATACTCCCGGATGAAACAACTCCGGTTGATGGCCGGCGAGGAATACTCGGTCGAGATTGGGCTGCGCTGGAATATCTCGGTAGGTCGCAGAATACGCGCGGGCGGCAGCAACGACTTCCGCACGAGCTCGGCGCGAAAGCTCTGCCATCGAAAGGCCTGCCCACTCGCGACCTGTCGCCTCGCCGCGACGGGCGAGATTTGCCGCCAGTAGGTCGCCGATTTCCGACCAGGGTGGGTCGATCAGTACCGATCGGTCAGCGGCAGGTGCCCGAAACCGACGCTCGCGGGGCGTCGACGAAGCGGAGGTCATCCCGCCGCTTCTCCACAGAGAGTGCCCGACCAGATCTCGCCGGCCGGCACGCCGATGGCGGCCAGACTGCGGTCAAGCACGAGGTGATAGTATTCCAGCCGCGTGGCAGCATCATCAAGTGCGCCGCCAAAGGAGCGCTTCTCGTCCAGATATATCAACGGTACCGGCAGTTCGACGACTTGGAGGCCGGCCGCGGCCGCCTGCACCCACAACTCGAGCGGCATGGCGTAGCCCGCCTCGGATAGTCGCAAGCGCTTAAGTCCGGGGACGCGGTAAGCCTTAAAGCCGCAAAACGCATCGGTGAGATTCAGGCATAGGCGCCGGTTCAGATCGGCGGTGATTTGCAGATTGATCCGGCGACGATCCGCTGGCGGCGCGCTGTCGCCGTCGTAGTGTTTCAAGTACCTGCTCCCCGAGACGATGTCGGCATTGTCGCAAGCCGCGACAAAACGAGGAATTCGCTGCGGCTCGTGTTGGCCGTCGCAGTCAATCGTGACGAGGATTTCGTAGCTGTCGGCGATTGACCGCTCGAAGGCGGTTGCCAGCGCGGTGCCATAACCCCGATTCTGGGGATGTCGAATCACCTGGATATCGCGGCGTTGAGCCAATCGCTCCGACGTGCCGTCGGTCGATCCGTCGTCGACGACGAGGACATCCGCACAATGTCGCAACACCTCGTCGAGCACCGCGTCGACGTGCGCGACTTCATTGTAAACCGGCAGCGCCGTCAGCACGCGTCGAGTCATCGCGCGTCTCTTCTGGGGAGTATCAGGATCGCGACACGGTTCATTCTAGATGTCGACTCCCCCGAGTCAACGAGCGGCACACTCTAAAGCCAACGCAGTGGGTCGCGTTCGCGGCGGCTCGCCCAAGTCTCGATGGACGGATACTTTCGGGCGAGGACCGCGGCCAGATGCTCGACTCCGGGGCGCTCTGATGCGTAGTGGCCAACCAGCAAGAGCGCGATGCCGAGAGCTTCGGCCTCCAGGCAATCGTGAAAGCGTGACTCGCCGGTTAGCAAGACCTGACAGCCGGCGGCATAGGCTGCGGGAATCAAGTCGGCCGCGCTCCCGCAAGTGATCGCGACTCTGGAAATGCTTGCGGTTGGATCGCCGACGAGTTGCAGATGATTGATTGCCAGAGAGCGCTGCACCTGTCGGGCCAGCTCATCAAGTTGACAAGGTTGATCCAGCTCGCCGTGGCGCCCGGCACCGAACCCCGTGGGATGTGGTACGAGCGGTTGGGCGTGGCGCAATTGTAACTTCGAGGCCAATAGCGCGTTGATGCCGTCGGCGGCTGAATCGAACGCCGTGTGCGGACTGAAAACAGCGACGCCTGCGCCGGCTAATTGCCAGAGCAAGCGCCCCGCGGTGGCGTCGGTCGTTAATGTGCGAAGCGGCCGAAATGGCAGCGGATGATGCGACACGATTAACTGTGCGCGCGCGGCGCATGCTTCCGCCACGCTGTGGGGTGTAATCGTCAGACAAGTCATCACTCGCTCAACAGGCGCTGCGCGGTCGCCGAGGAGCAGACCGACATTGTCCCAGTCGGCCGCTAACTCAAGCGGAGCAAAGGATTCGAGAAACTGCGCGATTTCGCCAACGGTAATCATTACCCGCAACGATGACGCCGGCCGGTGAGCTTGTCAATCTTGGCGGGCGTGGGATAGTGAACCGTAGTTAGTGCACACCTTGGCTGCCGGATGCAGACATTCACGGCAGCGCTTGTGTCATCAGTTCTTTCCAGGAATCGTCGTCTTGCCGCCGCTGAAGATCGCCTTGAAAACTCGCCACTTGCGAATGCCGCTCCGCAAGGCGCTGGTCGCTGCCGCTGAGTTGGGCTGCGAGGGCGTTGAACTCGATGCGCGCAACGAGGTGCCGTATCGCGAGTTCTCACAAACTGCCGTGAGGCAGTTGCGAGTGCAGCTTGCCGACTTGAGACTGAGAGTGGCGGCGTTGAGTTTCGTAACCCGGAGGGGCTACAACGTGATCGACGAGCTCGATCGCCGCGTTGACGCCACGAAGCAGGTCATGAAACTCGCGCGCGCATTGGGAGCCGATCTGGTTATCAATCAAGTCGGGAGAGTACCGCAGAGCGCTGACGATCCGGATTGGCCCCTGCTGATCGAAGTACTGCGTGACTTGGGCGATTTTGGTCAGCACAGCGGGGCTTTGTTATGTGCGGAAACTGGTAGTGAGGCCGGACCAACGCTGCTGCATTTGATCGAGGCCTTGCCCGACGGGGCGCTCGGCGTCGCGCTCAACCCCGGAGCGTTGCTGTACCATGGCTTCGATCCCAACGAGGCCACCGACAAACTCGGTGCGTTCGTGCGACATGTGATGGCAGTCGACGGCGATCGGGCACGTGGTCGCGGTACGGTAGTGCCGCTCGGCAGCGGTTCCGTGGACTTTCCGGCGCTGCTTGGGGAATTGGAGGAATGCGACTATCGGGGCTACATCAGCGTGGCGCCGACCAACGCCGTCGAGCCGTTGGCGGAGGCACAGCGAGCCATCGGTTACTTGAGGAACCTGTAGCATGCGATCGATTCGATTCGCCCATCGCAGGTGATATGCTCGCTATTCGGCAAACTTGGTAGGTTCAAGTGACGGTCAGCGGATGAAATTGGACAGTGCTTCGAGCACAGAAGGAGGACTCATGTACGCTCGTATTCTGGGTCGAATGCTAATCGCGATGGCCGCGTCGGCGTGGGTTGCCAACGGCCTCGAGGCTGCGGAGCCGGCAGCCCCTGCCAGCGATGAGGCGAAACGTTCACCCGAGAAGCCTGCCGAACTTAGCCGCGAAGAGCTGGAGAAGCAGTTTGCCGAAATGCTCAGCGGAGCGCAACTCGTCGGCGTTTTTACGACGACCGGGCAGGAAAGCGAGAAAGCACCGCTTCCCGACAAGTACACGATCGACCGCGTCAAGAAGCTCAAGAACGATTTCTGGCTCTTCGAAGCTCGCATTCAATACAACAACAATGACGTCAAGGTGCCACTTCCGTTGGAAGTGAAATGGGCGGGTGACACCCCGGTCATTACGCTCACCAAGGTCCTTGTGCCGGGATTGGGAACGTTCACGGCTCGAGTGTTGTTCTACAACAACGAATATGCGGGCACTTGGAGCGCTGGCGATCATGGCGGCCACATGTATGGGAAAGTCGTCAAACTCCCCGCTGACGAAAAGCCAAGCGCCGGCGATGCGACAGGGTCAAGCGACGCGGATAAGAACTGATAGACGGAACATTTACTGAACGCCGGTTGGTGAGCGCCAATTACACGCTACGCTGATGCGGCAACTGGCCCAGGCCCGCCAGCGTGGCCACGGCCAAGGCGGCGGTTTCGACCCGCAAGATGCGCGGTCCGAGGTCGAGGGGCCGCCAGCCCAGCTCTATCGCTCCCGAAACCTCACCCTCGGTGAAACCCCCTTCGGGGCCGATCGCGGCAGAGATGCTCGACGGCGCAGGCTCCGATGGAGCCGCTTTGATCGTTCGTTCGTCGGTATTTGTCGTGGGGTGAGCGATGTAGCGCTGCGTGTTAGCCGGCGCATCGCGTACGAAGTCCGCGAAATCGGCCAGCTTGATCTCCATCAGGCGATTGCGCCCGCATTGCTTCGATGCTTCGATCACCGTGCGTCGCAGCCGTTCAAGCGTGTTGGCGTTTGGGCGAACTATCCCCCGCGAGACTTTCAGCACGACCAAACGCGCAACGCCTAACTCGACTGCCTTTTCGACGAGCCAGCGCTGGCGATCTCCTTTGGGGAGTGCGACTCCCAGCGTGACGGAAACCGACAATTCGCGATTGAGATCACGGCGCTCGAGAATCGACAACTCGACGCGCTCGCGCACGGCTTGCGTAACGCGTGCGGGGAACTCGGCGCCCGTGCCGTCGAATAGGGTCACCTCGGCGCCAGGCTTTGCCCGCATGACGTGCAGCAGGTGATGCGCCTCGGCGCCCTGGAGCGTGGCACTCGTTCCCAAGATCGGCTCGTCGACGAAGTAACGGTCGCCCATGGTCTCAATCGCGGACCGCACGTCAATCGGTTGGCGGTATGGCTCGAACTCGTCGCGCAAAGCGATTCAGTAGTCCTTGCACGCGAGCCCGGTCAACGGCGTCGAAACCGATCGTCCAACCGAGCGCGGCACAGATCACTCCCATAATCGCGGTGCAAGCGATCAGGCTGGCGAGCGTATCTGGGGACACCAAGTAGTTCAGTGCTAGGCCGCCACAGCTTGCCAGCACAAGTACGATGAGCGGACGCGAGAAGCCTTCGAGCAAGTAACGGCCCGCCCCCAGGCCAGTCGCATTACCGACGTAAACGCTGATCACGAGGGTTTGTGTCCAACCGGCAACGACGGCTGGCATGGCGACGCCGATGATACTGTAGTATCCCCAGCCGCGATGGTAGAGCCACCAGGTGCAAACGACGCCAGCGATGACCGACAGTAGCCCGCCGATCAGTTGCACGATGGTAATGAAGCGGACGCGATTCAACCCGGTCATCACGAAGCCCTGGGTTTCGCGAACGTGCGTCGAGACGTCGGCCAGCGCCAGTGTCATCAAGACCCACGCGGTTGGTTCGTTATCGCCGACGAGCCACACGCGCACGATGGGAAAGGCGAAGCAAGTTAGCATCACGCAAAACGGCGTGCTCAACAAGATCGTCAGGCGCGTGCCGCGCAAGAGCACTTCGCGGATCGCGGCGCCCTCGCCTTGGGCGTCGTACGCGGCAATCAAAGGCTTCATCTGACGGCTCAGGCCAGCCACGAACGGATAGGCCGAGGTCACCGCCATCTGTGCCGGGCGATAGAATCCCTGTCCGTTGGAAGATAGAAACCGCGAAATCACGGCTGGGTCGGTTAGATCGTTGATCTTGATCGCACTTTGATACAGGAATACCAGGCCACCGAGTGAGATCGTCTGTGCAATCGCATCGCGGCGAACATAGCGAGGACGCAGCGCCAAGGCCGGGCAGACGCGAAACGCTGCCGCCACGTTGATAACAGTAAGCACCACTTGAGCAACCAGCAGGGCGAAGGCCCAGCCGTAGATCCCCCAGTTCATCACGCCGATCGCCAGAACCATCAGCACCAGACGCAGCAGTACTTCAGCGAGATGAGCGAAATCCACTACGTCGAACCGGTGATACGCTTCGATCAAAGCGCCGAACGTTGGCGCCACAAAGGAGAGCATTACGCTCGCCGACACGAAGTAGCGCACGAGTACAATCGCGTCGGCGCGCTGGCTCGGAGCGAAGTTCATCGCCTCGACCAACGGCTCGGCGGCAACCAGGCAAACGACCGCCAACACCGCACCGATCGCCAGCACGAAGGCCAGCGAGCTATTGAACAGTTCGTTGAGGCGTTGGTGGTTTCCCAGAGCGATTTGCTCGGCGACATGCCGCCCCAAAGCTGCGCGCAGGCCACCGTCGCACAACAGCATGACCACGACGATCCAAGTCAGCAGGCTGACGGCGCCGAAACCTTCTTGACCTAGCTCCAGGCGTTGGTACCGCACCAGATAAATGGCGACGACTGCCGCCAGCAAGCTCGAAAGCCATTTGGTAGCGGTATTCCAGGCAAGCCGGCTGGAAACGTTCAGTGCGGCGGAACTGGCAGGCAAGGTGGCCCAATCTACTTCAAGGGCAACTTCTCAGAAAGCCGCCGCGAGCCGCCATTTGAAATCGATTAGGTGCGCACCGCGTCGACCACGGCCGGGGCTGCCGCAATCGCGCTGTTTTCTGCCGCCTGTTCTTGCTCGCGAAGCATGTGAGGCGGCGTCGCATATTCCGGGACGATTTCCTTGAGACGCGCCAAGAGACGGTCCGGCGAGCCGTCGGCCAAAGCCGCGAGCTCGTCGACCGCGCGAACGACATCGTCCAGGGCGTACGGCCGATGATAGGCCACGAAGACCTTGGGATGTGGCGTGGGAAGCTTTTCCTCGGTATCGAAATACAGTTCTTCGTAAAGCTTCTCGCCCGGTCGCAGCCCCGTGATCGCGATCTCGATATCCTCGTCGGGCTTGAGCCCCGACAGGCGAATCAGGTCGCGCGCCAGATCGACGATCTTCACGGGGTCTCCCATGTCGAGCACGAAGATTTGCCCGGCATTTCCCATGGCGGCGGCTTGCAGCACGAGCTGCGATGCCTCGGGAATCGTCATGAAGTAGCGCTCAATGTCGGCGTGTGTCACCGTTACCGGGCCGCCACGGCGGATCTGTTCCTGGAAGATCGGGACGACGCTTCCAGCCGAGGCCAGTACATTGCCAAACCGCACGACGACGAATTTTGTCGCCGATGTCTCGGCGAAGGCGTGCACGAACCGCTCGGCCAAGTGCTTTGACACGCCCATGATGCTGCTAGGATTGACCGCCTTATCGGTTGAAATCATCACGAAACTGCCGACGCCGAAGCGATCTGCCAATTCGACGAGCTGGCGTGTGCCCAGCACGTTGTTCTTGATCGCCTCGCCAGGATTGTCCTCCATCAGTGGCACGTGCTTGAATGCTGCCGCGTGGAAGATTACATCCGGACTGTACGTGCGAAGAATCTCCGACAGGCGAGCTTCGTCGCGAATATCGGCTACGCAGGCGCACAACGTCGCATCGTGCTGTCCGGCGCGCAGCTCACGCTCCACGAGAAACAAGCTATTCTCGCCGCGCTCGAGCAACACGAGTTTCTGCGGATGAAAGCGCAATACCTGCCGGCAGATCTCCGAGCCGATACTGCCACCAGCTCCGGTGACCAGCACCGTGCGGCCGGCTAGCATTTGCTCAATGGCATCGCAATTCAACTCAACGGCGGAGCGGCCGAGCAAGTCGTTAATGTCGACGTCGCGAACCTGGACGCGTACCGAACCGTGAAGCAACTCGTCGACGGCTGGCAGAACGCGCAACTTCAGTCCCGCTTCGTCGCAGCGCCGCATCAGCAGCCGCAGGCGCTTGCCCGGCAGATTCCCGCTAATGACGAGGATGTCCTCGGCCCCCAGTGCCGCGGCAAACTTGGGAGCATCGTCGGGCCGTCCCAGCACGGGGACGCCCCCCAATCGCGAGCCGTGTCGCGACTGGTCATCGTCGAGGTACCCCACGATCAAGTATTTCACCCGCGGATCGGATTGAATCTGCCGCGTGAGCGATTCGCCGGCAACATTAGCGCCTACGACGAGTGCTCGGCGATAGCCCTTACGCTCGAAGAGCGGTCGTATTTCCTGCAGCGCCAATCGTGGCAGGGCGCGCAATCCGCCCAAGAGAAATATCGAAATTCCCCAATCAAGCAACAGAATGCCGCGCGGTACATGGTAATGCTGGCCGCCGAAATAGTCGGCCGTGGCAATCGCCATCGAAGCCAGCGACGCAGAACCCAGTAAGCGCGCCAAATCGGCGAATGTCAGGTGCAACCACGAGCTATGGCATTGGCCCAGGGCATGGAAGAGCGTGAGCTTGATCACCACCACCATCGGCAGCGTGATGACGAAGAGCGGCCAAGCAAACTCCGGAAACGGCCAATCGAGCCGCACCAGAAATGCCAGGAAGTAAGCCACTGCAAACACGGCCGCGTGCAGCACCAGGAGTGCGAACACCCGCTTCGAGAAAGGCTGTCGCAGATGCAGCGTGTTCATGCGGCGCTACGTGCTTTCAGGTTGGCGGAGATGGTACTCCGACGCGCGTGCAAACGACTCCTGGATCAGGCGGCCTTCTCTAACGCTGCCGGCTGATCTGGCGTAGCAGGAGCTGCTGTCGGCGCGGATGACGGGAAGAGGATCGGGTCGACGACGGGCAGAAACTGCCTCAGGAAATCATTGATGGGATCTTCTGCCAGATTCTGGTCTTGATTGGAGATTTGGCGAATGGCGTACAGCTTGAAGAGGGCCGGATACCAATTCAGCGCGTACTTGCGGCCGGTTGGGGCAATCCACTTGTCGCCGCCATTCCAACCCCAGAAAATCCGCAAAAACAAGATACCATCCTCGTTGTCCCGCCGGAACTTGCCGACGTTGAACGTGGCCTCCTTCTTATCGCCATATACCAACGTGTGAGGCGCCGTCTCTTCCTGCTTGAATCCGGCGGCCTTGTAGCATTTGTCAGGCGTGTGCACGCAAATGTTCTGCGAGCGTCCCGTGGCCAGATAGATGCTCACAACGACGCCCGTCTTGCGATGCTTGTAGTCGCGTTGGACGACGCCAGCCACTTTCGCGATTTGAAGCTGCTTCGTGTTCTCTGCGCTGGGAGCGATGTCGGTGCCTTCCCACTCGCCGATCGTCGTGGGCACGCGCTTCAAGGCCTCCACGGCCCTGGCGACCGCTGCGCTGTCATGCCGGCCCCAGCGGTCGCTCATGAAGCCTTGATAAACGCCGGCGCCGACCATTAACACGCCTGCCAAGACGACGGGCAGAACTCGCAACATAACGGAAAGCTCCTAACAACTGTCAGAATTAACTCGTTTCAGCCGACCTGCTGGCTTCGAAGCGAGGCCGGCCCATCGTTCGTGTCAGCTATCCTGCCGACCCTTACCCAGGGCCGTTCACGCGCTGGGCGAACTCATCGCGGCCGATTACGCAGTTGCCCGGGCGGGAAGTCTGGCCGCGCCGCGCCGCGACTTGACATCCTGCTTCATCCCGCCGAACACCACCCCGAGAATGCGGACACCCACGCCACGCAGCCGGTCGCATGCCTCGTAGAGCTGTGGCACGCGACTGACATCGCGCAGGGCCGCCACGATCGCCGTGTCCACGTACTGCCCGATCACAAGCGGATCGGCCAAGGCCAAGACCGGCGCACTGTCAATGATGACGAAGTCGAAACCTGCCCGCAACTCCGCGAACATCTCGTGGACTTGCTCCTTGGCCAGGTCTTGCACGCTTTCATCGTCGCACTGTCCGGTTGTCAGCGCCCACAGGCCGCTGGCACGCGTCGGTCGAATTGCTTCGTCCAATTCGGCTTCGCGGCGCAGCACTTCGCCCAACCCGGGTTCCGGCGACAGCCCGAACAAGCGGTGTACGCTAGGTCGACGCAGGTCGCCGTCGATCAGCAACGTGCGGCGGCCGGCGCGGGCCAAGCTGGCGGCCAACTGGCTGGCAATTGTCGTCTTGCCCTCGTGATGCGCGGCGCTAGTCACCAGGACGACGCGCGTCCCCTCGGCAGCGGCATCACGCATCAGGGCCGTGCGCACGCCATCAATCGAATCGGCCAGGGCGCGTTGCAGGCCAGTCTCGCCGACGGGCGCGCCTTTGGCTTGAGCGGCCACGGCCTTCCGCCCGCTGCGCCCCACAAGTGGCGGCAGAATGCCTAGTGTCTTGACACCCAGGAGCGAAGCCGTCTCCTGCGCCGTGTTGACGCGGAACTGCTGGAAGTCCCAGAACGTGACGCCGAAAATTGGTAAGCAAAAGCCGAACAAGGCGGCAAAGCATACCGCCACGTATTTGAACACTTCGCGATTTTCCTCGGGCGGCGTGGCGTCTTCCACCGAAGCCACGCGTAGCTGTGCGGTGTTCGCCACGTCGAGTTTGACCAGGTCGCCTTCGACGAGTCGTTGCTGGTCCTCGAGTCGACCGATCTGAGTCGTCAGTTCTTGGAGTTCGGGCGAGCGCTTGCCGAAGTTCGCTAGTTCAGCAACCAATTGGGCGTGCTTATCCTCTTCGGCCTTCAGCTCGGTTTCGTACGTTTCCTGCTTTTGCCGCTGGGCAGAGAGCTCGCCTTCGATCTTCTTCAGAGCAAACTGCCCGCCGGTGATGGCTTCGATCGCCCGCTGGCGGTGCTCGTCCACGTAATCCTGGATTTCAGTTTCGATGGCCTCAAGCTGCGTACGAACAACTTGCACGCTAGGGTGATTTTCATTTTTCGAAAAGGAAAGTCGCTTGCGGTACTCGGCGGCTAGCTCGTCGCGCTCCTTCATTTTCTCTTCGAGGACGCGGTCCTTCATCAGGTAGTCGAGAATCTCCTGGTCCGAAGGGTTGGCGTTCTTCTGGGTGTCGAGCTTGCTTTGCAGCTCGATCAACGACGCGCGGATTTCAGCCAGTCTCAACTTGTACTGGCTGATCGATTGACTGACCTGCGAGGCCAGCCCCATCTTGGTCTGGCGGCTGGCGGCCAGCGCTTCGGGATCGGAGACGCCCAAAGAATCGGCCAGGGTGTTGAGCGCCTTGCGCTTGGTCATCAGTTCGGTGGTAATCGTCGTCAGCTTGGACTTAACCTTATCAACACGGATGCCGCGCTCTTCCCCTTCGCCGGACTGGGCTTGTGCGACGAAGGCTTCCTTGATGGCGTTAACGATCTTGGCGGCTTCCTTCGGATCCTTGCCGCGTAGCGAAATCATCATCAGTTCCGACTCGCCGGGGAACTCGACCGCCAGCGTGTCGATCAGGTACTGAATGGGGTCCTTCTGGAGGCGCAGCATGGGGAGCTTGTTGATCTCGAGCCCGCTATCCTTGTCGATCTTGTCGATCGCCGTTGCCAAATTTAGGCGCGACTTTACGCGGCCCGCCATCGTGCGCTGGAAGAGTTTGTATTCGTCGGGCTGCATGCGCTGCACGGAATTCAACGGATCAATATCGCCCCGGCGAACCCAAACAACAGCGGTCACTTCGGTTTCGCTGGGAATCAGCACCCAAGCGCCGATCGCAAAGCCCGTGGCGATCAGAATGCCCAACCCGGCGCCAATCCACCAGCGCCGCCGCAGCGACGTGAGCAAGCCGCTAGCCGTGATAGCGGGCGCCACCGGCGCGGCGGGCGCCGCGTGCGGACGCCAAGGTGCCGGTAGGCCCGGAGTAACGTCTGTCGGAATCGGCATCAGGGTGCCGTACATGCGCGGTGACTCTTGTGCTACGGCGGCGCCATGCCCGTTAGCGGGGCCCTGGTTGTGGCCGTTGCCGTTCGTTCGTTGACCTGGAGCGTGGCCGCTGCCGTTCGAGGGTCTGCGCGGCGCGGTATGTGGTTCGATCGTGTAGGGAGGTAGCACGGCTCGCGTCTCTCTTGTTCTCGAAGGGCGCTGTGTCAAGGCGCGGGGCGTCACCGGTCCGCACACCTTTCGCCAAGCCGATGGCGAGGCGGAAAGTGTCGCCCACCAGACCACGGGGAGCGTCATGCGGGACCCGCAAACGGCGGGCCGACCTCGCAGGAATGCTCGATGTCAGACCTTAACTCGATGAGGGGCTTGCATCTCCTTGTTGTCGCCGCACCATTTCGTACCAGTCGGGAGTGTCTATTTTCTTCAACACGTTGTCGCGGAATGCGCTGCGCTACCAACGCTAAACCGCTGACCGCGCCGGTTGCGCGGTATCGATCAGTTCGGGGGGCAAATCCTCGTCCTCCAACACCAGGTGCGTGAGGATCTGCCATTCGCAATACAGGATCCCTAATGCCAGCGGTATCATCACCAAGCCCGCCATATCGTGCACGGTTTCGCCCATCTTGGGATCGACTTGGTACAGCAATCCCGTCACGGTGATGCGAGTGACGTTGACGGCAAAGGCCACTGGCAAGCCGCTGAAAATGATCGCGACGCTCATCCAGATCGGCGGTTCGAGCAAGAGCACCAGGGCCACTGTTAGCGCGAATAGGATCGTCGCGCTGCGGAGTCCTGCGCACTGATCGACCACGCCCAGTCGCATCTCCCCCATCACGATGCGGTTACCCTCGCGGTAAACCGCCAAGCCAAGCGTCTGCAGGCAGACCGTGCTGGCGATGCAGGCCCAATGCTGCATGCGGTTAAGCAACTCACGTTCGACAAAGTCGGGCAGTGGAAACATGAACAGCAAGATCAATAGCGCAGGCCATGCCCAGCGCAGGGCCTGCCAGCCGCCGACGAGCACGACTCCGCCCAGCAGGGCGGGCACAATCGAGACCATCTCGGGAATGCGCATCGCGAACTGTGTCGCTAACAATCGCAAACCAAGCGAGACTGCGAGAATCAAGAAACCCCACCAGCGTTCGGCCGCATTGACTTCGCGCAGCGGCACGGGCCCACTGACCACGATTGAGCCGGCCAGCACGAGCAGAATCGAGACGATGCTCAGACTCATCAAGCGATCGAGTTTCTCGGGGTAGTATTCGGTGATCTCTGGCACGAACGTCAGCAGCAAGGCAACCACGACGCCGACGCCGATCAACGTCCAACCGAGCTTGTTTTCGAAGTCGCTCACTTCCGACGGCTCCGGGCGGCGGAACCAGAGCAGGATGCAGGCGAACATCGGGATCAAGTAACCGTGTGAATACTCCGGTCGCGACCAGAAATCGTTCTGGATAACTGCCAAGATGTTGGCATAAACGGTGACCACGCCCGCCAGCACAAGAAACAGCAGGCCACGTCGATCAAGCGGAAAGGGTCGGTTCGCGGTTGCGCTAAGTGTGGTCATCGTGGTGATGGAGTGAATTGTTGCCAGCTTGGATTGAATTGGTAGCGACGGGTGGATTTACCCACCGGCGATGGCTCTGGCCATCCTAGCGTGTAGTACTCATGGATACCGCTCGCACGCTGACGACTCAGACCCGTGACCGGGCGCCATCAGTCCGTCCGTGCTGCTGTCGTTGCCAGTCGTGCTCATGACGGCCCGTAGTCGCCCATCCAGTGGCAACCCTGCCACTCGATAAGTGCTAAGCCAAACCGCCACGAATCTTTCGGGCAGAGCCGAAGCGAGAGGTTGCCACGCGTTTCACCCGACTCGTGCCCGAACGCCACTGTCAGGGCAGAAACCGTAGCGCGTCTGTTCCGACTGACGTCTCCGTAGAACTACTTGTCATATCAGCCGAACGGCTGCCGGTCATTCTGAGGAGTCCTGCCAGACAATCGACCGCTATCAACGCGTGTCCGGCAGATAGCTGCCAATAATCGCCCCCCTGCTGTTGGCGGAACTGGCCTTGCTCGTGGCGGTTCCACCCCCGGGCGTGCGTGAGAGCAATCTGCAGCTTCCTTCGTCTGCCAACATACCCATCCGTGTTGCTGCGTGTCAAACAGTTTCCCTCGCCTTGAGCGGGCAATTCTTGCTTGGCACCCGGGACCGAACGCCGTTCGCTGGAGCAGTTCGTTTAATCCGCCCAAGCCTACCGCGGTGCTCACCGGGTACAGGTGAAACGAAGGCTAGAAGAAGCCGTGTGTGCGACAGTTGCGACGGTTCGTTTAGCTATTCTCAGCAATTTCAAGCAAGAGTTTGGCGAAGGTTGCCGATCATTGAGGCTGTATCGAATACGCAGACTTTGCGGACGCTTGCGCCGCAAGCAAACGAGCTGACGCGATTGTCCCAGAACTGGCCAGCACTTTGAGGTCCGGCGATGTTCCAAGCGGCTGTAGCCAAAAGACTTGCGACGCTGGTCCTGGTCGTGGGGCTAAGCTTGCCCCAGCTTGGGTGCACGATTTGGCACCGTAACAAGTATCTGGAACAGTCGATCCCGCCCGATGCCGGCATCCCGCGCGAGCTGGCCAAAACGACGCTGCCGGTTTATCGCATCGAGCCACCCGATATCCTGCTGATCGACGCGGTCAAGGTCATTCCCCGCGAGCCTTACAACATCGAGCCTTTGGACATTCTGCAGATTCTCGTCAGCGGTACCCTCGAAGGGGAACCGCCCATCTTGGGCGAGTATCGCGTCGAATCGAGTGGTATTGTCGCGCTGGGCCCGTCATATGGCACGGTAAAGGTCGCGGGCCTAACGCTTGAAGACGCCACGAAAGCAATTGAAGAGCATCTGTCGAAAATCCTGGCGAACCCAGGAGTGTCGGTCAGCTTGGCAGAACCTGCGGCCCAACAGCAGATCGCTGGCGAACATCTCGTGGGGCCCGACGGCACAGTCAATTTGGGCATTTACGGCAGCGTGCTGGTTTCTGGGATGACGCTGAAACAGGCCCGGGCGGCCCTTGAGCGGCACCTTTCGCAGTTCTTGCAAGACCCCGAAACCTCTGTCGATGTCGCGGCCTACAACAGCAAGGTCTACTACGTCGTTACTCAAGGGGCGGGCGAAGGCGACCAGATCATCCGGGTGCCGATTACCGGCAACGAAACGGTGCTCGACGCCATCTCGCAGCTCGGAGGCTTCACGCAGGTCTCGTCGAAGTGCATGTGGGTCGCGCGTCCGGCGCCTCCGGGCCAATGCAAGGACCTCATTCTGCCGATCGACTGGAACGCGATTGTCCAGGGCGGTCGGACGGAAACGAACTTTCAGTTGCTACCAGGCGATCGTCTGTTCGTGGCCGAGGACAAGATGGTGCTGACCGACAACTTCGTGCAGAAGGCGACAGGGCCCTTCGAGCGGCTCTTCGGCTTCCTGCTGCTGGGAACGCAGACCATTCAGACCATCAATCGTTCGCCGTCCGGCTTCCGGGTGGGGAACAATTCAGTCAACCCCTTCCTTACAGGAACCTAACGCGATCATCAGTTGAGACGCTTGGTTGACGCCGGCCGAGAGCTGCCGACAGGGTGGCCCTCTGCCGGCGTTTATTTGTTGTAATTACAATCGTCTGCCGCTGTCCGTGCCCGGATCCAAGCGGCGCCGCCGCTAAAGTCGTCTTTCGTCGCGAGTTTCGCAACACCCCAGCCGGATGAGGTTTACGCGCGAAGACGTTGCTCTCGCTGTCACCGCCATGTAAATTCATATATGTGGCTGTGCGGGCATCGCCGATGGTTTTAGCGCGCTGCCAGGTCCGGTATTTCGGAGTGCGAACCGATGACACGCCTGTCGAAACGAGTGCCCGTGGCCGTGGTTCTTGGACTGACGTTCGTGTATGTCGTCGACGGGCGGGTCGCCAGTGCGCAATCGCGACGAAGCAGCCGCGGAGTCAATTCGGCTCTTTATGCAGGCAACCCGCGGACGAATACGAATCCGGGTGCGTCGCTTTTAAATCAAGCCCTGTACAACCGGCCAACGGTCAGTCCGTACTTGAACCTCACGCGGCCAGGCGGCGTGATCACGCCGAACTACCAGTCGCTAGTGCGTCCCCAGGTCGACCAGATGCGGGTGAATCGGGCACAACGACAAACCACCGCGAATCTGCAGCGCGAGATTAGTTCGTCGCGCCATCAGGCCGTGACGCCGGGTCAACAGATCCGCGGCACGGGTCATGCGACGAACTACATGAGCTACTCACAGTACTTCAATACGATCACCGGAAGCTAGGTCGGCCCGTGGCCTCAGGGTCGATCCGCGCCATTCTCAGCATCAGAGCACACCGGCCAAATCGTATGTGCATTCCCGTTGACACGTCCGTCGGCGGGACGCCATGAGCGTCATTCTGGGCATTAACGCCTTTCACGCCGGCGCGTCGGCGGCGTTGGTCGTCGATGGCCAGCCAGTCGCCGCGATCGCTGAAGAACGTCTCAATCGCCAGAAGTACTATGCGGGCTTCCCTCATCAGGCGCTCCGTCGCTGCCTCGCGATAGCGGGGCTCAAATTCCGCGACATCGATCACGTCGCGATTGGCCGCGAGCCATCGGCCAACCGCGCTAAGAAGACCGAGTTCGTGCTGCGCAATCCTAGGCGGCTACTGAATCTGCTAAAGATCCGCGGTTCTCGAACGCGGCTCGACGATGCCCGCACGCTCATCGCGGCCGGGGGCGACGTTGATCCCGCCGAGCTGCGGTTTCGACAGTGGAGCGTCGAGCATCATTTGGCCCACACGGCCAGTGCCTATTTTGCGGCACCCTGGGACGAGGCGGCTGGGTTCTCGGTCGACGGCTCGGGGGACTTCGTCACTTGCATGTTGTCGCAGTGCCGCGGAGACGAAATCACGGTCTTGCAGCGGATCTTTGTGCCGCACTCGCTCGGCTCACTCTACACGATGATTGGCGAATTCATCGGCTTTGCGGGATACGGCGACGAAGGAAAAGTCATGGGGCTCTCGGCCCTCGGCTGCGACACGTTCCATGAACAATTCGATGAGATCGTCGCGTTCCGTGACGACGGGTTTGAGCTCAACACCAAGTACTTTCAGCCCTTTGGTTCCGGCCAGAGCATGTCGGTCGACGAGCATGGTCAAATTGTCGTGCATCGACACTACTCCGACCACGTGAGCGAAGTGTTCGGTCCACCGCGCTCTGCGGATGGCGCGATCACCGAGCGCGACTGCGATCTAGCGTTCGGCGTGCAACGGCTATTCGAAGACGTCTACATGCACTTACTCAATCGACTTCACGGGCTGGCGCCGTCAACACGCGTGGCCATGGCGGGCGGCTGCTCCCTCAACAGTGTCGCCAACGGCAAGTTGTTCGATCGCACTCCTTTTGCGGAAACTTGCATTCAACCTGCCGCCGGCGACGATGGTTTGTCGCTGGGGGCGGCACTTTACGTCAGCCGAACCGGCTTGCGTGAGGGCCGGCGTTGGGTAATGAACGACGCGTATCTGGGCCCCGAGTTCTCCGAGGCCGAGTTGCGACAGGCTCTCGATGCCGTGGGAGTTACCTACGAAAAACTTGAGCGGGCGCCTCTGTTGGAGGCCACGGTTGACGAAATCGTGCGTGGCTCCGTGGTGGGCTGGTTTCAGGGGCGTATGGAGTGGGGGCCAAGGGCGTTGGGCAACCGCTCCATCGTGGCGCATCCTGGTCTGCCGGATATGAAGGATGTCTTGAATGCGCGCATCAAACGGCGAGAAGCATTTCGGCCGTTCGCTCCCAGCGTCCTTGCCGAACGCCAACATGAAATGTTCGAACACACCCACCCGTCGCCTTTCATGTTGCACGTCTATCGCATTCGACCAGCTTGGCGCTCGCGGCTCGTGGCGGTAAACCACGTCGATAACACGGGCCGGCTACAGTCGGTGCGGCGCGATGAGAATCCGCTCTACTACGATCTGATCTCGGCGTTCGAGCGGCGCACCGGGCTGCCCGTGCTGCTCAATACGAGCTTCAATGAGAACGAACCGATCGTCTGCGCGCCGACGGAAGCGATTGAGTGTTTCCTGCGAACGCGAATGGATGTGCTCGTGCTGGGGCCGTTTGTTTGCCGTAAGCCGCCGGATCGTGGCTAACTTCTAGCCCTATCGAGTCGGGTCCACGCGCTTAGGGCGTGAACATTACGCCGGCGCCCCAAGGGCCGGTATAAACGCTGAGGTTCGGCTTCGAGGGCTGGCGTTGGGGCCGACGTGGCGCGTATTGACTTTGAGACTGTGGATAAAAACTCTGGAACGAGCGCGGCTGCATCGCCGCTTGTTGTCGGGCCGAGGCTTGTTGCGCGCGGCGCTGGCGATCAGCCGCCACTTGCGATTGGCGGGCCTGGTCAAACGCCTCTTGAGCTTGCACGCGCGACGCCCTTCGGGCGTTGAACTGCGCGAGCTCCGCCTCGAGCTGCGAGGCGGTCATATTGACGATGTCGGGTCGCATCTTGGCCAGTTCTTCGTCGCTGTAGCGCGCCTGAGCGCCCAGGAAATTCCCCAGCCAGCGCCGGGCGTCGGCCGCCTCGGGGCTCATCAGCACGGTTAGCTTCGACTCCATGCGAACGAGCAATTGACGCAATTCGGCGACCGACATTTTGGTGATCTTGGCGTCGAAGTCCTTGCGCATTTGCGCGACTTCAGCCGGTGTGTAAATCTGCTGAACGCTGAGCCATTCGTTCAGCCAGTGCGTTGCCTCGGCCCATCGCTCGCTCGAGAGAATCTCCAGCTTGGCTTTCTCCTCGGCCGACAACGTTGTCGCGGCCGCCGGAGCAGACGCCGTCGCCGGCTTTGGCGGCGCGGCCTTGCTCGGCGGATCGGCCGCGCCGGCGAGGCCTACCAAGCCACTGGCGACAATAGCTGACAGAATCAGGCGACTGCGAAGCAAGGTGCGCCCCTGGTTGTGTTTCTTCGTGGTCATGGAATCTGCTTCTCCGACGCTGTTTGCACCAATCTGCTAGTCGCCGCGCCCACGACCGCCGTATACTTGGCGTACCAGCGGCGCAGTTCTTACCTCGTCTTGTTCAACTCAGTTGAGTGAACACCCCCGAGTTCTGATACACTCCAACATCCAGATTACCGCGCTGCGGGCTGACGGTGCAAAAACCGCACGCTACGGGCCGGCACGGTCTCCCCGTTGATCTTCGTTTCGGGCGCCGTCCAAACCATGTTGCCGGCCTCTTGTTTGTAGTTGCTCGTCATCGAAGCGCTACTGCCGTCGGCAAGGAGGCTGTCGTTTTTGACGACCCAGGCCCCTTCGACGAACTCCCAGTCCCCCTCGCTGCGGGTACCTTGCGAATCGAAGGTCCATGAGCGAATCGCTTTGCGATCAGCGTCCCAGCCGATGTACTGCGTCCCGTCAACGAGCGCTTGATCCTTCTCGCGAACCGCGAAGTGTCGCACGAGAAAGTGATTCCCATCCGTCCAGCGCACCGACAGCGAATAGATCAACCCCCCCGATTCACCAACCCAATCGCCGACCATCCAGGCCAGGGGTTCGAGTTGCTGGCCATCGGTAAGCGGGACGCTGCCATTTTCGCGGACGCAATCCAACAGCCATTTGTCGTTTTGCTTGACCCAGATTGCCGTAAATCGACCGAGCGCCACTCCTCCCGTATCGGCAGCCGTCGTTTGTGTAAGCCCATCTTCCACCGCGACGTCGGGTGTGATCAGTCGGATTCGGGATTGCTTGACCTCGATGTGATGCCGCGGCTCGTTCTTGCCTAAGCCACCGAAGTCCTCGCTAATCAGATCGCGCGCTTTGAAGTGCTCACCCGACGAATCGACGTAGTCGCCCTCGGCGGTCCAAGCGGCCGCCAACGCCTGGGCGTTTCCCTCGTTCATGGCTGCAGCATAGGCGGCGCCCGCCGCGCGGATCGCCTTTTCATCGGCGCTTTCTGGTGCGGCTGCTGCGGCGGGAGCGGCGGTTGCATCGGGTTTGGCATCTTGTGCGTCGGCCAAGGCGACTGTCGACGTACCGAGGATCAGACATCCAAACCGCAGCCAGCGCGACGCGGAAAAGAACAGTACGTTCCAATCCATTCTCTCAGCCCTCCCTCGAAAGCTGCCACCATCGCCCCCCGACTCGCCGGCGAATGACCGCGACCGGTTAGCGAAGCCTCGACTTGATCTTGGAATTCTTTACGCAAGTGTAGCTTGGTCAGCCTGATTCGCTGCGCGCCCAAACCGGGCATTTCCCCCGTCCTGGATGGCACTTTCCGAACATAGTTTGCCCCAACCGTTCCCGCGAGGGATAATGTCCGTTAAACTTGTAATAATTCGCGGCCCCGATTCCTCGAGAGCGGATTCCTTCTAATGAGTACGGCGGTTGTCACTCCTGCCGGGATGCGGATGATCCGACTGCTGGTAGGTCGCCCGCCGCAGCATATCGCGGATTTGGTGGCAGGTGCCGGCGTCACCCGTACCGCGGTTACCGAGCAATTAAACGAACTTGTCGAAGCCGGCTTCGTTCGCCGCACGCTGGAACGGACGGGGCGTGGTCGCCCTCGCTACCGCTATGAAGCGACGGATGCGGCACTGTCGGCACTTTTTACCAACAACCAGCGACTGCTGGCCCCCGCCTTGTTGCGGGCCCTGAGGGAGATTGGCGGGCCTGAACTCTCGCAAGCTGTGCTCGATCGGGTCAGCCAAGCGCTGGCCGATCACTATAGCGGACGCATTCGCTCGACTCTGCCGCACGAGCGGTTGCGTGAGCTTGCCGAAGTCCTCCAGGATGAAGGGGTGCTCGTCGACTTCGAGGAGTCCCACGGCCGGTATGTCATCCGCGAGCGAACCTGCCCCTATATCGATATGATCGACGAAGACAGGACTGTCTGCGCTGTAGAAAAACGGATGATGGAGCAGGTGACAGGGGGCCCAATCAAGGCCGTTGCCTGCCGCCTCGATGGCTGCCCGGGCTGCACCTTCGAAATGGAACTGGTCCCCCTGGCAGCACGCAGCTCATAACCGCCTGGTTGGACCGATCTGCGTCGCCGTCCAACTTCTACACAGAGTTTCTTTGTCCGCCCGGCTCAACTTGTTATACTGAGCCAGTTAACGACTGTCTTGCGTCGCTGCTGTCGCCCTGATGGCGACGCGCGGAGAGGCGACTTGGTGGGTCCATTCGGAGAGCAGGCGTATGCGCTGGTTCCAGGCATGCTTGGTCGGCATGCTGGCAGGCTGCGTACTCTCTGCCGCGGCTGGCTCTGAGCCATACGGACGCTTCCAATTCGAAGAAAGCGACCGCGACCACTGGGCGTTTCGCAAGGTCGAGCGCCCAGAGGTACCAAAGCCGGTGGACGTGGCTTGGGTGCGGACGCCGATTGACGCGTTCGTCGCGGCCGAACTTCAGAGCCAGAAACTCACTACCGCCGCTCCGGCCGATCCGCTAACGCTGCTGCGCCGTGCCCATCTTGATCTAACAGGTCTTCCCCCGACGCCGGTCGAACAAAAAGCCTTCCTGGCCAATCCATCGCCCCAGCGCTACGCGGCGGTTGTCGACGCGCTCTTGGCCCGACCCGACTACGGCGAACGGTGGGGACGCCACTGGCTCGACGTGGTCCGCTACGCCGAATCGAATGGCTATGAGCGCGACAACCTCAAGCCCCACGCCTGGCGATACCGCGACTACGTAATCGCGGCTTTCAACGACGACAAGCCATACGATCGGTTCGTAATGGAACAGATTGCCGGCGACGAGCTCGCCGATTCGAATGCCGAGACGCAAATTGCCACGACTTTCTTGCGACTCGGCCCCTGGGACGACGAACCCGCCGATCCCATCGTCGACCGTTACGATCAATTGGACGACGTCGTGGGCACCACGGCGGCCACTTTTCTGGCGATCACGCTCCGTTGCGCACGTTGTCACGATCACAAGTTCGAGCCTTTCAGCCAACGTGACTATTCGCGCGTGCTGGCAGTGTTTGAGCCGCTGAAGCGACCGCAGATTGGTCGCGACGATCTCGACCGTTTCGTCGGCCGGGCTGAAGACCTGGCTCAGTATCGCGCGGCGATCGCCCAGGCCGATCAGGTTGTGAGCGAACTGTCGCAGCGGCGCGACGAAATTGAGCGACAGGTGCGCGAGCGATTGTTCAACGAAGGCCGCACGAGCCTGTCACCGGAGTCCGTGAGCGCCTTTCAAACTCCGGCGAAAGATCGCAACGAAGCACAGAAGAAGCTGGTGGAAGAATTCCAGGGCAAGCTCGCCGAAGAAGTAAACGCGGCGTGCCGTCCCGAGGAACGTGGCGAAATGGATCGCTGCACTGCCGAGATCGCGGTGACAAATTCACACCGCCCGACGGAGCCACCACGCGGTTACGTCTGGTACGAAGACAGTCCACAAGCTCCACTGGCACATGTCTTCTTCCGAGGTGATCCGCGTTCGCCGCGCGAGGCAGTCGAGCCCGGATTGCCGGCTGTGTTGGTGGACGCCGCGCCGCCTCTGCCCACGCCAACCGCTAGCAGCACCGGCCGTCGCCTGCAATTGGCCCATTGGATCGCCAGCCCCGACAATCCGCTCACCGCGCGAGTGATCGTTAATCGCATCTGGCAGGGACATTTTGGCCAGGGCATTTGCGGTACCGAGAACGACCTGGGCGTGATGGGCGATTCTCTGTCTCACGAGGAGTTGCTCGACTGGCTGGCCAGCGAGTTCGTGGCCGGCGGCTGGCGGATCAAGCCGCTGCATCGGCTGATCATGCTATCGAGCGCCTATCAACAGTCGGCCGTCGGGCAGCGGCCGCAGGCGGAACGAATCGACCCCGAGAATCGCTTGCTTTGGCACTGGCGGCCGCGGCGTCTCGAAGCCGAAGCGGTACGCGACTGCATCTTGCTCGCCTCGGGCGATCTGAGTCTCAAGCGTGGCGGCCCGAGCGTCATGCCGCGCATTTCAGAGGAAGTCTTGGCAGGCCAGTCGCGCCCCGGCAGCGGCTGGGCCCCTTCCGATCTGGCGGAGGCCAATCGCCGCAGCGTGTACGTGTTCGTGAAGCGGACGCTGCCGCTACCGGAGCTCGAAGTGCTCGACTTTCCGAATACCAACCTAAGCTGCGAACAACGCAGTGTATCAACGATCGCCCCACAGGCGCTGACGTTCCTCAACGGAGCGTTTATGCAGGAACAGTCGCGGCACTTTGCCTCGCGGTTGCAGCGCGAGGCCGGGCCCGATTTGGCCGCCCAGCTCGACTTGGCGTTTCGCCTGGCACTGTCGAGACCGGCGACGGCGGACGAGGTGACAGAGATTCGCGATTTCATCGCCAGGCATGCCCGGCAAATTGAAGCCGACGAAAGTGCGACGACTGCCGCACAGTCGGCCGGTAAGTCTAGATCGGCGTCGAGCGACTACGAGCGCCGCGCCCTCGAAGCGTTCTGCCTGGTGCTCTTGAACTCCAATGAATTCGTCTATTTGAGGTAGCTGTGAACACGCGGCTCGAAGCCAATTTGGGAACTACGTCGCGGCGGTCGGCTCGCGTGCCTCGCGCTCCCAATCTCTGTGGGCAGACGCGGCGCGAGTTCTTCTGGCAAGCCGGCGGGGGGTTCGCAGGCACGGCACTTAGCTGGATGCTGGCCCAAGACGGCTTCTTTGCCAGCGCGGCACGCGCCTGCGAGGTAGACGCCTTGTCCACGTCCGCGTTAGCACCTCGACCGTCGCACTTCGCGCCGCGCGCGAAGGCCTGCATTTGCCTGTTCATGTACGGCGGTCCAAGTCAGGTCGATCTGTTCGACGCCAAGCCGGCGTTGGAGAAATACTCAGGCCAGCCGATCCCCACGCTCGACAGCGATCCGCTGTTCAAAGTGCGGAATCCCGGCACCCTGCTCCCCTCTGCGCACAAGTTCTTGCGCCATGGGCGATCGGGCGTCGAGGTGTCGAGCCTGTTTCCGAACCTGTCTCGGCACGTCGACGACATGGCGATCGTGCGGTCGTGCTATGCTGACAGCTTCGCGCACGGATCGGGCCTGTTGCAGATGAACACCGGTTTCCTGCGGCAGGGCTACCCGAGCCTAGGCTCCTGGGTCACCTACGGACTGGGGAGCGTGAATCAGGATCTACCAGCCTACGTCGTCATGCTCGATCATCGCGGCGGTCCGATCGGCGGCGCGCCGAACTGGGGCTCGGGCTTCATGCCGGCTACTTACCAGGGGACGCAATTCCGCACGACGGGCGAGCCGTTGATCGATCTGGCGCTCCCCGCCGGAGTGTCGCCGGCGCAGCGGCGACAACAACTCGATCTGCTAAGGCGGCTGGATGACATCCGTAGCGCCGGGCTGCCGCGGGCCCACGAGCTCGAAGCGCGGCTGGCCAGCTATGAGCTCAGCTATCGCATGCAAGCGCACGCACCGGAAGCGGTCGACCTCTCCCAGGAGACAGCCGCCACGCACGAGCGCTATGGCTTGAACAACGAGCGCACGGAAAAGTTCGGTCGCCGCTGCCTGATGGCGCGCCGGATGATCGAACGTGGCGTGCGGTTCGTGCAGGTCTATTCAGGGGGTGGTCACAACGACGAAAACTGGGACGCCCACGGCGACGTCGTTGCGAATCATGAGTTGCACTGCGGCGAAACCGATCAGCCGATCGCCGCGCTGTTAAGCGATCTGAAGGAGCGCGGCTTGCTCGACGAAACGCTCGTCTTCTGGACGGGGGAGTTCGGCCGGACGCCCACTGCGCAAAACGGCAAAGGACGCGATCACAATCCGCGCGGGTTCTCCTGCTGGCTTGCTGGCGGCGGAATTCAAGGCGGGCAGGCGTATGGCGCTACCGACGAGTTCGGTTTCGCGGCGGTCGACAACAAGGTGCACGTGCACGATTTGCACGCCACGATTCTGCACCTGATGGGGCTCAACCACGAAGAGTTGACTTACTTCTTCAGCGGCCGCGAGATGCGGTTGACCGACGTGGAGGGGCGCGTGGTGCGGGAGTTGATCGCGTAGGCAGATTTCCGCGCGATCGTGAATCGAAGATCGCTTGCTTTCTGCCGAGTTGAAGAATCGCGGCGCCCGAGGCATCGCTGGGGATCAGCGTTCGCGTGACCATCGGCAGCCGGGTGACGAATTCGGGGTAATCGCATTCGTGCGAGACTCCGACGAGCTGATCGCCCAAACGATCTCGGTCGCGCTGGGCAATAGGGAGACGATTCGCGCGTTTGCGGCTGTCTGGATTGTTTGGCTGGCGACACGCCCATCACCGCAGCGTTATGCCCCCAACCAGCCGGCTACGTCCTTGGCCCAATAGGTCAGCACGATGCCGGCCCCAGCGCGGCGGATCGCGGTGAGCATTTCGAGCGCAGTCGCGCGTTCGTCGAGCCAACCCGCGGCAGCGGCCGCCTTGACCATGCTGAATTCGCCCGACACCTGATAGGCAGCCACTGGCACGCCCGGGAACCGCTCGCGCACCGTGCGGATGATGTCGAGATAGGCAAGCGCCGGCTTGACCATCACGGCGTCGGCCCCTTCTGCCAAGTCGAGGTCCACCTCGCGCAGGGCCTGCCCGGCGGCGGCGGCAGCATCCATTTGATACCCACGGCGATCGCCAAAGGCGGGCGCGCTCTCGGCCGCCTCGCGGAAGGGGCCGTAAAAGGCGCTGGCGTACTTGGCCGCGTAGCTGAGGATCGGCGTCGCCGAAAAGCCAGCTTCGTCGAGCCCTTGGCGGATCGCGCCGACCATGCCATCGAGCATGCCGCTGGGGGCGATCACATCGACCCCCGCCCGCGCGTGGCTCACGGCCTGTTCGGCCAACAGCGGCAGCGTGGCATCGTTATCCAGTTCGTGTACGTCGCCACTCTTAGCTAGCACGCCACAATGCCCGTGATCGGTGTACTCGCAAAAACAGAGATCGGAGATCACGAGCAGTTCGGGCACGGAGTCTTTGATCGCGCGCGTGGCTTGCTGCACGACGCCGGCGTCAGCGAGGGCCGCGCTACCCTGTGGGTCCTTATGCTCTGGGATGCCGAACAGGATCACGCCACCGAGGCCTAGCCGCCGAGCGATGCGGGCTTCGTCGACCGCGAGATCGACTGAGAGTTGAGCATGACCGGGCATGGATGCGATCGGCCGCCGCTGGTCGCGACCAGCGCGCACAAACAAGGGCAGCACCAGCTCCGAGGGGGACAAGCGTGTCTCGCGCACCAGCTCGCGCCAAGCCACCGGCGCGCGCAGGCGACGCAGGCGCGTGATCGGAAAGCCGGGCTGAAGGTCGCGCGAAGTCATCTTATTCCTGGCCGCGCGGTGAGTTAACCAACTTGAACTACGCTGCCGTGGAGCACACGGCCTTCCACGTGCTGAATGTCGAGGACTGCGCGGCGACGATTATTCGATCATACGCCGCGGCGGGTAGGATGCGCTATTTCTTTTCGCTCGGGGCGACCTGTTCGCTCGTCGCTGACACCTGAGCGACACTCGAAGGCCGGCGGACGTGCACCCATACGGGAGGCGACGCTTCGCCACCCGCGTCGGCCCCCACGGCGTGGGCTTGGCGTGACTGCTCGGGCACCCAGTCGCGCGCGGTGAGAAAAATCTGCCGCTCCGTCTCTTTCTCGCGAATCAGTACCCCGTTCAGCCCGATGTTGTCGACGATGACGCCATGCGGCAGGTTTTCCACGCTGAAGTTGATGCGATTGTCGAAGTCGTGTCGCTCCACTTTCAAGATTGCCGGCACAGATTGGCCGGGGGCAATCGTGATTTCCGCGGGCTCGAGCCGCACCAGCACGTTGCCGCGCGGAGCCAGCTTGATGTGGCCGAGGTTCCTGACCTCGCGGGTGACGGGCGAACCCGCAATGGCAGCCGTGGCTGTAATCTTCGAGTTGGCGGCGTTCTCCGCGGTCGGCTGAGGGGCGTCGGACGTGGCGAATAACACCGCAGCGGCGCTCGAGTGCCCGGCTGGGATGACGACCGGAGTGGATATGGCGAAACCGGGAGGCAACCCCGTGACCTCGACGGTTATGTCGCCATCGAAGTCGTCGATCCGCTCGACGTTGAAGGCGATGTTGCGGCCGCCGCCCGCCTTGACCGTGGGATCGGACCCGGAGACCGAAACGCGGAAATCCGGGCGTGGTTCGCGAATCGTCAGACGATAGGCCAGCGCGTCGCCACCAAACCCGCGGACGTCGCTCACGCGCACGAGGTACTCACCGTCGGCTGGCGCGGTGAACGTCAATCGGCTATCACGCCCCAGCCGGCGGCGGCCATCGTCGTCGTTTTCGTAGTACATGGTGAACACCGGCAAGCCGTTGGGCAGCAACTGCGTGCCGGGCGCATGCGGCTGGACGATATAGCACGGTTCGCCGACGGCATGCACTGTGCCGCTGGTGTCGAAATAGTCGAGTCGTGAGCCCTGTGACGCATAGAACTGAAAACCGCTGTCGGGCCCTTGCGGCAGTCGGAAAATCTTGCAAACCTCGCCGCCCAGATACATCAACTCGTTGAGCTCCATCTCCTCCCAGTTCTCGACGCGGACGTCGATCTGGCGCGAGTCGATGTTGCGAAAGGTGACCTGCGAATCGCGCGTGGCCTGCAGGAGGACGCGCTGGACAGGCCGCCCCGTCGCATCGAGTACGTCGATCTTCGTATCGAGCGGCGAACCGCGGCGCGCCGCCTCGGTTTCGATGATCCACGACTGACCTTTGCGGCTGGCGAATCGGAATAAATCGACATCGGGCGACGCGCCGGTCGACGCCGTCGTCGCCATCCCATTCCAAATCCGCCCCCCCACGGTGCCAGGAACTGCGACCGTGGTCGCCTGCTCGGGTACCCCATTGGGCTCGGCTTCCAGCGTTTCAGGAAGTGCGCCGATGGCGACTTGGACGGACTTCCGCCCACGATACAGGTTCTGGTCAAGCGACTGCTCGGCATCGGTCTCCGGAGGGCCCGACGGCAAAGTAATCGTCGCCGGCGTCGGCAGGTTGAAACCAACCAGGGAAACCGTCGGGCTGGCACCGGCGGGAACGCTCAGGGGAAACCAGCCCGTCACATAGGGAAACGAACCAATCGCAAGCCGATACGTGTGATCTGCCGAGCCGGCCTGCATCAAATCGCCGACGCGCAGCAGATACGCGCCCGACGTGGGCACCGTGAAGGCGCATAGTGCCACGGCCCCGTCGTCGAGTAGTTGACTGCGAGCGACAGAGCGCCCGGTGGCATCCGCCAGGATCAAAACGGCATCGAGCTTACTGCCGATCTCCTTGATGGCGGCTTCGCAAACGACCGTTTGCCCAGCCTGCAATTCGAAGCGGTAATAGTCGGCGTCCCCGGGCGCACCAATCACGCCCCAGTTAGTAATCGGCAGACCGACCGTGGCTGCTTGTTGCGGGAGGTTGTTCGGCTCGCGCTCCACGTATTGGGACAGATCATCGACATACAGCGGGAGCCCGCCGCTCTTGCCCCCTGGCGTGATGACCGTCACGTCGTACTTGCCGCGTGCGGCGTCGGCTGCCACGGTAACGTCGACAATCAGCCGCTCACTCGCCGGCGCTACGTCGGAAGCGACGGCGAACTTCAACGCGGGATGACCGGCTTCAACGCCCTCGACGTCGACAAGGTGTTTTCCGGCGAGCTCGACGCGCACGGTACTGCCGCGCTGAATGCCGCGCGGTGACAATGCCAAAAGTTGCGGCTTGGGGCGCGGCGCCAGCTTACCCGTCGCCACGTCGTAAATCTCGAAGCTTCCATCCAGCCGGCCGGCCACGAGTTGCTTGCCGTCGGGTGAAAACGCGATGGACGCAGCCCAATCCGACTGTGGTGGCAACAACAATCGCTCTTCGACCGTCCCGGCGTTCCAAAGTTTGACGGTGCGATCCTCGGCCGATGAGGCGATTGTCTTGCCGTCCGGCGACCAAACGAGCCGCAGAATGGGTCCCTCATGCGCGAACCGCGACACCAACAGCGGATTGGTCCCTTCGGCGGCCGATTCGCTCAGTTGCCAAAGACGGATGCGATTGTCGGCCCCACCGGCGACCACGCGGCGTGCGTCGGGCGAAAGTGCGACGGCATTCACTTCGGCAAGTGCCTGCCCGAACGTCTCGAGTCGTTGGCGACTAGGGATGTCCCAGAGTTTGACCGTGCGATCGGCGCTGGCCGAAGCCAGCAGCTTGCCGTCGGCGCGCATCTGCAAGTCGAACACCGCGCCACTGTGACCGCTCAGAGTTGCTTGCTGTTGGCCGGAGACGGAGTCCCAGAGTACGATCTGCTGGTCGTAGCCGGCCGTCGCCAGTAGTTTGTCATCCGCCGACAGTGCCAACGCGTAGAGGCTGTCCTTATGTCCGCGCAGTGAACGCAGCAGGCTCCCAGTCGCAACCTCCCACACGCAGACTTCCCCAAACAGGCCTGGCTCGCCGCCGACGCCCCAGAGCTTCGAGCCGTCGGCCGAGAAGTACAAGTCAGTGATGTTGCCGGCGCCCCCATCGAGCACGCGCACTGTGCCGCGATCTTCGACCGAAACGAGTCGCGCGCTCCGATAGCCCCCGAGCGCTAAGAGCTTCCCATCGCGAGACCAGGCGACGCTATGAACCGCGGCCCGCGGCGCTGCTCGCAGGGCAACACGCGGCACGACCAAAGCTGTCGGATCAGGAGGCACGCCGGTTGGGCCGTTTGCCCCGGCATCGATCCAGGCGACGAAGATTGCCAGCTCGTCCTTTGTCGGGGCTTCACTTCCCTCGGGCGGCATTTTCGGCTCGGCCTGGCCAGTGAGCACCCGCATCAGACGGCTCTCGGCGCTGGCACCGCTGCGGATCACGGCACCATGTTCGCCGCCGGCCAGGAGGGTTTCAAATGATTCGAGAACGAGCCCTCCCTCTTTGTCATCCGCGTTATGGCATCCGACGCAGTACTTACGCAGTACGGCGCTAGCCGCGGCGAAATCATGCCCTGAGGCCGAAGGCCGGGCGGCGGCCTCAGGCGGTGCGGCCGGCCCAGGTTTTCCAGGCGGCTCGTCGCCCTGCAGGCCGCGCGCAGCCAATGCCAGCACTACCAGTGCCGTAAGCGACCAAGAAGTGCCACGTAGTCGAGACATGCTCCGCGCCCTAGTGGTTAAACAAGAATTCCTTGCTCGACAGGACGCTCCAGTACAAATCCTCGACCACCATGCGGCGCTCGAGATCGTCGGCCGCCAGGCGAATCTCGGCAGCCAGACGCGTCGATTCCTCGGCCGACGGCATTCGTGACAAGGCTCGCAGATACAAGTCTTCAACGATTGCTTGGGGCGGAGCGTCCGTCGATAGCACCTGCTCGAGATGATTGCCTTTGGCTGCCAGCCGCGAGTTGATCGCGTCGCCATTGGTCAGGTGCAGCACCTGTACCATGCTCGGCTCGCTCGTGCGTTCGCATTCGCATGTAATGACGCGGTCTGGGCGGCCAAACTTTTGCAGGAAGTAGTTAGCGATATTCGAATCCGGAAGCTGCAACGCGCGCCAACCCGCTGGATAGCCCGGATACTCGTTCGTCGTGCCGGCCACCTGCGCGATCGCGTCGGACAGCACCTCGGCCATCAACCTCCGCGGATAGTAGCGGGCATAAAAGCGCTTGTCCTCGGCGTTCTCGGGCAACGGCGAACTCGCCCGTTGATAGGTACTCGATTCCAGGATCAGGCGCATCAGGGCTTTCAGGTCAAAGCTCTGCTCGGCAAGCCAGCGGGCCAAAGCTTGGTGGAGTTGCGGGTTACTGGCCGGGTTGCTCAGGCGAAGGTCGTCAACCGCCTCGACCAGACCAACGCCGAAGAAGTTCGCCCACACCCGATTGACGATCGCGCGGGCGAAGTAGGGGTTCTCCGGCGATGTCAGCCAGTCGGCCAGCGCCAGGCGTCGATCGGTCGGATCTTCGAGCGCAAGCGCTGGCGCGTCGAGCGGCGCAGGTGACTGCGGTCGCCCAGTCAAAGGTTGCACCAAGTCACCCGAGGCGCCCACGAAGAGTACCTGGTTCGCGGTTTCACCACCATTCTTGAGGCGTACGCGGGCGAATAGATTCGCCATCGCGTAATACTGATCGTTCGTCCATTTTTCCAGGGGATGGTTATGGCATCGCGCGCAATTGATCGACATGCCCAACAGAGCGATCGACGTCGTCTCGGCGAGCTCGAGCGGGTCCTGGTGCAAAACGTAGAAGTTGGCGGCGCCATTTTCGAGCGTGCTCCCCGTGGCGGTCACCAATTCACGCGCGATCTTGTCCCACGGCGTGTTGGCGGCCACGTGATTGCGAATCCAGTTGTAGTACGACCACATCGCGGGGGGCGGTAGTTTCTCGCTATTGACCAGCAACAGGTCCGACCACTTGTACGCCCAATAGTCGACGAACTCCGGGCGCGTGAGCAGCCCGTCGATCACGCGGCTACGCTTATCGGGCGAACTGTCGGCCAGAAACGCTCGCGCTTCGTCGGCCGGAGGGAGCAAGCCGATGGTATCGAGGTACGCTCGCCGTAGGAACTCGGCGTCCCCGGCCTGCGGCGACGGCGCCAGGTTCAGGTCCTTGAGCTTGTCTAGGATCATTTCGTCAATCAGGTTGTTGCGCGGCGCCGTGGTGAATGCTTCGGACGTGACCGGCGTGTCGTACGGAGATGTCACCGTGGCCGTTGCCACCTGGCTCAAGTACCAGGCGGTGAACGCGCCTTCGCCGTGCCCGGTCACCCGCACGAGCCCGGTATCATCGATGTCGCCAACCGTGGCGTTGGAAGCCGTGAACTTCGTCCAGCGAGTTACGTCTTCGGTATGGCCGTCGCTAAAGTGCGCCAAAGCCAAGAGCTGCTGTGCGTCGCTTGGTGCGAGGATGATCTGCGAGGGGAGAATCTCGAGGCGCGACATTTTGGGATCGTCGTCGCGAGGCGCAGGAGCACCGGCCGCGATCCACTCGGCGAGAACTCGGTACTCCAGAGAGTTGACGTCGAATCGCAACCCTCCTCCATGCGGAATGGCGCCCGTGGGCTTTGTCAGAATCAAGCTGCGGCCAGGGTCGTTGGGTACCGTACGGCGGCCGAGCGATTGACGCGTGAGCGTCGTGTAATCGCGTAGTGGGTCATAGCCGCGCAGTGAGAGCTTGAAACCTCTTTTGCCAGACGCCGCGCCATGGCAAGCACCACTATTGCACCCGGCCCGCGTCAATACGCTCTCCACGTGGTTGCGAAAGCTCCACGCGAACGGCTGATCGAGCCCGCGGACGGTCACGCGAATCGAGGACTGGCGGACACCGTCGGACGCGGTGACCGTTGTTTCGCCATTGTCGCGCGGTACCAGGATTCCTCCTTCGACCTGGGCGATCTGCGGATCAGCCGAAACAAGGGAGAAGCCCTCGGTCATCTGCCCCACATAGCGGTCGTTTTGGCGGCGCTCCACGATCAGGCGCTGGCGGGCCTCTGGTCCAACTAAACCAGCCTCAGCCGGCAGGATGGCCAGCGATACTTCCTCTGCGCTGGGCTCGGTAGCGACCGTGCCTTCGGTGGGCCTTGCGCTCGTGGGGGGCGCTTCGTCGCCTCGAACCGAAACGGCGATCCCACCCGCCAGGCACGCCAACAAGAGCCACCGCTGGATACTCACCATCGCGGAATTTCTCCCCAGCGTGGCGTTCGTCGCACATTGAGCGGCGAACCGTACAAGGCAGCACCGTTGGCAAGACCGTGATCCGTGTGTCGCGACGCCAGCGCAACTTGTACCGTTATAACGACTAGCGGGGAGAATCGCCACTAACCCGGATTATTCATGAGTTGATTGGGGAGCGGGGTAGTGTGGGCGGCGAAGGTGTTGGGGGCGTGGTCGTACG
>JAIESQ010000082.1 GCA_019745975.1 Pirellulales bacterium
TGCGATAGCCCAGGAGTTTCGGACACCGGTCGATTGGGTGTTTACGCCGCTGCTGCCGGGGCGTGATCGGCCTCGTATTGGTTCGGTGATTTGTAGCCCAGCGTCTGGTGCAACCGCACGGGATTGTAAAACGTTTCGATGTACTTGAACACGCTCAGCCGGGCGTCGGCCAGGTCGTGAAACGCTTCGTGGTTGGTCCACTCGTGTTTGAGCGACCAGAAGAACCGCTCCATCGCCGCGTTGTCGTAGCACGAGCCGGTGCGGCTCATCGAGCACGCGATGCCCAGCGTCCGCAAAGTTTGTCGGTAGGCGTCGCTGGTGTATTGGCAACCGCGATCGCTGTGGTGCAGCAGTGCCTGGCCGTCAGGCCGTCGTGTTTCGATCGCCTGCCGCAGCGCCGCGCTGACCAGTTCGGTGGCCAACGACGCGCTGATCGCCCAGCCCACCACCTTGCGACTGAACAAGTCCATCACGACTGCCAGATACACCCAGCCTGTGGCCGTCGCCAGGTAGGTGATATCGGTCACCCACTTGCGATTGGGTTCGCTGGCGGTGAAGTCGCGATCGAGGGTGTTGGGCGCCGGTTCGTGATTCGGATCGACCTGGGTCGTCGTTGGGGTGAAGCGTTGACGAATGCGGCTTTTCAGGCCCATTTCGCGCATCGCGCTGGCTACCGTGTTGCGACAGGCCGTTTCCAAATCGTCCCGGTTCTGCAGTGCTTTGGCGACCTTGTGGCTGCCGTACACGCCGTGCGACGCCGCATGAACTTCGCGCACGGCTTGGCGAATCCGCTCGTGGCGCTCGGCGCGCGGGCTCGGCGGGCGGTCGATCCAAGTGTAGTAGCCCGAGGCCGACACCTGCAGCACTTCGCACATCATGGCCACGGGGAGCGAGTCGCGATGCTCGTGGATCCAGGCGTATTTCACAGCGACTCCTTCGCGAAATACGCCGTGGCTTTTTTTAGGATTTCACGCTCGAGCTCGGCCCGCCGCAGCTCGCGACGCAACCGCTTGTTCTCCTCGCGCAACTCGTCGAGCGTGGCGTTCTCGCCGCACGGCTCGGGCTTGGGGGCTAACTTGGCGTGCCACTGCCGTAGGCTCTGCTCGCGCACGCCCAAGCTGTCGGCCGCGGCTTTGAAGGTGTACTTCTCCTCGACGATCAGGCGGACCGCATCGCGCTTGAACTCGTCGCTGAAGAACCGCTTTGTCTTTCGTCCTGCTGACTGTGAATCGTCCATCGTTCGGACCTCCTTGGGGAACCATTATCCGGTTCCCGCCGGTGTCCGAAACTCCTGGGCTATCGCACCTTGCCCTATTCCGCCCCGCGCGGACAGTATGACTTGTCGGGCTGCGGCTGGCTGCCGCTCAGATCGACCGCCGTGGGCTTTCTCAGCGAGGACGAGATTCACGAGTCGCGTCAGAAGTGATTGTCTTCCCAGCCGCCGCAACGTGTCGGAAGATGGCACTCCGCAGGTTTCGTCCGCAAGCTGATCGTTGCGGCGCGGAGCCTTCAACCGTATCCGCATCTCGCGCGGGAAAAATCGGCCCACTTGACGAAGGGCGGTTTTCGTCCCAAGCTGTTTAGTTCCAACTCTTTGCCGGAGTGGCGGAATGGCAGACGCGCTGGATTCAAAATCCAGTCCTGGCAACAGGGTGTGGGTTCAAGTCCCACCTCCGGTACTCGTGATCGCCAACAGCTAACAAAGCTGCCGACTCGGCCTCCGGCCGCGCGGTTCTCACCGTCAGATCCATCGTTTTTTTCCCGCCGGCCGAGGATGCTGCATGCGCTTCGCACTCGCTATCGTCGTCTCGATCGCGGCTGCCGGCGTCGGTCGAGCCGAGCCACCGAAAGCCTACCCGCCCTACGCCAAACCCACGTCGATCGCCCATCGCGGCGCATCGTGGGACGCTCCCGAGCACACGCTGGCTGCCTACGAATTGGCGATCAAGCAGCACGCCGATTTCGTCGAGCCCGATCTGCAGATGACCAAAGACGGCGTACTCGTCTGCCTGCACGACACCACCTTGGAGCGCACCACCAACGTCGAAGAGGTCTTCCCCGATCGGGCGCAGCTTGTTGGCGAAAAGAAAACGTGGCCGGTCGTCGAATTCACTTTGGCCGAAATCAAGCAGCTCGACGCCGGCTCCTGGAAATCACCGCAGTTTGCCGGGGCCAAAGTTCCCTCGCTCGATGAGATGATCGACTGCGTGAAGAGCCGCGCCGGTATCATTCCCGAAACCAAATCGCCGGACTTGTACGGTCGCCGCGGGCTTTCGATGGAACGCGCACTTCTGGAGGTGCTGGCGAAACACCGGCTCGACCAGCCTGGCATCGATCCGGCGACGCCCGTCGTGATCCAGTCGTTCAGCGCCGAAAGCCTGAAGGTCTTGCGCAACGAGCTGGGCTGCAAACTGCCGATGGTGTTCCTGACGACGCAAGCCCCTGTGACGGCCGAAAGCCTGAAGCGGGTGCGGCAGTTCGCCGACGGCATCGCCCCCAACAAAGCTGACGTGCTCGCCCGACCCAAACTTGTCGCCGACGCCCATGCGCTGGGGATGAGCGTGACGGTTTGGACCTTCCGCAGTGGGCAGACCGGCAACTTCGACACCGTGCGTGACGAGATGCGGCACTTTGTAAGCGAGTTGAAAGTCGACGCCCTGTTCACCGACAATCCCGATCAGTTTCCGCGCGACTGAGTGGTGGCAGCGCGGTTCGTCGATCGGAAGTGTGCAGTGCGGTGTCTCGACATCGCGCCGTGCGCGAATTGCGATCACTTGGTTCGCGAATAGTCGGTCGGTGTCAAAAACAGCGACTTGACGCCGTCGGGCGTGGTAAGCGATCCGCCGGCGGCCGCTTCCGAGGCGGCCTTGGCTTTCTGCCAATCAGGGTCTTCGCGAAACGCGGCGAAGCTCGCCGTGCACGCTTCCTGGCTGGGATGGGCCAGCAAGTAGATCAACGTCTCTTCGGCGCCAGGCTGACCCTTCTCCAACGTCCAGTAGGCCCAGTTCGTCATGCCATGCTTGGCGAATAGCGCGCACGTGTGATCGCGAAAGCGAGACAGCAAGCGATCGAGATTGCCGGGCGTGCAGGTGTAGGTGCGCAGCTCGAAGATGCGCGGCTCTTTGCCCGGGCCAGGCGCGATCGCTGGTGAGAAATCAGTCGCTTGCAAGAACCGCGATTCCACCTTGCTGGTGAGCTTCCCCTCCTTCTCCGAGGCGACGTAGGCCGCGCGCCACTCGGGATCGGCCATGAAGGCGCTCCACGACTTGTTGCGCGCCTCGCGCGTGGGATACGAAAGCACGTAGTAGAGCTTGTTTTCCGGATTTTCGAGCGGCACCCAATAGCCGACGTTTGTCATGCCGTGCTTTTCGAAGAGCTTGCAAGTGTGATCGCGGAAGCGGGCGTGTAGCGCCTCGAGCTTGCCCTCGGGCGCCGTGTAGACGCGCAGCTCATAACAGCGCGTGTCCGCTGACTCGGCAGCGTGCATTGTCGCGCTCGTGCCCAGGAACAAACCGATCCCCAACATCATCTCGCGCATCACCAAAACCCTCGGGGAAAAACAAAACCTGGTTCGCAACCCGCTATGGGCGTGGTAAGAGTATCGCTTGTGGGGGACCGCTCGCCAATGGGCCGGCCGCTAATCAGCATCTGCAAATTGTGAAGCCTGATCGGCCGCCGCGTGCTAGAGGGGCCGGCGGTGAACGATTCGCCAGCCGCGCGTTCGTCTCGATCGAGGACCAATGGCCCGACTCTCTGCGCAGCGTGCCGTGTCCGAATCGCCCGATCGCTCGACTGTAGCGGCCGCGGCAACGTACCTGCCGCCGTGGGAAGTCGGCGAGCTAGTCGCGCCGCCAGCGCGGGGGCGGCGCTCGGTGACGGCGCTTCTCGGGCCAGGCATCTTGCTGGCTGGCGGGGCGATCGGCGCTGGCGAATGGCTCTTCGGCCCAGCGGTCACCGCGCAGTACGGTGGCACGTTTCTTTGGCTGGCCACGATCAGCATCGGCCTACAGGTGATCTTCAATATCGAAGCGATGCGCTACGCGCTTTATTGCGGTGAGCCGATCCTGGTGGGCTTCTTTCGCACCGGGCCTGGCCCGCGCTTCTGGACGGTCTGCTACATCACGCTATTTGTCGCGCACATCTGGCCGTTCATGGCGTCGAACGCGGCGGTGCCGCTAGCCGCGGCCCTGCTGGGTCACTTGCCCGGCGACGCGATCGTGTCTTTCGGGGGCCTGGCCTGTTCCGAAGCAGAGCTCGTCAAGGTGTTAGGCTTCGCAATCTTCTTCGTCGCGTTCGTGCCGCTGGTGTTCGGCGGTCGCATCTATACGGTGCTCGAGCGCGTCATGGCGATCAAGGTCGCGCTGGTGCTGGGGTTTCTGATTATCGTCGTGGCGGCGCTCGTCTCCTGGCAGAACGTCGGGGAAGTGTTGACGGGCTTTCTGCGTTTCGGCAGCGTGGCGATCCGCGCTCAGACGGTTGTCGCCGGCCGGCACTTCACGCTCGCCGAGCGCGACGGCCCGGCGACCTACTTGTTGCAAGGCTCAGTGGACAACGATGGTGCCGCGGTCGTGACGGCGTTTGCCGTCGAACGCGATGGCTCACGAACCAACTACGACTCGTTGCAAGAGATCCCGCGCGAGTTGCTCGCCCGCCGTCGCGCCATGGTAAACCGCGCCCTCCAGCTCGCGCAGCCTGGCAAGTTCACCGTCGAAGCGCTCGACGCCAGCGGCTCGATCTGGGGTGCCGGTGAAATTCGACCCGACGGCTCGTGGCATCTGACCCGGGTCGCCGAAACGCGCGACGGAATTCGGCGAGAGCACGTTTCACTCGATGAAAAGGCCGAACCGGCCCTGGGTCGCCTGCGAGAGATTTGCCGCAATCGCGGTTTCGAGCGCCAGCAGCTTGCCAGCTATTGGCGCGAGCATGGCCGCTTGCCCGATCTCGACTGGGGAATGCTGGCCGCGTTCGCCGCGATTGCCGGCTCGGGCGGACTGGCAAATTGCCTGTTTTCGAATTATGCCCGCGACAAAGGCTGGGGGATGGGCTTTCAAACAGGCGCCATCCCTAGCGCCATCGGCGGCCGGAACATCTCACTGTCGCATGTCGGTCAAGTGTTTGTTGTTGAGCAGGATTCGCTGCGGCGTTGGCGCGGATGGTTTCGGCACGTGATGCGAGACCAGGTTGGCGTCTGGTTGCCGTGCAGCTTGATCGGATTGGCCCTCCCCTGCATGTTGTCGCTGCAGTTTCTGCGCAACGTGCCGGTCGCTGGCAACCGGATCGCGGCGCTCACGGCCGAGGGGATCGCCAACGCATTTCCCGCGTATGCCCAGTTCTGGTGGTCGATCACGCTGGTGATCAGCTTCTTGTGCCTGGCTCCTAACGCCGTGCTGTCGGGCGACTTGATCGCACGGCTTTGGACCGACCTGCTGTGGGTCGGCAATCGCCGCGCGCAGCGCCTCGACGAGCGGTACGTCAAACACATCTACTACGGTATCCTGCTGCTCTACGCCGTATGGGGCTCGCTGACCTTGGCGCTGCTCGATCCGCTGCAGATCGCCAAAGTCGGGGCTGTGCTGGGCAATGTGGCGCTGAGCTTCACCGCGTTTCACGCGCTCTACGTGAATCGCACGCTATTGCCGCCGGCGCTGCGTCCGAACTGGTTCATGCAAGCGGGGCTGGTGGCGACCGGAGTGTTCTTTCTGGCGATCACCGTTCTGGCCGTCCTCTGACGAAGCAATTGACGCTAGGAAACTGCCGTGAAGCTTATTGTCTTTCCCCCGCTCGACGACACCCGGCTGACGCGGATTCGCCAGGCCGCCGCGCCGATGCAGGTGGTGTCGCCGTCCGACGAACAGCAAGCGCTCGCCGAAATTCGCGATGCCGACGCCTTCTTCGGCAAGCTGACTCCGCCGCTGTTGGCAGCCGCCCAACAGTTGCGCTGGGTGCAAGCCCCGACCGCCAGCTTGGAGCATTACCTCTTTCCTGAACTGATCGCGCACCCGTCCAAGCTGACCAACATGCGCGGCCTCTATAGCGACGTGGTCGCCGAACACGCCATCGGGATGTTGATCGCCTTGTGCCGGAACTTTCCGCAGTACGTGCGACAACAACAGCATGACCATTGGGCGCCTGTCGGCGGCGAGGAGGCCCGCGGCGACTTCATCTCGGGGCCGGGCACGGTGACCGCCATCGATCGCGCTCACCGCCACCTGGCTGGCAGTACGCTGGGGATCGTCGGCCTGGGTGAAATCGGCCGCGAGATCGCTCGCAAAGCCGTGGCCTTCGACCTGCGCCTGGTGGCGGTCGATCCGCACACGGACCAGAAAGTGCCAGGCGTCGAGATGATCTGGCCACCCGCCGAGCTCGACGAATTGCTAACCGCGAGCGATTTCGTGATCATCGCGGCGCCGCACACGCCGCAGACCGCCGGGCTGTTCGGCCGCACGCAATTCGAACGGATGATGCGGACGGCGTATTTGATCAACGTGGGACGCGGCGCAATTGTGAATCTGAGCGACTTGGCGGCGGCATTGGCGGCCGGCGACATCGCTGGCGCGGGGCTCGATGTGTTTGAAACAGAGCCGTTGCCTGCCGAACACCCGTTGTGGCGCATGGATAACGTAATCCTGACGCCACACATTGCCGGCTATGGCACGCAGATCGCCGGGCGGCATCTGCAAGTTGTGCTCGACAACGTGGCCCGCTTCGTTCGCGGCGAAACGCTCTTGAACGAAGTCGACAAGGCCCGCTGGTACTAATCGACTTTGACCCCCAGATGACTACGGTTTGGGCCAATAGAGCCCATCGGCAGTTCTGCCTAGGATCTGTTCGCGTTCAGCGGCCGTAAGCCACGGGCATAGCCGCTCGACCGTGGCCAGCGCCCCGACGTAGCTCGATTTCAACAACACGTGCGGGAAATCGCTCCCCCAGATCATCCGCGCCGGGCCAAAGCTGTCGTATACCGCTCGCGGCAGATCGCGGCAATCGGCATACGGATACGGCGCCCGGCTGAAGTAATAGAATCCGCTGATTTTGACATACACGCGCGGGAACCGCTTGAGTTCCAGTAACGGCGCAAGACCCGCGAGATCGTCAGGCCGAGGAGGGTGGGCCAAATGATCGATCACGATGGCCACGGTCGGAAATCGTTCGGCCATTCGCGCCACGGCCGGCAGGTGCTCGAAGTCACACAGCACGCTGACGACGATCCCCTGCCGCGCTGCCACATCCCAAAGCGAAGACGTCTCGGGCTGGCCAAAGCAAGCTGCCTTGCCTGGTACCTTGGGTCGCAGTCGCACACCGCGGCAGCCGCGCTCGACGCACCAATAAGCCAACCGCTCGGCAGCGGCGGACTGGCGTGGATCAACTACGCACACCGCTGCGAAACGATCCGGCTCGGCGGCCGCCGCGTCGGCGACGTACGAGTTGTCCTCGCCCGGATAAACCGGCTGGACGAGCACCGCGCGCTCGACGCCATGCTCGTCCAGGTAATGTCGCAACAACTCAACGGAGATGTCGGCCTCGGGGCCGACGATGGTCCGCACCGGGCATGTGACCTGAAGCACGGGCCGCCAAATGTGAGTGTGCGCGTCGACAATCATCGCGGTCCGCCCGAATTCGACGGATTGACGGAGGCCACTGCGCGCGATAGGCGCGGCCCACAGCAATTACGACACACCGACGCCGACAAGCGCCTGGTTCAATCGCGGCATCAGCTCACGGGCGAACAACTCCATGCTGCGCACCCAACTCGGCTTGTCGTCCCAGTCGTAGCTCATCAGCACCAGCGTGCCGAAGGGGCCGGTTTCTTCGACAAGCTCAAGCAGTCGGCGGAGCACTTCGTCGACATCGCCGGCGACGATCTGCTCACTCATCAGGTAATCGAGATTGCAGTCGGCATCGCTCATGTCGGGGTCACGCTTGTAGATGCGGCGCCCCAGCCCTTTGTCGAACAGCCGGCCGATGTACTGGAAGTTCGTGCCCAACGAGTTGGTACGTGTGCGCTGCTGTGCCTCGCGCGTGGTGTCGGCCAGAAAGATCGCCCGGGCGACTTTCCAATCGGATCGTTGCGGCTGCCGGCCCGCTTCGAGCGCCGCTTGCTCGTAAGTCGACCAATTGTCGGCCAGCACGTTGCCTGGCACCAGGCAGTGGCCAAAGGGCTGAAACCCGCGTCGCGCCGCGCTCTTGATGCTGTAGGAGTTACGGCTCATGCCCGGCATGGCAATCGGCGGTGTCGGCCGTTGCAGCGGTTTGGGGATGTAGCCGATGCCGGTTTCCTCGTCGACGGAGTTTTTGAGAGCGATCTTCCAGAACTTGCCGTCGTGTACGTACGGCGGCTCTGTCGTCCACAGTTTCAAAATGATGTCGATCGCTTCGTCAGTCATTTCGCCGCCGAGCTTGGGATCGACGCCATACAGCTCTTGATCGGCCGTCACGCTGCCGGGCCCAAAGCACAGGTTCAAGCGCCCACCTGAGAGGTGATCGAGCATCGCCAGCCGACACGCCACGTGCGCAGGATGATGTTGGTTTAGGCACGCCGGCGCCGGACCCAGCCGGATGCGCGACGTTTCGGCCAGAGCCCGAGCGATGAATAGCTCGGGCATCATGATCGTTTCATACTTCATCGTGTGGTGTTCGCCGATCCAGAACTCGTCGAAGCCGAGTTCCTCGGCGAGCACGACGAGTTCGAGGTCTTCGGCATAGGTTTGCGCTAGCGGCTTGTGCGGTGGATGAAACGGCATGATGAACATGCCGTAGCGAATCGCTGACGTAAGAGTCATTCTGGTGCTTCCCCACGGCCCGTGGTGCAAAGTGACGCTAACAAGATACCGCGTACGGAAAGTGAAGCCCAATAAATCGTGGGCCGATCACGGCATCCGCAGCACCGGCTTGAGCGTCGCGCCGCTGACCATGTCGGCGGCGGCCTGATTGATGTCGGCAAAATCGTACTGCCGAATCAGCCGGTCGAACGGGAACCGCCCTTGCCGCCAAAGTTCGATCAGCGTGGGAATGAACGTGCGGGCGACGCTTTCCCCTTCAGTCACGCCGCGCACCGTGCGGCCGTTGCCCAGCGTGTTGATGTCGAGCGAGACTTCGGTCCCCTGACGGGCAAGACCCAGCACCGCGCACACGCCCGGCGTCGCCAGGCAATCGAATGCCTGACGGATCACGGTGGGCAGGGCCGTGGCCTCGAGCGCATAGTCGACGCCGCGGCCGGCGGTCAATTGCCTGATTTCGTCGACAGCATTTCCGCTAGCATTATCGAGCGCGTGCGAGGCCCCCAGTTCGCGGGCCAACTGCAAGCGGCTCTCCTGGAGATCGACCGCGACGATCGTGGTGCAGCCGACCAATCGCGCCGCCATGACGGCCGACAGCCCAACCGAGCCAGCGCCGAAAACTGCGAGCGTCGCGCCGGCTCGCGGCCGCAGGGCGTTGAGGATCGTGCCGGCGCCGGCCTGAATGCCGCAGCCCAACGGCCCCAGCAATTCGAGTGGCACGTCGCGCGGCACCTTAATCGCGCAACGTTCGTGGACCAAGGAAAACGTAGCGAACGACGATTGACCAAAGAACGCGCCGTGAACTTTTCCCTCGGCCGCGCGGATCGTCGCCGAGCCGTCGGGGCGGCGCAGCCCGATGTTCAATGGCAAGAATTGCTCACAGTACACCTGCAGGCCCGACTGGCAATTGCCGCACGCGCCGCAGCTCGCCGGTGCGAGGACGACGTGATCGCCGGGTTGCAAGGCCTTCACCCGCGCGCCGACGCGCTCGACGACTCCCGCCCCCTCGTGCCCCAGCACGATGGGCAATCGCAGCGGCAGGTACTGATCGCGGATCGACAGATCGGTATGGCAGATACCGACCGCCTTGATGCGCACGAGCACTTCGTCGTCGCGCGGCTCGTCGAGCTCGAGCGCTTCAAGCGACCACGGCCCGCCCTTGGCGCGCACCACGGCCGCGGTGATGGCAGTCATGATCGTCGCCCGAGGAGTGGTTGACCGCTGCTGGATTCGCGCGGCATTACTCGCGCTCCAGGTAGAAGTAAAAGTGCTTGCCGTTGTCGAAGACCTGGTCCTTGCCGTCCATGATGCCCATCACGGTGCGGTCGTCGACGCGGCGAAAGTGATCGAACACCGGCTGGGCGTCGTAGACCATGCAGGCCGACACTTTGCCGCGGAACTCGACCATCCACAGGCTGGCCTCCCCCTTCATGGCCTGGCTCGAGAAGAGCTTGCCCTGTTCGTCGTAGCACATCAGCGGCTTGGCATCGAGCCGGGAGTTGAAAGTCTTGCCGTGCCACTTGAGGGCCTTGAGCGCATGGCTTCCCTTGTGACCGGTTTTCAGTTCGCCCCCTTTCCAGGCGCCGAACATGCTTTCGCAGGTGATTGGCTCGAGCGCGTCGAACACGGCGTCGAGCAGGGCCGTGTCGATCGGGCCGGCGACGTCGCGGTATTGTTGGAACCGTTCTCGGGCTTCGGCGTTGGTCATGCGGTTGTTCCCTCTTGGTGGATTCTGAAATGCAGTCGCCAGCGGCCCTCACAAATGCGTTAACCCCAACTGCGCCGCTGCGTCACGCCACGGACCCCAATCCAGACGAGCGCGTAGCAGGCGATCAGCACGATGTGCAACACGTCAACATGGCGGATCGGGCCGTCGTCGGCCAGGGGCAACTGATTGACCCCAAAGCCGGCGACCAGCAACAGCCCAATCGCGCTGGCGGCCGCGGCGGCCGCCCCCGGTCGCACTGCGCGATAGGCCTGGATAGCCAGCACCGGCAGCGCCACCAGCACCAGAAGGCTCATGCCGGTGGTAACCGCGCCCAGCCGTGGCGACTTCGCCAGCCACAGGTAAAAGATCAGCCCTGCGCAGCCGATCGACAGCGCCGGCGCCAGCCAGCGCCCGGCGCGAAACGGGCCGAGCATCGCCGCCCAGACACCAAGTCCTACTAGCAGCATGCCCGGCCCAGTGGCCAAGGCCGACAACCAACGATGCGTGTCGTTGGTCCAAGTCAAGCCGCCGAGGTTCATGGCCCCGACAAATGCCGCGGCGGCGATCCACAAAAACCCCGCGAACAAAAGATCGTTCCCCACCCGCGCGCACCACGCGGCAATCGCTACGCACGTCAGGCACAGCAAGAAATCGAGCGATCCAGATAGAAGCGGCATCGGCACTTTCTACAGCAACGCGAGCATCGTCGGCAAGCAGCGCCCGATCATGTCCATAAGCTCTTGAAATACTGCAAATCGGCGCGCGATTGCTCGACGAGCTCGGGCGTTGATAGCCGACGAAAACTCGATTCGCCTTTGTACTCGCTGTGCAGCGAAACGATGCCGTCGTACTTGAGCTGCTTCAGGTAATCGACGAACTCCGGCAACCGCGCCTGCCCGTCGGCCAACGGCACGTACTCCCAGCGATAGCGCTGCTGCCCGCGCGCGTCGCGCTCGGCCGGCAACCAGCGAAAGTTCTTCACACCGACCAGCGCGATCCAAGGGGCCAACAGATCGAGCCCCAGTTCCCAGCCCGACAGGCTGCCTTCGATCGTCATGTGCATCGGGTCGACGTAAGCACCCACCTCGCCCGGCTGAAAGTCCTTGAGAATCAAGTACAACAGCGGGCCGCCGCTGGCGACCAACCGCCCCGAGTGGCAATGGACGCAGGGGAGCACGTGGTACTTCTTGCCCAGCGCGACCACGCGGTCGAGCCGTTCCTTCGCCTGGTCGATCTGCCTGGCGAGCGTGCCGAACGGGTGATAGTCCCAATAGCCGAGCTTGATATGTCGCGCGCCATAGTGAGCCGCGGCCGCGAACACGGCTTCGGCGTGAGGGCTGCTCGTATCAGCGACAGCCGTGGAAACCATCGGGATCGACAGGCCGACCCGTTGGACTTCGGCATGCGCGGCGGCCAGCCCCATCTCGGCGTGCTCGGGCAGCACGTGCCCACCGGGGCGCAGAGTGAGATCGATTCCGTCGAAGCCGGCGCGCTTGGCCTCGGCGGACGCCTGGGTCACGGAAAGATCGGCCAAGTTGTCTGTAAAGAGGACGAATTGCATGTTGGCTAGTCTAAGAGCGAGTTGCCGGCATCGCCAAACAATTGCTTGTCAGGGCTTCCCCGGATCGGTCCATTCCTTCTGCGAGCCTTCGATGCGCAGCGGTCCGGCGATCTCACGGCCGTCGCGCACCACGATATAAGCGTCGGCCCCGGTCGCGCTATCCCAGCGCAGCGTGGCCAGGCCGGCGGCCTTCACGACCGGCGAAGTGCCTTGTCGCTCCCCCTTTACATCGATCGCGATGATCGCGTATTCGTGCGCGCCGGAGCCGTCGTGCTTGACGACCACCGGCGCAGCGGGGATTTCCACGGGCCGCGCTCGCATCTGCCCACCCCAAAGCTCGAGCACCTCGCTGGCCGGAGGCAACCCGCCACCGCCGTAGCCGCCGCCCCCCAGCGACATCATCCCCTGACCGATGAGCGCGTCGGTCAAGGGTTCGCCATGGCTCGGACGGAAAGTCTGGATGCGAACGCGGCCGGGATGCGTGCCGCCGTTCCATTGCTCGCGCGGCACTTCCGAGAGTTCGAGCCCCTCGCCTTGAATGATCGCCATCTGCCGCCATGCGCCGTCGAGCCACACGTTCCAGGAAATATGCCCCGGGGCGCGGCGCAGCGAACCGTCGCGCTCCAGCGCGTGAAAGCGGTCGTCGAACGGATCGTCGATCTCCCCTTTGATCAACCGCCCGCGGACCCACAAGCCCGCCGTGCCCGTCCCCTGCGAGCGCGCGTAGATGCCGCGCGGAATCTGGTGTTCCTCGTAGCCAGCTTCCCAAGGCGATGCCGTGTCGGAAACGATCAACTCCTCGCGGACGATCAAGCGGTCGACCTCGAGCTCGCGGGGCCCCTTGGGAGTCGCCTGAGTAATACCAAGCGTCGTGGCCACCGAAAGCGCGATCGTGAGCAGGCGGTCCTTCATAGCGTCTCCCCCATGCGCAGCGCGCGGAATCGATACGGGCAGACCAAGCCGAGGATTGCCACGTGCATTCCCCGTCGCGGTCAGTCGGATTATGACCGAAGGGTGCCGAAGAATCGCGTCTGGCACCCGAGGCTGACAGAGAAGGCGTGCGAACGCCGCGCTCAGCGCGTGCCTTAACCTTAGGCAGCGATGGCCAGCCAATCCCCCAACGACGGACCGCGATCACAGGTAGTCGACACCTGCAGAACCTGCATCCCGCGCGGCGTGGTTCGGCGTTACGCCTGACATGCAACCAGCTTGCGTCGCCACAAGTAGCGGAGATGGCGCGCCGGCACCGGCAGTCGTTCAGGTCGCGAACCTCGTGGCTGCCACGGCATAGCGGTTGCGTCTTAACCAGCGGTTGCAACTTGAATGCCGTCCCGTCTCGACGCTTAACCAGCCCGCCCCGGAGGTTTCACCATGTCGGTCGACATCGGCCGCGCGCCGATCTCCTCGCCCCCCCCGCCAGCGGCACTGCCTTGCCCAGACTCGCTGACGGAAGACGAATTGCGCATGCTCGAGACTCGCAGCGCCCGACCCGCGGAGACTTTGGCGCGGCTCGTGCAAATGTTGCAGCAGCGCTTTCGCGTCGACGTCTGTTCGGTCTACTTGCTCGAGCCGGACCGTGCCACACTAGTGCTGGCCGCCACGATCGGCCTGCGCGCCGACAGCGTTGGTCAGGTGCGAATGCGCTTGAGCGAAGGGCTCGCGGGCCTGGTCGCAGAGAACCTCCAGCCGGTTGTCGTCGAAGACGTTTCTCGGCATCCGCGCTTCAAGTATTTCCGTGAGACGGGAGAGGAGAGTTATCGCTCCTTCCTGGGCGTGCCGCTGATCGACGAAGGGATGATCCAGGGCGTACTCGTTGTGCAGACCGCCGAAGAGCGGCTCTTCTCCCGGGAAGAAACCGCCGCGTTGGCCAACACGGCGACTCAGGTCGGCGCTATCGTCAGCGAAGCCCGTACCCTCGAGCAGTTCATCGCCCCGTCGTATGAGCGGGTCTGGGCATTGGCCCGCAACCTTTGGTGGAGCTGGGATGCGGAAGCAAATAGCCTGTTCCGCGAGCTCGACCCCGTGCGCTGGCGTGAGTTGGACCACAATCCCATTGCGTTGTTGTCGGAAATCTCGCTCGAAGAACTCGAACAGCGAGCCGGCCGGCATGTGCTGCACAGCCGTCTGAACTACGCCTACCGCCGCCTGCAAGAGTACCTGCACTCGAAGCGCACCTGGGGACGCACGCACGCCGGTGTGCTGCGCGCCCGCCCCGTCGCCTACTTCTCGGCCGAATTCGGCCTGCACGAGTCGATGCCTATCTACTCGGGCGGACTTGGCATTCTGGCGGGCGACCATATCAAGAGCTCGTCAGATCTCGGCGTGCCGCTGATCGGCATCGGGCTGTTGTACGATCAGGGGTACTTCCGGCAACGGCTCGACGCCTCGGGCTGGCAGCACGAGGAGTACCTCGACGTCGACGTCAAACAACTGCCGATCGAGTTGGCCATCGGCGTCGACAACAAGCCGGTAGTCCTCCATTTGCCGACTCGCGGCGGCGTGCTTCACGCGCGGGTATGGAAGGTCGCGGTGGGGCGCAATTTGTTGATCTTGTTGGACTCTGATGTCGACGGAAACGCGCCGGAAGACCGCGAACTGACCGCCCGGCTGTACGGTGGCGACTCGCGAGTCCGTATTCGGCAGGAATTCTTGCTGGGCGTCGGCGGCGTGCAGGCGCTCGTGGCGCTGGGCATTTCGCCCGGCGTGCTGCACCTCAACGAAGGACACAGCGCCTTCGCTCCCTTGGAATTGGCCCGTCATCGCATGCAAGCCGAAGGAATAACTTTCGATGAATCGCTGCGCCGCGTCGCCCGACAAACCGTGTTCACCACGCACACGCCCGTGCCAGCCGGGCACGACCGCTTCGCGGCCTACCTCGTCGAGGAGCACCTGGGTCCGCTGCGGGAATCGCTGGGTCTGTCGCACGAGCATCTGATGGGGTTCGGTCGCCAGCACGTAGACGACCCGGGCGAAGACTTTTGCATGACCGTGCTGGCGCTCAAATGCTCGCGCAAGGCCAACGGCGTGTCGTCGCTGCACGGCGAGGTTTCGCGCGAAATGTGGACTGGCTTGTGGCCCGGCCGCACCGAAGACGACGTGCCGATCGGCCACATCACCAACGGCGTGCACGTGCCGACCTGGATCGCGCCGCCGATGCGGCAGCTTTACGATCGCCACCTGGGGCCCGAGTGGATTCAAGCCAGCGGCGAGGCCCGCATCTGGGAGAAGATCGAGGACCTCGACGATGGCGAATTGTGGGAAACGCATCAGGTGCTCAAGGCCCGGCTGCTGACCTTCGTGCGGCGCCGTCTGGCTCGGCAAGCCGAACGCCGCGGCGAACCGGCCGAGGCCATCGAGCGATGCCGACGCGCGCTGAGCATGGACGCCCTGACGATCGGCTTCGCCCGCCGCTTCGCCACGTACAAGCGGGCCAACCTGCTGTTCCACGAGCTCGATCGCCTGGCGGCCTTGATCAACGATCCGCAGTTGCCGGTGCAGTTTGTCTTCGCCGGAAAGGCGCATCCGATGGATGTGCCGGGTCGGCAGGTGCTGCAACAGATTGCGCAAACCGCGCGGCAAGCGCGGTTCGCCGGCAAGATTGTGTTTGTCGAAGACTACGACATGAACGTCGCCCGGCATCTCGTGCAAGGTGTCGATGTCTGGCTGAACAATCCACGGCGGCCGTTGGAAGCCTCGGGCACAAGCGGCCAGAAGGTCGTGCTCAATGGCGGTTTGAATCTGTCGGTGCTCGACGGCTGGTGGGCCGAAGCCTACGACGGCTCGAACGGTTTCGCGGTGGGCAACGGGCTGACGCACACCTCGATCGAAACGCACGACCGCCGCGAGGCCGAAGAGCTGCACCGCGTGCTGCACGACGTGGTGGTGCCGCTCTACTACCAACGCGATCCCGACGGCCTGCCGAGGGCCTGGCTCGCCAAGATGAAGTCGTCCATCCGCAGCTTGGGCTGGCGGTTCAATTCCGACCGCATGGTGATGGACTACGTCCAGCAGTGCTATATCCCGGCCGCGGGGGGCAAGTCGAGCGACTTGAGCCGAGGGTAGCGGTGCTAATCATGCCGACTGCACTTGTGTAGCCCTCGGGTTGTGGCAGCCTTGCTCCCAGTCACAGGGGGTCCCAGAATTAGTTTGTCCGGGAATTTGCGTCCTAACCGTCCTAAGCGACTGTCAAAAGCAGTTAAGTCGTTTCTGGGTAGCGACTTATTTTAGGACGCAAAATCCTGGACCGTTGCGTCCTCGATCGTCCTAAGGGTGGTTTTGCGTCCTAAGAACTCGTTCGCTGCGGGATTTATCCGGCGCGCTAGCTCGTGCGAGGTTCGGCGTCGAGCGCGCGAGCGCTCGGATTCCGGCAAGCTCAGTCGAGGCGAGCAAGCTCCGCGGCCCCGCGTGAGCATTATCTCGGCGATCCTCGGCGGCCTCTGCGGTGGACTTTTCGAAAGCTTCGCGCCAAGACGCAAGCAGTTCCGTAGGTGAAGGGATGGCCCGCAGCTTTCGCAGCTCGACTGGTTCGCCCAGTTTTGCTAGCAGTCGGCGCAAGTCGGCGAAACTGCTCTTCAAGTCGGCGGCCAACTGCCGATATAAGCCCGCGACAAACCATCAAACCGCAACGGGGCGCGCGGCCGCAGCAAATCGCCTCGCAACGCTCGGCTGCCGGCGCGTCCTCGCCGCGTATCGACTTCTCCGCTGGGAGCGTTTGCCATGGATTATCACGGTCCCAAGTCGCTATTGAATCGTTACTTTGCGCGGCACGTCGGCGGGGACAATCGCCCCGTGTTCGTCGATATCGGCGCGACCTGCCCCGCGCTGCACCATGTCACGGCGGCCTACCCGCGCATTCGCGCCGAGTTCGATCGCGTGTTGGCGGCCGGTCGCGAGATTCCGCGCTACCACGACGTCGATCCGGGCGAAGCGAAGATCTCGGCCACCAGCGCCGAGAAGTGGAGCGTCTACATGCTCGACGTGCTGGGGATCAAGCCCAGGAGAACCGCGCGCTCTGTCCTGATACGTGCGCGGTGCTGGCCCGGGTGCCGTCGCTGATGCAGGCGTTCTTTTCGATTCTCGATCCGGGCAAGTCGATTCCGCTGCACAATGGGCCGTACCTGGGATACCTGCGCTATCACCTGGGATTGCGCGTGCCGAAACACGCGCCGCCGACATTGTGGATCGCCGATGAGCCGTACACTTGGCGCGAAGGGGAGGCGGTCATGTTCGACGATTCGTGGCCGCACCGCGTGGAGAATCACGCGCGCGAGCTGCGCGGCGTGTTGATCATCGATATCTTGCGGCCGCTGCCGCTGGTGCCGTCGCTGGTGAACCGGCTGACGACCCAGGTGATCGTGCGGCACACCTACGGACGGCACGTTGCCGATCGTGTGCGGCGGTTCAAGGAAGCGGCCTGAGGCATTGCGCCCTGCGGCGCCTGCCGCGACCCAGCGCGCTGATTTAGTGCTTGTGCTCTGGATCGCAGCGCCGTCGAGTACGGGTGCGACGATTTGCCGCAGGGCCTCTGTTCCGCGGCGGCTGACCCGCGGCGCGATCTCGCCATCATGAGCAGGCACATTGTGTTGGGCGGCGATGGCATCCGGTGTCGAATTGTACCAGTTCCGCACAGGCGTGTGCCAGCAGGCCTCGCCAGATTGGCGGAGTCGCGTCGCACATTCGAGATTTCCATCGGGGTTTGTCGTGGTTTGACGCGCTGGTATCGAAATTGCGTTCAATTCTTCCGCCGAAGTGCGAGGCAGGCGCCCATGACGATTCGTCACCCAGCGCACTGGTGGCTACTAGTTCCGTGATTCGTTTGTGCAGGAGAACCTTGTGAGCCGTTTGGCGCCGCTGGCTGTCGTGCTGCTGAGTTGCGTTCTGTGTTCGACAACCGCTGCTTCGACCATCGTGTTCTTTAACAGTTCGCAGGTGGCGACCCCCGTAGCGTCGGGCGTCACTTCGGACACGATTAGCAGCGAAGGCTATCTGTTTACGTACACGCGCGACAAGCTCTTCACGGGCGGGATCGGGCTGACGGAACCGATCGGTCGCCCTGTGCTCGTAACTTGGCCCCAAGGCGTTGAAGCCCAGGCGGTGACGGCCGGCCCCAGCCCGGGCAACGCACGGATCACGATTGAGCGAGTTGATGGCGGTGTTTTCGATCTGACCGCGTTCTCGGCCAAACTACTGGCCAACACTGCGGGAGCCGGTGGCTCGTTCGAGATCGTGCCCTTTCTCAACGGCCAGGAAGTTCTCAGCGACCCGGTGGTGTTCGACGCGACTGGGATTAGCGGCAACGTTTTCTCGTACGACACCTCGCCGAATCCTTGGGGGAGCACGAAACTCCTGACGGGCTTTGATAAGTACAGGATCGATTTGTATGTCGACTTCGCGCTCGTGGGTCTCACGGTCGAAGGCGCTGCGGTCCCGGAGCCGTCGACGTTGGGGCTCGCAGGGCTGGGCGCGATCGGGCTGGCGATTGCCGGCTGTCGAGGGCGGTTGTCGCGTAAGGGCCGAGAGCGATCGAAAGTGTGATCTGGGCAACAGTTTATCCAGGTCAAGTAGTTTTTACTGATCCAACTGAAACAAACCAGACTCGGCGAGAAGGCGCTTGAATCGGGACTCGGCCAGCGATATTGTCCGCCGGGGGCCACGATTGGGGCTCATCAGACCGAGTCAGGTCTTACCAATCGGGAGCCGCTAGTGACGTTGATCTGAGAACCGCGCGGTTCGGCGTGCGTTGGAGCAGTCCTTAGTGGGGCTCGCACGTCGTCGGCTGGTTCGTCTCTGGCAATTCTTGCCTGGCCTGATTCGCCCTTCGTCGCGGCAACTGGCGATTCTTCCGTCGTCGGCTGTTCGCGCTCGCTTCGTGGCGTGCCATGCCTGGCCCGTGGTGCTTGCGAATCTGACGATCGCATGCCACCCCAAAGCTGAATGTTCAGGTGGCAGACGCGTTGACGAAATGTAATGACGTGCTACCCCTAGGAAGCAGGAGTCTGGCTGATGCTTCATCCAAAGATGATTCCCGGTATGATACGAACCATTTTCGTCTTGTCGGCAGCGCTGGTGCTCGTCTCAAGTAGCACCGCGACGGCCGCACCAACAATGTACGGCAGCTTGGGCAACTTCGACGCCATCAACGACACGGGGTCAACGGCTCACGGTTTTGAAATCGAACTCGACGGCTGCCTGCCGTCGGATATCGCGGCCACGTTTGGGGCTCCCTACAATCGCTATGGCGATCCAAGCATCACGACTGATGGCAAGAACACCTTCGTGCGCTATCAAAGCGCCTACGACCAGGGGACAAGCACCTGGAAGGCGGGAACCGACTCAGGACCTTTCGCGCCGACCGGCGGGCACTCGCTCTTCTTTTCACAGTATGGCGGTGATCCCAACTACCCCAATGTGCCGGGCGACCACTTCGGGGTGGCGTTGAACGTCAACCCCACCAACACGATTTACCGCTGGCTACTCGACGGCGGCGGTGGCACGCTGGTGGCCGCCGGCTCGAACCTCAAGCTCCCGGCGCCGATCTTGAATCTGGTGCCGCCGGCGAACCCGGTCAATCCGGTCGCGGTTCAGGTGGTGATTCAGCCGCCGCCGCCAATCAACGGCGAGCAATGGGGAGAAGCGATCTGGGCCAAGGTGTTCACTACGGAAGTCGAGAACCCCGAGCCCGTCGAACTCGAAGACCTCGTGTTGGGCAACGCCGTCGTACCGCCCGACTCGGAAACCGAAATCGAATGGCATCTGTTGCAAACGGATCCCCAGAACCCCGGCGCATCGGAATTGGACGACGAGCGCGACGTCGCCAACGGCAACGAATCGGTGACGCGCCGCTACGAGTTCTACGCGTATACGGGCCCCTACGATCCCGAGACGCACGAGGCCGACGACACCTACAACCCCGACCACGTCGGCGCGTTCCTGGGAAACCAGAATGTGGCGGCAAACATGGTGATTCCTGAGCCGAGTACGTTTGTGCTCAGTACGCTTGGCGTGCTGGGGCTCGGCCTGGTCGCCGTTCGGAAGCGGTTTGGTGGCCGGTAGCACCTCGTCGTCGAATGGTTGTTTGTATAGAGAGCCTCGTCCGGTCAAGTGGCCGGGCGAGGCTTTTTTCATTCTGGCAGAATGACGTACGTCACGTGTCGGGCCATCGTCGCGTCGAAAGTCGCCGACTCGACGAGTTCAGAGGGGATTGCCGGCGCCGGCATTGCCAGACAGATACACGGCCAGCACCCACACGACCGCCGTGAGCACGCCGAGCGCGATGCCAACCGTCGAAACCAGCAGCGCCTTCGGCGTGGTGCTGCGAACGAGGGCGAAAATGCCCATCGCTATGGCCGCCAGCGCCGTGCTGAAAGCCAGGTGAGGGTTCACCACGTGCCACACTACCAGCCCGCGGAGACTAGAGTCGCATTAGCAGCATTTCATCCGAGACGATACGCGAACGACGGCCCATCGAGCGGCCATCGCTGCGTACTATGACCGTGCGACGATCGTTTGTCACGTGAATTATGTTTCATAGCGCGCAGGCTCGCAGCGGTCTTGAAGGCGGACGCCCGCTGGGTGGTATCCTCGATCGCGGCGAATCCCGCGGGGGTTAACCTGATGGTGGTCGGAATTGTGGCCTTGGGGTTGCCTCCAGTTTGCCTATCACTGTGAGTCCGGCGTTTTCGCCAGGCGGTCTACTTGCTGCTCCAGGGTATCAGGCCCGAACGACACCCGCCTGTTCTCGCCCGCGCTGGCGACGATCACGCGCTCCTCGACGAGGGGAGTTTCGCCCCGTGGCATCTCGACTCGTACGGTATAGGCGTAGTGCGCCCCTGCAACTAGCCGTCGCGAAATAAACTGGCGCGTGTTGCCCACCGAAGTCGTCACCTGGCCGTTGACGAACAGTGTTGCATCTTCCGGTAGGTGGACCGTAAAGAGCACGGCATCGCTTGGCACGGCGTTTTCCTGGGGTGTCGTCTCGGCAATGCGCATGACCGAGACATTGGTCGCCGGGTGCGCGGTGGTGGCGGGCGATGAAGTCTCGGCGGTCGTCTCGTAGGTCATCGCGGCCTGCGCTTGGCTCACCGGCCCTGAGCTGCCAAAGCACCCGTAGCACCCACGGCAGGCGTGGCACCCTGCGCACGAGTGGCAGCCGCCACACCCGTAGCATCCGCCGCAGCCGTGGCACGCCGCGGACGCGTAGCACCCGCCGCAGCGATATCCCCCGCAACAGCCGCCACGCCAGCAAGACCAGTGGCAATACGTCCCACGGCAATCACAGAAGCAACCGCCGCAGCAATGGCCGCCGAACTCGAAGGCGTGGCTCGATTTGGTGTTGGAGCCCATGAGGCTCAGCACGACAAAGGCGACAAAAACAGCGATGCCGAATATTACCTTGCGATTCATGGCGATCCCCAATTCTGCAAGCGGGAGTGTTTCCAATCATGATCTGGTCAAAGGAGCGCCGCGGAGTTGTGGGGTTTTAGCGCAGGCAAACCCACGACGCTGGCAGATTCCGCGTCCCCTAAATGTAGATATGTCGATCTACACATCCACAATTTAGTGCGCAGGATGGACGGGTCAAACGACCGAACCGAGGGCGAGCATCTTCTTGGCCATCGCGTCCAGATTAGTCGCTGCAAGTGACGGTTTTAGCGATTCCGCTGCGTCGTCGATTGGCGATACTTGCGCCACGGCCCAGGACAAGAAGCGGCCGGATCGATGCTATGGGACTTGGTTGCGGAGCATGCCCGAAAGTAGAGTCTTTGAGACCCTCGCGCGCCGCGAGAGCATTCGCTCGTCGGCATTCGGCAACGGGAGTCAATTAGCGCCAACCTAACGGCTCGCTAATGCCGCCTTGCGCGCTTTGGCCGTTGGCCGACAGGCAAACTGACAGGCGCGGCGGTTCGGTCGAGCAGTGTCGGGCGTGAGTTCGGCGATCGTGGTTTGGCGAAAGGAGTCTTCGACCAGCGCCGCAACGTTGTCGAGGCGACGATGCAAGGGGCACAATTCGATATGGTGCTTAAGCCCTAAGGGACAACTCTGAATCCGCGGCAGCGGGTCGACGGCATTGACGACTTCGAGCACAGTCAATTTCGCCGGGTCGCGAGTAAGTTGATGACCGCCGCCTCGCCCACGCCGCGAGCGAACGATCCCGGCGCGCGATAGCGCTTGCAACACCTTCGCCAGATAGTCGCCTGGCACCTGGGTAGCCTGCGAGATTTGCTGGGTCGTCGGCGATGGATCTCCCGACTGAGCCGCGAGGTGGGCCACGGCGCGCAAGGCGTATTCGGTAGTCTGTGAGAGCACGCGCGACTCGCTGGTGATTCTGTATATCTGGACCTTGATATCCTTATTTTAGGAGATAGAATCGAAACGTCAACTGACTCGTTGGTGATTTTGCCGCGGAAGAGACCCGTTTCCGGCCGAAAGGGTGACCGCCATGCAGACGAAAGAATCCGAATTGGCCGTTGGCGACGTTTGGCAGCAAAGTGCCAATCGCCGCGAGGTGCTCGAGAGTTTCGGCATCGGCGCCGAATGTGCTGACTTACCCCTACGATCTGCCTGTGCGGCGCGAGGGGCCTGCTTTGAGGAAGTGCGGCGCGCCTTGCTGGAATGCGATCAAACCGCCGCGTCGTGCCAGGCGGATTGGGCCGGCGCATCCCTGACAGACTTGGCCGAGCATATCATGGCCTGGCATCACGGTTACTTTCGCGAGCAGCTTCCACGGCTGGGAGCACTCCTCCACAAAGTGGTCGTGCGGCATGCCCGCCGACATCCGCATCTATTCGACTTGCAGCAGATTTATTGCCAGTTTTCGGATCAATTGTTGAAACACCTGATGCGGGAGGAGCTGGCCGTCTTTCCAGCGATTCGCGCACTGGATGAGGCGGCGCGTCTCCAGCCTTCGATGTGCGAATGTCTCGTGGACGGCATTCGCCACGCGATCCAGGTCATGCGCGATGAGCATCTGGAGCTGACGAGGCTCCTGGCGAAGATGCGCAAGTTGACGTTTGGCTTCTGGCCTCCTGGCGATGCCACATGCGAATACCGCGAGCTGTTGGATAGTTTGGAAGGCCTGGAAAGCGACTTGAGACGGGGAATCCACAAGGAAGACGACTTGCTGTTTGCTTGCGCCACCGCGGCCGAGGATTCGCTCTTGGCGACCCGAAATCCGCGGTAAACCGCCATGCCATGAGTGCAGCGGCGTGCTATTTCGACAGCAATTTGTCGATTTCGCCCGCGGTAAACGCAGGGACGGTCGCGGTGCGGACGTTGCCGAGTGCGGCCAGCTCGATGAGGGCTTTGGTTACCGCCTGGTCGTCGGCGGCTTCCAAGACGAGCAAGCCGTCATAGTCGCCCAGCGTCCAGTACGTCGCGGCGACTTTGACGCCAAGCTTCTTGGCAGCAGTCTTGAACGTCGCTGCGCGCTTCGTCGTGTCTTGAATCGCTGCGAGCCCCGTTGGCGTGAATCGGACGGTCGTTAAGTACGTGGCCATGCGACGATCTCCATTTGCAAGGTTAGTGTTCCATCGCAAACAAACGATTCCCCGCCCGACTCACGTGACTTCGCACAACGGCACGATCGAGCTGGTCGAACGGAGCAAGTGAGCGATCGACACGCGCGAGAGCGCCAATTCGGTCGCGGCGTAAACACGGTCGAGCTCCGCGTGCAGCGGACAGAGCCGAGTGTGCGACGACAGCCCGAGCGGACAACGCCGAATGCGCTCCAACGGCACCACGGCATTCACCACGTCGAGGACCGTGATCTTCGCGGGCGGACGCGCCAAAGCGTACCCGCCACCGGGGCCCGACTGCGAGCGCACCATGTTGGCGCGTACCAAGTCTTGCAGCACCTTGTGCAGATAGCGCCTGGGCACTTTGGTGCGCTCGGCAAGGTGGTCGGCCGACTCCGTCCGCGCGGGCTCTCGGGCCAGCCAGACGACGGCACGCAGCGCGTATTCGGCTGTTTTGGGCAACATGTCGGTTTCTCTTGGCGCCGCTAATTCTACACCTTGACATATAGAAATCAACCAGTAGATTCACAGGCAGATTCGTTAGCTCCCGGCAGCGACGTGTAGAAATCTCGTCGCGTACTCGTCAGGCACCAAACTGATGCGACCCTTCCCGATCGCACAACAACTTGCCGTTGGCTTGGTGCTGGGTCTCTGGGCTTCGGCGGTGGGGGCTGGCGATGAGAATGAGCAACCGCCAATCTCGTACAGCCAGAGCACCCCGCACAACTGCGTTTCCAAACTGCAAGCGCGGTTGGATCAGGACGAACTGCGGTTGGATTACGACGAGGGCCAGGGGTACCTACGGGCGCTGCTGTCGGCGCTGCAGGTGCCGGTCGAGTCACAGATGCTCGTTTTTTCCAAGACGAGCTTGCAGCGCGATCGCATTTCCCCACAATCGCCGCGCGCGATCTACTTCAACGACGAGGTTTATGTCGGTTACTGTCGCTCGGGCGAGGTCCTGGAGATCTCTGCCGTCGACCCGGTACTGGGGGCAGTTTTCTACACACTCGAACAGCAGCCGGCCGAGCAGCCCCGCTTTCTCCGTCAGACCGACAACTGCCTGGTGTGCCACAGTTCTTCGCGTACGGAAGGCGTGCCTGGGCACCTCGTGCGTTCGTTGTTTGTTGATGCTGGCGGTCAGCCGATCCTCTCGGCCGGGAGCTATTCGGTGGATCATGCCACGCCGCTCGAACAGCGCTGGGGAGGCTGGTACGTCACCGGCACCCACGGTTCGCAAAGGCACCTCGGCAATCTCATTGTGCTGGGGAAGGATGTGCCCCGCCCCGTGGACAACGCGCTGGGGCAAAACGTCACGCAGTTGCACGGTCGCTTCGCGGTCGAGAACTACCTCGCGCCGCACAGCGATATCGTCGCGCTGCTGGTCCTCGAACATCAAACGCTAGTACACAATCGTTTGACCAAGGCCAATTACACTGCCCGCCAGGCGCTCGAATACCAGCGCGAGATGAATCGCGCGCTCGGCGAGCCAGAGACCAAGCGACTCGACAGCACCACCCGCCGTCTGCAAGCTGCCGCTGACGATCTTGTTGAAGCCCTGTTGTTCGTCGGCGAACCGAAGCTGACCGCACCGATCGCAGGCACCTCGGGCTTTGCCGCCACGTTCGCGCGCGCCGGGCCGCACGATCGCCAGGGTCGCTCCTTGCGCGATCTCGATCTACGGCGGCGGCTGTTCAAGTACCCGTGCAGCTACCTGATCTACTCGCCGGCGTTTGATGAACTTCCCGTGCAAATGCGCGACTGTGTCTGGAAGCGACTCTGGGAGGTGCTCAACGATCGCCAGAACGTAGAATCGTTCGCGCAGCTCTCCAAGTCGGACCGGCAGGCAATCCTCCAGATTCTGCGGGCGACGAAGCCCGGGTTGCCAGCCGACTGGACCGCGGCCGCGGGGCCTTGAGCGCGCTCTTCCCGCCGCACGCCTGGCCACGCAATCGATCCGGCCGCCAACGCACTCTAGAATCGTCCAAGTCCTCCAACCCGAGAGCCGTGCATGAAGCGTTTGTGGTTGTTCTTTACCCTGGTGATGGTCGTGTCGTTCGCCGTGCTGGGCTGGATCGGCACGAGAATCTATCAAGAGATGCCTCCGCGACCGACTGAAGTGGTCTCGACCGAAGGCGCCGTCGTGATCGCCCCCGGCGACATCGAAGCCGGGCAGAATGTCTGGCAGTCGCTCGGCGGCATGGAAGTCGGCTCGATCTGGGGGCATGGCAGCTATGTCGCGCCCGATTGGACGGCCGACTATCTGCACCGCGAAGCGATGTTCATTCTCGATCGCTGGGCGACCGATGAGTTCCAGCACACCTTCTCCGAACTCAACGCCGAACAAAAGGCTCAGTTGCAGGGGCGCCTTGCCGCGTCGCTACGACGCAACACGTTTGACCCCAAGTCGGGAAAGCTCACGATCGAGCCCGTGCGCGCGGCGGCCTTTGAAGCCAATCGACATCACTATGCCGAAGTCTTCTCGCACGGCACGCCAGAATACGCCATCCCCGCTGGCGCCGTGACCGATCCCCAGCGCTTGCACCAGTTGGCATCATTCTTCTTCTGGACGGCCTGGTCGGCCACGACCAATCGGCCCGACGACGATATCTCCTACACGCACAACTGGCCGCACGAACCGCTCGTCGGCAATCGCCCCTCGGGCGAAGCTGTCGTTTGGACGGGCGTGAGCATCATCATGCTCTTAGCGGGGATCTCCGGCATGGTGTGGTGGTATGCCGCCCGGCGCGGCGAAGAACCTGCCCCTGCTCCGCCGCAATCCGACCCGCTCGGCTCCTGGCAATCGACCCCGTCGCAGCAAGCTACGATCAAGTACTTTTGGATCGTGGCGGCGCTAGTCCTGGTGCAGATGCTGCTGGGCGTGGTCACCGCGCATTACGGCGTCGAGGGGGATGGCTTCTACGGCATTCCGCTTTCGAAGTGGTTGCCCTACAGCGTCGCTCGCACCTGGCACGTGCAAATCGGCCTGTTTTGGATCGCCACGGCCTGGCTGGGGGCCGGCCTGTTCATTGGCCCACTGGTCAGCAACGTTGAGCCGAAGGGGCAGGCGCTCGGCGTCAATCTATTGTTTTTGGCGCTGTTGGTCGTCGTGGTCGGTTCGCTGTCCGGCGAGCTCTTGAGTGTCCACAATCAGATGTCCGACACGGTCTCGTTCTACCTGGGACATCAGGGCTACGAATACGTCGATCTCGGCCGTGCTTGGCAGATTGCCCTGTTGGTCGGCTTGTTGCTGTGGCTCGTGCTGATGGTTCGCGTCATCTGGCCGGCGACGAAGAAGCAGGGCAACGAGCGGCAGCTCGTCACGTTGCTGCTGGTGGCCACGGCTGCCATCGCGTTGTTCTACGGCGCCGGCCTGAGTTGGGGTCAACACACCCATTTGTCGATGGTCGAGTACTGGCGGTGGTGGGTCGTCCACTTGTGGGTCGAAGGCTTTTTCGAGGTCTTCGCCACCACGGTGATCGCGTTTTTCTTCATGCGGCTGGGGCTGGTACGGCCCGGCATCGCGGCTGCTTCGGCACTGCTGTCGGCGACGATCTTTTTGTCGGGCGGCATCATCGGCACCTGTCACCACCTTTACTTCTCCGGAACCCCCACGGTGGCACTGGCTTGGGGGTCGGTGTTCAGCGCTCTGGAAGTGGTGCCACTGACCTTGGTCGGCTTCGACGCCATCGAAGATTTGCGCCGTGCAGGGGTCACCCCCTGGGTGCGGCGCTACAAGTGGCCGATCTACTTCTTCGTGGCGGTGGCTTTCTGGAACATGGTTGGCGCCGGCCTATTCGGGTTCATGATCAATCCCCCGATCGCCCTCTACTACATGCAAGGACTTAACACGACTCCCGTGCACGGTCACGCGGCGCTCTTCGGCGTCTACGGCATGCTCGGCATCGGGCTGATGCTCGTTTGCCTGCGAGCGCTGATTCCCGAACGAGAATGGAAAGACGGGCTGCTGCGCTTCTCGTTCTGGGCCATGAACGTCGGGCTGTTTGCCATGTGCGTGCTGAGCTTGTTGCCGGTGGGGCTCATGCAGACGTGGGCCTCGGTCGAAAAGGGTTACTGGTATGCCCGCAGCGCCGACTTGATGCAATTGCCCGTCATGCAGACACTGCGCTGGCTGCGGATACCAGGCGACACAATCTTCTTTCTGGGGGCGGTCGCACTGGTGGTGTTTGTCGCGGGCCTGAAGACTGGACACTCCTATCGGAGGTCCGACTGAACGCACGAGGCGTCACATCATGTCGGCGCCGGGGGCGGCTCGCGAGACGTAGCGTGCTTCTCTTACCAACGCAGTTGGTGCTGCAGATAGAACAGTTCCGGCGAGACGTCGGGTCCGGTTCGCCTGATAAAGGAGCCGGCAAACAGTTTCGAGTACCCAATCAAGATATCTTGGTGGGCCGTGAGATGGAAGTTGACGATCAGGTCAATTTCGTCTCCGACATCCGTACCAGCAGCCCCGGTAGGGTCGTAGCGCAGCGGCACACCGCCCGCGGTGAAGAGCGGCGAGCGCGCTTGTGCGAGATGAAAGTTGTGATACTGGGCGAGCAGGTAGATCCATTTCGTCGGGAAGGCGACAAGCTGCATGCTGAAATCTCGGATGTTCTGCCGCGCCACGAGATCGAGGTAGCCGAGGTAATAGTGGGCAAAGGGAAACAACTGATTGAAGGTGCCGAACTTACCTCCCTGGCCAGGATTCGAGTCACCTGAAGCAAAGTCGTAGTAGATCCAGAACTGCGGGGTCAGCGGCAACTCCTTGAAGTTATAGCCGGCGCCCGTCGTCACCGCCGCGGCCTGCAATTGCTGGTTGGAATAGCGTCCGACCTGGAGCATGCCTTCGAAGTCGTACAGCCAGGTAGTGTCCAGGTCGCCGATCAGGCGCGTACCAAGCGTGGTGACATTCGTTCCACCAACGACGCCCCCTTCGCCGACGGCAACTGGATTCGAGTTCTCGAGATTCAGAGCATACAGGTCCCAGAAGCGTCCCGCTTGCGCGCGATACGTGCTCCAGATGCCTGTGAAGTTTCTTCGTGGGTCGGAAGAGTCGAAATGGAACGGATCGGGAACAACCGGCTGCAGCCAGAAGCCCGTGAGATCCCATTTCTCCCCCTGGCGAAACAGCCGCGCACCCTGAAAGGTCCGCAGCACATTGCCCCATTCGAGGTTCGAGACTAGCCGTTGCGAACCAAGGGCGAGTTCCTGCCGCCCGCCACGAACGTAAAGCGGGTGATCGTCCCATTCCAGCAGCTTCAGATCGACAAACAGATCGGTGAGGTCCGATGGGTTCCGATCGATTGCTAACGGCGGAAGTTCGGCGCCCAAGTGCTGCGCGTCGAGATACTGAATGAAGACGCCGAAGTCGTCCTGGTAGTACAGCGAACCGTAGACAATCGACCGCAGTTGCTCGTAGCGATTGATGGTGGGCGTCAGCCGGCTGTCGATTTCGTTCATGTAGCGGTCGCGGAACTCGCCGCCGGTCGAGAAGAGCCAGCCCGCGCCGAGCCTCTGACGCTTGAGTACGTCGGACCACATGTGGTACGTGTTCTTCGGGTCGTCGAGGTAACGAAAATCCGCGTCGTAGAACGGGAAGGGTTTGAGGCTGATTCGTCCCCAAGGAAACGGCGGTGGCGCTTTCCGGTAATTGCCCAAAAGGACGTCGGCGGCCGAGTAGTAGCCCGGTCCGGTCGGAAAAACTGGATACAAACCGAGCCGCGAAAAGATCAGGTGGGGCGGCGTACCGGCGAAGGGGTTGTTCTTGTTCGCAGGTTTGGGTTTAGGCGCGGCCGCGGGCGCGGCGACCTCTACATTCGTAGTCGCGTCAATCGAGCGATACGCCGCCGGTAGCGCCGGGCTGGCCGCAGACGCTCTTGCAGTCGCCACATTGTCAATACCCGCAATGGCTGACGACTCGACCCCAGCGACTTGGCGCAACCCCGTGAACGGCAAGCAAACTACCAGCGCGACGCGCAGTGGCAATGCGAGCCACCGAGAGTCAGTCGCACGCCAGCAAGTTCGCAGCTTGGTCCAACGGATTGTGCCCGCCATGCGCGATCTCGATTCGATCGATAGTTGTCCCACACCTGGGCGATTAGCTGCCCTAAGTACTATCGGCGGGTCTGGGTTGGTCCGATCGTTTTCCGATGAACAATCGGTAAGCTCACACGCACACGCATGCCACGTGACGCCTGTTGCCAAGGCGGCGAGCCAGAAGCCGCATAGTTGCGCGTTGGGACCGATACATCTTGCGCGATGAGTAGCTCGTGGCGCCGGCAGGAGTCGCTACAATCGGCACCTTCCGCCATGTCGCGGTGCGCCCACCGAATTACCACGAGAATGGACTAGGGCCGTTCCGGTTCGAAGGCGACCCCCCCAACTACTACAGGAAGCAAACGCTTGAAACGCGTTCACGTCGTCGGTCGCAAGAATAGCGGGAAAACGACGCTCATCGTCGAGCTAACCGAGTACCTGACCCAGCGCGGACTGCGCGTCGGTACCATCAAGCACACGCACCACCGGCATGAACTGGACACGCCGGGAAAGGACTCTCACCGGCACCGTGTGGCCGGCGCCAATACGGTGGCCGTAATGAGTCCCGAGCTCGTTGCCGTTTATCGGCGGAGCGACGTCGTCGGTGACGAACGCTACTTGGCACTCGAAGCAGCGTTCGCCGATTGCGATCTCGTTTTGGTCGAAGGCGACCTCGCGGCCAAAGCACCGAAGGTCGAGGTGTGGCACCATGCGGTGCAGGAAGCGCCCTATGCGAACACGGTTGATGGGATCGCAGCAGTGATTACCGACGACCAATTCGAGGGATCATCGCCGGTGTGGCCACGCAACCCGATTGCCCAATTGGCGGAGCTGATTCTCTTACTGAATCACGCCTAAAGCGGAGTTGAAGCTCTGGTGCTCGATGCCGTCGAACCTAGCATTTGAGTTCGACGACGTCGACCAGGCAGCCGGAACATTCGTCGGGCGCTTCGACGACGCGCGCCTCGAGCGGCATCATTGGCGCCGGCACTCCGAGTCGCGCGCGGTCTACGGGGAGCAGTGCTGCCAGCGTTTGCCCCAAGGCGGCATACAGCCCTTGCTCAGCCTTGCGTCGCAGTCCCACCGCAAACGACGGCGCCCACCAACTCAGGTGGTCGCGCATGAATGCACGACAGGCCTCCTGGCAGACGGTTGCTCCGTCGTCTGCACTGTCGGCGAGTCGTTTTTTCAAGAGCACGAGCGACATAAACTCCAGTTCGAGGCAGAGATGGTCCGGCCGCTCGCGGGGCTCGGAGCCCGGCTCGAGCCCGAAGGCACGGTAAAACCCCGCGACGTCGGCCATCTGTTGCGAGCGGTAGAAGATCTCTTCGTTCTTGCAGAACTCGGTTTCATAGGGGGGGCATTCGCGGCAGGTGGCGAGTCCAAACACGCGGACATATTCGGCACCGAGCTCGTGTGGCGGCCGCGCGAGTTCCATCACGACTTGCGCGAGATTGAGTTGTTCGCTAGGGAGCTCCCCAAAGCCCAGCGCGATGGGCGGCGCCGCGAACTCGTCCCGTAGCACTTCCGCGGCAACAGTCGCGAGCCGTTGATTCTCGGGGTTCAGTACCAGGCTCCAGGAATCGCCACGGGGATCGCTGAGCGCCGCCGCCAGAAAGCGATACAGCGTTTCAGTCGCCAAATCCAAGTCGGCTTCCAAGGTGGCGGCGGGGGAATTCTGCGCAGCGGTGAGCGACATCGTCAGCCTCTTGTGGTCGAAGGACGGTCTCAGATCGAATTCGCGTGCCGTTCGCGTGGGCGTTCCTTGACGGGCTCGTCGATCGTGACGCGGACGACCTCTTTGCCAAACTTGTTGAAGCCGATCACGGTGTCGTTGAACAACTCCTGCACCTGCTCCTCGCCCGAGGGGAGCCGCACGGGAACTTCCGCCACCTTCGGCCCCTTCTCGATCTCGAATCGAAAGAGAATCTGCCGCTGCGCCCGGAACAGTTGCAAAACGGCCAAGAGCTCCCGATCGGGGCAAGAGTATTGCTCGATGGCGTGATCGACCCCCGGTCCGAACATCTGGTACAGGTAACCGCGCGGCACCCAGCGCGGTGGGATGTAGTAGCCATTCGGTTCGGTGCCGAATTGCGGATACAGAGGGAGGGCAACCTGGCGCTCGCGAATCAAGTAATACAGCGGATTCGTGGCGTCGGCGGCCCATTTGCCGTCTTCGTCGATCTTCACTAATCCCTGCAGCCTGATCTTGCCGACGCACACCGACATGCAACGCGTTTCAATCGGCGCTCCATCGGGGCACAGCTCCGGGTCGGACCCCTCGATGCGCGGATAGCAGCCCACGCACTTCTCGCTGGTGTGCGTGTTGCCGCGATACATGACCTTCTTATAGGGGCAGCCTTCGACGCACTTGCGATAGCCGCGGCAACGGCTCTGATCGATGAGCACGATGCCATCCTCGGGCCGCTTGTAAATCGCCTGGCGAGGACAAGCGCCCAGGCAGCCGGGATACGTGCAATGGTTGCAAATCCGGGCCAGATAGAAGAACCACACGCGATGTTCGGGCAACTGGGTTGAACCGTTGAACTGACCCGGCTTCCATTTGCCACCCGTCGCAGAGTCTTCATGCACGTTCGGCGCGGCCCAATCGGCTTCGCTGGGTAGGTAACCAACCACGCGCTGTGGGCCTTCGGGTCCGATGCGCTTGTCGGCGGCCTCGAAAATGGTCTTGCCGTCGAACACTCCATAGGGCTGAGTCGCCGGTTCCTTGGTGGAAGCGTTCCAGGACTGCCCGCCGGGGTTAACGGCCTCGAGCATGGCCAGCAGCTTGGCGTCCCAGTGGCGAGGATAGCCACCGTAGGGCTTGGTCTCGACGTTGTTCCACCACATCGACTCCTGGCCGCGAGAGAAAGTCCAGGTGCTCTTGCAGGCCATCGTGCAGGTTTGGCAGGCAATGCACCGGTTCGTATTGAATACGAAGGCGAATTGCCATTGCGGATGTCGCTCCTCGTACGGGTAGCTCATCTCGCGACCAAGCTGCCAGTTATAGACTTGAGCCACGGCTCATCCTTTCATGTCACTCGGCGCGACCATTCGCGTCCGCAAGGTCGATCGGGCTGTCGCCGCTCGTTTCGCGCGAGCACGGCCCGGCAGTAGTCGTAGGCATTTGGATTTGCACGAGTTGCAGGTGGTCTTCGTCGTTGTCGTCGTCTTCCACGATTGTCTCGCGAAACTGCAGCACACCCCACTGGGCGACCAGCGCCTCGACCTGTCGTCGGATCTCATCGTCGCCGTAGTAGGCGCGCAACTCGCACAAGAGCGGATAGCCGGGGTGATAAAAGAGGCCCAACAATTGTTCGGCACCCCATCCCATCCAGGCGAATTCCTGCAGGATGCACTCAAGCATCACCGCGGGATCACCAGCCACGGGAGTGGCGACGAGTTCCAGGGGGTCTTCGACCGCTGCATCGCGCGTCAGCGGATGCACCTTAGCGACAAACTGCGGATCAACCCGGTCCATGCGTTCACCTCACGATTGAATGCGGATGTAGCCGCCGCTGAGATACAGTTCCTTCTCGGGCGATTCGCTCTGCGGACTGAAGGCGTTCGTGGCTTCGTCCCACGTGCCCTGTCCGCCGATCCCCCCCGGTTCGGCCTTGACGATGCGGACCAGCGTTTCCTTGGGGACCGTATTGACCGCGTGATTGTCGGCCTCGCCGCCGAACATGAAGCCCATCTTCAGCTTCGCCTTGTGGAACAACGTGTCGGTCTGGTGCATGGGCATGAGCCAGTTGCGCGTGCACGACTGCTGCGAGCCGTAACGCAGAGTCGCCTGATAACCCGTGTCGGCCGAGCGTGCCCGGCCATCGGGACGCGTTTCGTGAGCCAACACCGTTTTTTCGGTGGCAATGTAAGGTGCGTGTTTGGTCATGACGACGCCGCGCGGGTAGCTCGTGTTGAACATCACCCGCACCAGGAACCGCGCCACTTTTGCCCGCGCGGGATCCTTTTGCCAATCGATGAACGGGCGGTCGGCTGGATTGGAATCGACATAGACGTAATCGCCGTCGTTGAGACCCAACTCGCGAGCATCGTCGGGATTGACGTGGAGCTGATGATCGCCGAAGAACGGCAACCGCTTGTCGCGGCGATGCGGGTCGCCGAAGCTCGAGTCCCAAATGTTGTGCCAGTCGACGTTGGACCACGACGAGTGCACCCGGTGTCGCGTCTTCGGGGTTAGCAGATAGAACCGGTATCCCTGTTCCCACAGGGGATTGTGGGTCTGGCGCACCTCGCTCCAGGGGAGCTTGATATTTCGAATGGTCCGTTCGTCCCAGTGCATTGCCTCGCGACCGAGGCCAAAGTCTTCGGGGCGAATCAACGGATTGGCACTGACGATAACGTTCGGCAGGTACGGAGTGGCTTCGGGGCCCTCGCGGTGCACGACGAAGTTTTCACCGTGCAGGATGGCTTCGGGAATATCGCAGTAGGCATTCAGGCGCCCCGTGTCGGTCCAGAACGGGAGATTGTCGTTCACGTTCTCGTAGAAGGGGATGCGGGGATACGTGCGGAACAGCATCAGGGCGACACCGGAATCGCCATATTTGCCTGCGAGAATGTCGTCGACCTTGTAGCCGCGCGTGGTCGTCGAACCGTCGAGCAGTCGCTGGATGTACGTGTTGACACCTTTGGCGGGATCGTCGAGGACAAATCGCCAGTAGTCGGCGAATCGTTTGTCGCCTGTTTCGCGCGTCAGGGCATCGGCGGTCTGGGCGAGAATATGGACGTCATCGCGCGTGTCGTAGAGCGGCGGAATTCCCCCCTTCCAGATTTGCAAGTAGGGATTCGAGCAGGAGGCTGTAATCTCGTAGGTCTGAAATTCCATCCAGGTGTTGGCCGGCAGGATCAAATCGGCATACTCGCAGGAGCTGGTCATTTCCACGTCTTGCGCGACGATGCAATCGATCTTCGGATTGACCCGAAAGAGCATGTCGTAGGCGTGTTTGGCGTTATTGAAGAGATTGACGTTGGTGAACCAGAGGAACTTCGTTGGAGTGGGCATGTGCGTTTGCCCCGTGAAGTTCCGCCGACCGTATTTGGGTGTGTCGACGACCAGGGGCCGCTCGCCGTGATTCCAGTAGGCGGGCTCTTCGTCCTTGGTCGTCTTGCTGACCTTGATCTGCTTGCCGTCGACCTGCGGGTCAAGGTTTGTATTGAAGGGGTCCTCGGCGATCCACCCCAAGAAGCCCGGCCCAGACTCAGGAGAACTCTGAAACAGCGCCGACTTGTAATTGCCAGCCCAGGTGAAGCAGCCGGCCCCCGGCTTGCCGAGTTGCCCTGTGAGCATGATCGGCAGGTACTGCGCACGATTGGCTTGCGTGGCATGGAACCAGTGATTGATCCCCTCTCCCACGTGGATCGCCACCGCGTGGCCGGCGCGACTGGTGTCCCAGATATCCTTGGCCAGGCGTTCGATGAGCGCCTTATCGGCGCCCGTGATCTCGGCAACCGTATCCAGATCGTAGTCCTTGAGGTGTGTTTGATAAGCCTCCCACAACGTGATCACTTCGACTTCTTGTCCGTCGACGAGCTTCACTCGACCCGAATAAGAGAGCGCGGGCACGATGCCGGCTGCCTGCATGCGGGGACCGAGTTGGTCGCGCGTGATGGCGCGCACGGCATGTTGCTTCTCGTCGTAGATGCAGAAATCGCCGATCTTCGCGTACTGCTCGTCGGTCAGGTGTTGCGTGGTGTACGATGGACCATCCTTCGCCAAACCAGGCTGATAACCGGCGAAAACGTCGACAGCACGCAGACGCTGCAAGTTGTCGGTGCGGATCAACAAGGGGAAGTCCGTATACGCGCGGACGAACTCACTGTCGTACCACTGGTTGTCGATCATCACGCGCGTGACACCCAAGAACAGCGCGGTGTCGGTGCAACCGGGCCGAACTTGGATCCAGTAGTTGGCCTTCGTTGCGGGAGGCGAATACTCGGGAGTAATCACCACGATCCGGCCGCCCCGCTCCATCATTTCGATGAACCAGTGGGAGTCGGGCATCTTGTTCTCGACGAGATTCTTGCCGCACTGGATATGCAGCTTGGCGTTCCGCATGTCGTTGAAGTCGCAATCGGCCGTTTGCAGCCCGTGCACGAAGGGATGTCCCGGCGCCTGGTCGCCGTGCCAGGTATAGTTCGACCAGAGGCGTCCGCCGAGGCTATCCTTCGGTTCCACCTTGCGCACCAAGTGGTCGACTACCGCCAACATGTTCGACCAGCGGTACAGACCGTACTTGCCCATCACGCCTAACAGTCCCATGCCGCCGCGCAGCTTAAAGGTCCGCGTTCCAGCACCGTGGCAAGCCTCGAGCATTTCGGGCACGTAACCATCTTTTTCCAGTCGCCGAGTTCCTTCCTCGCCCGAGTAGGTGGCGGCGATCGCCATTACCGCCTTGGCGTGATAGCGGTAGATCTCATCCCAACTGAGCTTCACGAACGAGTCCGTGCCGCGCGAATTGAACTTGTACTTGTCGCGCAGGCTAGGGTCGTCCGACAACGAAGGGAAGCCGTCGTCGGCCCATTGCTTCCAACCTTGGCGCACGAGGGGGGTTCGCAGGCGATAGGGCCCGTAGACGCGTCTTTGCTGCGTGAAGCCCTTCGCGCAGCCGCGCGGATTCCAATGCACGGTGTCGGTATTGCCGTATAAATCCTGGCACGTGCCCCCTTCGTAGGCTTGCTCGGAGCGGAGCACTACGCCGTTGCGTAGAAAGGCCCGCATTCGACAGTTGTGCGTGTCGTTCGGCGCGCACACCCAGGTGAAGGAGCTATCCACGCGATACTGATCGCGATAAACGCGCTCCCAGTCGCGATCGGGATACATCCCCAGCGGGTTGTCGACACTTACCGGATCGAACGCCCATAGCCTGGGCGCCAGCACACTGGCGCCGCCGACCACAGCCACTGCCGATCGCAAGAATTCGCGGCGATGCATGGTGTGTAGGCTCCTGTTCTTCCGCGTGATTTGAAGTGGCTTTGCCAGCGAGTGTTCAATCGATCTTCAGGTCATTCCAAAGCGAGATTCGCTTCTGCGGTCCGCGGTCGTGGGCCGCACCGTCCCACAGCGCGGCTGCGAGCGAATAACGCTCCGCAGGTTGCAACGATTGCCCATCGGATTCAGCTACCTGCAATGGCCGCGAGAGCATCACGTTCCAACGTCCGTCTTTCCAGACGGCGGCAGATTGCACTACTTGCGAGGCCTTGGGTCGGAATGTCGTGCTTCCCAACCCCCCCGCGACGAGGTCCGCCCCGCTCTGATCGCGCGTCGCCAGAGGATTGCCGGCGGCGCGGGCAGTGATGAAGTCGGGTAGTTGTTGTCCCTTAAGCAACTGGCGGTATATCGGCTCATCAAAGGGATAGTCGTCGGACGGAAAATCCTCCGCACTTCGGTTGGCGGTGCCGGCCCGCCATTGCCACAGCTCGATCGGCGTCTCCTTCGAGCCCATCCCCAAGAACGGCTCCGCGTTTCCTTGGTACAACTCGACGGCGGCCATGTCCTCGAACTCATCAGCACGCACGGCGCCGTCATCATGGGTGGCATCATCCCAGGTCAGACGTATCGCGAGTGATTGGCCATCGTGAACGGCCTGCACATCGACCCAAGGATGCGGATCGTCGCGCCACCAGAGGGGCATGGTCAACAGCCGAGTTGCCGACACCGCTTGCCAAGCCGTATCGTCGGGCGTTTGTGGCAGCCGCGGCACGCGTCCCGCCGAGATTTGCTGGCGCTTGGCAACCGTCGCATCGCGCGTAGCCTGGTCCGACAGCGATAGCACGAAATGAGTCAGATCCGCGATCGCCGCCGGCTCGACGTCTCGTAACGAGGGCATCGGTGTCCCAGGCATCCCGGCCAGAATCCGCCGATACACAACCACAGGATCGGGATCCCCCTTGTACAAGCCACGCGTGAGATCGCGAGGTCGAGTCGCAAAGCCTTCGGTGTCGATCATCTGTTGCTGGCCGTCGCCGCGACCTTCGTTGCCGTGACAGGCGGCGCAACCCTTGGTCTTGTACAGTTCACGACCACGCTCGATCGCTTCCGCGCTGGATGGCGGCAACGGGGGCACCTCGATCATGGGGCCCGGGGTAATCAGTGGAGCGATCGCTTCCTCGAGCTCCTCAGGCGTACGCTCGGTCTCCTCCTCGGCGGCGATGGCCAGCTCAATGTCTTTCGCGCCGTCGCGCCGCAGTTGCATGACGTACTCGGCTAGCTCACGACGGGCGCCGGCTGAAAGATGCTCCCAGGGCGGCATCGCCGAGCCGGGCATCCCGCGCGCGATCGCCCCTTCGAGATCCTCGATCGTCGGAACATTGTTGGCAGTGCTGACGAGTCGGAAGTTCCCCGCCCTGAAGTCGCGCGGCTTGGGATATAGAAAGACGGCAGCGATCCCCTTGCCATCCCCTTTTTCGCCGTGGCATGCCGCACAGTGTCGGCCGTAAAGACTAGCGACCGTCTGCGGTGCGGCGTCCGGTCGCTCGGGGACCGAAGCCTTCGCGGCGCCACTCGATTGGTCCTTAGGGGATGGGCTTGCGCCACCGGCCGGTGCTGTTGGCTTCGATTGTCCACAGCCTGCGGCGAAGGATGCCAGCAGCAGCGTCAGCAATAACGACCAGCCGTCGGAGTTTGACGGACCAGGCAGAAGCCGGACCTTCTTCCGAATTCGCATCGCCCGCTCCCCTTGAGTACTGGATTCGTGAGGAGAACACGGAAACGGATTCACGCAGCCGTGTCGAGCGAATATTGTGCCGCATTTCACGAATGCGCCACTGTGCCACGCGATCGTCCGTGCAATGTGGGGATATGTACTGCCATCGAGTGCCTTTCTGTGCGAATTGGCACAGACTCCTGTGACCCTTCCGCACACGGTGTGTGCGTCCGTCAGCTTGTGCCCGGGGGATGTTCGTCTGGGATCGCTTCGCGCCTCCCTCGCCTTAACGGTGACGGTACGAGAAGTGCTTGGAATGATGCTGAAACGAGGTCAGACAAAGACTCAAGACGCAAATGGTGATTTGATGCAAGCCACGGAAACTCTTAAGCACGAACACGACCTGATCGAACGCGTACTGGTGCTCCTGTCAGACGCCGCTAAGACGCTGCAAGGTGGGGGCCACTTACCCTTCGGATTTCAGGAATGGGCAGTCGATTTCATTCGACGTTTCGCCGACGGCTGCCATCACGCCAAGGAAGAGGAGGTACTGTTCCCGCTTTTGGAACAACGTGGCGTTGCCCGTCATGGGGGACCGATTGGCGTGATGCTGTACGAGCATGATATTGGTCGCGATTGCGTGGGCCGGATGGCCGCCGCACTGCCAAGTGCGAACAACAATCCCGCGGCCTTCGCGGCCGCCGCGCAGGAATACGTCGCCCTCCTCCGGCAGCACATCTTCAAGGAAAACAATGTGCTGTTCCGGATCGCCGACAGAGTTCTCAAGCCTGGCGACGACGAGGATGTCGTGTCGCGTTATCGGACAGCCGATGGGCCTGGTGGCGACGCGCTTCATCGCCAGTACGAAGTCGACGTTTGTCGTTGGGAAGACGAATTTTCGGCAAGCAAGTAGCCTGCCAGCGACCGTATCCGATTCGCGCTAGCGCTGGGGCCTCAGCCAGCCTTTTGCAGTTCGTCGTCGATCCAGGCTAACGCAGCCAACGCCGAGGGCCAACCGATCGTGGTAATCGCCAGCAAGGCCACTTGCTCCATCTGTTCGCGCGTTACTCCGAGGGCGTGACCGCGCCTCACGTGCGCGCGAACAGCCCCCTCGAGTCGGCCACCGATGCTGATGGCCAGCTTCAAAAGTCGCTCGCTCTTGGGGTCGAGTGCGCCAACCTGCGCGGCCGCCATCCCCAATTGGTTGTAGGCATCCCAGACCTTTGGATACTTGCTCGTGACCTGCTCGACAATCGGCGGAAGCCTGTCTTGTGCCACGATGACGCTCCGAAGTCAGAATTGAGGGGTGTTGCGATCACGACACGCAACCTGTGGCATTGTAGCGGCAAGCGAAGTCAAGATCGCCAATTCCGGGCCGCGGAGCGGCTAGTTTTGCGAGCGGCTTTCAGTCGCTTGAACCGAGATCCTGATTGTAGGCCAACTGCAGGAGCTTGACTTCATCCGCGTCGTGCTTGCGCATGCTCTCGATGAATCTCCGCAGGTCGACCTCGATCGTTCGGCGTGTCTCGGCCACGAGTTCTTCGGCAGCGAGGCGACCGAGCACGCGTTCGACGGTTGCCAAGTACTCAACGTGTTGCCTCTGCAAGGCCACTGCTTGCGGACCAAGCTGCGGGAGAATCGCCAGGGCATCGTGAAAATAGCCCCCGTGTTCTTCGACCTCAAAATGTTCTCGCAAGTGCTCGTGGAGTTGCTTGAGCAATTCGGCCAGCTCGTCGGATTTCCAAATTGAGCTGGCCAGGACTGGAGTCAGCTCACCTAGCCCTCAATCAAGCGAAGGCTCGGGGTTTTGTGGCGTCCGCAGTGGGCGCGCACGGAGAAGTGCCGGTGCGGTG
>JAIESQ010000105.1 GCA_019745975.1 Pirellulales bacterium
ATGCGGTAGCTCCGCACGTCCGGTTTGAGGAGGGGAGAGGCGGCAGCAACGTGCTGCCCCTCTCCTACTCGACCGGATGACCAGCAGCCTTAGCCCGCCGTTCCGTCGGCCGGCACGGTGCGATGCCCGTGCAGCCAGCGCACAACGAAATACAAAAGCAGCCCGACCGGCCCGAGCATCAAGGTGAAGATCAGGCAGGGAATCACTTGCCAATGCGGGATGGCCAACCGCCCGGCGTTGCGCACTTCCCAAGCGCCGATGAACAGGTCGAACGCCAGGTAGTGCAGCCAGCCGGCCAGCGCGACCAGCGGATTGGCGAACAACTGCTGCACGCCCGCCAGACTGGTCATGTTTCCTTCCGCCTCGCCGAGGCCCAGCGCGATCACCACGCCATAGAGCGCGGCGATTACCAGCGAAAACGCGGCACTATGCACCAACCAAGTGGTCACCTTCCAGCACGGTGCGACGACCAGCAAGATCCACGCCGGCAGCACGGCATTGTTGGCGATAGTAAAGACGAGATCAGGCGTCATGCGAATTCCTTCACGGCTTCAGGACGATCTTGCCTGCCAGTGTGCCCGCCTTGTGGATCGTGTTCTGTTCTTGCAGCTTGTGCGCTTCGGCAGCCTGCGACAGCGGGATCACGCGATCGATGCACGGTTTCAATTTGCCGCCGGCCAACCAGCCGTTGATCGCTTCGCCCGCCCGCTGCTGCACTTCGGCCGAGCTGTTGAACATGGCAAAGCCGATGAGCGTGCAGTCCTTGGTGTAGAACGGACCGACCGGAAAGGTGGGCCGCGCGTCGCGCCCCGCCATCAGGATCATTCGCCCGCGCAGCGCCAAAAGGCCGATGGTGCGATCGAAGTCGGGCTCGCGCAGTGTCTCCCACCAGACATCGACGCCACTGGGAGCCGCCGCGCGAATCGCCTCGTCGACCTTCTCGGTCTTGTAGTTGATCGCCACGTCGGCCCCCAGTTGCCGGCAGAGCTTAACCTTTTCGTCGCTGCCGGCCGTGGTAATGACTTTGGCGCCGATCGCCTTGGCCATCTGCAGCACCGTGCTGCCGACTCCGCCCGAGCCACCGTTGACGAACAGCGTTTCGCCACTCTTGAGCTTGGCGCGCGGCACCAGCCCGATCCAAGACGTAATGCCCACCAGCGCCGCGGCCGCGGCCTGCTCGTCGCTCACGCCGGCCGGCGTGCCGTTGAGCCAGCACTCGTCGACCGCGGAGTACTCGGCGAACGAGCCTTGCCGCCCCATCAATCCCTGGTTCGATGCCCAGACGCGGTCCCCCGGCTTAAAGCGATTGACCCCCGAGCCCACCGCTTCGACCGTGCCTGCCAGATCGCAGCCAATGATGAATGGGCTGGGCAACTGCGCCTTGATCAAGCCGCCGCGGATGTAGGTGTCGATCGGGTTGACGGCCACGGCCCCGACGCGGACGAGCGCTTGCCCGGCGCCGGCCGAGGGCGTCGGCAAGTCGCCGTATTGAATCGACTCGGGGGGACCGGGCTGGGTAATGTAAGCGGCTTTCATGGAGTTTTCACTTTGATCCTCGAGGGGCTACTCGGCTGCCAGACGCGGCAAGTAGTCGAGATTCTGCAAGATAGTGGTCGCTTCGGTAGAAAACTCGTCGAGCGACCATGCGACTCGTCGCGTGACGCTTTGCAGAGGCGGGGCGGCGTACACGAAACGCATATCGTACTGTTCGTACAACTGCTGAAAGAATCGTTGCATCGCGAGCGGGCTGCTCGCTGGTGGAAAATGAGCCAAGACTTGGCCGACGTTCGGCGGTTCCGTATCCGCGACAAGAAGCGCGATGGCTTCGTAGCGCGTCGTGACATCTCGCAGATCATTGCGACCTGCCAAGCGGCCCAAGACATCGTGATATCTGACAATTGCGTCGGAGATGCGTTCTCCGGAAAAAACAGCAATGTCATTTCGAGGACAACCCGATTCTTCGCGATTGCCTCGCAGCACTTGCAAGAACCCATAGACGAGCGCCGGATAAGCGATGTGCAAATTCGTGCAATCCCCCACGGCTTCTTCCATGCGATTCGTCAGGTTGCGAAACGCACCCAGGGTTCCCTTCAGAGAAACGGCCACCACAGGGCCGACGCGGTCTTTGGCAACCACAACGTCCACTCCCTTGGTTTTCAGGCCGCCCAACACAGTTTGTTCGGCCGAGTCAGCAGCCGCGGGATCGTAAAGAAGACGCCACCGTCCGCCGCGCTGCTGGGACCTGAATGGAGGGTGAGGCTTAATATCCTCGGGAAAGAAGCCGCCCTCGACAACCAACCTGCAGGCGACGTACCAGTGCAACGGCCTGATATGACCCGAACCTTGATGTCCGGCCGTGTTTTCAACGAAGGCCGTGAGTGCCGTCCTTAGCCCAACCCAACGACAGGCATCCCGTTCGTCAGGCATAGTGCCTCCATCGTCGCATGACCGAAATCCCATCAAGTAGGACGTCCCGGTCGCTCTTGCTCTGGGTGGCCGTCCGCGACAGTAACACGCGGCTGGCTTCGCCTGGTTCGAGCTTGAGCATGCCGCCCCCGAGCGGATGTCCCTCGATCTCACAGCTTAGCGTCGTGAGTGGATCGGACCACATTCGCTGTAAATCTTGAGCGCGAAAGCCATTCGACATGCGCACGACGTGCACCGAATTTGTGGCTACACAATTGGCGGCGTTCAACACCAAGGAAGGCACTTCACCGCTCATGTAAGACAGGAATGCATCCGGGACATGCACCGAGGGAATCACATACCAAGGGTCTCGATTTCGACACTTAAACGTGCGACGCGCCTCACAGCCAGCGGGCGTATCTAAGTAGTCGAGTATCGACTGGGGTAGCTCCTTCTTGGGACGCAATCGCAAGAGAAAGCAGGGCTCGTCACGCTTCCACCACCGCGCAACGGTCTCACTGGTAATCGTCTGTTCAATCAGTGAGCGACCGTTACGAATCGCCGGAACCAGGTACGACCGTGGGATTCTCAACATCGATGCAACGGACGGACGCAAATGAAAAAAGTCGTTCGCGCCGCTGACGTAACCGATTCCGACTCGCGCGATTTCACCCAGTCGCACTGTGCCAGACGATGCCGCCGACTGCTCGTAGAGCGAACGTACTTGTCGAGGAAGCAGAAACGGACGCAGATGCGAGTTCCAAGACAACCAGGCCTTGGTGCTCACGCGCTCGCCAGATTGCGGCGGGCGATCGCACGACGAAAACGTATCCATTTGCGTGAAGAGGATCGATGTGGTTCGCCCACCGTATCCCTCGCAGTAAAGTAGCCAGCAGTCTTCGGACAAGTCTGGAAAAAGTTTCTTCGCAACCGCGACTACCTGAACCAGCGAAAAGTGATCAAGACAATACTGTAACAACGGCGCTGCGTAAGGAGCGTGTCCAATCTCCGCCGGCGCAACAAAGGCCATGCGACCGCCTGGCTTGAGCAAACTAGCAGCGGCGACCAAGAACGGCGCCCACGACGATGTCAGTGCGCTAAAGTGCGCCCCGTGACGGGCGCAAAGCTCGAGCGCCGCGCGGCGAGTGCTACCCATAAACCGCTGATAACGGATGAACGGTGGGTTACCCGCGGCACATTCGAATCGCTCGACCGTGCGAGCCGCCCAGGAGAAGAAGTCGCCTTCATGAATCAAGGAGCCGGGTGCACGCTGATGAACCACCGCCGCTGCGCGGTGATCGTGCTCCACACCAACACTGTTGGAGTGAACCATCAAAAACCGACCGTCACCGCACGACGGATCGAGAAGTCGGTCCTTGGGGGAACCAACCGCCCACCTCACCAGCGACTGGACGACATGATCGGGAGTGTAATATGAGCCGAGCGATTTGCGTCGTTCGATATCCATTTCAGAGCCCCCGTCGTGGCTTCGGATGGTGCTGGGCTCGCCCGAGTGGTGGGCGCCCAAAAGGGCAGATCCACCGATCCCGCAATGTCGCGAGTGTATATGCGTACAGTAGAGCCGTCAACCAAGCGGCTGCCCGGTCATGTCCCGCGGTTGTAGCCGTTGCCGTTGCCGCCGCGGCCGTAACCATTGCGCCCGGTGCCGCCGTTGCGACTGGGTTGCCGCAGTGGCGCGGCCAGCAGCTTCACGTGCCCCACGCCAAGCAGATCGTCGACGCGCGACCTCAATTCCGGAGAGACCGAAACCGCGATCCCGCTACACTCACTGTAGAGCTTCGAGCCATCGTCGAGCGCAAAAACCAGCTCCAGCGCGCAACTGCCGGGATAGCCGCGCAAGATTTCGTATAACTGCTCGACATGCCGGGGCGTGTGCCGCGCTTCGTCGAGCCGGATGAGCATGCCGCGCGTCATCCGTTCGGCGAGTTGATCCAGCGGAATCAGGTCGTTGACGATCAGATTCGCTTCGTCGCTGCCAGGGCGCTTGTCGATCGCGCCGCGGACCGCCAGGATCGCGTCGGCCTGCACCAGCGGCTCGAGGCGCGCGAAATCCTCGGGCCAGACGATCGAGCGCATGATCCCTTCAGCGTCCTCCAGGTCGAACATCGCGTACTTCGTGGCGGTACTCCCCGGGCGCGGATTCTTGGTGCGCTTGGTCACCAGGGCCGAAATCATGCCCCCCAAGAGGACTTCGGTGCGGTGCGCGAGCGCCGCCGCCTCGACGGTCGTGTGCGTGCAATAGGTGCGCAATTGCCGTTCGTGCTCGGCCAACGGATGACTCGTAAGGTAGAAGCCCAGCACTTCCTTTTCGTGCGCGAGGTTCTGTCGCGACTCGAAGGCGGGCACGTCGGGCAAGGCCGGCGCAGCGGCCGGCCCAGTATCGGCATCCAAATCGAACAGGCCGCGTTGCCCCGCGCGGCGATCGGCCGCGGCCTGCGAGCCGGCTTGCAGCGCCCGCTCGACGGCGGCCAGCAACTGCGCGCGATGCCCGCCCAGCGAATCGCAGGCGCCGGCCTTGATGAGCGATTCGATCGCGCCGCGATTCACGACTGACGCATCGACGCGCTCGCAAAAGTCGAACAAATCGCGAAACGGCCCGCCGCTCGCGCGCGCTCGCACGATCGCCTCCGAGGCCGGCAACCCACACCCCTTGATGGCCGCCAGGCCAAAGTGAATCCGTCCATCGCGCACGCTGAAGTCGGGTTGCGACTGGTTGACGTCGGGCCCGATCACCACGACTTCCATCCGCCGGCAGTCTTCGATGTGTTCGACCAACGGGTCCTTGCGCTTGAAGTTGCGGTTCGACATATCGCCCGACAACAACGCCGCCATGAACTCGACCGGCCAATGTGCCTTGAGGTAGGCCGTCATATAGGCGACCAGGGCGTAGGCGGTCGAGTGGCTCTTGTTGAAGCCGTAGCCGGCGAACTTCTGCACCAGTGCAAAAATCTCCTCGGCGTCGCGCCGCTTCAGTCCGTTGCCCACCGCTCCCCGGCAGAATTCCTCACGGTACTCGGCCATCTTCTCCTTATTCTTCTTCGAGATCGCCTTGATGCAGGTGTAAGCGCTCGACAGTTCGATCCCTCCCAGTCGGTTCAAGAGCCGCATCACCTGCTCTTGATAGACCATTACGCCGTGCGTCTCTGCGAGCACCTCGCGCATCCGCGGATGTTTGTACTCGGGCTGTTTGCGGCCGTGCTTGACCTGGATGTAGTCGTCGACCATGCCCCCTTCCAGCGGCCCAGGGCGATAGAGCGCGTTGGTGGCGATGATGTCGTGAAAGTGGTCGGGCTTCATCCGCTGCAAGAGGTCGCGAATGCCACCGCTTTCGAGCTGGAACACGCCCTTCGTCTCGCCGCGGCACAACAGCGCGAACGTTTCCTGGTCGTCGAGCGGGAACTTGTAGGGGTCGATCCGCACGCCAGTCGTCTGCTCGATCAGCTCGACCGCCTTGGCCAGGATCGTCAAGTTGCGCAGCCCCAGGAAGTCCATCTTCAAGAGGCCGGCTTTCTCGACATCCCCCATTTCCCATTGCGTGATGATTTCCTCTTTGCCGGTCACCTGCTGCAACGGCACATACTCGACCAGCGGCCGATCGGCAATCACCACGCCGGCCGCGTGCGTGCCGACGTTGCGCGCCAGCCCCTCGATCGCCCTGGCCAGATCGACCAGCTCGTGCACGTCGGCGTCCGATTCGTAGGCCTTGCGCAGGTCATCACTTTTCTTCAACGCGTCGTCGAGGCTGATCCCCAGCTCGTCGGGGATCATCGCCACGATCGAGTCGGCGCGGGCCGACAGCGACAGCGCCCGGGCGACGTCGCGGATCGCCGCCTTGGCCGCCAGCGTGCCGAACGTGCCAATCTGCGCGACGTTCTCCTCGCCATACTTGGCCTTCACGTACTGAATGACTTCGGCCCGGCGATCCTTGCAGAAGTCGATGTCGATATCGGGGGCTTCCTTGCGGTTCTCGTCCAAAAAGCGCTCGAAAAGCAAGTCGTACCGCAGCGGACAGACATGGCTCAGCTCCAGGCCGTAAGCCACCAGCGAGCCGACGCCCGAGCCGCGCGCCGTGCACGGAATGCCGCGCTCGTGGGCGAACCGCACGAAATCCCACACGATCAAAAAATAATTCGCGAAGCCCAGCTTGTTGATCACATCGAGCTCGCGCTCGAGACGCTCGAGCACTGCCGGGGCGAGCCGGCCCTCGACGACGCGCTCGCTGTCACCCTCGTAGCGTCGCAGCAAGCCCGCCTCGCAAATCTCACGCAAATAGTCGGCCGAGCTCTTGCCCGCCGGCGGATCGTAGGTGGGAAAGTGCCGCTTGCCGAGCTCCAGGTCGATGTCGACCCTGTCGGCGATCTGCTGGCTGCGGGCGACCGCGTCTTCGAGCCCCGGAAACGACGCGTACATCTCCGCGGGGCTGCGCAAAAAGAACTGGTCCCCCTCCATCTTCAGGCGATTGGTGTCGGTGCGGAACCGCCCGGTGTTGATACACAACAGCACGTCCTGCGCGACCGCGTCTTCGCGCCGCACGTAATGGGCATCGCTCGTGGCCACCAACGGAAGACCCATGCGCTGCGCAACCTCGACCGCCCCTTCGAGCGCCAGCCGCTGCACGTCGACCCCGTTATTCTGGATCTCGATGAAGTAGCGTTCGCCGAACACCGAGTGGAACCAGGCGGCCACCTCGCACGCTTCCTTGATGTTCACCTCGGGCGCTTGCCCGCGCAGGATCATCCGGCTGAACTCCCCCGATACGCAGCCGCTCAGGCAGATGATTCCCTCGCTGTGGGCGGCCAACAGCTCGCGATCGATCCGCGGCTTGTAGTAAAAGCCCTCGCGAAACGCGGCGCTCGCCAGCTTGATCAGGTTCTTGAAGCCGGTGCGGTTCTGCGCGAGCAAGGTAAGGTGGTAGTTGGTCTCTTCGTGCCGTTCGTACGAGCGGCGGAAACGGCTGTCGGGCGCGACGTACGCTTCGTAGCCGAGAATGGGATTGATCCCTCCCTCGCGGCAGGCCAGATAGAACTCGATCGCGCCGTGCAAGTTGCCGTGATCCGTAATGGCCAGGGCAGTCATGCCTTCGGCCTTGGCCCGCTCGACCAGGTCAGGGATGCGGCTCGCCCCGTCCAACAAGCTGTAGTGCGTGTGGCAGTGGAGATGTGCGAACGGGCGGGGCGTAGTTGCGCCAGTTGTGGCCGCGGAAGTGTCGGTCGTGGTGTTAGGAGCGGAAGCGGCAGCAGGAGCAGCGGCAGTCATCGCGAATCCTTCGGACCGAGGGCGTTCCGTCTGGGGGCCGGCGGCACGGCGAATTGCGCCGCCGCGATGATTCTCCCGCGAGCGAGCCGACTCAGCAACGGGGCAACGCTCAATAAGTCGTCGAGTATGCGAATACGGTCACTTCAATGCCAAAACAACCCTGAGCGCGTCGTTCGTTTGCTTCATCGCGCGGGGCCAAAGCCGGCCGATCGAGCCGATCACGCGACGTTGATCCACCGAAAACAGCTTGTCGCAGCGCACATGGCAGGGCTTCTTGACGCCCGAGTTAGGCTCCAAGCCCGGATCGATTGCAATGCTCGTTGGGCTTGCCGTCCCACTGATCATCGCGAGGATCAGGTCGCGGCTTGGCAGCGCATCGGAACTGACGACCAGCGCCGGACGCACCTTTGATCCGGAGCCGTCTGAAAAAGGATAGTCGAAAGCGACGACTTCTCCGCGCCTCATATCAGCCCGTCGGAGGAAGCGTCCTCCCAGCCTGCCGAGCGGCCAATCTCTTGAATCAGCGCGGATTGCTCGTCGGCGGTCGGTTCGTCAAAGTCGAGCAACGACTTGATCCGCTCATAAACTGCGGCGCGTATCACCACGAAGTGCTCATTCGTCTGCGGATGGACGATTTCCAAAGGCGAGCCCGCGGCGGCACTCAGCGCGGCTTGTAATTCGACCGGCATGTCCATGAAGGCATTCTCGGCTTCGCGCCCGCTCGTGGCAAGCGGGGCAGGCGATTCCAATTCCGGGCCGCATTCGCCCTTTGACCGCGGCTGGTATAATGGGTCTAAACGCCACCGGGCGCTCGGAGCCAATCGCATGCCGGTCGGTTCTCCCTGGCGCCGCGCGACTCCCCGCCTTTGCCGCAGAACACAGCCGCACGAATTGGGGCTTGCGCAAATAGCCCGCGTGACGATGCCATGCCTTTTGGACCAGAGCCTGTGTCGGTCGATCTCGATGCCCTTGTCCGGCTGTTCTATGACGACGCCGGCGACTTGGGACGTTTCTTTGAACTAGCAGTCGAAGCCGTGCCCGATGCGTATCGAGCCCTGTTAGCCCACAGCGGGCACATGACCGAGACGGTTGAAGCCCATCATGGCGATCGGGTCGATGTCGAGGTGCTCGACAAAAACGTGACGCAAACGCACTATGCGCGCAAAATCCTTTTACGCCGACGACACGACCAACAGGTCGTGCAATTCGGCATCATGCGCGTGGCGTTCGCCTACTTGCCCGACGCGGCCCGCGCCGAGATCGAGGCCGAAACGACGCCGCTGGGACGCGTGCTGATCGAGCACAACGTATTGCGCTCGGTCGAGCTGGTGGCGCTGTGGCGCGTGGTACCGGGCCCCGATCTGCGCAAGCTTTTCGGCATTCCCTCAGGCGTTGAAACGTACGGTCGCACAGCGCTGATCTACTGCAACCACGAGCCGGCGGTCGAGTTGGTGGAGATTGTCACCCCGGAGTAGTGACCAGCCTGCGGTGAGTCGTAGGGTGTGCGCAGCACACCAGAATCCGCAAGGTGGGCTGCCGAGAATTCACCGCCCCACGCCCGGTGCGTTTCACGCACCCTACAATTGAACCCCTAATCTCTGACCTCTCACCCCTACCATGCCCGAGCTCCCCGAAGTCGAAACGATGCGGCGCGGGATCGCGCGGGTCGTGGGCGCTCGGGTCGTAGCGGTCGAGCGGCCAGCCTGCAAGCTGCGGCCGATCGCGCTTTCGCCGGCGCGCATGCCGCAATGGCGCAAGCGGCTCGTCGGCAGGGCGATCACCGGCACCAGTCGCGCGGGCAAGCGCGTGGTCATCGAGCTCGACTCGGGGGACCGACTGATCTTCGAACCTCGCATGACGGGGCTCGTGCTCTTGGCCGATCCACCCGACATCGAGCACTTGCGATTGCGCCTGGAGCTGGTCGGCCGCGGCGCGCGGCAACTGTTGTTCTGGGATCGTCGTGGACTGGGTTCGGCGCGGCTGGTCACAGGCAAGGAGTTCGCCGAGCGCTACGGTCTCGACAAGCTCGGCCCCGACGCGCTCGATATCTCGGCCGAGCAACTGCGCGAGCGCTTGCGCGCCAGCCGGCGGGCGATCAAAGTGGCGCTCTTGGATCAGCGAGCCCTGGCTGGCGTGGGCAACTTGTACGCCTCGGAGATACTGCACCTTTGCGGCATTCACCCCGCGCGGCGCTGCGACCGGCTAACGCGCGGCGACTGGCAGGCGATCGTCGCCGCCATGCACGACGTTCTGGCCACGGCGATTCACTTCGAAGGTTCGACCCTCTCCGATGGCACCTATCGCAACGCCTTGAACCAGGCGGGCGGCTATCAGAACCATCATCGCGTCTACGACCGGGCCGATGAGCCCTGCACGCGCTGCCGCAAGGCGCGCGTAGTGCGAATCGTGCAGGCCCAGCGCTCAACGTTTTACTGCCCCGCCTGCCAGAAGAAGTAGCCACGCGCATGCCAACAACGGCAGCGCTTTGTTAGCCGCGGGACTTGTCCCGCGCGCTAGCTGTTTCGATCGCGAGAAACGTCGGCCGTTTCTACAATTCTCCGACGAAGGTTATCCCAATCCGCGTCCGTCATAATGCTAGACTTACCCGCCAGGGACGACTCGATCGCTTCCTCGACGAGCGCCATGTGCTCCGCGGGCACCATCGGAATCGCTCGATCACGCGCCCGCAGCGCGGCGACGGCTGCTTCGAGCGCAGCTTCCCTCGACGGGTAAATGCCGTCGGCCACCACGCTAGCCAGGTACTGCTCGGATTGCGGCGAAAGCTCGATGTTCATATTTGGCTAGCCTAACACGCCAGCGGAAATCCCGGCAACCGCGACGCAAGGCTGATCTCCGCGCCTGCTAGCGCTCGCTTGAGCGGCCAGCAGGTTGCGTCGACGCTTCGTCGCCCGTCGCCGCGCCCTCCGGTTGGTCGGGAAACACCAGCTTCAACAACTGCAGCGCCAAGAACGCGACCAGCACGAGCACCAAGGCGTGCGGCCAGTACTCGGCCCACTTGAGCCCCATCGTCACCCCCGCGACGCCGACGACGAGCACCGCCAACGAGATCAAGAGCAGCCCGCAGCCGAGCGATGTCATCGTCCCCTTGAACGTCCCTTGCTCGGTGAAGTCCTCGTTATATAGATCGACCGTGCGCGACTTCTTCAAGCTGCGGTCGATCGAATCGGCCAGCTCGATCGCCCGGGCGGCGTCGGACCAGTCGGGCACGATCTCGCCGCCGTCGAGCCGTTGCAGCAGGCGATCCAGCTCGTCGTCGGCCACAGCCGCGTGCGCGAAATCTTGCGCCATGTCGCCACGCTCGTTGCGCGACTCGAGTCGCCAAGCGCCGTGCTCCGGCATCGTGAGCGTCGCCCGGCCAACAGCGCCGATCACGGTCAAGCGTGCTCCGCTCAATTCGTCGCGTGGACCGATCGACCACCGCACCAGCGCTCCCGTCGGCCCGGAAAGCTGAATGCCCAAGTTGGCATAAGGATCCACCGCCGCCGTGGGAGCCATCGCCGACAGCCGCGTCAGGTCGCCGCACAACTCGCGCAGCAAGAGTGCATCGCGGGCAAACAGCTCGCGCACCCGCTGGGGGGAACGATTCTGCCGCCGCTGGTCGACAATCACCTGCTCCAGCGCGCCGATCGACGAGTTCGCTCCCAGGGCAATCTGGCGGAGCATTTCAAACGCGTCGCTGTAGAGCGCGGGATCGAACGGGATCAGGAGCGAACCAGTCTCCTTGCGGATCATCTCCAATTCGTACGCCACGAGCATCGACGAGTGAATCGGATGCTCCACCACCAGCGCCACGCCCGCCGCGATCAGTTTGCGCAATTGCTCGGCACGCAGCTCTTCGTCGGGGCTGCGCGACACAATCACCAGATCAGCGGACGCGCCCCCCAATAATCCTTCCCACGGTTCATCGAAGGTGGCCCGCGGAGCAAGCCGGGTTAGTTCGACGCGGTGCGTGCCCAACTCGGTGGCCCACGCCAGCGATAGATCGCGGCGCGCAGCAACCGCCCGCACCAGCGGCAGAGTTTCGTCGCTCAATCCGATGAGGGCAATTCGCATCCGCGCGCTGATTCAGGGTTTCACCGAAAGTTCAACGGCTCGCAGCACGCGCAGGGGATGATCGGTCTGAATCAAGTCAATCCCCCACCCGATGGCCCGGGCGTAATCTGCGACCGACTCCTCGATGCCATCGGAAAAAACCTGCACGCCGCGCTCGTGGCAGCGGGCAATCAGCTCGGCCGACAGATTCTCCCAAGCGGCGTCGACCGCGTAGGGGGCCACAGTCTCGATCAGCTTATCGAGTTGCTCGGGCCGATACAGAGGCGGCATCCGCCGAATCCTCGGTTCGATCGCGCGCAGCTTCGCCAGGTACGCTGGCCCCTGGAACACCACCGTGTCGTCGACCAGTCCGTAGCGCGCGAGCGCTTCCGCCAGTTGCTCGGGCGGAATGTTTTTGGCGTCGAAGTACAGTTTGGCCCTACCGCGGATCGCCGTCAGGAACTCGTCGAGCGTCGGCACGCGCGCGTTGGCGAACGGCTGGCCGAACCAGCTTCCAGCGTCGAGCTTCTGCACGTCGGCCAGTGCCAGCGCCGCGACCGGCCCGAGCCCATTGGTCGTGCGATCGAGCGTGGCGTCGTGCAACAGCACCGCCTGCTTGTCGGACGTCAAGCGCACGTCGAACTCGACGAAGTCGGCACCCAAGGCGATGGCCTTCTCCAACGCCGCTAGAGTGTTCTCGGGGGCATAGCGCTTGGCCCCGCGATGAAAGGCGATCTTCACCGGGGTCCGCTGACGAAGCTCGCGCAGACGGAATGCCAACAGCTCCTCCGCGCGGTCCGTTTGAAGGAAGTCGACACCGGTGGAGAGGACCCGCTCCCATACGTCGGGGCGATCGTCGTCGCCGAGTGTCTTGGCCTGCACCTTCACGCCGACCCCGTGAAATTCCTGACAGGCCTCGGTCGAAACGTCGGCCGCGTCGATCTCGACCGCGGTGGGCTGATGCTGGCGAACGAACGTTTCGATCGCGTCGCCGGGGCGCCACTTGAGCATGATGGGCACGGTGACTTCCGAAATCCGGCGCACCTCGGCGACCGCGGCCGCGTCGTCGTACACCAGCACTTGCCGCTCCACGCCTGCCGCGCGAATCTCATCAACGAGCCGCCGCGGATCGGCTGCTTTGATGTCGAGGTAGAGGTTAATCTTGCCCTTAGCGAGCGCCAGGCACTCGGCCAGCGACAAGAACCGCGTGCCGGCGAAGCGTGGGGCAAACCAACTCCCCGCGTCGAGCTTTTGCAATTCGGCCAGCGTCAAGTCGGCGACACGTCCGTGCCCGTTGCTGACCTGGTCGACCGCGTCGTTGTGTACCAAAACGTGCTGACGATCGCGCGAAAGCCGCACGTCGACTTCCACCCATTCCAAGCCGTCGTCGATCGCGTGCTGGATCGCGGGGGCGGTGTTCTCGGGAGCCTGCCGCAGGGCGCCGCGGTGTAGCATCAGTTGTACCCGTCGCGGCGGCTCGATTGGCTCGAACAGGGGCTCGACGCCGCTCGTCGGCACGCTCGGCACCGCGCCGGCGAACAGCGCCATCAACATCACCAGGTTACATCGCTGCATGATCGATCCACGGCCCGTCGTCAAAATCGGCTCGGCCTACAGCTTCGGCCGCGAAGCCCCGTTTTGCAAGGTGGTGGCAATCGTGGTAGGGAATACCGGGTAGCTATGTGCTAAGTACCTCGGCCCCCCTCGCGCAGGTTTTCCGTGAATTCAACCCAGTCCGATGACCGCTCGCCGCCAAGCTCCGCCGCACGGCGTTCACACCGCGTCGCCATCGTGGGGGCGGGCATCAGCGGGCTGGCGGCCGCCCATCGCCTGCGCGAGCTCGATCCGCGCGTCGAAGTTGCCGTGTTCGAGGCCGGCTCGCGCGCGGGGGGCGCGATTGCCACGGTCGCCAACGACGGGTTCCTCGCCGAACTGGGGCCCGACAACTTCATCTCCCAGCCGGCGACGGCCATCGAGCTCTGCTCTCGGCTTGGACTAGCCGAGCAGTTGATCGCGGTCGAGCCATCGGCCCGCTCCGCGTATGTCGTTTCGCGAGGGAAGCTGGTGCGGTTACCCGAGGGCTTCGCGCTGATGGCTCCCAGGCGCGTGAGCTCCTTCCTGGCGAGTCCGCTTTTGAGCTGGCCTGGCAAGCTGCGCGTGTTGGCCGAACCGCTGGTGCCGACACGAACGGACGATGCCGACGAATCGTTGGCCGACTTCGCCCGCCGCCGTTTGGGGCGCGAGGCCTTCGAACGGATTGTGCAACCGCTCGTGGCCGGCATTTATACAGCCGACCCCGAGAAACTCAGCATGCGCGCCGCCCTGAGGCGGTTTTTCGATTTCGAACGCCGCGACGGCGGCTTGCTGCGCAGCTTGTCGCGCGAGACGCAAGCCATCGTGCCCGGCGGCGATCACGCTGCCTCACCAGGGCAACAGAGCGGGCCGCGGTACAACCTGTTTGTCACGCCGCGCGACGGTATGCAAGTCCTCATCACGGCCTTGCTCGAGCGCCTCCCCGCCGACGCACTCAGATTTAACTCACCGGTAACCTCGGTCTCACCGCTTGCCCAAACCGATAATGCCGACGCCACGGCGACTGGGTGGCGCGTCACGTGGCGTCGCGCGACCGATCCTCAGGAACTGGTAGAGAATTTCGACGAATTGATGCTTGCTTTGCCGGCACCGCGCTGCGCGGAGCTAGTCGCGAACTTCGCGACCGACCTGTCCGCGGAATTGCGGAACATCGATTATGCCGGGGCAGCCGTCATCGTGGCCGGCTACGAACGATCGCAGGTATCGCACCCACTCGATGCTTCTGGCTTCGTGGTGCCGGCGATCGAAAGGCACCCGATTCTGGCGTGCAGTTTCTCGAGCTCGAAGTACGCCGGACGCGCAGCGACAGGCAAGGTCTTGCTGCGCGTGTTTGTCGGCGGAGCCTGCGATCCGCAAGCGGGCGAACTGCCCGACACCGAGTTGCACACGATCGTCGCGGCCCAGCTTGGTGAGCTGATCGGGCTACGAGGCACGCCGTGCTTTTGGCATGTCGCCCGCTGGCCGGCATCAATGCCGCAATACTATGTCGGGCATTGCGATCGCGTGGCGCGAATCGAGTCGTTGGCCGAGCGCTGGCCAAGTTTGACATTAGCGGGCAACGCTTATCATGGCGTCGGCATTCCAGCGTGCATTGCCAGCGGAGAAGCGGCGGCCGAGCGTGTGCTCAAGCGGCGAGCCCCGTGCTCGGAGCGCGGCCGCGACGTCAACGTGGACGTGATCGGCCAAGTCAGCTAGCCCGCATCTCTCACCAACTTCGTCGCGAGCGGAGTTAAGTGCTTGGATGGCAAGAAGCAGGGTGTGGATCGACCGGAAGCGTATTGGCTCATACGTTGAGGATCGAGACGCACCCGGCGCCGCCGCCATCCTAGGACTTGGGCTCCGCGTAGCAGATGGCTGGTGAGAAATACGGGCCAGACAAGAACGCAGCGAGGGCGCGACTCTGGCCGGCCACCGTCCCTTGCGAGGCGGTCGCACAGCCGAAGCCGCGCCCTCTTATGCTGATTCAAATTGTCTGACTGACGATGTTGCCGCGCGTCGCTTAGTAGCGAGCGCCGCGGCCGCCACCGCCACCACCGCCGTAGCCACCGCGGCCACCCCCGCCGCCACCACCGTAGCCGCCGCGGCCGCCCCCGCCGCCACCGTAGCCACGGCCGCCGCCACCGCCGCCGCCACCACGATCTTCACGCGGACGAGCCTCGTTGACCGTCAGCGGACGGCCAGAGTGCTGTTGCCCGTGCAGACCACTGATGGCTGCTTGAGCTTCTTGATCCGACGACATTTCGACGAACCCGAAACCCTTGCTGCGGCCTGTGTCGCGATCCGAGATGACCTGGGCGCTTTGCACCGTGCCAAACTGCGAAAACAACTCTTGCAACTGCGAGCTATCCATCGTGTAGCTCAAATTCCCGACATACAACTTCTTGCCCACCTCGGCTTCTCCTGCGGACAAAATTCCCCGGGTATCAGCATCCCGGATCGAATGGTGCGGACAAGGGCTGCTGAATCGGCCCTTTGTTCAACTGGCGGCCTTCAGAGGCGGCAGACTGCATGCTCGGCAAATCGATACGTCTCAGTCCGGACCAGGCGAACTAACGTGAGAAGTATACCTTCGCCGTAAGGGCGGGTATACGCCAAAGTGAAATATCCCGGCATGGCCCCGGTCCTGGCCGTCATCGTGGCGATCGTGCGTGTAAGGCAACCATTTCCGGGGTATTAGGTGCCTCGGGCGTCTTCGACTGGCACTTGTTGCCCCGCGCCGACAGGGGTTCGCGATTCGCACGTTCGGGCTTCAGCGGTCCCGGCTCCGGATGCGGCGCACCCCGTCCAACAGGGCCCGCACTACGCTCACCAACACCAGGATCGCCAGGGGGGCCGCGATCAAAGCCAGCCGAAACAACATCGTTTCGAGCGTTGCTTCGCGACCCTGAGTGCGGAGCACCCCCCCCAGAAACGCCAGCAAAACGCTCAATAGCACCGTGACCCAGAGAAGCGTCGCCAAGCTGAACTGCCAGGGATTTCGGCCCGGCGACTGCGGAGCGGGTGGTTGCGACATACAAATGCCCGGACGCCTAACGCTCGCACGAGCACGGGCCGTATCGAAGTTGCCGGCAAACCCCGGGCGAACGAACCTACACCAGTTTCTTGATCCGCTCGACCAACTCGGCATGCGATGGTTTTTCGGCAACCGGCACAATCAGGTAGGTCGCCTTCTCCGCACAGCAGTCGAGGATGATTTGACGGTCGTTGGGCACCCGGAACCCGCAGGGGCACGGATCGTGTCCATGAATCAAGATGTCGGCGTCGACTAATCGGGCGAACGCGGCGGCGTTCTCGGGGCGATAGTCGCGTCCCCACACCAGATCGAACACGTCGCCGTGCTCTTGCAGGTCTCCGGCATCCAACTCGCGCGTGAAAATGCTCGTGTCGAAGCCGCGGCGATCGACACCCTCGGGGGCGCTGTGCGAAATCCACACCCGATTCGACAGCCGCACCGCCAGTGGGCAACTCCGCAAGAACTCGATGTATGCCGCCCGCACGCGCTCGGTTGCCGCGCCGTAGACCTCTTGCATACCCAGCCGGAACATCAGGTTGAGCATCTTTTTCGATTTGAGTATCGGGTAATCCGTCAGCTCGGCCAGCTCGTGGTTGCTGAGGATGAAGTGCACACGGTCCGGATAGGCCACCTTGAGCTTGGCGACATCCTCGAGCATCGAGTGCGACATGCAGCCGCCATTGGTCGGATACGTCGGCCCGCCGTGGCAAACTTCCTGCAGGATGAGATGGCGGCCATGATGCGTCTCCAGGTCGGCGTACTTCTTGATCAGATTAAAGTTGCGGCGATGCCCGTGCACATCGGCCGTGACCATCACCTCGGTGGCCAACTCGGGCGAGAGCTGGACGACGTTGCCTTCGCGCCCGGCGGTCTTCCAATTGGCAGCCGCGGCTGCCTCGTAGGTCGACACCACCTCCTCGATGTACTCGATGCTTGCGACCATGGGACCAGAGCTTAATTCACCGCGAGAATTCCTGCCCACTTACCTTGCCCAACCGTCGCCCAGTCTACCACGGCCGGCGGCCGGCTCCGCGCCACGGGCTCCCTTAGGGAGTATTTCCCGCCGGCGGGAGCGAGGCAATCCACTCGCGCACCAGCTCTACACCTTCGCGATGCACAAGTCGTTTGCCCAACTCCGGCATCATGACGTCCGTTTCGAGCGAAGCGATCCGCAGGGCCAAGATCGACTCGTCGGGTTTGCCCGGCACGATATCGAACCGCCCCCCCGCCGAACCACGCCCGGCCGCCACCGGAGGCTTGCCGACACCCCAGCGATACGGGTCTTGCTGAGTCACCTGCAAGTCGAGCCCCGAATTGCGGGCAGGACCCTGCGGGTTGTGGCAATGGGCGCAATTGACTTCGAGCCAGGCCCGGGCGCGCTGGTCGAGGGAACCGGTCGCCGGATCGTTCCACACTGCCAAGCGCGGGGCGGCGTTGGGCTCGGGCGCGCCGGTCAGCGCCCCGATGCGCCGCCAATGTGCCAACTGATTCTCGGTCGACGCTCCCGCCGGGCTGTGATACACGAAGTCACGATTGAGATGTCGCGCCTTCGGACCGATCGGCAAGTTCCGCTGGCCGTCCGTCTTGTGGCAGCCCTTGCACTGGTTCGAATTCGGAATGATGTAGTTATCGACCGGCCGCTCCTGTCCCGCCTCGTCGATCCAAGCAAGGTTCCGCGTCGCGCCGGCAACCGCCAGCGTGGCCTCGGTCTGCTGGTCGTTCCAGATATACGGCAGGCCAACCCAGCCCGCCGCTTCGTGCTTAAGAATGCGGGTTTCGATGAGCCGCTGCCCCTTCGCGGGGTCGCGGGCGTCGATCGGGTAGGCGAACGTCTTCGCGATCACCGTGCCGACGGGAAACTCAAAAGCCTCTTGATCGTGATACTGGGCGCTCGTCCCCTTGGGCAGTTTGACGAACCGATACTTCAGCGCGTAGTCGGAGAAGAGCGGCGTGTTGAGATCGTAGGGAATCACACCCTCGGCCGGCTCCTGGCTGGCCCCGTTGCCTTGGAACAGCCCATACGCCGACAACAGCTTAGGGGGCGGCGTCGGCTCGGGCGCTTCGCCGGTGCCTTTTGAAGCGCAGCCGCTTGCTGACCACGCGCCGAAAATCAAAAAAAGCAGCCCGAGAAGCCGCGCTTCTCGAGCTGCCTGGCTCGCAATGTTCATGCTCACTCCATGCCGGGGATCGTGATCGCCGGCAGCGGCGGTAGCGACCCGGCATGCGGCGCCAGATCGCCGTTGGGCTTCGGAATATCTCCGCTGGCCAAAGCGCCGTAATTGAAGTTCGAGAAATCGGCGTTGCCATTATTGACGATCACCACCCGCAGTTCCTCGCGTGGCTTGCCGTCGACGAACTTGGTTTCGTCGACAACGCCATCGTACAGAATGTCGGGGAAGTCCTCGCCGAGGATCGCCTTGGCGACCTTGCCGAACTCGCCGCCGGGGCTCTTGCCGCCGTCAGCGATGCGGTTGTCGTGGATATAGATTCCCTCGGGATATGGGTCGTAGCCCGGGTCATCTTTGGCCAGTTGGTCGCGGGTCTTCACTCCCGTCGCCATGTAACTAATGATGCTCAGGTTGCTGGTGTTGTTGTCCTTGATGTCGTTGTCGAACACCTCGACCTGGTCGTTGGCCATGATGATCATGCCCGTCCCCGGCGGCACCGTGGCCACGATGTTCCCCGGCTTGGCGAAGTTCTCGTGGTTGTTGGCGAACACCTGGTTCTTGTAGCACCGGCACTGCGAGCCGACTTTCTGTTCCAGGCCCGGCAGCGAGAAGATCAATAGCCCGCCGGCGTTGTCGGTGGCGACGTTGTCATAGACATCGGCGCCAATCGTGTTCTCGATCTCGATGCCAGCGACGTTGCGCTCGGCATGGCAGCGGCGCACGATGCAGTTCTTCGACTGGCCCACGTAGACACCGGCGTCCGAGCAATCGGTGACCTTGCAGTCTTCAATCAGCACGTCCTGGCAGAGTACCGGATAGACGCCGTACGCGCCATTGTCGGGGTGCGGACCGCGCGTCCACTGGATCAACAAATTGCGATAGACGACCCCCTCGCACTTGGTCGTCTTGATTCCGTCGCCGCGAGTGTCTTCGATTGTCAGGCCTTCGATGGCGAAGTTCTTGCAGCCGTCGACCTTGATCCCTTCACCGCCGCCGCCGGCGATCTGCTGGCCATAGCTGATTACCGTCTTGCCGGGGCCGGCGCCGCGAATCGTCACGCCGTCGATGGCGTCGAGCGACACGGTCTGGTTGAAGTCGTACTTGCCTTCGGCCAGCTCGATCACTTCGCCCGGCTTGGCGTTGATAAGCGCCTCTTGCAGCTTGGTTTGAGCGTCGGCGCCCGGGGCAATCTTGGTCACTTTGGTGACCTTCGGCGTACCGTGGCCATTCTCCGAGGAGCAACCGACCACGGCGATCATTGCCGCGCACAGAGTTAGCGTAACGAAGCGATGCATGGGTGGCTCCTACGTCGTTTGGGCGGTTGCTGGTCGCGGCGTCGCGACCCAGAGAGCTTGGCAAGAGTCAACTTATCGCGCGGTTGCGGGCGCAGCACTCGCTAGCGAGTCCCCCTGGCCCGCGCGTCGCTCAAAGCGTCAATCGTAACGTTGCTTGACACCGGGAGCAACGGTCGGAACGCCCCGAAAAGACCCTGTAAGACGTTTGCGCCGCCCCCCTCAACCGGCTGGTCAGACACCGTGGATCACCACCGTCTTTAGCTCCGTCATTTCAAGAATCGCGTACTTCGGACCCTCTTTGCCCAACCCGCTTTCCTTCAAGCCGCCGTAGGGCATCAGGTCGGCCCGCCACTGCGGTCCCCAGTTGATGTGCAGATTGCCGCTGTCGACCTGGCGGGCAAAACGGATCGCCGCTGCCAGATCGCGCGTGAAGAGCGCTGCGCTTAGCCCATAACGGGTGTCGTTGGCCAGGCGGATCGCTTCGTCGAGATCGGCCGCGCGCGTCACGGCCACGGCCGGCCCAAAGACCTCCTCGCAACTGATCTTCATCGTGGGGCGCACGTCGGCGACGATCGTCGGCTCGACGAGCGCGCCTTGTCGTCCGCCGCCGGTCACCAGCCGCGCCCCGCCTGCCACCGCTTCGTCGATCCACTGGCTGACGCGCTGGGCGTCGGCCTCGCGGATCATTGGTCCCATTTTCGTATCGCCGCGCAGCGGATCGCCAACCTTGATCTGTTCGACCTGCGGCTTGAAGGCGTCGATGAAGTCGCCGTACACCTTGCCCAGCGCGATCACGCGCTGCGTCGAGATGCAGACCTGACCGGCGTTCGAGTAGCCGGTCGCGGCGGCGGCCTTGGCGGCCAGCTCCAGATCGGCGTCGTCCATCACAATCAGCGGACTGTTCGATCCCAACTCGAGCGTCACGCGCTTGACGCCCGCCACGCGCGTGATCTGCTCGCCGACGTCGCGGCTGCCGGTGAAGCTGATCTTGCGGATGCGCGGATCGGCGCAGAGCCGATCGCCGATCGTGCCCCCAGACCCGGTGAGGCAAGCAATCGCCAGCGGCGGCACGCCCGCCTCGAGCAGGATTTCGACCATCCGCAGCGCCGACAGCGGTGTATCGCTGGCCGGCTTGAGAATCACCGCGTTGCCACCCGCCAGCGCCGGACCAACTTTATGGCAGACAAGATTGAGCGGGAAATTAAAGGGGGTGATCGCCGCCACGATGCCGCATGGCACGCGCAGCGTGAAGCCGAGCCGGCCGGCGCCGCCGGGCGCCCCGTCGAGCGGCAGCACCTCACCGCCTAGCCGTTTGGCTTCCTCGGCCGAGAGCTCAATCGTTTCGGCCGCACGCGAGGCCTCGAATTTTCCCTCGGCGAAGATCTTCCCCTCCTCGCGACTAATCAAGCGGCCCAAATCATCGAACTGGCCGCGCATGATCTCGGCGGCGCGATGCAAAATCTGATAGCGATCGAAGCCGGGCATTTCGCGCATGATCGCGGCCCCTTCGACGGCGGCTGCAATCGCAGTCTCGACGTCTTCGACCGATGCTTTGGGAACGGTATCGATCGTCGTACCGTCGAACGGATTGCGCACGGCGATCGTCTCCGTGCGATCGACCCAATTGCCGGCCAGGAACATCTTCATGCTCAAGATTCTCCACGCGCGCGAAACGCACGGCCAGGACACCAACCCGCAGCGCTAGCAAGAGTTCTCAGAATGGCGACGACGCCCGGCCTTGATCACTTCTTGAAGTGGACCTGACAAGCGCCGTCGTCGCAAGAGTCGATGCGCCCGAAGCGATACCGCATGCGGGCCACGATGCCATAGAGCCACCGCCAGAGACTAAGCGTGCCGGGCAAGTGGAGCAGCGGAGACAACCACCACAGGCGCGGTAAGCGGCGCGACAGATAGCGTAGCGCCGCCGCGCCGGCGTGGCGCCCCCCCCGAGGATCGATAACGTACATCTGGCGCATCAGTTCGTCGTGCGTCAGGTCGGGGTAGCGCTCCCTCACCTCGGGATCGTGCAACGACAGAAAGCGGAGCCGGCGGTGCCGGTCCCAACGGGCAAGCCGCTCAATCTGCGCGGTGCAAATCCGGCAATGTCCGTCGTAGATGACGACGTCCTGTCGCGCCCGATGATCGCCCGCCGGGCGAGGGGGGAGCTCAGCAGATTCGGTCGTGGCGGCGGTCATCGTGGCACCCCAGGCCTGGCGCAACTTGCCAGCCTGTGCGCAAGGAGTTGGGAACTCGGTCGAGATGGTCCTAGTCTAATGGTAGAACCGCAATCCGAGTGCGGCAGTTCACGGGGGTACCGAGGTCGCCGCACGTAAAAACCATTCGCCTTGCTGCCGCGTAATCGACTAAACTAGTAAGAGGTTACGCCGTCAACTGCTGCCAGGCTCGTACCGGAGCCATGCGGCCTTCTGCGGCCGCGACAACGAGCCGGCTGGGACAGGAACATCTCCGAGCGCGACAGGAACGAGCGCCATGGAACAACTTCGATCGGACCTTGGCCGAGCACGACGTCGCCTCTTCTGGCACGAATTGCTGCGAGTCGTGCCGCGCTTCTGGACCGTGGCGCTGGTGGTGGCCGTCGGGGCCGTGCTGGCCGACCGTTTCTATCCACTGGGCATCGAGCCCTTCGGTTGGGTTGGCGGGGCCCTCATATTGGGAACGGCGCTCGCTTGGTTGTGGGCCCTGGCCAGCAGGCGCAATTCGATCGACGCGGCGACCGAAGTCGATCACCGCTTCGGATTGCAGGATACCGTCGCTACGGCGCTGAGCTTGTCTCCCGCGGAATTGCAGTCAGCGGCTGGCCGCGCCGTGCTCGCCGACGCCGAGCGCCGGTTGCATCAGATCGACGTCGGTGAAAAGTTCCGCGTCCGTCCCGATCGCTGGTGCTGGCTGCCACTGTTGCCCGCCTTGGCCTTGGTTGGCGTGTTGTACGCGTTTCCGCTGGCGGCGGAATCGGCGGCGTCGACCGCCAAACGCGAGCAAGAGGCCACGCGCCGCCAGGTGCAGGCTTCGGCCCGCGAACTGCAAAAACGCGTGGCCGAGCGCCGCGCCAAGGCGAAGCAGGAAGGGCTGCGAACCGCCGAAGAATTGCTGACGCGACTCGAACGCGCGACCGAGTGCGACCTAGCGGCCAAACCACCGGCCGAGCGGCAGCAGGCCCTCGTTAAGCTCAACGATCTTTCCAAGGACATCGCTGAGCGCCGCCGGCAGCTTGCCGATTCGGAGCAGATGCAGAAGCAGCTCGACGCGCTCAAGGACCTTGGCTCGGGGCCGGCCGACAAGTTCGCCGAAGCCTTGCGCGAGGGCAATCTCAACGCCGCGAGGCAAGAGCTCGAAAAGCTCGCTAAGCAACTCGAACAGGGCGAACTTGGCGCCGACCAGCGCGAACAACTTGCTCAACAACTCGACAACATGCGGCAGAAGCTCGCCGACCAGGAGAAAGCCCAACAAGCGGCCGAGCAGAAGCTCGAGCAGCAGATGGCCGCCGCCGAGGCCGCCGGCAACCAGGCCGAGGCGCAGAAGCTGGCCGAACAGCTCGAGCGCGCTCGCCAGCAAGGCGGCCCGAAGGGGCTGAACGAAAAACTGGCCCAGCGCCTGGAGCAGGCGGCCAAGTCCCTGCGCGAAGGACGCGCCAAAGACGCCGAAGCGGCCATGGCCGCGATGGGTGAGGAGCTCGGTCAACTCCAGGGCGACATGGCCGAAGCCGAGTTGCTCGACGCGGCAATGGACGAACTGGCCGACGCCAAACACTCGATGAGTTGCAAGCACTGCCAAGGTCAGGGTTGCGGACACTGCCGCGGCAATGGTGGCGGTCGTGATCTGGCACATCGTGAAGGGGGTGGCCGCGGTGGGCGCGAGTGGGGCACTGGCCATGTCGACAAACCGCCGCCACAAGCAGGAATTGAAACGCAAACCTACGACTCGAAGGTCGCGCAGCGCGCAGGCCAGGGTGCCGCGAGCGTCGTCGATCTAGTTGATGGACCGCAAGCCAAAGGGCGCGTGACTGAAGAGATCGCCCATCAATTTGAAGAGGCCCAAGCCGAAGCGGCCGATCCGCTGACCGGTCAGCGATTGCCGCGGGCGACGCAGAGCCACGCCCGACAGTATTTCGAAGCCCTTCGCGAAGGGGGGGTGCGCAGCGCCGATGACCATCCCGGCGAGCCTGAACCGGCCGCGGACGACGAGCCGGGCGAAGAGGCCGTCGAGAAGTAGTCTGGTTTTACGCCCAGCCAACCACGTGGGTCCGATAGTAAGCAACACTTGTCTTGAGTTTGAATGGCGCGGCGGCCGTGACGAAAGCCGTTCTGGCAGGCGAACACGTGTCGCCAGCATGCGAGGGATCGCGGGAGGGGAGATTCCAGCATGTACGTTGCACCACTGTTGATCGTCGCCTCGCTAGCCGCGGCTCCGGCGACGTCTCCGAGCGGTAAGGCGCCCGACCCCGCGGCAAAGCCCGGGACGACCCAGCGCAAGATCGAGAAGGTCGTCGAGAACACGACCGACGGCAAGTTGCTCGTCGAGCGCGAAGTCTATCGCGACAATCGCGGCAAGCCGGTGCGACACGGCTTGGAAACGCGCTACTACGACAACGGCAACAAAGCCTGGGAGCGCCGTTACGCCGACGGCCGTCGGCATGGAGCGTGGATCGAATGGAACCGCGACGGGCAGAAAACCGCCGAAGGAACTTTCGATAACGGCAGGAAGCACGGCCACGAGACTCGCTATTTTCTCACCGGCGAGCCGCGCTCCGATATTGAATATGACCACGGGGTCAAGCACGGCGCGTATCGGGAGTGGCAGCAACCTGGCCAGCCGCTGACCGAAGCCTTCTACGACCACGGCAAACCACACGGGAAGCAGCAGCGTTGGCACCCCAACGGCACCCTGCGGCTCGTGCAAATGTTCGACAAGGGCGTCAAGGACGGCGAAGAGAAATCGTGGTACTTCAACGGGCAAGTTGAACGTGAAGCAACGCGCAAACGCGACAAGTACGATAAGCTGTTTCAGGAGTGGTTCCCGAACGGACAGCTCAAGACGCGGTGCATCTACAGCGAAGGGGACCTCGACGGCCTGGCCGAATCGTGGTTCGAGACGGGCCAGCGCGAGTCGCTGGCCGAATACCGCAAAGGCGAGCCTGCCAACGACTTCACCCAGTGGGTTACGACCCCCTCCTATCGCAAAGTTGCCGAGTTCCACTACGTCGATGGCAAGTTCAACGGCTTGCAAACGAAGTGGTACGTCAAAACCGATCAGAAAGAGTACGAAGTCGCGTACGTCGACGGCAAGCCCGACGGTTTCGGTCGAGAGTGGTTCGAGAACGGCCAACCCAAGTCCGAACGCAAGTTCGACAAGGGGAAGCCGGTGGGGCGCTGGACCATCTGGCACGACAACGGCAAGGTCGCTGTCATTCAGGAATACAAAGACGGTGAGCCGCACGGCGTCTGGACAGAGTACGACGAAAGCGGCCAACAGGTAGCACAAAAGCATTTCCGAGACGGCAAGCTCATCGACCAATCAGCGGCCGCGGCGGCGACCAGCGGACGAGCGACGCCCACCCGTCGCTCGCGCGCCGTACGACCGGCGACCGACCGTTGAGTCCCGGAGTTGAGCCGTTCGATCTCCGCTGGCGGGTGTTTCCCGCCCGCTACGGGCAGCCTGTTGAAGGCGGTCGCCGATCGAGACGAGGCCAGCGATACGATGCGTCGGCTCGCAGACCCGGCTGCAGAAGATTCCAACCGGCGGCTAGTCCTTGACCCGTCGTGGAACCGTGAACGAATAGAGGATGGTAACGGCCCCCACCGAGATCAGGCTCCAGGGGGCCCACTCTGGCGGAACAAACTCGCGATTGGGCGCCGACTTGCTCGACACGCTGACTTCAATCGGTTCAGTGGCCTTGAGCGTGGCCTTATCCACCACGAGAAACTCCGCGCCCAGGATCACCGCGCTGGTACCCAGCGCCAAGAACAGAGCTCGCCACATCGCTCACCTCGATCGTCGTGCGTCGGCCGCGTCAGTTGGCGCCAGGGCAAGCGAAAAGGGGGCTGCGCCTCCACCGGCCGCTCCGCATCGCAGGTGTCATCGTCCGCTGGAATCGGCTGGGTCCAATAAACTGGCAATCGCGACGACGGCGCCGATCGCGCTGGCCTTGCGCTGGCGGCTCGGCCCGCCGCACTACGGATGGCCGAAAGTTCTTCGCCAGACGTTGAGCCTGCTGGTTGTAGCGTGCCTTGCCGCCGCGACGAGCCTCGCCAACGCGGAAGACTTCGCACGCTTGGCGGCCACCGGCCTCCTGCGCCAGGGAAACCTGTGGGTGCTCAAAGAAGAGTCCGACTGGCTGGCCCGAATCGCGCGGCTGCGGCCGTTGGAAAAATCGGCATTGTCCGCCCAACAGAAGTACGCGGCCGAGTTGCTCCACAACGAGCGGCGATTCGGCGAACTCGAGCAGCTACGCCGCCAAGTGCAGGAGCTGCAGCGACTGGCCGCCGGTACCGAAGTCTCCAAGGGCACCAAGGCCCGGCTTGCCGACCAGATACGCGCCAACCAGCAATTGATCGCCACGCTCGAGAAGGAAGTGGCCGACCCGCGCGAAGCCGATCGCTCGCCCTCGGTCCGGCAAGCCCTGATCGATTGGATCGACCGCCGCGCTGAATTGGCCGAAGCGCTCTTGGCCGACCGCGGCCTGGCGGCCAGCCTTGCCGCGCGCTATGCCGAACTCCAGCGCGATCCAGGTGTCCTCGCCGCTCTGGGCGATGTGGCCGCACGCCGCCGCTTAGGGCCCAGTCGCACCTTCGAACTTCAAGCCGCGGCGCTCGACAAACTGGCGACGAACCTCTTCAGCCAGCCGCTTCCCGTCTATCGCCAGCACGGCATCTGGCACGTCAACGTCGTGCTCGAAGAACGGGCCGCTCGCACGCTCAATTTCTCGCCCAACGGTACCGAGCACTTCCTCGCCGCCAGCCTGCTCGAGTCGGCCGGAATCTCAGTCGACCCGCACGCGCCCGACATTCTGATCCAGTCCTCGGGTGGACGCACCGTTTGTGGCAAGCGAATCGTGTTGGCGAACTTGCGAATCGGCAATGTCGTGTTCACGAAGGTCGCCGCCGTGGCGCTGCCGCCAGAAGGAGAGGATCTCGGCTCGGTACTGGCCGGGAAACAACTCGCAGGGCATCGCCTCGATATCGATCCCGCCCGCTTGGAGGCCCACCTGACGCCAAACGCGGCGCCACCCGAACCGGCCGCCGCGCCGAATCGTTAAGGCTCGGAGTTGCTGGGCAGTTTTGGGCACACGGCAGACCCCCAGTCTGGGCGGCACCCGGCACCGATCCCACGGAACTGGTCGCGCGGCGCGCGTGGAAAACTCGTCCTGGTCGGCCCCTGCCACAAGCTTTACGCCGCTTGCGCAGCCGATCGTCTGATTTCCGCGCTAATTGTCGTCCGATGTCGATCTTGCGACAGCGACGTCTCGGCCGACGTCCCTAGCATCAGACATTTACGCGCGCGGCAGGTTACGGTTGACCGCGATCGCGACATCCGAGGCGCCCCATGACATCATCGCTACTCGAACACTGTCGGCAGCAGCGCCACGCTACGGTCCCGTCGACGCAGCAGCGTGTCATCCGCGTGCCAGCGGCGCCACGGCGCAAGTCGCAGGTCCCCTTCCTGCTTGAGTTTTTCGTGGCGCAACGCCGAGTGCAGCGCGACTTTGACCTAGATTTGGCCAGGCATGACGCCTCGCGCCAGCGCGCCGACGATGCCGAAGGTGTCGGAAGGACGATCGGCGCCAAAGTCGCCGATTAGCGCAATTGTTCGGTATGCATGAACTCCCTATAATGCACTGGGCCACATGACTTGCATCCGGAGCCGAGGGGGTGGCAGAGCGACCCAAGATTCTCGTCGTTAGCGACAGCCGGGGCCACGACGACCCGCTTCTGGGGCAACTCCGACAAACCGCCGACTTGGTGGTTGTCGAAGGGATGTTGCGGGCCCTCGGTCGGCTGAAACGCGAGGAATTCGCCGGCGTCTACGTCAGCAGCGCCCATCTCAAGCAGGCGTTCGACGTCGGCAAGCTGCTGCAGAATGAACGCATTCTGCAGGGGATGCCTGATGCCGCGCTGCTCTTGGACAGCGAAAACACCATTGTCTGGGGCAACGGCCGGCTGAGCGAATGGTCCGGGCGCGGCAGCGTCCTCGGTCAGAACTTCTACGCGGTCCTCGGCAGCCCGGAAATTCTCGGACCCGACTATTGCCCCTTCCACACGGCGCTGGCCACCGGTTTGCCGAGTTCGACCACGCTCCGTTCGTCCGACAATCGCTACTACCACGTGCACGCCACGCCCTGTCGCGAAGTCGAAGGCTCGGTCAACTATCTGATCGTCACGGTTCGCGACATCACCACCGAAACGCTGCAGCAGCAGAAGCTCGCCGCGATCCATCGCGCCGGCGTCGAGCTGGCCGACCTCACGCCTGACGAGCTCTCGGGCATGACCGTCGACGAGCGGATTGAGCTGTTGAAATCGAACATCCTCCACTACACGAAGGACCTTTTGAACTTCGACGTGGTCGAGATCCGTCTGCTCGACAAAGAGACCGGCCGGCTCGAGCCCTTGTTGGCGGTGGGCATGGAACCGTCGAGCGTCGAGCGCGACCTGTACGCGCAACCGCAAGAAAACGGGGTCACCGGGTTCGTGGCGGCCACCGGCAAGAGCTACTTGTGCGAGGACACCGCGCAAGACCCGCTCTACCTCGAAGGGGCCAAGGGGGCCAAGAGCTCACTGACGGTCCCCTTGATCCTCCACGACGAGGTGATTGGCACCTTCAATGTCGAAAGCCCCGAGCCGCGGGCGTTCAGCGAAAGCGATTTGCAATTCCTCGAGATCTTCACCCGCGACGTGGCGGCCGCGCTCAATCAGCTCGAATTGCTCGTGGCCGAAAAAGCCACCACCGTCGCCGAGAACGTCGAAGCCATCCACAGCGCGGTCGCGCTGCCGGTCGACGACATTCTCAATTGTGCCGTGCAAATCATGGAACGGTACATCGGCCACGAACCCGAGGTCGTCGAACGTTTGCAGCAGATCTTGCGGAACGCGCGCGACATCAAGCAGGTCATTCAAAAGGTCGGCCAGAAGATGACTCCCAGCCAGGCGGCGCCGCAAATGCTGCAGCAAGTCGAGCGGCCGCTGCTGCGCGGCCGGCTCGTGTTGGTGGTCGATGCCGACGAAAGCGTCCGCAGCAGTTCGCACGCGCTGTTGGAGCGCTACGGCTGCATCGTCGAAACCGCCCACGACGGCGCCGAAGCGGTTTTCATGGTCCGTAGCACGCTGCCCCATGGCGGCTACGACGTCATCATCGCCGACATCCGCCTGCCCGACATGTCCGGCTACGATCTTATGCTGCGCTTGCAGGATGTTGTCGATCCGGTGCCGTTGGTGTTGATGACCGGCTACGGCTACGATCCGGGGCACTCAATCGTGAAAGCGCGTCAGGCCGGACTGAAAGAAGTATTGTTCAAGCCGTTCCGACTCGACCAGTTGCTCGAAACCGTGGAGCGCGTGGTCACTTCTCCAGGAGTCGCCAAACAAGCGGCCGACACTGTGAAGCAGGCGTGATTGCCACCACGCGTCGCCATTGCCTGACTGGAGAAGGCCGCTAGGGTTGTTGCTCAACTTCGCATTGTTTCGGCCGAGCTCGCGCGCCATGACGCCGCGATCGGGCGCCTGAAGCGGAAGCCTCCATGCTCGGTCTCGATCTCCTGTTAACGGCCGCGGCGCTTGCCGGTCACTTCGGGCTGTGGGCCACGGTCGTCAATCGGGTGCATGCGACCGCAGCACCGCAATGGATCGTCAAGCCGGTCACGGATTTTTGCCTGATGTTCCTCTGTCTCGCGCCGTTGGTCGCCACCTGGTCGGCCTGGCACGCGGGGGCCCTTGATCGAGCCGGCCTGCACGTCGCGAAGTTGCCGACGCTCCTGCAGGGCTATGGCGCCCTCGTTGTCTTGCTCAGCCCCGGCACGCTCGTCTGGCTGATCCGCTACCCAGCGCGCCGCGATCGGCAGGCACCCGCACTCAAGCGCGCGGCGAGCAAGCGTCTCGACGTGCCAGCGCGCCTCGGGCGCCACCCGATGGGTCGCGGCCTGCGAGCCCTGATCACGCGGCTCCCAGGCAACGAGTGCTTTCAGCTCGATATCACCGAAAAGCACCTGGAGATTCCCCGGCTGCCGCGCGAACTCGACGGGCTGTCGATTGCCCAGCTCTCCGACCTGCACTTCACTGGCGCAATCGATCGAGGTTACTACCGCGAAGTCGTCGCCACCGCCAACGATTTCGAGGCCGACCTGATTGCCGTCACCGGCGACCTGGTCGACAAGCCCGACTGCATCGACTGGATCGCCGAGACGATCGGGCAACTGCGCGCTCAGCACGGCGTGTACGTCATCCTTGGTAATCACGACCATCGCCTCGGTCGGCACCTGCGTCGCTTACGCGCGGCGCTCGGCCAGTGCGACCTCGTGCAGCTCGGCGGGCAGTGGCGCGAAATCTCAATCGATGGCACGCCGCTGGTGCTGGCCGGCAACGAGCTCCCCTGGATCCCGCCGGCGGCCGATCTGTCTGATTGCCCAACCCGCACGGCCGACGGCCAGCCGACGCGCGTCTTGCTGTCGCACTCGCCCGATCAATACGTCTGGGCGCGACAACACGATTTCGATCTGATGCTCGCCGGGCATACGCATGGCGGGCAGATTCGCTTTCCCCTGGTAGGGCCGATCTTCGCGCCCAGTCGGTTTGGCGTCCGCTATGCCAGCGGCGTGTTTCACGAGCCGCCGACGGTGATGCACGTGAGCCGGGGCCTGTCGGGTCTTGATCCGTTGCGCTACAACTGCGCGCCCGAGCTCACCAGGATTGTGTTGCGTTCCCCCGCCGCGACGAGCACGCGGCACGACGGCGAACTGGTCGCGCAACGCTAGTTGCACGATCGACAAGTAGTTGGCTGTCGATGCGAACGCGTCAAGATGTCAGCTCCGCGAAGTTTCTCGCACCCAGCGCTCGGCGATGTCTTGCAGGTTCGGCTCGACTTGCTCGGACGCCAGGAAGTAGTGACGTTCCAGGCGGCTGATCGACGCGCTCAACTCCTTGTGCGCCGGTTCGCTCAGCCCGTTGTTCGCCTGAATATCCCGCAGCAGCCCGATCACCGTGAATGGCGTGACCTGCCGCGGCATGGCAAACCGCGACACAGGCGCGGGCCGCCGGCGACGCACCATCCACACCAAGAGGCCAATGGTCAAGATCGAAACGACTCCGATCGTCAGCGCCATCCAGAGCCAGCGCAGGTCACGCGCGGCGTACCGCTCGGCCAGCGCGACTTGCGGCTCGACCGTTACCAGGTCGGCATCGTCGTAACGCTGGTAGAGCATCTCCTTGACCGGTGCCTTGGCGACCGCGAAATGGAACTTGTCGGGCCGCTTGTCGGGCTGCTCGGCCGACGCCGCCAGTGCGATCGTCCAGATGCGCTCCGAATCGATCGTGTTCTCGCGCGCGTCTTTATCGAATTGCGTGACCGATACGCCGCCGTCCTCGGTCTTCACGATATCGAAGCCCGCCGGCTTGAGGTCGACGAGCTCCGTCAGGTCGGGCACCAACCCCCGTGCCGTGGCGCGCACTTCGAGCAGCAACTTCCCTTCGGCCGCCTGGCGTTCGTCGAGTGTTTGCGTGATGCGAATCTCCGTCGCTGGGCGCTGGGGCGCGGAGTCGCTCTTGGCGTCGAGCGGTACTGCCGGCGACTCCACCGGCAGAATTACGTAGCCCGACGTATCGAGAAAGTCTAAGTCGAGGCGCACCGGCGGCAGCTTGTCGACTTCCGGCCCCTTGGCCTTCAAGAGCAGATAGGCATACGGCGTTATCCGCCAGCCGTATTCGGGCAAAGCCCGCGAGTTCACTTCGGCGTCTTGATAGGTGATGGAGATCACCTCGAAGTGTTCACCGAGCGCCTGCGTGACGATGTCGCGAAACTTGTCGCGGTAGTTCTCCAGCGGGCGGCCGAAGTTGTAGTAGTACGACTGGTTGTTCGCCTGGTTCTGCAAGTAACGGCCGAAGCCGCCGCTTTCGCGCTCGATTTCCTTGGTGTGCAGCAAGTTGACAAACACGCCAAACGGCTGCTTATGTCCCACGTTGTCCGAGCCGTCGATGCGCGTCTCGAGCTTGATCTCGGTCACCAGGTCGCCGTAGTAGTCCATCAGCTTGCGGGCTTCGAGCGCCAGCTTGTGATCGCCGACGACTTCCAGCCCCGCTTTCAGGTAGCGGTGCTTGAGCTCGGCCTTGGCCGAGCTGGCCCGCGTGAACAAATCGTTGGCGAACTGCGACAGGTGATGCTCGGCCGTTTCGCCGGGAAGCGCCAACAGCGCCTGGCGAATCAGGGCCGGCTGCTTGGGATCGGGCACTTTGCTGCCGGTGATCCGCGGCAAGTCGACCGAGCCCAAGCTGGCGTAGAACCACTGCTCGTAGACCGACAAACTCTGCTCGTCCTCTGGCAGCGCTGCCACGGCCTGGCCATAGAGCTCTGCCGCTTGGGCAAAGCGCTTGAGCGCCGCGAGCCGCACCGCGGAGAACTCTGAGCGCTTTTCCAACTGCTGCTGGTATTCGTTCTCGTCGTGCAGCACGGCCGCTTCGGCCTGCACCAGCGCCCAATGATCGGGATACTTGGCCAAGCCCTTCTGGCAGACGGCGCGGGCGACCTCGAAGCCGCGCAGCACCTCGGCCTTGATATCCTGCTCGCGGCGATTGGTGCCCGCTTGCTTCTGCACGTCGGGCGCCTGCCAGACCGTGGCCAGGTTGCCGCGCATCTGCTGAATCATTTCGGCCAGCGCGCGGGGCTTCAGGTGTTCCAGCTCGCCAAAGACGTTTTCGATCGACTCGAGCTTGTAGACCTCGGCCTTGCTGTGCGCGGTGGTGAACGCCCGCGTGAGCAGCTCTTCGTTCAACTCGCCGATCGGTAGCGCCCGCAGCCGTTTGATCCACTCGGCCAACTCCTGCAGGTTGCGCTCCTGCTTCGAGCGGGTGAGCGGAATGCGCTCTGCCCGGCGCTCGTAGCCCCAGTAGTAGAAAAACGGATTGCCGTTGTCGCGCTGCTCGTTGGGGTTATGGTTCGAGATCCAGACGCGCAAGAACTGGTGGGCCAGGTCGCGCGCCTTGTCGGGGTGCGTGGCGGCCAATTGCTCGATGAACGGAAACGCCTTGGCGTCTTCGTTCACCTTCAAATAAAGCTGCGCGAACGTGCTGGCGAACTTGGGTGCCAGGTCGGCGCTGACTAACGCGAGCCACTGCTCATTGGGGCGCACCTCGAGCAGTTCGTTGGTCTTGATCGGCTGTGCCATCCCCTCGCTGTAGCGGAGCGCCGAGACCTGGGTTTCGTCTTCGACGAAAAAGTAGTTGCCGTAGCGATCGCGCTGCCAGCCGGGCCCCATCCGCTCGCGTTGATCGAGCTCGCTGCTCACCTGGGCTTCGCGCAGCCAGCCCGAGGCCAACAGCGAGAGCGTCTCCTTCCACTCGGTGGCCCGCTCGGGCGCGGCGCGCAGCAACGCCTCGACGGCGCTCTGCTGCAATTGCAGGCTCTTGAGCCGGAATTGGGCGTCGGTCGGCCGCGAGGCCAGGTTGGTCGACACCAGCGTGCCGATCGCCGTGAGGATTTCGCGCCCGCGCTCGACCTGCGCGCTGAAACTCTCATTGAGCCACGTCTGACCAAGTTCTTTGCGAACGCGCGGCGCCAGCTCCACCGCCCGACGCAGCGCTTGCTCCTTGGCTTGCCTGAGGCGCGCGCGCTTTTCGCGGGCGGCCTTCTTGGCCTCGGCCGCGGCCACCGCGGCGGGATCGGCCGGCGCGGCGACTTGACCTGCGGCGGCCGGTGCAGCGGCAGCCGCTGGTGTGGCTGGCGATGCCGCGACGGGCGTGAGCGTGATGGTTGCCGGCGCCGCGGCAGCGGGCGCTTGCGCGAGTACCGTGGCAGCGACCGCCGCCCGAACCGCCCTCACGGTTGTCGTCCCGCTCACCGTGAGCGTCCCCGACGAAATAACTCTTGGCGCGCTGGCCTGCGCGGGCGCGGCGCCCCCAACGGCCGGGGCCGCAGGCGCCGCGGGTGCTGCCGGCGGCGCTTGGTCGTCGTCTTCAGGCTGCAATTCAATCGGGATCGGCAGCACGGCCTGCGTCGCGCGCCAGGCCTGTTCGAGTTGCTCGGCCTTGTGCTCCTTGCCGTGCAACGCCAGGTAGTGACGCGCCAACAAGTTCAGCGCTTCGGCGTCTTGTTCCTTCGTCGCCTCCTCGATCGTCGGCAGGTACTTGCCGCCGCGAATTTCCTCCCCCGAGGCAAACAAAAGCTGCGCGGTCTGGCGGCGCGCGAGCTTCGGCTCGGACCCTTCGACATCGATGTTCAATGCCCGTAGCAGTACGTCGAGATCGTTGCCGGCGGCAATCGCCTGGCGCAACAACGTGCCGAGGCGATTGAAGGTGTTCTCGTCCAGATCGTGCGGCGCGGAAACGACAAGTCCGGCAATATCGGCCATGCCAAATTGATTGCGCTCGACGAACGCGGCCCCACCCCCTTGCCCGCCGGCCGACAGCATTGCCTGCATCGTGGCCATGTCGGCCGAGTCGAGCACCATGCGCTGGAGAAGCTGCGGATTGATCTGCGGTTGCCCAGCGTTGGGGCCAGCACGCAGCATCTCGAGCATCCGGCCATACAGTTCGCGGGCTTCATTCTTGTCGAGCCTGGTCAGGTAGTCTTTGACGGCCGACCAATCGCCAAGCGTGACGTTGCGCGCGAAGAGCTTCAGCTCGTAGTCGAACGTCAAGTCGGCGCGAACTTGCTCGATCGCGGCGCGCTCGAGCCTGGCCTTGTCGGCAGCGGCTTTTTCCACTGCGGCCTTTTCGGCCGCGGCTTTGTCGGCTGCCGCTTTCTCGGCGGCCGCCTTTTCCGCGGCTGCCTTCTCGGCTGCTGCCTTCTCTTCGGGCGTTTGCTCGGCGGGCGCGGTCTCAGTCGCTGGCGGATCCGCGGCCGGTGCTTCGGCCGGCTTCTCTTCTGGCTTTGCCGCATCGGCCGCCGGCGCCGCAGCTTCGGCCGGCTTGGCAGCGTCGGCTGCCTGGGCCGCGGGAGGAGCAGGTTGCGCCGCTCCTGGTGGCAACTCGGGAAGCTTCGGCGGCTTCGGGGCCGGATCGAGCCAGGCCTTCAGGATCACCGACGGCCGGCGATCGAACTGCAACTGCTGAATCTTCTGCAAACGCTTTTGCTTGGGATCGCTGGGGTTGGGCTGACCGCCACTTTGCGCCTGCGCTTGGGCTTGTGCCATCGCCGCCTGCACAAGCGCCTGCTGCTGCTCGGCCGACATCTCTTCGTCGAATTGGATCGCGACGCCAGATGAAACCGGTGCCGCCACCGGGACGGCGATGCCGAGTTGACCCAGCGCCGGCGAAGCAAGCGCAAGCGCCACAAGCGCCGCGCAGGCGAACTTCGATGTCATGGCCCGTTCTCCCTGACCCGGTGGTGTGCTTTGCTGGCGGCTTCGACTTAGTCGCACCCTGAAATGGTCGCCGTCGAACGTCCGCGCATGCCCGAAGGGGACGGGAATCGTTTCCGGACTACGATGATGCCAGATTGACAACCCGCTGATCGGAAACGACTCCCGTCCCCTTGCTGCTCACGACCCGCGGTTGTCTGGTGGCGGCCCCGAGCTCGCGCCACGCGCGTCTTGGGGCCCGCTCTTCTCTTTCGGAGTCTTTCCCTTCCCCTTGCACTTGCACTGACCGCTGCAACAACCGCAACACTGCTTGGGGAGCGGCAGTGCCTGCAACTCCGAAAGGTCCATCCGCGCCAAGCGAATCGCCGCTTCGAGGTCCTGGCGGTGGGTGGCGGCCGCTTCGCTATCGCCAGCAGCGGTCGACTGCTCGGCCAACAAGCGATAGTTCTGACGCGCGGCTTCGATTTCCGGTTCCCACTGCTCGCGCGGCTCCCCCTCCAAACGCATCAGCCAGGTCAGGTAGTACTGCGCGCTGGCCAGTGCATCGCGGGCTTCGGCCTTGAAGTCGGCGCGCGCCGACGCATCGGGCGTGACTTCGGCAACCAGCTCGGTCAGCTCGTCGTAGGCTTCGGGAAGCCGGCCCACTTCGAGCTTGGCCTGTGCTCGCGAAAGCCGCGCACGACGGCCCGCGTCCGACCAGGCGGCGGGCAGCAGCGCCAGCGCGTCGTCGTAAGCGACAATCGCCTTGCTCAACTCACCGGCGGCGACATGGCGATCGGCGGCGGCGAGCCTGGCTGCCGCGCCGTCGACTAGCATCTGCTGCTGACCGGGTCCGTAGTGATACGCGGCCACGGCCGCGGGAACGAGCAACCACGCCGAAAGCAAAATGCCGCGCATGCGACGCCTCCTTGTACCCTTGGCTGTTGAGATTGCCAGGCTCCCCACGGGCCGGCTGGTTTTGGCGCCGGAGAAGATCGTTTCAGGATACCGCCGGCGGTGGCCAGAAGCTACGCAACTCCCTGCAAGCCGGTTCGAATTGCCACCCCGCGGCCGAGCTTTGACGCCCGTTGGCAGCCTTTCGTTCCACGCTGCCGCACCGCGCGATCGAAGTAATGGTCACTGCCGATCCGGCGATTACCCCGAGGTCGGCATGCCAAGTTGCCGCATTTTGCGGTACAGATTCGAGCGGTGGAGCCCCATGTCTTTGGCCGCCTCGCTCATGTTGCCCGCCGCGCGATCGATCGCCTGCCGGATGAACTCGGCCTGAAAAGCATCGGTCGCCTCGGCCAAGGTGCCGTCTGGCGGGAGCTGTCCGATCGGCCCACCGCTGGCCGGCGCAATGAATGCCAGATCGTGTGGCTCCACGCGATCGCCGCTCAGCAAGTAGGCTAACCGCTCCATCAGATTGCGCAGCTCGCGGACGTTCCCCGGCCAGCGATGCCGCAACATGCCCTCTCGCGCCGCAGTCGAAAACACCGGAGCTTGCCGTCCCAGCCGTCGGCAGAAATCGCCCAAAAAGTGCTCGGCCAGCATCAGCACGTCGTCGCCGCGCTCGCGCAGCGGCGGCAGCTCGATCGACACGACATTCAGACGAAAGTACAAGTCCTCGCGAAACCGTCGTTCGCGCACCATGTCGGCCAGATTGCGATTCGTCGCCGCCAGCACGCGCACGTCCGTGGCGATCGGCTGCGAGCCACCGACACGCACGACCACCTTCTCTTCCAGCACGCGCAACAGCTTGGCCTGCCCCGCAGGGCTCAGCTCGCCGATTTCGTCCAACAGCAGCGTCCCGCCGGCGGCCAGTTCGAACTTGCCTTGGCGAACGTCGTGTGCGTCGGTGAACGCGCCGCGCTCGTGCCCGAATAACTCGCTCTCCAGCAGCGTCTCTGCGATCGCCGCGCAATTGACCGCCACGAACGGATGATTGCGGCGCCGGCTTTGGTAGTGGATGCTGTGGGCGACAACCTCTTTGCCCGTGCCGTTTTCGCCAAGAATCAAGATCGCCAGGTCGGTGTCGGCGATGCGGCCGATCGTCGAGCGCAGCGCCGCGATCGGCGGGCTGTCGCCAACCAGCTCGATCCCGGCCGCGGCCTGATCGACGATCCGCCGATTGTTGCGCGCCAGCGCCTCGCGTTCTTGCGTGTTCTCCAGCGCCGTGGCGGCATGCGCCGCCAGTTCGACGAGCGCTTCCTCGTCATCTTGTGAGAATTCGCCTGTGAGCTTGTTGATCACCTCGAACGCGCCGAATCGTTGGCCGTTGCGACCCACCAGCGGCGCGCACACCAGCGATCGCGTCACGTAACCGAGTTGCCGATCGGCCTGGCGGCTGATCTCGCGTTGGTCGAGACGCCCCACGCGGCGGCGCTCGCCCGTCTGCACGACATGGCCGACCACCCCTTGATCGTCAGCGACGCGCAGCTCACCGCGCGGTACGCCCAATGCCGGACGACCGACCAGCGTGTGCGTGGCGCGATCCCATAAGAAAATGCTCGCCCGATCGGCAGCCAACAGCCGCGTCGCCGCGGCGGCGATTTCGTTGAGCAAGGCCACGGTCTCTTGCGCGCGATTCCAGTGCGCGGCAATCTCCAACAGCGATTCGAGTCGCACGACGCGCGCCGCTTGCCGCCCCTTGTGACGGATCGACGACAATCCCGCCGCCAGCACCTGCGCCAGATCGCCGGCAACCGCGATGTTGTGCGTGCCAGCGGCCCCAGCGGCCGGCAGAAACGTCACCAGGGCGTCGTTGTCCGCGGCCGAAGTCCGCAGCGGCACCGCCAGCCAGCGTTCGCGAGCACGGGCTTCTTCGCGGTCGAGCGCCTCACCCACCAGGTCGGCCGGAACCGATTGGCGCAGCCCAACGCTCCTGACAACCTCCAATTCGCCCGAAATTGCCGACACCAGGGCAGTAAACGAGGCGCCAGTTGCGTCCTGGAAAAGTGCCAGCGCGCGGTCGAGCCAGGCTTCGAGTGCCGATTCCTGCCCAACGGCCAGCAGAATCTCGATCCCGCGAACCGCCGCATCAGGAGTCCGGTGCAAAGCCTGCCAAAGCGGATTTGAATTGCGAATCGTTGTCATATCGATACCACAGCAAGCTGAATATAGTTGTCCATCTGATACTATTCAGCGCGAAATGAGCGAAAATGTTATCAAACAAACTCTATTCATTTGGTATCGAAAAGACAACACGAGACAGCGGTGGCGAGTCGAAATCCCGCCGTTGAGCCAAGTTGCGCATCGCGGTATCTTGCAGCGCCCAGGCGGCACCTGGGGCCAGAGAGTCTTGGCGCGAGCAACCGCTCTTGCGCAACAGATCGACCCGCCTACCAGGGAGCACGCCATGGGACTGTTCGACGGTAAGAAGGGACTCGTCCTGGGGGTCGCCAACGACCGTTCGATCGCCTGGGCGATCGCCGAATTCATCATGGCCGAGGGGGCCGTTTGCGGCTTCACGCATCTGCCAGACCGCCCCGACGATGCCCGGCAGCGCAACCGTCACCGCGTCAACCGCCTGACCGAAAACTTGCCGGCGGCCAAGTTCCTGATACCGCTCGATGTGAACAACGACGAGCACATCCGCGCCGTGGTCGATCGCGCCGCCAGCGAGTTCGGCAAGATCGACTTCCTCTTGCACTCGATCGCCTATGCCCCGCTCGACGACCTCAAGGGGGACACGATCGCCTGTAGCCGCGATGGCTTCAAGCTCGCCATGGAGATCAGCGTCTACAGCTTGCTGGCGGTGGCCAACGCCGCCCGCGAAATTCTCAACGACGGCGCCAGCATCGCTACGATGACCTACTTCGGCGGCGAAAAGGCCGTGCCCGGCTACAACCTGATGGGCGTCTGCAAGGCGGCGCTCGATTCGTGCGTCAAGTACCTCGCTTACGAGCTGGGGCCGCGCGGCATTCGCGTCAACGCCATCAGCGCCGGCCCGCTACGCACGCTGGCGGGCACGGGCGCCGGCGTCGACGACATGCTCATCCTCTATCAGCAGATGGCCCCGCTGGGGCGCAACATCACTCACGAAGAAGTGGGCCGCATCGGCGGCTTTCTCCTCTCCGACATGTCGAGCGGCATCACTGGCGAAATCCTGCACGTCGACGCCGGCTACAACATCATGGGTACGCCCGGCCGGATGCTCGATATTTTCAAGCAATTGAAATAAGCGCCGGGGACTGTCCCCTCAGCCCCGTGCGATGGTTCCGCTCGGGTTCCGCTGGGCTCTGCCAGTGCCTGCCACGTATTTCGCGGCGCGATCGCGCGGCCAACCAGCGCTGGCCGAGACCTCAAATAAATCGCTGCTCGCGCGCCGCTTAGCGTGTGCAGTATCCTATAGAATTACGAATGCCAGTGCGGTAATCCTCTCCTGGCGAACCCACGAGGGTGCGAACGATGGCGGTCGATCGAGTGACTCTCGAAGCGTTGGACCTCTCACGCTTAGCCCTCCCAAGCGAACCTCGCGTAGTAGGCATCAAGGTTGATGAATACGTCGACTCCGATGGTGCGGATGCACTGCGCGTCACCGTTGTACTGACCAACGATACGACCGACGAACAGCTCAGTGGTGAGAATTCTTGGGCGCTAAAGTCAGCGATTCGTGAAAGCTTGCGCGCTCACGGCGTGCAACTATTCCCGTACATCTTTCTGGCCACCGAAGCAGAGTTGGCTAGCGGCAGCGGCGAGGAATAGCCAGCGATGCACGACGATTTGCTCGCGCAGGCCTTGTCGCTTACTGCACTTTCTGAGAACCGTTGCTGTATCAAGCAGCCAGAGCTAAGAGGCTTTCGGTCAGTTGGATGATTTTTCG